>JAUIJD010000041.1 GCA_030431475.1 Verrucomicrobiia bacterium | reverse complement strand
CGTCGGTGAAGTGTCCGGTCGGGGTCGGGATGCCGCTGGAAAGCCCGGCGATGGGTCCGTAGGTGCCGGCCGGGACGGGGTAGGAGGTGGAGAGGCCCGGGGTGTCGGTGTAGCGGCCCGCGGGGGCCGGGGTCTGCCGGGTCTGGCCGGGATCCGCGACGAAGTATCCCGGGCTCGCATCGATGGCGCTGGGCATGCCGGGGACCGGGGTGTATCGGCCGCGCGGGGCGTCGAGGCAGGTTGTGAGGCCGGCGCTCGGGGCGAACTTTCCGGCCGGGGCGGGCGATGGGGCGATACGGCCCGAGGCGTCGGTGAAGTATCCGGCCGGGGTCGGGATGCCGCTGGAAAGCCCGGCCACCGGTCCGTAGGTGCCGGCCGGGACCGGGTAGGAGGTGGAGAGGCCCGGGGTGTCGGTGTAGCGGCCCGCGGGGGCGGGGGTCTGCCGGGTCTGGCCGGGATCTGCGACGAAGTATCCCGGGCTCGCATCGATGGCACTGAGCATGCCGGGGATGGGGGTGTACCGGCCGCGCGGGGCGTCGAGGCAGGTGCTGAGGCCGGCACTCGGCGCGAACTTCCCGGCAGGGGCAGGGACGGGGGCGATGTTGCCCGGGGTCTCGGTGAAGTGACCGGGCGGAGTCGGGATGGCGGCGGACATGCCCTCGAAGGGGGCGTAGCTGCCCGCAGGAGCCGGGTCCGCGCTGGTTTGGCCGGGTTGTGCGACGAAGAAACCCTGACTGGCCGGAATCGGAGCGATCGAGCCGGTTGCCGGGTTGATGTGGCCGACCGGGGTCTCGAGGTCGGTCGACAGGCCCGCCACCGGCGCGTAGTGACCGGCGCGGGCGTTCAGGGCGGCCGACAGGCCGGGGATGGGGGCGTAGCGGCCGGCCGGGGCGGGATTCTGGCTCGACTGCCCGGACAGCGAGACCACGTAGCCGGGGCTGGCGGGAATGGCGGCGCTCATGCCGTCGACCGGGGTGTAGGTGCCGGGCGGGCACGGGACCGCCGAGGTCATGTCGGCGCCCGGAGCATAGGTGCCGGCGGGCGCGGGCAGGACCGCGCTGGTCGTCAAGTCGATGTAGTAGCCGGGCGGGCTGGTGACGTTGATCCACGGGTAGGCACTGAAGAGCGCCGCTTGGCCGTCAACGGTGACCGTCAGCGGGTTGTCGGGGCCCGTGGTCACCGGCTTCTGCACGACGAGCTGGTTGTGCGTGACGCTGATGACCGGGGCGGCGACCGAGTCGAAGGTGACACTGACAGCCGCCGGGTTGTTGCCGAAGTTCTGTCCGGTGAAGGTGACCTGCGGCGTGGCGTTGCCGACGGCGCGGTCGGGCGTGATCGACGACACCCGAGGCAAGTCGTAGGAAAAGGGAAGGATGTTCGAGGGGCCGCTACCGTCCAAGACATAGAGCGGCAGGCCGGTGCCCGTGCCCGGCGGCAGGGTGAACTCGATCTTGTCCGGCTTGATCTCGGTGACAGGCACAGAGTTGGAGCCGAGAAACACATCCAGTGGCGCCTGGAAGGTGCCGCCGAAAAGGGTGATGGTGTTGCCACCCTCGGTGGGGGCGTCGCCCGAGTAGCCGGCCAGGTTGATCTGTCCGGAGGCGATGGAAGCGAAGGCCGCAGCGACGAAGGCCAACAGGCCGGGCCGCAGGGAAAAGGTCGGGAACATCGGGAGTTGGGAGAGTAGGGAGAGAAGAAAAATTTCGACCAACCTACCGATCGCGACGATCCGCGGCAAGCTCGCCGTTTCCACCCACGGCCGCGGCGACGATCTCGGCCAGGGAATCGGCGAGCCGATAGGCGGGGCGGAATCCGGTCAGGGCCCGCAGACGCCCGGCGTCGCAGCCCTTTCGCGCCGCGCCTTCCGGCTTGCTCGTATCGAAGCGGACCGGCTTGTCGATGCCCCCCAGCCGCCCCAGGGCGGTGACCAGCCCCCGCATCGTGATCTCCTCGGCGCTGCCCACGTTCACCGGCTCGGGGACGGGGTGGTGCTCGACGAGCAGCAGCAGAGCCGTGGCGAGGTCGCGGGTGTCGATGAAACTTCGCGTCTGGTCTCCCGAGCCCCACACGACGATCTCCTCCCGCGCCGGGTCGAGCAGGCGGCCGAGCAGCGAGGGAATGACGTGGGCGCCGGGGCCGCGGGCCTGGTCGCGCGGGCCGCAGGCGTTGAAGGGACGCGCGATGGTGATCGCGGTGTGCTCGCCGTGGGCGGCGGTGGCGCGGGCCTCGATTTCCCGTTTGGCCAGGCCGTAGCCGCGGTTGGCCGCCTCGGGTTCGGTGCCGTCGAGCGGCAGCTCGGGCGTCGGCACCGGGGCGTCGTCGGGATAGACGCAGGAGGAGCTGACGACCAGCAGGCGGGGCGCCTGAGTCCGGATCGTGGCGGCGAGGATCGCATCGGCCAGCTCGAGGTTCTCGCGGTGGAGGCGTTGGTGACGGTCGTCGTCGAGCATCAGGCCCGGCGCCCGGCCGGCGAGATTGAGCACGGCGTCGGCGTCGCGGAAAAGGGCGTCCAGCGGGGTGCGGGTGAGGTCGGCCTCGACCCGTTCGATGCGGTCGCCGTGGGGTTCGAGCCGCTCCCAGCGGCCTGATGAGAGATCGTCGATCACCCGCACCCGGGCGCCGGCGGCGACGAGGGCGTCGACCACCGACGAGCCGATGAAGCCGGCGCCTCCCGGGACGACGACTTGTTTTCCGGACCAGTAGCCGCGCACGGGGGTGGATCCTCCGGGGCGGGCGTGGGGCTGGCGAGGCAAAAGCGCGCCTTGGCTTTACCCGCGGCGGGGGATCGCGCAGCCTGCGGGCCGACCATGGACGAGCCGCCGCTGAGCATTATCGTCGCCGCCTTCAACGAGGAGGACTCGATCGCGGCAACCCTCGAGGACCTGCGGGTCCACCTGCCGGCGGGGACCGAGGTGCTGGTGGTCGACGGCGGCAGCGACGGGACCGGCGCGATCGTCCGGGCGTTCGCGGAGCGCATGCCGGGCGTGCGTCACCTCGCCCACGCCGACGACCGTGGCAAGGGCCACGCGATCCGCACCGGGATGCGCGAGGCACGGGGGCGGGTGCAGGCGCAGTTCGATGCCGACGGGCAGTTCCTGGCGAAGGACCTGGCGGCGCTGGTCGAGCCGATCGAGGCGGGGGCGGCGGACGTCGTGCTCGGCTCGCGTTTCACGGCCGGCAGCGGCCGTGACGAGGAAGCCGCGTGGTCGCGGGACCTCGGCAACCGGGTCGTCAGTGGCTGGGCCAGCCTGCTCTTCGGCGCGCGGATGACCGACGTGCTGGCGGGGATCAAGGCGTGGTCGCGCGACGCGGTCGCGGTGGTCGAGCCGCGCAGCGACACCTTCGAGTACGAGGTCGAGATCCCGGCGCGGGCGCTGCGCGGCGGGTTGCGGGTCACCGAGGTCCCGGTCTCGACCCGGGCGCGCGCGGAGGGCGAGTCGAAGGTGTCCGTGTTCCGGGTCGGCATGAAGGTGCTGGCCGCCACCGCGAGATTCCGATGGAGCTGAAGAAGTCATGGCTGTGGGGGGTGGTGCCGGCGCTGCTGGCGCTGGCGGTGTATGCGCCGGCGTCCGGCTTCGGCTTCGTCAACTACGACGATAGTAGTTATTTCTACGAGAACCCGCAGGTCCTCGGCGGATTGACGCCGGAGAACGCCCGCTGGGCCTTCGGAATCCACGGCCCGAGCATGTGGATCCCGCTCACCTGGCTGTCGCACCAGGCGATGGTCAGCGTTTTCGGCCCCGAGGCCGGGCCTCACCATGTCCTGAACCTTTTGCTTCACGCCCTGAATTCGGCGCTGATCGTCGTCTGGCTTTCCCGGGCGACGGAGTCGCGCTGGCTGGCGCTCGGGGTGGCGTCGGTGTTCGCGGTGCATCCGATCCACGTCGAGTCGGTCGCCTGGGTCACCGAGCGCAAGGACGTGCTGTCGATGGGCTTCTGCCTGCTCGCCTTGATCGCCCACGAGCGCCGGGCCCGCGGGGGAGGATGGGGGAGCTGGGTGGCGATGTTCGGGTGCCACGCGCTGGCGGTCATGGCCAAGCCGCTGGCGGTCACCCTGCCGTGCGCGATGCTGCTGCTCGACGCCTGGCCCTACCGCCGGCGGATCTCGTGGGGAGTCGTCGGCGAGAAGCTGCCGCTGCTGGGGATGTCGGCGTTGGCGAGCTGGCTGACGGTGCTGTGCCAGAACACGATGGGCGCGATTGCCTCGGGCGAGGATTTTCCGCTGCCGATGAGGTTGGCGAATGCGGCGGTCTCCTACGCCACCTACGTCCGCCGGGTGTTTCTGCCCGACGACCTGATGGCGCACTACCCGTATCCCGACGCGGTGCCGGCGCTGTCGTGGATCGCGGCGCTGGCCCTGCTGGGCGTGATCTCCTGGGGCGCGTGGCGGTTGCGGCGCGCGGTGCCGGCGGTGGGGATCGGCTGGCTGTGGTTTCTCGGGACCCTGGTGCCGATGATCGGGCTGGTGCAGGCCGGAGGCTCGGCCATGGCGAACCGCTACGCCTACCTCTCCTTCATCGGTTTGTATCTCGCGCTCTTCGCGGGGCTCGGGGCGGCGATGAAGCGCTGGCCGGAGGCGAAGCCATACCTCGCCGGTGCCGTCGGCGCCGCGCTGGTGGTGCTGACCGGTCTCGGCCGCGAGCAGGTGGGGGTCTGGCGCGACAGCGAGTCCCTGTTCCGGCACGCGATCGGGGTTTCCGAAACGAACCATCTCGCCCACAACAACCTCGGGCTGGCGCTCGAGGCGAAGGGGCGGCCGGAGGAGGCGCGGCGCCACTACCTCGCCGCGCTCGCGGCCCGTCCGTCCTACGCCCAGGCGCGCAACAACCTCGGCATCCTCGCCGCCCGGGCCGGACGGCCGGGCGAGGCGGCGGCCCTGCTCGAGCAGGTGGTGGCGCAGGATGCGAACCATGCCATCGCGTGGCACAACCTCGGCAAGGTGCGTGCCGGGCTCGGCCGGCCCGAGGCCGCGCGCGACGCCTTCCGCCGGGCCATCGAGGCTTCGCCGGATTTCGTGATGCCGCGCTACGACCTCGCCGGGCTGGAGATTTCGCTGGGGCACTGGGAGCCGGCCCTGGAGGAACTCGACGCGCTGCTCGATCTCTCGCCGGACCATGCGAACGCGTGGCTGAACCGGGGCTTCGCGCTGGCCAAGCTCGGCCGTGCCGAGCAAGCCGTCGAAGCCTACCGACGCGCGGACCGGCTCGGCGCACCGCAGGCGGTGATCAACCTCGCCGCGCTGCTTGAGGAGGAGGGGCGGCTCGACGAGGCGCTGGAGGTCGCGCTGGATGCGGGGGATCCGGGCATCCTGTTCCGGCTGGCCGCGGCGCTTCGGGAGAAAGGACAACTCGATGGTGCCCGCCGGGCGCTTGAGCGCTGCCTGGCGCTGCAGCCCGGTTCCGCCGACGCCCACAACGACCTCGGGGTCGTGCTCGGCATGCTGGAGGACCCGGCGGCCGCCGAGGGACATTTCCTCGAGGCCCTGCGCCTGCGGCCGGATCACCCGACGGCGGCGGCGAACCTGCGGCAGGCACGCGAGGATCTCGGGCGCTGACCGCGATGGAAATCCGCCGTTCGCACGCCGGCGCGCTGCGGTGGAATCGGGTCGCCGCTATTTCTCGATCCGGAGGCGGAGATACTGGGTGGGCGACTGCGGCAGGAAGGTCTGAACCTGGATCATCATCTCGCCCGGCAAGCCGCCGAAGTTGGCCGTCGCGGCGCCGCTCGCCGTTTCGAACCAGGGATCGGTGATACCGAGGTCGTTGGAGTGCTCGCCCGTGATGAGAAGGTGATGCCTGGCATCCGGATTCGGCGTCCAGATCAACGCCATCCGGAACGGGTTGGCGGGGTTGCTCGGCGGGAGGGGGGCGATGCGGTAGGCGGCTGCAGTGCCTTCGGCGACGTTCGGGTCGAGATCGAAGGCGAACTCCTGAAGCGCGGTGAACGGATCGTCGTCGAGGTTCGAGTTGGGATTCAGCGAGGTCGTGGATGCCGGAGAGGTGTGAGCCAGTTCGAAGGCGTCGGAAATGCCGTCGTTGTCGGCATCGGGGAGCTGGTATTCGTAGCAGCCGAGATCGACGGTGTGACCGGAGATCCGGAGATTGCCGTCGAGGTCGGGGCCGGAGCCGATCTCCGCATCGTCGCCGACCGACATCACCGGCGAGTCGAAGTTCAGCCGGTAGTTGCCGGAGGTGGTCGGGGCGGACCCGCCTCCGGAAGCTGAGATGAAGTCCGGATCGTTCGCCGCGTTGGTGCCGTCGAGGTTGCCGTTGTTGGCAAAACCGGAAGCGGAGTTGGAGTAGCCTTCCACGAGGGAGTGATGGAAAGTCGGGAGCTGGCCGCCGATGGTGTCGGAAAAGACCCCGGTGTTGTTCCAGAAGACGGAATTCCAGGTGACGAGACTCCCGAGGTTGACCACGGCAACGGGATCCCCGTCGTTGCCGGAAATGGTGAGCCCTCGCAGGTTCATCGCCCCGAGCAGCACGATGCCGTCGCCGTCGTTGCCGGAGATGAGGCAGTTGTCCAGATCGGTCAGCGTATTCTGTTCGGTGAAGATCGTCCCGCCGCTTCCACCCGAGATGTTGTCGTTGCCTCGGAAGCTGCAGCGCCGGAAGAGAACCTCTCCGCCGAGTGCCCGGTGGGCGACGGCGGATCCATTGCGGGAGTCGTTGCCGGTGAATTCGCAGTCCTCGAACAAGGCGTCGCCGCCGAACAGGGCGACCGCCCCACCCCAGTCGGTGCAGCGGTTGCCCGCGAAAGTGCAGCTCTCGAAGAAGGGGCCTTGGTCCGGGAGAGCCCCGGCGCTGGGGAGATTGATGAAGACCGCACCCCCGTCGTCAGCCCCGCGGTTTCCCGAGAAAAGGCAGTTCCGGAACGTCGGCTGACCGTCGAGGTCGAGATGGACCCCGCCTCCCCGGGTCGTCGGGTCTTCCTCTCCCGGCAATCCGTCCGCTTTTCCGGCGGTGATCACCAGGCCGTCGAAGACATTGGTGGGGGTGAGGTCGTGGCCGGGCTTTGCCCGGACGACGGTGTGGCAGTTCGGATCCACGAGCTCGCTCCAGCCCTCGGCGATGAAATTGCCGTCGAGGTTGTTGTCGTTGCCGGTGACGTCGCCGCTCAGGATGCTGCGATGGGCGTCGGGGTCGCGGGTGCCGCCGCCGTTCGGGTAGCCGCCGAGGATCTCGATGTCGGCGGGCACTTCGAAGGAGTCCGTGGCGGTGGTCGGCGTGTAAACCCCCTCGGCGATCAGGATGCGGTCGCCGGCGAGCGCTGCGGCGAGGGCGGGCTGCAGGGTGGTGTAGGCGTTGGCCCAGGAGGTCCCGTTGTTGGCGCCACCGGCGGTGTCATCGACGTGGAAGTCGAAGGGCACGGTCTCGAAGGCCCCGAGGTCGATTGCGATGCCGGAGACCCTCGGATTGCCGGCGTAGTCGACGGAGGTGTTGTTGGCGGAGGAGGTGCCGGCGTTGATCGCCGGCGAGCCTCGGGAAAGCCGATGGTTGCCGGCGGTGTCGGGCGCGTTGGCCGGATTGAACTCGCTCTCGAAGTCGGGGTCGGAGCCGCTCTCGTTCTCGATGATCGAGCTCGCGGAGGAGGTCACCACGGCGCCGCTGATCTCGTTGATGGAAGAGCCGAGGTTGGCCCGGGATCCGGAGGGCCCGAGATTCCACCAGATGATGGAGTCGGTCACGGTGACGGTACTGGAGTTTGCCGCCTGGATGCCGCCGCCATTGGTCGTGCCGTTGTTTCCGGAAACCGTGCAGTTGAGAAGCAGGCCGGTGGAGTCGTTGAAATTGAACCCGCCGCCACGGACCGACTTGTTGCCGCGGACCAGGCAGTTGATGAAGTCGGCGTCGGTGCCGCTGACCGTGCCGATCGCCCCGCCCCGTGCCGCCGAGAAGTTGCCGGCAAAGTCGCAGTTCACGACTTCGGCGTTGCAATCGTTGAGATGAAGTGCGCCGCCGCGGCCGCCTCCCTGGTTGCCGCGGAACCAGCAGTTGTCGATCTCCAGATTGCTGCTGGTGGCGAGCAGTCCGCCGGCGTGGTTGGTCGGGGCGGGGACGGCGTTGCCGGCGGTGATCACCAGGCCCTGCAGTACGACCACGTCGGCTGCGCCGGAGACCGTCACCACGTGGTGGCTGTTGACGCCGACCTGGTCGTCGGACGAGGCGATGATGTAATTGCTGTTCGGATCGGTGTCGTCCTTGCCGAGGTCGCCGCTGAGGATGGTCGGGTAGTCGTCGGGACTCGGGGAACCGTCGGTGAGTCCCGGCTTGAAGCCGCCGATCACGGTGACGAAATTCGGGATGATGAAGCTCTCGGTCGGATCGGCGGACTGGCTGGGCAGGTAGACGCCTCCGGCGACATGGATCACATCCTTCGGCTGGGCTGCGGCGAGGGCGTCCTGGAGGTCTTCGAAGGCCTGGGCCGGCGACGAGCCGTCGCCCCCCGGTCCGGCGGTGGAATCGACGTGAAGGATGGCGGCGGAGGCGAGGGAGGGGAGCAGGACGAGGGGAAGGAATCTCATGATACTCGGGGGTATTTTGCTACCCAAGCACCATCCACGCCTTTCCGCCAGCTTCCGTTTGCGTCGTCTCGGTCACTTCATGAGCTTCGCGGCGCGGGCGGCAACTTCCTCGTGGCTCAGCTGCTCAATCACCTGTCCGAGATACCAGCGGAAGCCGAAGGGATCGGCGACGAGGGCGTGGCGCATGCCCCAGAACTCATCGATCGGCTCGACCAGCGACTTCGCCCCGGCCTCGACGGCGCGGGCGTGGGCGGCGTCGCAATCGTCGACGAGAATCGTGAAGCTGGCCGACGACAGGCGGTCCGGCGGCAAGGCGACCGCGTGGAATTCCGGGGCTTCTTCGGAAAGGTACACCGTGGTGGGCCCGATCGTCATTTCGGCGTGGGCCACGCCGCCCGAGGGGCCGGCCATCCGGCATACCTCCCCGGCGCCGAAGGCCCGGGCGTAGAAATCGAGCGCGGCGGCGCCGTCGCGGACGGTGAGGGAGATCGAGACGCCCTTGGGATGGTTTTCCATTTCGGGATGCTCGGAAAGTCGGCCGTGTCAGGTCAATCCCGCAGGGGTGACGGATGAGGGCATCCGTATTTGAAAAGGTGAACCGCGAATGGACGCGAATTCACGCGAATGGCTTTTGATGTTCCGAGGATCCCCGGCGATTCCGGGTGGATGGGAAATCCATGCGGAAACCTTCGGAGGATCCGCATGGACTTTGGCATCGGTGTCGGTGATATTTGCGATCCCATGAAAAGGCACAAAGACCGTTCCCCGTCCGCGGTCGGGCGCCTCTCCAACTGGTTGGAAGCGCCTTCTCCCCCCTACTCGCTCGCCGTGGGTGCCACCTGCGGCTGCGATCTCGCCCGCCTCGAGCGGGAAACCTGCGACACGCTCAACCGCGTGCGTGAACTCCGGGGCTGCCGCTTCGGCTGGCTTGGCTTCGACGATGTCCGCCACCTCTCCGGTCAACCCGGGGTCCGCCGCTTCGTCATCGAGCGGGCCGATGTCGCCGACTCCCGCTTCGACCACTGGAACGACATCGAGGTCGTGCTCCGCGGGCTGGCCTCGCTGGGAGGACTGGTGCTCGGTGGTCAGGCGGCGATGGACGCCACCCACGGCCTGCCCAACGTGTGCCGGGTCATGCTTTCACGCTGTGATTCCTGCCGTGAAGGCGAGCTCAGCGCGATCGTCGATCCGGGGCGTTGTGGCGGGGGCCAACTCGTCTCGGAGGTGATCCGCACCTTCCTCGACTGGATGGCCTACCGTTCCGACGGGGCCTGGACTCCTCGTCAGGCGCTCGCCCACGGGGAGGACCTCGAAGCCATCCACACCTCGATCCGCGACTCGTCCGGGCCGGTGATGCTGGCCGGCTGAGGCCGCATCAGAAAATCTCCCCGATAGAGAGCCCGCCCCTCCCCTCGGGAGAGGCGGGCCCCGTCGCGGATGGCCGGGATCAGGGGGCGATCACCCGAATGAACTGACGGTCTCCGGCGGTTCCTTGTACGGTGACCGTCGTACTGGAACCGGTGGCCGTCTCCGTCTGGTCGGCGCCGCCGTCCTGCGCGATATTCCAGGTCTCGAGGTCGTCGGACACCTCGAAGCGGTAGGTCACGCCCGCGACGCTCTCGAAGGTGATCGTCATCTCGCCGGTCGCGGGGTCGATCGAGTCGAGCGAGCCGATCCGCAGCAGCGAGTCGGGGTCGTTCGGGTCGGTCATCAGGACCAGCACCTCGTCGCCGTCGCTCTGGCCGTCGCCGTCGGTGTCGCCGGCGTAGCGGTCGGTTTCATGGTCGCGGAGCTCCTCGACGTCGCTGAGCGCGTCGCCGTCGCTGTCGAGCGGGGTCAGCGCAAGCGTGCCGAGCGGCGTGACGCTTCCCGGGGCGAACACGGCCGGGGGAATGACCAGCGGCTGGTAGCCGCGGTGCTCGATGCGTACGAGGTAGGGCTCCGGCGGCAGCGGCAGGGCGAAGTGGCCGGACGGCTGGCTGACGGCGATGAGCAGGTCGCCCGCCGGATCCTCGAACTCGATGCGGACGTTGCCGTTGTGGGTGTCGAGCGGAGCGATGACCTGGCCGTTGACGATCGCCGCCGTGGCGGGATCGAGGAAGCCGATGCTGTCGGAGACCGGGCTGACGTTTCCTGCCGCGTCGCGGAGTTCGGCGAAGACGAAGCCCTGCTCGCCCGGAGGCGTCGGAATCATGAGGTGGCCGCTGATCAGCGGAGCCGCCGGAACCCACGGCTGCGACGAGAGGTCGCGGATGTTGCCGAAGCGGATCTCGGTGACGCTGGCGTCGAAGGTGAATGTCAGCGACACGTTGTTGCTGGTGGTGTGGTCCGCTCCGCGGTTGATCGCGACCCAGCCCTCCGGCGGTGTCGGGTCGGCGCTCGGCGTGCCCTCGAAGATGTGGGTCGGCACGCCGCGACGGCCTCCGGCTCCGATCGGGACGACATGGTAGTAGTAGGTCGTGCCGTTGGTCAGGCCGCCGTCGTAATAGACCCCCTCGTCGGCGGCCGCGGTGCCGGTGCCGATCATCGTGAAGGGACCGGTCGGCGCGGTGGCGCGGAAGATTTCATACGACTCGTAGCCCCGCTCGAGGGAGAACAGGACGATGTTCTCGCCGGACTCCGGATACCACGGGTCGGACGGATCCTCGGGCCAGGTGTGGTCGAGGTTCGAGTAGCTCAGGCAGCGGGCCACGAGCGGCGCGCGGAAAACGTCGTCGGTGTGGTCGAGCGGGTTGGCGCCGGCATCGACCTCGGACTTGTCGGTCTCGCCGCCGCCGTCGGTGTCGAGGTCGCACGGGTTGGTCCCGCGCTGGTATTCGTCGATGTTGGTCAGGCCGTCGCCGTCGCAGTCACCGCCGGCGTCGTTGGCGAACATGTTCAGCCCGTCGTGGAGATTCTCGTAGGTGTCGGGCATGCCGTCGAAGTCCGAGTCGCCGCCGATTTCCTGGCCGGTGTAGAGGTGGAAGGAACCGCGATCGACGCGTTGGAAGTCGCGCCCGAGGTTGTCGGTGCCGCCGGAGGTGACGGTGACCTCGTAGCTGCCGGTGATCGGTCCTTCATTTCCCTCGGGATAGCTGCCGCCGGAGGACGAACCCTCGGTGGTGGCGGCGAAGACCGCGCTGTAAACGCCGTCGTTCGCGGCGCCGTCGTGGGTGCCGCCGTCGTCGCGGAGGCGCAGGATGGTGTCGGGACGGTCGGGGTGGGTGACCGTGGCGGTCACATCGGCACCGACGACCGGGCCGTTGCCGTCGGTGAGCACGACGGTGAGCGGCTGGGGCACGCCGAGCAGGTAGAGGCCGTTGGAGGCGTAGGCGCCGGTGTCGCCGTGGAACTGGGTGAAGTAGAGGAAGCTCTGCACGCCCTCGCGGTTCCTGCCGGAGATGACGAAGAGGTAGTCGAAGGACGACGCGCCGGTGTTGCCGAGGTCGAAGGTCCAGTCGCCGTCCTCCATGTTGCCGACGCGGTAGCTGACGTGGTAGCCCGGATCCCACCAGTGGCCGGATCCGTCGGGCGACGAGGCCGTGTAGCCGGGATCGGGCGCGGCGACCGCGGAGCCGTCGGGGCGGGTGATGTCGAGGGTGGGGCTGGCACCGGAATCATCGGCGATGAGGGTGACGACGCAGTCCTCGAGGCCTCCCTCGTTGATGGAAAGGCTGATGCTTTCGCTGTCGGAGGCGGCGAGCGATCCCCAGCGCTCGTGGAGTCGTTCGCGGCGGTGGATGCGCTCGCTGGCGAGCAGGTAGCGGTCGGCGAGCTCGAGCAGGATGCCGCCCGCGCCGCCCGAGGCGGTCGAGCCGAGGGACGAGGTGGCGGAGCTCATCATCATGAAGAGCGGATTGCCGCCGGTCATCGCCCGCGCCGAGGCGCTGCCGGATGCCGGTTCGGCGACCTCGTAGTAGCGGCCGGAAGTGTCGCGGGAGATCTGCTGGAGCAGGTTCTTGTCGACGCCGTCGCCCAGCGCGATGGTCTCGACGTGGATGCCGGCGGCCTCGAGCAGCGACTTGTGGTCGGCGTACACGCTGTCCTCGTTCTGGTGTCCGTCGGAAAGCAGGATGATCCACTTCTCGGACTCGGTCTTGCCGTTGTCGATGATCTCCTTGGCGCCCCAGTAGAGGCCGTCGCCGATCGAGGTGAGGCCGGTGGGGGCGAGCTTGTCGCCGCCGGGATTCGAGCCGTCGATGAGCAGGTTCACCAGGTCGCGCTCGAACTGGGAGTTCATCTGCTGGAGCGGGTAGATCACCTCGCCGTCGCCGTAGGAGGTGGCGTCCGGTTCGATGTTGTCGCCGTTGAAGCGGACCACGCCGATCTGGTCGTCGCTGCCCGAGGCGTCGATGAAAAGCTGGGCGGCCGAGCGCGCGGCCTCGATGCGCTCCACGCCGCCGGCGAGCTTGCTCATGCTGCCCGAGCGATCGATCACGAGCATCTGATCGACCTCGAGGTCGGCATAGACGACGGCGCCTTCCTCGACGTCCGATGCGCTGCCGAGGTGCACGATCAGGCCCTGCGCGGCGGAGGGTGACGGCGATCTCACCGGCGCCTGGCAGGTCAGCCAGTACTCGCCGAGCACGTAGGCGGCGTTGATCACCTCCGCCGAGTTGCTGATGGTGGCCGAGCTGCCGACCCAGACGTCGAAGTGGTCGGCGGTCAGCCCGGTGACCGAGGCGCTGCCGAGGTAGTCGGGGGAGGTCACGGCGACCTTCACGATGAAGCGTTCCGGCTCGGCGCCGTCGCCGACGTAGGCCTTGTAGTCGCTGGTCGGTTCGAGGATGTCGATGTTCGGTGCGAAGTAGGAGAAGTAGTATTCGGAATCGACCGTGAGGTAGGTGAAGCCGCTTTCCGACGGTCCGCTCTCACCGTTCACCACGGCGACGAACTCGACGTAGGGATCGGAGGCGTCCTGCATCGTGGCGAAGCGGAACGAGTTGCCGGAGTCGGGGTTGGTGGAGCCTTTCTCGATCAGGTCGATCGAGCCGCTCGCACGGCGGCCGATGAGCGAATACCAGCAGGTGCCGCCGTCCTCGGCCTCGGCCCAGAAGCCGATGCCGTAGCCCGCGCCGCCGCCGCCGAAGGAGCAACTCAGGTAGCGCGAGGCCCACTTGTCGAGGTTCACGGTTTGCAGTCCGGTGTTGTTGCCGGGGGTCAGCGAGTGCGTGTTCACCGCCGCGGGGCGTTCGTCACTCATGCCGCCGACCGATGTCCAGCTTCCGGACGAGTCGGTGAATGCCTGGAAGAGCGCGTTGGTGACCGTGGACGGATCCTCGTCGAGATAGGTGAAGCGGTCGGGATCATCGACATCGATCGTGAAGGTCGAGGCCCAGGATCGCGGGCTGTGGTAGCGGCGGGTCCAGTTCGCGATGGAGAAATCCTGGAACGCCTCCTCGAGCGACACGCCGGGATCGCTGGCGGTGGTCGTGTGGCGGTCCTTCTCGTCGAGCACGTCCCGCATCGTGGTGGAGATGCCCTCGCGGTTGTCGTCGGCCAACCGGTAGAAGCGACGCAGGAAATCAACACCGACCGAAGGCTCGGTGCGCTCGCTGCCGAATTGCTCCATCAGGTAGCGCCAGAAGAGCGCCGACTCGTAGCCATTGTTCCCCCAGAAGTAGTCGTCGTGGTTGTCGCCGCTGGTGTCGGCGGTATCGAGGTAGGTGTTGAGCCACGCCATGTGGGTCCACCCGAGGTCGCTCGAGCTGCTGCTGAAGGCGTCGTCGAGTCCGGTGAACACGCAGTCCATCATCGCCGTGGCGGGTCCCTCGAAACCGAGCGCGCCGAAGCTCGACTTCGCGTAGCTCGAGTCGGGGCCGACATACTCATACTGGTGAATGTGGTGTCCCTCGTGGGTGCAGATGCCGCGGCACTGGTTCGAGCCGTGTCCGACGTCGTTCATCACCTGCACGGGCAGGCGGATGCGCGTGTAGTTGGCGCTCGGGTTGCCGTCGTGGTCCTGGATCTTCACGTCGCGCCGCGAGTTCGACGCCTCGCGGAAACTCAGGTCCTGGTGGCGGCTGTGGACACCGTCCCCGGTATCCGGATCGAAGTGGTCGGCGATCCGCTGGGCGTTCGTGTCGGAGGTGAAATCGTCCGTCTTCGACGAGTCCCGGTTGTAGTATTTGATGTCGTAGTCGTCGTCGGGCGTGGTGATCGTCTCGTTGAGCGTCACCGCGAGGCTGGTCGCGGCGAGGCCCGCGAGGCTGAGGGCGAGAGGAAGGATTGGTTTCATGTCCGGTTTCGAGGTTGGCGATCGGGTCCTGGATCGGACCGACCGACACCCTCAACCGGAGGCCACGGGAAGGATTGGCAGAAGAGTTTCCCGGCGTCGGAGGAACGCCGGATGCCTCATTCGTCGAGCGTGAGGAAAGGTCCGATGCGCTCGAGGGTCTTCGGGCCGATGCCGGGGACGCGGTCGAGTTCGTCGATCGAGGCGTAGGGCCGGTGCTCGATGATCGCGTTGGCGGTCTTCTCTCCGATGCCCGGCAGGTGCATCAACTCGTCGCGGGCGGCGGTGTTGGGGTCGATGGAGGCCTTCTCGAGTTCGGGTCCGCCATCGATGGCCGCTTCGAGTTCGGCCTCCTCCTCCCGCTCGGCGCGACGTTCCCCGGGCAGGGCGTCCCAGTCGGTGATCTCCCAGACGCCGCGGCCCTTGCGGGCGGCGAGCAGTTCGAGGTCGGCGAGTTCCCCGCGGTAGTCGTCGGCGTGCAGGCCCTCCGGTGTTTCCCGATAGACGCCGTAGGCCCGGGCGAGGCCCTCGCGGACCAGCACGGCGGCGAGATCCTCGCCGTCGGAAGTACGGACGAAGCCGTAGATGCGCTTGAACTTTCCGTCGCCGCGGCCGTCGGCGAAGGCGGTGTGGACGGTGAAGCGATCCGCGAGCAGGGCGGCCCGACGTTCGCCGGCGAGCTTGCCAAAGCGCTTGGCGGCCTCGATGGAGGCATCGGGAGAGCCGCCGTGCTGCGAGATGCCGAAGTAGCGTCGCTGGGCGCGCAGGCGGCGGGCGTCGGTGGTGTCGTGGACGTCCGCCTCGAGGCAGTCGGCGCCGTAGAGCCGCACGGTGTGCTCGGTGCCCTCGGCGGTGCGGATGCGGAAGCTGTCGCCATCGGCCCATTCGGTCGGGACGAGCGTGCAGCCGCGCAGGGCGGTGAGGGGCTCGGCGGCCATCGCCGCGCCGGCGAGCACGAGCAGCAGGAGAAGCGGCAGCATGGCGGCGGGAAGACCGGACCGCGTGGCTCCGGTCGCGCACGGTGGTTCCCGGTGGAGGGACTCGGGACGTTTCATCGCTTCACACATGCATGGCGGACTACTCGCCCCGGAAGGGGGGGTATTTCACCGGATGTGATGGAAACGGTGGGTGCCGGGAGACGTGGCCGGGGCTTCCAGCCCCGTCGCCCATCCTGATGGCGAAGCTGGCGACGGGCCTGGAAGGCCCGGCCACATCCAGTTGCCCGCCACTTGGAGGTGCCGCCTCTTTCACCCATGCGACAAGCTTCCGGCGAAGGAACCAGCGGGCGTGGCGGCCTCCTTCGCCCAGGCTGCGGCGAGCCAAGGGAGCCACGAGCTCATTTCTTCCTCGTCGCCTCCGTCTTCGGCAGGTGGGCGGCGAGTTGGGCGATGAGCTTCCCGTTGGCCGGATCCCTGGCGAGGTTGTTCCATTCGTAGGGATCCTCCCGGTGGTCGTAGAGTTCCTCCGAGCCGTCGGCGTAGCGGATGTAGCGGTGGGTGGCGCTGCGCACGGCGTGGTTGCCGCGGCCATGGGTGGTGATCGCGACATGATCCCAGCCGGCGTCCGGCTTCTCCAGCAGCGGGGTGAGGTCGTGACCATCGACATGCTCCGGAACCTCGATCCCGGCCTGGCGGCAGAGGGTCGGGTAGAGGCTCATCAGATCGACCGGGGCGTCGGAGCGGGTGCCGGGTCGGGTCACGCCCGGGACGACCCAGAGGTAGGGCATGCGGGTGGTTTCCTCCCACAGGGCGAACTTCCGCCAGTGCTTCTTCTCGCCGAAGGACCAGCCGTGGTCGGACCAGAGGACGACGATGGTGTTCTCGCGGCGCGGGCTTTTCGCCAGCGCGTCGAGCAGGCGGCCGACGTTCATGTCGGTGTAGGCGACGGTGGCCAGGTAGGACTGGATGGCGGCCTCCCAGCGGCCGGATTTGAGGAACTTCGCGTGGTCGCCCCCGGGCTTGGCCATCTTTACGCCGGCCGCCGGGATGTCCTCGAGGTCGTCGTCGCGGTGGGGCGGCAGCTTGATCTGCTGGCGGGGAAAGTCCTCGTAGTATTTCCGCGGCGCGACGAAGGGAAGGTGGGGCTTGTACAGTCCGCAGGCGAGGAAGAAGGGCCGGTCGTCGTCGGCGAGCATGCGCTCGACGCAGTAGCCGACCGAGTGCCAGTCGAGGAGGTCGTCATCCTTGAGGTCGGGAAAGGTCTTCTCCTTGAAGTAGCCGTCGTATTTCTTGACCCCCTTGCCGTTGAGGGAGGCGACGCTCTTGTCCAGGTAGCTGTCCCACTCCTCCGGGTGAAACTGCATGCCGTGGTAGATCTTTCCGGCACCGGCGACGCGGTAGCCGGCCTTCATGAACTGCGCGCTGAGACCCTCGCCGGGCTGCTGGTGGGTCTTCCACTTGTCGCCATTGTAGTAGCAGCCGGTGGTCCAGGGCCGACGGCCGCCGAGGGCGGCGCAGCGCGACGGCTCGCAGGCGGGCACGGCGCAGTGGGCGTTGGTGAAGCTGAGCCCCATCTTCGCCAGGCGGTCGATGTTCGGCGTGCGGGCCTGGGGATTGCGATCGAGGTGGCCGACCCAGTGGTTGAGGTCGTCGACGGCGATCATCAGCACGCTCGGACGTGGATTGGCGAAGGCGGCCGGGAGCAGGAGGACGAGGAGCAGGAGAAATCTCATGGTTCTCAAGGAAACGTCGCCGGAGCGGTCCCTGTTACCCTGAAATCCTCAGCGATTGAGGACGAGGAAGCCCGCATTGAGGTAGGTCGCGTAGGCGACCCACAGCAGGTAGGGCACGAGCAGCGCGGCGGCGGCCCGGTGGAGCGGGAGGAAGCGGCGGATCGTCATCGCGATCGCCGCCAGCAGGGTGACGATGACGGCGAGGGCCAGCGGGATGCGATGGGCCCCGAAGAAGACCGGGGTCCAGGCGAGGTTGAGCGCGAACTGGACGGCGAAGAGGATCAGCGCGTGCCGCTTCGCCGGGCCGGCCGACGCCTGGTGCCAGACCAGTGCGACGGCGGTTCCCATCGCCAGGTAGAGGAGGGTCCAGACCGGCCCGAAGATGCCGTTCGGCGGCGTGCCGGGAGGCGGGGTCAGCGTTTCATACCAGCCCTCGATGGACGAGGCGGTGATGAACCCGCTGAGACCCCCGAGGACGACGGTCGAGGTGGCGCAGAGGATGATCTTTCCGACGAGGCCCACGGGCCCGATGTAGCGGGACCGGGTCGGCCCGGCCAGTGCGATCGGCCGCTACGGCGTGTAGACGCCGCGGAAAAATCGATCGTCGCCGAGCGTCGAGACGTTGCCGCTCCAGGTGTTGGTGGCGGACGGATTGAGGCCGGGAATCGCGGTCCAGCCGGAAACGCCCGCTCCAGCGCCCGACCACTGGATCTCGTCGAACTCACCGATCGGCCAGGTCAGGGTGATGAGGCCGCCGCTGCGGGAAATGCTGAGTTCCGGCGCGTCGCCCGAGACGGCGGCCGGTGCGGTGGTCGTGGCGACGCAGTAGCCGGTGCGGTCCTCGGTGGCGACCGAGGCGTTGCCGACCGCGACGGCCACGGTGAAGGTGAGCGACTCGAAGGTGCCGCTGAACTGGATCGAGCCGGCGGCCTCCTCCTCGAACACGGCGGGAAGCGGCGGGACTGGATCGCCGGCGGCGGTGGTGCCGTCGGAGCTCAGCGTGGTGCTCGTGACCTGCAGGTTGCTGGTGCCGGCGAGTACGGTGAAGGGCGACGGAAAGGTCAGGGTGGTGCGATACTCGACGTCGGTGAGATAGAGGATGGGATCGGTGATCGAGGCGCCGAAGTCGAGGGTCACCGTGGTGGTCGCGTTCTGGGCGGTTTCGATGTTGATGTAGTCGCCGATGAAGTTGGGCTCGAAGCAGTTGATGCCCGGGGTGAAGGGAATCACCACGGGAACGTCCTGCCATGTCGGGTTGTCCTGGGGATTGACCACCGTTTCCGACTCGAGGATCGATGAGGTGCTGGACCCGTCCGCCGGCTGCACGGTGCCGCCGGTCTGGCTCAGGGAAACGGGGAACGCGAGGTCGGTCGAGGTGTCGTAGTTTCGCCAGACACCGGTGGCCCCGGCGGCGTTCAGCGTCTGGAAATTCGTGACGTAGAGGTCGGCGTGAAGGGCGCCGGAGGCGAGGGCGAGGAGGGGGACGAAGGCTTTCATGATTGGGGAAGGGAAGCTTGAAGGCTAGGGAAGTTGCCGCTTCGTCCTCAAGCGCAAAACCCTTCCCCGGTGTCGCTTTCGACCGACTTCGGATTCGAGTCGTCGCGATCGGGCAGGAATGGTAGAGACCCTCATGATCCGACTCCTTCCTTGCGTTCTTCTGGCGGCGGCTTCCGTGTTCGCCGACGAGCTGAAGCCCTTTCCCGAGGCCGAGGAGGGGATGACCCGTCACGTGCTGAAGCTCGAACCGCTGGGCGAGGAACAGGATGCCAAGGTCGAGATCATCGTCGGCAAGACGGTGATGACCGATGGTGTGAACCGGCACTTCTTCGGCGGCGCGGTCGAAAAGCACACCGTCGAAGGCTGGGGCTACTCCTATTACCTCCTGCCCAAACTCGGGCCGATGGCGGGCACCCTGATGGCGCCCCGTCCCGGGGCCAAGGAGGTGCCGACCTTCGTCCAGGTCGGCGGCGAACCCTACCTGGTCCGCTACAACAGCAAGCTGCCGGTGGTCGTCTACGTGCCGAAGGGTTGCGAGGTGCGCCACCGGATCTGGACCGCACCGGAGAAGGCCGAGGTGGTGCCGGAGGGGTGAACGATTTCCCGCTTTCCGGGTTTCCTCGCGGGAGTGAGTTTCTAGACTGAAGCCATGCGCCTCGTTTCGGGATTGGTCCCGCTCGTCTTGTTCCTCGCCGCCTGCGGCGAAAAGGAAACGGTCAACGGCGGGGAGGCGCCGGCCGCCGAAGCGGCGGTCCACGTGCCGCCGCCGCTCACCGATCCCTCGACCCTGGCGGAGTCGGCGAAGTGCCTCGCCTGCCACCAGGACGCGCACGAGTCGTGGATGGGATCGCACCACCAGCTCGCCCACCGCGACACCGGCAACGCGGAGGATGCCGAAGCCTTCGCCGGACAGGAAATGACGGTCGGCGACGCGCACTGGACCTTCAGTGGAGGTGCGGAGGAGCCGGCCATCCACTGGGACGACAAGGCCGACACCGGGGCCGAGCCGATCGACGAGAACCCTCCGATGGCGATCGGCTACACGCCGCTCGTGCAGTACCTGCTTTCGAAGGGCGACGGTCGCTACCAGATCCCCGACATGTCGTGGGATCCGGAGAAGAAGGAGTGGTTCAGCATCTACGACGACCAGAACCGGCGGCCGGACGAGTGGGGGCACTGGACGCAGCGCGGGATGAACTGGAACTCGCAGTGCGCCTACTGCCACTTCACGGGCCTTCGGAAAAACCACGACGAGGAGACCGACGGCTACAAGACGAGCTGGGTCGAGCAGGGGGTCGGCTGCGCGCAATGCCACGGCCCGAGCCGTCCCGGCGCGAAAGAGGGCGAGTGCCTGGTGGATCCGAAGCAGGAGTTCACCACCGAGCAGTGGACGCACTCCTGCGCGACCTGCCACGCGCGGCGTGAGGAATTCAACGAGGAGTTCACCACCGGTCGGTCCTTCCACGACCACTACGGCACGGCGCTGCCGAGCCAGCCGGGCCTGTGGTTTCCCGACGGCCAGCAGCTCGACGAGATCTACAAGTTCAACTCGCTGATGATGTCGCGCATGGGCCACGCCGGGATCGGCTGCAACGATTGCCACGACCCCCACGCCGCGACCCCGATCGGCGGCGACCCGGCGGTGCGCAGCAACGCGCTGTGCCTGACCTGCCACGCCGGCGGCAAGGACGGCGCCTCGGTGATCGACCCGATGACCCACGCCGGCGAGGGCCATCCCTACGGTCAGGAGGGATCGACCTGCGTCGACTGCCACATGCCGAAGCGCCCCTACATGTCGCGCGACCCGCGCAGCGACCACCGCTTTCCCATTCCCGATCCGCTGCTGACGAAGGAAACCGGCGTGCCGAACGCCTGCAACGACTGCCACGAGGACAAGGGGCTCGAGTGGCAGATCGAGTGGACCCACAAATACTACGGCGAGGACATGAACCCGGTCTCGCGGGCCCGGACCCGGGCGGTGCACGCGGCGCAGGAGGGGGAGACCGGGGCCCTCGACCAGCTCGTGAAGGTCGCCCAGACCGAGGAGATCGATGCCTGGCGGGCGACCTTGCTGCGGTTGATGGAGCCGTGGGCGAGCGATAGCCGCGTGGTGCGGGTGACCAATCGCTACGCGCAGGAGGGTGGCCCGCTCGCCCGCGCGGCCGCCGCGCTGTTGATCGCCCGCCGCGGCGACAATGGCGGCCTGCTCGAGAAGATGCTCTCGGACCCGCTGCTGGCGGTCCGCGCCGAGGCCGGTTGGGCGGCTTTCGAGCGCCTGCCGTCGAGCCACCCGGTGATCGAGGAGCTGGAGAAGATCGCGCGCCACCAGTCCGACCAGCCGGGCGGCGCGATGCGCATGGCGCGGATCGCGATCTCCCGCAACCAGCTGAAGGAAGCCGAGAAGTGGTTCCGCAAGGCCTGCGACTGGGACCGCACCTCGCCCGCGCCACGGCGTGACTTCGCGGTCTTCCTCGGCGGCATCGGACGGACCAGGGACTCGGTCCAGTGGCTGGACAAGGCGGCCAAGCTGGCTCCCGACAACCCCGAGATCCCCTATCTCGCCGCGCTCGCCTACGCGGAAATGGGCGACACGCCGAAAGCCGAGCAACTGCTCGGCGATGCCGTGCGCATCGAGCCGCGCTTCGCCCGCGCCTGGTACAACCTCGGCCTGCTCTACGCCGGCCAGAACCGTACCGACGACGCCATCCGTGCGCTGCAGCTCGCCGAGCAGGCCGATACCTCAAGTCCTGACGCGCCCTACGCGCGGGCGACGATTCACCTGCGTCTCGGGCAGGTCAACGAAGCCCGCGAGGCGGCCCGCGAGGCGCTGCGCCGCGACGGCAGCCACCAGGCATCGATCCAATTGCTCAACGAACTGGGTGGCTGACGGTAGCTGCTGGTGCCCGCCACGCCCCTGCGCACTCGGGATGCCGGTCTGTTGCGGTGCCACTCGGTTGGCGCGGTGCTACGGGAGCGCACCACGAAGTCGGTGACGCCACGGGACGTTCCTTGCCCTGATTTTTCCACTCACGGGGCATCCACATTTGGGAAATCCGAACCACGGATGGATGCCAATTCACGCGAATGGATTCCGATCTTCCGCGGGTGCCCGGGGATTTCACGGATTCCCGGACGCCATCAGTCTTCCGCCGGACGTGCTCCATCGAGGATTCGCGTCGATTCGCGGTTTCAAATCTGAAATGGAGATGCACTGCCGGTATCCAACTTCGGCCTTGTTTCCGGTTCCCGTTTTTCTCCAACATCTCAGGTGAATTGTTTTCATATCCCGCCTCCGCCGGGATCCGGACATCGCCGCCCGGTTGATGGAGAACACCAAACCCACCTCTTTTTCTTCGACCCATGAAGCGATTTGTTCTCGCTGCGCTCGCGTTGCTCGTGCCCCTCCACGCCGCCACCTTCACGGTCGACACCCTCGACGACCAGGACGGCACCATCCCGGCCGAAACCTCCCTTCGCGAGGCGATCGCGGCCGCCGCCGAGGGCGACACGATCCTTTTCGACGCCTCGCTGAACGGCGGCACCATCACGCTCCAGCACGGATTCCTGCCGCTCGCCAGATCGCTGGAGATCGATGCCACGGCGCTTGCCCGCGGGATCACGCTCGACGGGGCCCGTGCCTCCCGCATTCTCGCGATCAGCGACGGAACCGACCCGCTCACCACCGTGACGGTCCGGAACGTGGCCTTCATCAACGGCTTCGCCACCGGCAGCGCCACCGGCGGCGCGGTGCTGGCCGTGACCTTCCCGCCGCACACCCATCTGCTGAAGGTCACCTTCGTCTCCTGCCACTTCGCGCGGAATTCCACCGACGGTGCGGGCGGCGGCGCGATCTCGGCGAGTGGAAACGTCGATCTCGATCTCTTCGGTTGCTCGGTGGTGGAGAATTCGGACAGCGCCATCCTGGTCTCCGCGGACCCGCTGCCGTCGCTGCCGTCGCCGACGACCATCGAGCAGTGCACCATCGCCTGCAACCAGGGCCGTGGCGTCTGGGTGATCGACGGGCCGATCCAGCTTCATCACTCGACGGTTGCCTTCAACAAGGGTATCGGAGTCGTCGGAGCCACAACGCTGACCCATTCCATCGTCGCCGCCAACGAGGGCAGCGTAAACATCGGTGCCGGCCTGCCGGTGACCTCGGGAGGCCACAACATTCTCGGCGACCCGGCTCCGAGCTATGCGGTCGCCACCGATGTCCTCACCGACGATCCGCAGCTTTTCGAACCGATGCGGCGGGGGGGGATCACGCACACCTGCGCCTTCCGTCCGTCGTCGCCCGCCTGCGACGCCGGCGATCCTTCCGTCGCTGGGGCGCCTTCCGCCGACCAGCGCGGCTGCCCCCGGATCAAGGATGGCGACGACGATTTCTTCAGTACCGCCATCATCGACATCGGTGCCTTCGAGCTGGGAGAGACCCTTTGGGTCGATACCAACGACGACGAAAACTTCGGTCTCACCGAATCGCAGACCTCGCTTCGGGAAGCGCTCTCGATCGCCGCCTCCACTGACCCAGGCACCCGCATCGAGCTTCCGGAGAACTACTTCTGTACGCTTGAGCACGGCCCCCTTGAGGTGTCTTCGACGGTGTGGGTCGATCACCCCTACACCAGTCGCGCCACGATTCGTCCCGACGCCACCGTGGCGCACCGGATCTTTCTCTTGGACGGGGCCGTGCTTGAAGAGGATCTGCTGGTCGAGCCCCGCGTGCTCGAGTCGTGCACGCCCGGCGCGCCGACCTTCGCCGCCACCTTGCAAGGGCTGGACCTGGCCGATGCCGACGCCCCGGAGACCGGTAGCGAGGGACCACCGGCCGAACGAATCGTTTACTACGGGGCCGCGCTCGCCGCCTGCGAGACGCATCAGGTCAATGTCCTCGAAACCACGATTTCGGACTGCCGGACCAGCGGTCTCGGATCGGCCATCGCCACGACCGGGCATCTCTACCTCCGCCAGGTCCGCATCGAGGACTGCACCGACACCGCGGTCTGGGCCGGCGCCGGCATCACCGCAGTCAACACCCTGTTTCGGGGAAACGCCTCCACCTTTGGCGGGGCGATGCAGCTCTGGGGGCCGTCGCGCTTCGAGCACTGCACCTTCCGCAACAACACGGCGAGCAACAGTGCCGGCGCCGTGAGCGCCTATGCCGATTTCGACCTCTCGCACTGTGTCTTCTCGGACAACGTCGCCGGGGATCCCGCGACCCGCGACTTCTTCATCTCCGCGCCGACCGGCATCACCGCGTTCGGGCCCAACGCCTGGTCCGATGCCGCTTCGCCCCACGCCGCGCCCGGCGACCCCACCGGCGACCTCCACCTCGACGCTGAGAGCCGCCCCGTTCCCTTCCTTTCCCCGCTGATCGATCTCGGCCCGAGCCGAGCCGATTCCAAGCTCTGCCGGAATGCCGACCTCGCGGGACGTCCACGTTTCGTCAACGGAACCGGCGGCGGGATCGAAGCCCGCGCCGACCTCGGTGCGCTCGAATCCGCCCGCGACATCGTGGTCACCACGCTCGTCGACAACCTCGACGCCAACGACGGGGAGACCTCCCTCCGCGAGGCCGTCGCCCTTGCCAACGCGGACGACGACAAGGATGTGATCACCTTCGCCACCTCGACTCCCGCCAAGGTGGCGATCGATCCCCTGCTCGGGTCCCTGACCTTGTCGGCTCCGGTGCACCTCCGAGGCATGGGCCGGTCTGCGTATCACACCGAGATCGACGGCCAGGGCTCGCGGGTTTTCGACATCACCGCCGCCAACGTCACGCTGGAGCTTCTGACCCTGTCCGATGCGGGAAATCCGACCGTCACCAACGGCGGGGCCATCCGCATCAACCAGAGTGCGGCCGATCCCTTCGCCGTCACAGACCCGATCGTGATCCGGAACTGCTGGTTCCGAAACAACACCGCCGGCCGCGGCGGCGCGATCGGGCTCGACTATCGGGAGGTGGCCGTCGTGATCGATTCCTGCGCCTTCTCGTACAACCGCGCCACCACCGACTACGGTGGCGCGATCTATTTCTCCGAGCACGTTCATCCCTTCACGTTGACGACCTTCGAAGACACGGTGGCGAACTCCACCTTCCACGCCAACTTCGCAACATCGGATGGCTCGGCGATCTGCCTCAACGTTCTCCCGGCCGGCAGTTCCACCACGCCCCTGCTTTCCCATCTCACCCTCACCGCCAACGTGGGCTCGAATCCGGTCGCCGCCGACCATCCCGTCCCGTCCTCATCCCACCGGCTCGAGGCCTGCCTGATCGCCGGAAATATCCCCAACAACTTCATCGAGCCGCTTCACGCCTTCACCGACGCCGAGACGCTCGAAGTCGTCACGCTCGATGGATTGAAGCCCTTCGGCGACCACGGTGGTCCGACGCCGACCGTCGCGCTGACCGCAGCCTCGGCCGCCATCGATCGCGGCACCGCGACCGGGGCCTTGGACCAGCGCGGCGCGACGACCCAGGATGGGGATGGAAATTCGACCGCCACCCGCGATGCCGGTGCCTTTGAGTTCGTCCCGCCCATCGTGGTCACCACCGCCCTCGACGAGCACGACGGGCCTTTCGCCGGCACCGGCGTTTCGCTGCGGGAGGCCATCGATGCCGCCCACACCACCCCCCACGCGCTGATCCAGTTTTCCCCGGCCCTCGATGGCGCGACGATCACCCTCGCCACCCCCGACCCGCTGTCCGGCCGGGCAGACGCGCTGGATGTCTTTCTCGGTCACTCCATGACCATCGACGCCTCGACCCTCCCGAACGGCATCACCCTCACCGACGACCTCAATGAATCGGTGCCCTCCGGTTATCCCTCTCCCGCCGCCCATGAGCTCATCCGCTTCAGCTTCGCCTCGGGAGCCGGCGAATCGTATCTCGGCCTGGAGAACCTCAGGCTGTCGAATCCCGGGCTGCACGCGGTCAGCGCAGGCGGCCGCCTCCGCATCCACCGCTGCCGTTTCGAGGACAATTCCGAACCTGGAGGTCATTCAGCCCTCGTGACGAATGATCGCGTCGAACTTTCCGACACCACCTTCCGAAACAACGGCGCCTCCCGCGGCGGTGCCCTCTTCAATGACGGTTTCGGCACCGTGACCCAGTGCACCTTCACCGGCAACACCGCCGCCGAGGGAGCCGTCGTCGGCAACGAGGGATTCCTCCACTTCAAGAACTGCACCTTTTCCAACAACACTGCCGTCGATCTGCCCGGCCCCGGCCTCACCGCCGCCGGTGCGATCGCCTACCAGAGCTCATTCGGCCTCATCCCGGACAACCGGACCGCCACCCTCACCTTCGAGCACTGCCTGTTCGACGATCCCATCGGCACGCCGCTCTTCGCCGACGAGTCGGGCTTCCCCGGCGCCGTCGCCTCCCTCGGTGCCAACCTCACCCGCTCGGCCGTCCCGCAACTCAACGACCCCACCGACTTCACCTCGACCGACGACCTCCTCGAGAGCTTCGTCGATGCCCCGGTGCCCGGCTATTTCCCGCTGCGGCCCGCCACCGATGCGGTCGATGTCATCAATCCGGGCCTCGATGATCCCGCGCGCGACGTTCGCGAGTTTCCGCGCCCGCTCGATGGCGACGGCGACGGCTTCGCCTTCCTCGATGTCGGCGCCACCGAGGCTCCGCCGGTCCTGCTCGTCGATACCGCCGTGGATGAAAACGACGGCATCGCCAGCGGCGGCGTCTCGCTCCGGGACGCGGTGACCCACCTCAACGGCTTCGGCGGTTCTCCCAAGCCGCTCATCCGGTTCCACCCCTTCCTCGACGGCGCCACCCTCGTCCAGAACCACGTCCTCGGCGAGATCCTCGTTTCGACCGACATGACCATCGACGCCTCCACGCTGTCCACCAACCCCACGCTGCTCGGCCCGGGCTCATCCGGCAGTTCCTTCCGGCTGATGCAGGTCAAC
This sequence comes from Verrucomicrobiia bacterium, assembly GCA_030431475.1. Taxonomy (GTDB): domain Bacteria; phylum Verrucomicrobiota; class Verrucomicrobiia; order Verrucomicrobiales; family Akkermansiaceae; genus Haloferula. Next base: position 11,912 of record JAUIJD010000041.1, on the reverse strand, counting down.
ACCGGCGGCGGACCGGTGAAGATCACCGGGCTCAACTTCAAGGACGGCGACTCGACTCAGGACGGCGGCGCGCTCTTCGTCACCAATTTCTCCTTCGTCGAACTCCGGGACTGTCTCTTCGAAAACAACCGTTCCCTTGCCAACGGCGGAGCCCTCGCGGTCACCCAGAACGCCTTCGCCTCAATCCACAACTGCGCCTTCATCGACAACTTCACCGACCAGTTCGGCGGGGCTCTCTTCGCTTCCAACGCCCCGGCCCTACTCGAACAGTGTACCCTTTTCGGAAATCGGGCCCTGCTTGGTGGCGGCGCGATCGCCGACCTCGACCCCTCCGATTTCTCGATCTTCCACTGCACCATCGTCGGCAACACCTGCGACAACGGACCCGGCGGCGGAATCGACCTCAACAACTCCACCGCGCATTGCTCCCACACCATCCTCGGCGACAACCTCCCGTTCAACTTCCACGACCGAAATCCCGGCGGACCGCATCGCATCGACTCCCACGGCCACAACATCGAGGATCCCTCCAACGGAACGACCTTCTTCGATCCGACCGACATCAGCGGCCCGTCCGGCCTCGGGCTCGACCCGCTCTCGACGGCCTTCGGCCGCACCCCGGTCATTCCCCTTCGATTCGACAGCCCGGCGCTCGATTCCGGCGACCCGGTCATTCCCAGCGGCTTTCTCGCCACCGACCAGACCGGCATCAACCCGCGGGTCTCCGACGGGAACTTCGACGGCTCCGCCACCATCGACCGTGGAGCCTTCGAGCTCGATCCCTCCACCCTCGATCCGGACATCGACGGAGACGACATCCCGAACAGTTGGGAAGTCCGCCACAGCCTGGATCCGTATGTCTCGAACACCTTCGTGGACACCGACGGCGACCAGCGTTCCGACCTCGACGAGTACGAGGCAGACTCCGATCCGCAGGACCGGGGCTCCTATTTTCGCATCGTCTCGATTGTTGACACCTTCGGCAACCAAACCGAGATGGAGATCGAATGGACCTCGTCGCCGAACCGGCGTTATGACGTTCTCACCTCTCCCGACGCCGTGATTTGGACGCCCGCCCGAACGGCGGTGGAAGGTCAGCTCGGCACGACCTCCGTCGGCATCCCGGTCACCCAGCCGGGCACCTCACGCCTGCTTTTCAAGGTCACCACGATGCCTTGAGGGACTGGCGGTGCTGGCTCATTGCCTGGCGTTGAACTGATCAGGCCCGCACCAGGAACCATCCGGTCGCCGGCGCTGCGCCGGGACTTCGCCGTCTTCGTCGGGGGAGTCGGGAGGACCCGGGACTCGATCAAGTCGCTGGATGCCGCTGCCGAACTGGCTCCCGACAACCCCGAGATCCCCTATCTCGCCGCGCTCGCCTACGCGGAAATGGGCGACACGCCGAAAGCCGAGCAACTGCTCGGCGATGCCGTGCGCATCGAGCCGCGCTTCGCCCGCGCCTGGTACAACCTCGGCCTGCTCTACGCCGGCCAGAACCGTACCGACGACGCCATCCGTGCGCTGCAGCTCGCCGAGCAGGCCGATACCTCAAGTCCTGACGCGCCCTACGCGCGGGCGACGATTCACCTGCGTCTCGGGCAGGTCAATGAAGCCCGCGAGGCGGCCCGCGAGGCGCTGCGCCGCGACGGCAACCACCAGCCGTCGATCCAGCTGCTCAACGAACTCGGTCCATGACGAAAGTTGCTGGTTTTTTTATGGGTAAGTGGCCCTGTGAAAACGCCAGCTCTTCTTTCAATTCCGATTCTTGCCATGGCGATGGGTGCGCTCGCGCACGCAGCGGCGGGGCCGGAAGTCGAGCCACGCATTGACTGGGCGGCGTATCTGGCAACGCACGATCCGGCGTGGGAGAAACTTCCGAGCCGCTGGTTTGAGGCCCCGTTTCTCGGGAATGGCGAGCTCGGGACGATGATGACCCGAAGGGATGCGCGCACGCTGCGTTTCTCGGTCGGCTCCAGCGCGGTCCACGACCACCGACCGGTCGATGAAGACCTCTTCAGCGAGCGCGGCGTCGAGGTGCTCAACCGTGGGCGGCTCTTCATCGGCGATCTCGAACTCGATCTGCCGGCCGACGTGGTTCGAGGCAGCGCGGAGCTCTCGCTGCACGAGGCGGAGGCCCGCGGCACGATCGAGGGCGAGGAGGGCACGCTGACGTGGAACGCGCGGGTGCACGCCACCGAGCCGGTGATGTGCTTCGAATTCGAAGGCGAGCGGGTGATGGCCGGGGCGAGATGGATCTACCGCCCGGCGGCGGCGACCAGCTCGCGGGCCAGGGGAGGGCTGTCCCGCAAGCCGGCCAACCCGCCGGCGGAGCTTTCCGAGCGCGATGGCGTGTCGCTGGCCGTGCACCGCCTGCACGCCGGAGGGCAGACCGCGGTGGCGTGGAGGGAGACGGGCGGCGACGGACACAAAACGCTGTGGTTGAGCGTCGCCCACAGTTATCCCGGCGACGAGGCGAGCGACCGGGCCGTGGCGGCGGTGCTCGGGGCGGCGAATGCGGATCCTCAGGAGTGGATCAGCTCGCATCGGGAGTGGTGGGCCAACTACTATCCCCATAGTTTCATTTCCACGGGGGATCCCTACTGGGATGCCTTTTACTGGATCCAGCAGTACAAGCGGGCCTGCGCGACCCGCGACAAGGGATGGATCATCGACAACCAGGGACCGTGGCTGCAGCCGACGCCGTGGAACGCGACCTGGTGGAACCTCAACATCCAGCTTTCCCACAGCGGCGCCAACGTGGCCAACCGCCGGGGCATGGCCACGGCGCTGAGCCACCGGCTCGACGTCCATCGCGACGCCCTCGCCCGCAATGTGGCCGAGAAGTACCGCGGGGATTCCTACGCCATCGGCCGCGGCTCGTCCGGCTGGGACCTGCTCGCCCACGCCGGCGAGCCGGGCGGACGCGACGGCCTGCCGGAGGACATGGGCGCCGAGGTCGGCAACCTGTTGTGGGCGCTTCACAACGTCGGCATGGAGGTCCGTCACCACGCCGACGACGAGCTGCGCGACCGGGTGCTGTGGCCGTTGCTGGTGCGTGCGGTGAACTACTACCGCCATTTCCTCACCGAAGGCGACGACGGTCGGCTGCACCTGCCGCCCACCCATTCGCCCGAGTATGGCAACGCCCCCGACTGCTCCTACGACCTGTCGCTCCTGCGCTGGGCCAGCGGCCGGTTGCTGGAAGTCGCCGACGAGCGCGGGCTTTCCGACGATGACGAGCCGCTCATCGCCGAGTGGCGCCGGATCCGGGAAAAGCTCGCGCCGCTCTCCACCAACGAGCACGGAATCATGGTCGGGCGCGGGGTCGGCTTCGACAAAAGCCACCGTCACTGGTCGCACCTCATCGGGATCTACCCGCTGCGCACCATCACGCCGGACACCGACGGCCAGCGCGAGCTGATCGAGCGCAGTCTCGAGCGCTGGCACAGCTTCCCCGGTGCGATGCAGGGCTACTCCTTCACCGGCGGCGCCAGCATCGCGGCCTTGCTGGGCGATGGCGACCTCGCGCTGGAGAAACTCAACGGCCTGCGTCGTTTTCTCAAGCCGAGCACCATGTATGCCGAGAGCGGACCGGTGATGGAGACGCCGCTGCATGCTGCGACCTCGATTCAGGAAATGCTCTTCCAGAGCTGGGGCGGGGTGCTCCGGGTGTTTCCGGCGACACCGGCCAAGTGGCCCGACGCCCGCTTCCACCAGCTCCGCGGCGAGGGCGCCCATCTGGTCAGTGCCTGCCGTGAAAAGGGGGGCACCACCTGGGTTCACATCCGCAGCGAGAAGGGCGGCGAGGTCGTCATCGACCCGTCGATCGAGTCACCGGCGTGGGTCGCGGACGAATCGGTGAAGCTCACGCCGCTGGAGGCGGGGCGGGTGAAGGTGTCCTTCCCGCCCGACACCTCGGTCCTGCTGTGGCCGGCCGGGGAGCCACGCCCGGAGCCGATCATCGAACCGGCGCCGGCGGACGGCCCGTCGTATCGCTTCGGGCTGAACTGATCAGGCCCGCACCCGGAACCATCCGGTCACGCTGGCGCGCGTCCTGCGGGCGACCTCGACCTCGTGCCAGTGCTCGCCGGCGAGGAACACGACCAGCGTGCCGAGCCGCGGTTCGATCCACTCGATCGGGCCGTCCCGGGCCCCCGGCGTGGTCCAGATCTTCAGCCTTCCGCCGTCGTCCGGGACCCAGCCGTCGTTGAGGTAGAGGATGGCCGTCACCACCCGGTCGGCGGTGCCGCGGTGACGGTCGAGGTGCGCCTTGTAGAAGGCCCCGGGCGGATAAACCGCGAAGTGGCCCTCGAAATCGAAAAGACCGAGAAAGAGTCGCTGGTTGATCGCCTGCCGCAGTCCGTCGAGTCGGGCGAGGTAGCGGCTCGCCGCCGGGCCGGCGGTGTCGTTCTCCAGCCACAGCACCTCGTCGCGTCGGATGTCCTCCCGGATCACCTTTTCCGGGCCGCGCCCGACGCGGGCCTTGCGGAAATCCCCCGCCTCGCGGGCGCCGTGGCATTCGGCCGCCAGCGCGCGGGCTTCGCTTTCCCCGAGGAAGCCCTCGAGGCACACCCAGCCGCGGGCCTCCAGGCCCTCGACCACCAACGCATGCGGTTCAGATGTTGTCGTGCTCAATCAGCGGCCGCCCGACGGTTGGGTCGGGCTTGCGATGGGCGGTGAGAAATACCGGCCGCCCTTCGTTGTCGATCCGAAAGATGCGCGGTGAGCCTCAGGGGGATCAAGCCAGGGAAAGGATCGTGCGGAGCACTGGGAAATGGGGGAGCATGGTGGACTTGATGGACAGGATGAATGGGACCCTCTTCCAGTTTCCGGGATTTCGCAGGACGTTCCACGCACCGTCGGACCGGCCAATCTGAAATCTCATCACGGTCATCCTTTGAATCCTCTCCATCAAGCAACCGAGCTCTCCCTGGCTTGATCGGTCTGCGGTGAGAATCCCCTTGTCATGATGCGGGCTTCCACCGCAGGCTTAGTGCTGTTCGCATGATCAGTCGTCTTTATTCGGCCGCCCTGCGGGGCGTCGAGGCCCTCGAGGTGGAGGTCGAGGTCAACGTCACCGGCTCGGAGGATCCGAAGGTGATCATCGTCGGCCTGCCCGACGCCGCGGTGCGGGAATCCGCGTCGCGGGTGACCTCGGCCTTTTCCGCGACCCCGCTGCGCCTGGCCGATGGCACCAAGACGGTCAACCTCGCCCCCGCCGACCTGAAGAAGGAGGGGCCTTCCTTCGACCTGCCGATCGCGCTGGCGATGGCCTCCGCGTCGGAAGAGGTCACGCTGCCGAGCGGCAACTGCACCATCGTCGGCGAACTGGCCCTCGACGGCTCGGTGCGGCCGGTGAAGGGCGTGCTCTCGATCGCGCTCGAGGCCAAGGCGCGGGGGCGGAAGCAGGTGCTGGTGCCGGTCGCGAACGCCCGCGAGGCGGCGGTGGTCGAGGGCATCGACGTGATCCCGATCGCCGACCTCTACCAGGCCTGGCGTTTCCTCATCGGCGAGGAGGAGATCGCCCCGCTGCGCCTCGACCGCGCGCGCCTTTTCGAGGAAAGCCGCCACTACGAGGTCGATTTCGACGAGGTGAAGGGTCAGCACCACGTCAAGCGGGCGCTCGAGGTCGCCGTCGCCGGCGGCCACAACCTTTTGATGGTCGGTCCGCCCGGAACCGGCAAGTCGATGCTCGCCAAGCGCCTGCCGACCATCATGCCCGACATGGCCGAGGACGAGGCGATCGAGGTGACCAAGATCCAGTCGATCGCCGGCCTGCTCGATTCCAAGCGCGCCTTCCTCACGACCCGCCCCTTCCGCGCGCCCCACCACACCATTTCCGATGCCGGCCTGCTCGGCGGCGGGACCAATCCCGGTCCCGGCGAGATCTCGCTGGCGCACCACGGGGTGTTGTTTCTCGATGAACTGCCCGAGTTCCGGCGTCAGACGCTCGAGGTCATGCGCCAGCCGCTGGAGGACGGACAGGTGACCATCTCCCGCGCCGCCGGCTCGCTGACCTTTCCGGCGAAGTGCATGCTGGTGGCGGCGCTCAACCCGTGCCCCTGCGGCTACTATGGAGATAGTAATCGGGAGTGCCGCTGTTCGCCGCGCAAGATCGAGCAGTACCGGCAGCGGATCTCCGGGCCGCTGCTCGACCGCATCGACCTCCACGTCGAGGTGCCGCTGGTCGACTACCGCGAGCTGTCGTCGAAGCACGGTGGCGAGGGGTCGTCATCCATCCGCGAGCGCATCGTCGCCGCCCGTGGGATCCAGCGGGAGCGCTTCGCCGGCAGCTCGACGCGCACCAATGCCGGCATGGGCCCGCGGCAGGTGCGGGACTGCTGCGAGCTCGACGCCGAGAGCTCGACCTACCTCGAGCACGCGATGGAGCAGCTCAACTTCTCGGCCCGCGCCCACGACCGCATCCTCAAGGTGGCCCGCACCCTGGCCGACCTCGAGGGCAGCCCCCGCATCGCCGCCAACCACATCCTCGAGGCCATCCAGTACCGCAGCCTCGACCGCAACCTGTTTGCCTGAGTTGGGCCGATGCTACGAAGAACTCCGGAGCCGAATCGATGGCACTGGTCCGTTCTCTCGAAAACCGGCCATGACGGCGCGGGCTTCAGTCCATGCGGCAAACGATCACCATCCGCCTCCCGGGAGGCGGCTTCGAGCCGCTTGCAAACGCGCCCTTCGGACCTATGATCCACCCATGAACGAACGCCTCCAGATTCACCCTACGGTTTGTCATGGCAAGCCGGTCATCAGGGGAACACGGGTGCTGGTATCCACGCTCCTTGGAGCACTCTCGGCCGGCGATTCCTTCGAGACCGTGTTGGAGGACTATCCCAACATCACCAAGGAGGATATCGACGCTGCCCTGGAGTTCGCCAGTCGGCTCTCCGACTACCAGGAGGCGCCGTATGGGCTGGCCTCATGACCTTCTTCCTCGACGAGAACTTTCCGAAGGCGGCGAGCATTTTGCTGGCCGACCTCGGGCACGAGGTGATCGATATTCGAGGGTCAGGTTCGGAAGGTTGTGCTGACGAAACAATCTTCTCACAGGCGCAATCGGCCGGTGCCGTCTTTCTGACCACCGACCGGGATTTCTTTCACACGATTCCGCATCTGTTCGAGTCGCATGCGGGGGTCATCGTCGTCGCCTTGCGACAACCCAGCCGTCGAGCGATCCTTGAGAAGCTGAGCTGGGCGCTGGAGCGCTTTGAGCCCAGGTCGTTGTTGAACCGCGTCATCCAGTTGCGCGATCACACGTGGATTGCCGTGCCTCCTTTCGACACTGAGTCTCGATGAATTCCCGTCGATCACCCCGTCCTTCAACAATCCGGCCACGGCGCCGCCGCATGTTCGAGCGGTCAAGCCGAGCCTGCTACCGCCACAGGAATGATCCACGCCCGTCCAACCCTTCCCACGGACCTGACTACGGATATCGTTACTACGATCCGGTGACGGGGAGGTGGCCATCAAGGGACCCGATCGAGGAGATTGGCGGCCAGAATATCTACGCATTTCTTTTCAATGATGCGGTGAACGACGTAGATGTCCTTGGGGAGGCTTCTTGGTGGCAGAGGGCTAGGGACATCACTGCTTCAGTGGTTAGTCTGACCTTGAATTCAACTCTTCAGGTGAATCCAATCAATGAACAAGTTGTTGACGTAACAAGAACCGTCACCAGTGAGCGAGAGGAGCGAAGAGAGCGCGATCGACAACGAAGGCTGACCATAACCATTGTTCAAGCACCGAGAACTTCCAGCTCTGGGGGTGGCGATCCGATTCGGCCCAGAGGTGGTCGGACTTCAAACCAAGGTGTTCCCCTAATTGATCCAGGAAGGAATATCAATAGTGTTGGTGGTCGTCCGTATTCGCCTTCCGTCAATCGAGGGGCCGGAGCGGCCGCGCTTGCTGCGTTGATTCAGCAGGGGGTGGACGTGCTAGCGGCACATCTTCAGAAGAAGCGACTTCTCGCAGATGCGGCGGCGGCGATAAGCACTTGTGAGGCGCAGCGTTTGCGCGACCCAAATCGCTCAGCACGAGGATGTGGTTCTTGTAGTGTGGCTTCTGTTTGGAGGTTTGAGCATCCTGGTGGAAGGACGGTTGGAAATATAATTGGTTGGCCCGGTTCAGAGGGTAATACCTATCCGCCTAGCGGGCGCGTTTCGTACGTGAGTTCGGTTGCAAAGTATCGTGCCACCCGTTGCAACCGGAGCCCCTCTCTCCGAGTCACACACGACCCGTTGACCCAGAAAGTATCTTCAACCTGCATGAATTTTTAATGAAGATCACCCGCCCTCACCGCTTTATCGTTGATGGCGTCTTTCTCGGAATCGTTAGACATTGTTTTATTTCTTACCTATGTAACAATCACACACAACTTCAATTCTTCTGAGGGGGGGTGATGAGGTTAGCGAATGCACCATCGTGCTTGATGTCGAGTGCTCCAGGTAGCGGGCAACACCAGTTATGAAACACCTGAATTTGTACATTCTAATCCTATTGATGCTAGATTGCTCTCTGGTTCGAGCTTCTGAAATCGGTTTCTATGAGCTACTTTCAGAAGAGCAGGCTAGTAGGGAAAAGGTTGAGAACGAGGAGATAGATGCTTTCGGATACGTGAAAAGCCGACCTGATTTCGCGGTAGATTCAATACTATCGGCTCGTTCAATCTGTGAGCACGTGCCAACAGTTGTTGCTGATGCCGATGGCACACCTAGATCTCAGGTTATTACCGTTCATCGGTCGGTTCTTGTGAAGCTCGCACCTAAGGATGGAAAGCGTCTGAGGGTGTTTACCGAGAGTCACAGGGGTAAGTCCTTTTTGGTCAAGGTGGGGGACAAGTTCCTGGCGAAGCAGATCGTCGTCGCGGCGGTTGAGCATGGAAGGTTCTCAATCGCCTGCTATAGTGAGCAGCATCAGAAGGAATTGTTGGCCTTGTTGCGCGATATCTCCAAAACCTCGAAAGGTCATTAAATATCAATACGAGATTCTATTGGGTCTTGCATGTGGTGAAGCGGCGTGCAGGTATTCTTGATAGTTCGAGCAGCTTTAGGTGCGTCGAGAATGGGGAGAAGAATTGAAAAGGTGCTGTCCTGTTTGAGGATGGGTTGGATTTGGATTATTCAGTTCGAGTTGTTGCGGTTGCTTGCGGAGAGAGATGGAGAGTATATTTATATAATCTCTACAAGGAGGCGAAATCTCATACGAGATGCATTCTATATGGTGCCGGAGAAGTCTGACCTTGATCAGATTTTTGCAAATGGTCGCGTTGTCATTTCTGACAGTCGTCGTCTACGTGAAGGATTTCGTCTGCTGCCTGTTGGTCGCCCGAGGTTGATAATATTCTTGAGCGATAAGCCTGATCAGACTCTCGACGAGGTGCGTTCGAAGTTGGAATACGTGTGCAAACAAATATGCGCTTCACGCGGCACTCGGTGACACCATGGAACGGGGTCGGTTCCGAATGGCGCTGCTTTAAGAGGTTTTCCGGTAGTTCGAGCGGTGGGGGATTTCGACGAATTCGTGCCGTGGTGAGGTCAGCAACGCGAAGGGTTTCGGGCGGCGCTTGACCGCTCTTGGTTCGCTCCTGCCGGGCCTAGGCTCGATCCGCCTCCGGCTCGCCAGCTCGATGAGCATGTCCAGGCGTGACGCCCTCCTGCGCGGTTTCCCGACTTCGGTAAGGAAGCTCTCATGCATCGCCCCGAGCAGGCCGCCCTCCCCGAGATGATCCATCAGCCCCAAGGCCAGCGTGGCGTCGCTGTCGTTGAGTTTCCCGACCATCAGATCCTCCCAGCCGCCGTGGCTCAGATTGAGCAGGCCGGAGACCGACATGACCGGGAATCCGCAGCCCGGCTTCTGCTCGGAAGGCTGGGGGAAGGCCTCTTGGTTCTCGGGTGTGTCCATCAGCTTCACCGAGCTGCCGTCGATGGCCTTCAGCGTGAAACCGTGCCACCGGTCCTCGTCCCGGACCGCTCCCGCCATGGCTGCATCCACCCTGCGCGAGCATTCCCCGATGAACTCCTCCGACATCCGCGAGCGGGCCCTGCAGAAGGCGCCGGTCCCTCCGGTTGGAGCGGGCACGCCACGGGCCGCCGACCATGACTGGATGTAGCCGAGCCCTCTCGAACAAGCCTCGTTGCCGTCGAGGACCTGGGCGGTCCAGGCCCAGAGCATCGGCACGTGGCCGAACTGACGCTGGCGGCAGGTGGGATCGATCTCCGCGAGTGTTTGTGGCGGCAGCACATCCCCGAAGATCACCCCGTAGCCACTGGGAGACTCGGCGATCATCTCCTGCCTCATGCGGCGGATGGTTGCTTGCTGGATGCGCTTTGAAGTGGCAAACGTGGTTGACGGGAAGTCGGTCAGAAGGGGTTGGATATTCACACTATGCCTACCGTACTTCAGCCGGCTTTCCGTCCCTGATTCTCAACGAAATGCGCCTTAAAGCAGCGCCATTCAGGACCGACCCTAGATCCATGATAGAAGAAAGCTGGAAACCAATTGGGAAAGTTGCAAATTCTCAAGCCTTCGTCCTCGTCGAATCGTTTCTAGGTCAGCACGGGATCAAAGTGATCGGAGAGGGCTCAGGTCATTTTGGTTACTCAGTTGAGGTGAAAGAGGTGGATTTTCGGAAGGCGGTTTCACTTTGTCGCGAGGCCTGCGGTATCAATTTCGAATGGATTGAGGGGCCTTGACGTGAAGCCTGATGAAGAAGATTGGCGCAATAGCCAAGCTATCAAACTTCCGAGGGGGCACTACACGGACTTGAACGTGCAGATGGACATCCTCAAGGAAGTGAACAGCCGAAAGTGGTGAGCCCGGCGGCCAAGAGGCATGCGGTGCGCCTGAGCCGCGAGAAGCCGCGCTACGGCTATCGCCGGATCACGGCGGTGCTGAGGCGCGAGGACGAGACGATCAATGCCAAGAGGGTGCAGCGCGTCCGGCGGGAGGAAGGGCTCCAGGTGCGAAAGCGCCAACGGAAGCTGCGGCGTCTCGGCCCGACCGAGGCGGTGCGGCGAGTGGCGAGTTGTCCGGGGGAGGTATGGAGTTGGGACTTCGTTTCCGACCAGACGGCCAACGGTAGTCGCTTTCGGGTGCTGACGCTCATCGACGAATGCACACGGCAGTGCCATGCGCTGCACGCCGGCTGGTCGATCCGTGCGGTGGACGCGATCCGAGTCATCGAACGAGTATCTCATGGTTGCACGCGGATTCCGGATCCTGCGGAGCCAAAGCAAGTCCCCCGAGCGGAGCTCAGCTGGGGGGACTTGTTTGTTCCTCCGGATCCTCCGCCCGAGAGCCCTTCAACCCCGAAACCAAGAACCAACCAATCACCGCTAGACTCCAGTAATAACCTGTCCACCCGGCGGGGTCAGGTCAAAACAGATCAATGATAGGGGCGATTACCGAATGTTGGTTTATGGAGACGGGAAGTAGATTTGAGCTATTCTCCCGGCGTTGTCAGGTCACCACCCCTACGCCCCCCGAGAACGGGCGCTGCGTGGAGCGGTTACCTGTAGTACCTCCTAAGAACCGAGTTCTGCCATTGATTGGCTTACGGAAGCGGAAGACGAGCTTCTCGGCCACTTCTATCCGCGTAATGCGGGAGCGGGCTATTATCTGACCAGCTCGATTGTCTCCGGCCTTGTGGAGGGTGGATGCCTCCATCTCTTGGAACGGCTATTGGAGAACGAGAGGTTCAGGGGGCCGGTCGGTTATGCCCTAGTCGAGGAAGTGGGCAATTCCCCCGATTCTTAACGAATCTATGACGATCTGTAAGCGCCCAACAGAGCACCTCTGGCATTTTTGCCAGACTTCCGGCATCTCTGGCACCTATGCAACGCGCTCGGCAGAGATCTCGATGGCATCCCGCCTCGCTTCGATCCATGCGGCGGGCAGGA
>JAUIJD010000092.1 GCA_030431475.1 Verrucomicrobiia bacterium | reverse complement strand
CCGATCTCCGACGAGATGAGGATGCGGGCGCCGGCCGGATCGGCGAACCACGCGGCGTTGCGGTCGCGCTGGATCAGTGAAAGGTCTTCGTGGAAGAGGGCGGACTCGACGTGGATCTCCTCGAGCAGCTTTTCGCGGGTGGTGACCGCGGCCTCGGGGCTGCCGGTGATGAGAAGGACCTTCTCTGCCTCGGGGAGATCGCGCAGGAGCTCCGCGAGCCAGCCGTAGGGCGAGGCGCCTTCGGCGAGCGGGTACAGGCGGGGCTGGCGGCCGGGGAACCCGGTGAGGCGCCGGCGGGTGTTCCGGAACAGAACGCGGCCGGTGCCGAAGCCGTCGATGAGCTCCCGGATCAATGCGGGCCGGGCCGAGGTCTCCCCGCCTCGCAGGCGTTCCAGCAGCTCGGTGGTCGAGGGGCGGGCGAAGGATCCGAGGGTGTCGGGTGTTTCCCCCGCATCGAGCCGGTCGATGATCCCGGCCAGGGGGCCGTAGCGCTCGGTTTCCTCGAGAAAGCCGCGAAGGTCGCCGTAGCGATGGGGGTCGAGAAGGCGGAGGCGGGCGAAGTGTCCGGTCGCCCCGAGCTGTTGCGGCGTGGCGGTGAGGAGGAGCACGGACGGAACCCCGGTGGCGAGTGTCTCGACCGCGGCATACTCCGGTGATTTCTCATCGGGCGACCACTCGAGGTGGTGCGCCTCGTCGACGATGAGCAGGTCGAAGCCGGCGTCGCGGGCCTGGGCCAGTCGTTCCGGGTTCCCGCTGAGGAGTCCGACGGGGGCGAGGAGGAGCTGCGACTCCTCGAAGGGGTTGGCGTCGGGCTGGTGCTCGGTGATTGCGGCGCAACGGGACTCGTCGGCGATCGTGAAGAGGAGATTGAAGCGGCGCAGCAGTTCGACGAACCACTGGTGGACGAGGGGCTCCGGAACGAGGATGAGGATGCGGTCCGCCCGACCGGTGAGGTGCAGGTGTTGGAGGATGAGGCAGGCCTCGATGGTCTTGCCGAGGCCCACCTCGTCCGCGAGCAGCACCCGGGGGTGAAGCCGGCGGCAGGTTTCCGCCACGATGGCAAGTTGGTGGGGGATGAGATCGATGCGGGCCCCGCGGAAGCCCCGCTCGGGGGAGTGGCGGAGGCGGGTGTTCCAGTCGAGCACGCGTCCACGCAGGTCGAACTCGCGGGGGTCGTCGCAAAGGCCGGCGAGGAGGCGGTCCTCGGGCGAGGTGAAGCTCAGCGAATCGAGCAAGTCGGTTTCCGGGAGCTCGTCGTCGGCGCCCAGGTAGGTCAGGATCTCGTCGTGTTCCCGGACCTCGAGGACGACGAACTCGGAGCCATCCCGGCGGGCGATGCGGTCGCCGGGCTTGAAGCGCACCCGGACCAGCGGGGCGCTTTCGAAGGCATAGAGCCGGGTTTCCTCGGCGGCGGGGAAGTGAAGTTTGACCCGGCCGTGGGGGACCTCGACGACGGTGCCGAGGCCGAGGGCGGGTTCGGAAGTGGAGATCCAGCGTTGTCCGGGGACGGGCACGGGCGGAGTTCGAAGTTCCAAGTCCGAAGTGCCAAGTTCCAAACTCAGAATTCTCGGCGCCGGATGGCATCCGGGGGCTGCCGGATTCACCCGGAGCGTCATTCCCGGACGGAGTAGCCAAACGAATCGAAACGTGGCAGAAGACAGGCATGTCACGCTTGGCGGCACGCACGGGAAGGATCGATGCCTCGGGAATCCGGAAGGTCTTCGATCTCGCGAGATCGATGAAGGATCCGATCAATCTTTCGATCGGGCAGCCGGATTTCGACGTGCCGGACCGGGTCAAGCGGGCGGCGCACGAGGCGATCGACGCCGGGCGCAACAGCTACACGCCGACCCAGGGCGCGGCGGAACTGCGACCGCTTCTGCGTGACGAGGAGAAGGCCTTCACGGGGCGCGATTGGCGGGAGACGGAGATCCTCGTCACTTCGGGGGTGAGCGGCGGGCTCTTCCTCGCGCTGCTCGCTCTGGTGGAGGAGGGGGACGAGGTCATCATCCCGGATCCCTACTTCGTGATGTACAAGCACCTGGTGGCGCTGTTCGGGGGGACCCCGGTGTATCTGGATATCTATGGCAGCGGCTTCGGGATCGATCCCGGGAAGCTGGAGGCTTGCATCACTTCACGGACGAAGCTCCTGCTGCTGAACTCCCCGAGCAATCCCACCGGGCGCATCCTTTCGCGGGAGGAGCTCGGGGCGGTGGCAGAGGTCTGCCGGAAGCACGGGCTGCTGGTGATCAGCGACGAAATCTACCGGCGCTTCGCGTACGTCGAGATGGTCTCGATGGCGGAGATCTATGAGGAGACGCTGGTGCTGGCGGGGCATTCGAAGGCCTACGGCATGACCGGTTGGCGGCTCGGCTACGCCTGCGGGCCGGAGGACGTGGTGCAGGCGATGGCGAAGGTCCAGCAGTACAGCTTCGTCTGCGCGCCGTCCTTCGCGCAGTATGCCGCGCTGGCTTGTCCGGCCGTGGATCTCGGACCCTACATCGCCAGCTACCGGAAGAAGCGCGACCTGATGGTCGGGGCCCTTGAGCAGAGTTTCGAGATCGGACCGCCCGACGGCGCGTTCTATCTGTGGGCCAAGGCGCCGGAGGGTCACACCGGCACCTCGTTCGTCGAGCAGGCGATCGCCCGCAACGTGCTGGTCATTCCGGGCGGGGTCTTCAGCGAGAAGGACACCCATTTCCGGATCTGCTACACGGTGCCGGATGACACGCTGCGTGCCGGGGCCGAGGTGCTGTGCGGGCTGGCCTGAGCCGGATCACCAGCGGTGACCCCGGGGGACGTAGTAGCGCCGACCCCCGCGATAGTAGCACGGGCGACCGTGGTAGTAGTAGACATCGTGACCACGATAGCTGCGCCCGGCGGCGGCACCGAGCGCGGCGGCACCCACCGCGATGGCGGCGGCGGCGCCGGGGTCGACCGACTGCACCGGGTTGCCCTGGGCGTCGTAGGTGGTCATGCACGAAACGGTGATCACCGGAAGGAGGGCGATGGTGGCGAGTTTGAGGACAAGTGATTTCATGGCTTCTGGAGCTGGGACGATTTCGAACCCTTGCATATTCGATCGGGATCCGTGGGCTTGCCAGCAGGAAGTTGGGCGGGGGGCGGGAGGTCTGACGCTATTCCTGGAAATCGGGGAGAGGCGGGTCGCTGGCGGTGTTGGGCTGGGAGGCGGTCGCTGGCGGTGGGTTCTCCGACGGGTCGGGGATGACGGGATTCTGCGTGTCGAGGGGCACGCCTCCCCCGAGTGAGGGCGATCCGCCGAAGGACGAGGCGGAGCCGAACCCGGTCGAGGAATCCGCGAGGCTGCCGCCGCTGCCGCGGGCGGCCTGGTCCCGGGCCTCGCGTTGGCGCTTCTCCGCCTCCTTGCGTTTCTGGCGTTTCTCGTAGGCGTCCATGGGGGCATTGACCGCCGCCCGGGTCGCCCGGGCGGTGCCTTGGGCGACATTTCCTGCAATCTGGAACGGCGCCCGTACGAGGGCGCAGGAGGTCAGTCCCATGAGCAGCGGGAGCGAGAGGAGGAGGCGTTTCATGATTGAAGGAGATCGTGGACGAGGCCGATGCGCGAAAGGAAGTCGATCGCGAGGCGCTCCGCCGGGTTCAGCTGTGCCCGCTCCTCGATCACCTTGCGGGCGGTCCGCGGTCGGTCGGTGATGACCCCCCGGACGCCGCGGCTGATGGCGGACGAGACGTCGATGCCGTCGTTCACTGTCCAGGCGTAGATATCGATGCCGGCGCGCTCGGCCCGCAGCGTGAGGTCCCGGGAAAGGATGGCCCGTCCGACGGCCACGAAGTCGACCCCGAGCGTGTCGAGTTCACCCGGCGAGGAGGTGGTGACCAGCCCCAGCGTCCAGTCGGGTTTCTGTTCCCGAAGCCGCTTCACGAGTTCGAGGTCGAAGCTCATGAGCATGACCGATCCCGGCATGTTCGCAGCTTCGACGGTTTCGACCACGGCTTCCGCCAATGAGGCTCGGGATCCCCCGGACTTGAGCTCGATCATCAGGCGCGAGCGGCCCTTCGCCACTTCCAAGGCTTCGACCAGTGAGGGAAGGGGTTCTCCCTTGAACCCGTCGTCGAACCAGGCGCCGACGTCGAGCTTCCCGAGGCCTTCCGGGTCGATTTTGCGGAACTCGAGGGCCGTGCCGGCGACCCGGAGCAGGTCCGCATCGTGCAGCAGGTAGAGCTTCCCGGAGGGGTGCAGGCGCACGTCGATCTCCACGATGTCGGCTCCGGCCGCGAGGGCGGACTCGAGGGCCGCGAGGGTGTTCTCGGGTGCTTCACTCGAGTTGCCCCGGTGGGCCACGACATCGATGGGTCGATCCTTCGACAGCGACTCCAACCAGGAGTAGGTGCCGAGCGCGGTGGCGAGGATGACGACCGCCGAGGCACCGGCCACCGCCCAGGGAATTCCCGCGGACGATGCCGTCGGAGGAGCCGGAGCGTCGGGGGAGGGCGCGAGGCGGGTTTGATAGGCCGTGAAGAACGAGGCGCCGATGAGGCGCGTGAGGAGGCCCACGGCGGCGCAAAGGGTGAAGATGAGGATGACGAGCAGTGAGGTGAGTCCGACGCGGTGGTCGGCGAGTTCGGCCACCTTCAAGGCGAGCGGGACCGACGCGACGAAAGTGAGGGTGATCATCAGCGGCGACAGGAGCATCCAGCCGAGCAGTTGGATGAAATAGCGTGCCCGGTGTCCGGCGGCGAGACGTCGGCTGCGTCGGCGCGCCTCGGCCGGGCTCATGCCTTCGAACAGCAGCAGGGGCAGGGCGTGGAGCCAATCGACCAGGTGGCGGAGGATGGCGAAGACCATGAGCGTGACCAGGAGGATCGCGAAGGTGAGCGCGAGGACGAACTCCGGCGGGCGTTCGACCAGATAGTAGTCAAGCTCCCGCTGGTGGAGTTGGAAGCGCAGAATGCCGAAGGCGAGCAGAAGAAAGGGAAGGCCGATCGCGATCGTCTGGAGCGCGAAGCGGATGATGAGGGCGAAGAGGGGCTTCGCCTTTCGCACGACGCAGGCGAGGGCGGAGGGGATCGTGAGTTCGCGACCGTGCATCCTCTCGTGGGCGATCGTGAGCTGGGCGGAGTGGACCAGGAGGTCGACCGTGTGCCACAGGAGGAGGGCCAGCCCGATCACGACGAGTCCGGGAAAGCCGACGAGCGCGTGCGGGATGTCGAGATCGACGAGCACGGGCTGCGCCGAGCTCCGGACCGCGATGCCGGTGAATCCGGTCACCAACGGGAGGGTGAGGGCGGTGGCGACCAGTACGAACAGGCACTGCAGCGTCCAGACCGGTCGCCAGATCATGCGCGAGAGCCGCCAGAGCCCGATGGCCGACTGTTTGCCATCATCCATGCCGGCAGTGTGGCGAGGCGGTTGGCGGAGTCACGCCGAATACCGGACGAGGCGTGGGTCCGGTCAAAAAAAGGATGAAATTGACTTTCACGGGCGAGAGTCGGAGAACTCGGGCCGAGTGAGTGTTCCTCCGTCGTCCCCGGCCGTCGATCCCGCGGCACCCCGCTATGTCTCGCGCCAGGTCGAGTCGTCCCGGTTGTTCTGGTTCGACCCGAAGGACGCTGGCTGCGAGGTGGTTTCCGGTGGCTACGAATGCTGTCGGCCGGACTACCGGATCGACCGGGAGGGCTTCGAGTGGCACACCTTCGAGTTTGTGGTGGGGGGTGCCGGCAAGCTGAGCATCGCCGGGCGTGAGGTGGTGCTTCGTCCCGGGGTCGGCTATCTGTACGGGCCCGGCGTGGCGCACCGGATCGAGAGCGACGCCGAGCACCCGTTGAGGAAGTATTTTGTCGTGTTCCGGGGAGACGCCTTCGAGCGCGATCTGGAGGAGCTCGGCCTGGAGCCGGGGGTGGTGATGGAGACCACCCGGATGGACGCGATGAGCCGGGCCCTCGATGAAATGATCGTGCGCGGGGAACGGCGCAGCCGTTGGTCGCAGCGGTTGTGCGGCCTGCTCCACAGCCAGGTGCTGACCATGGCCAAGGAGGACGCGCTCGACGCGGGACTGGCGGACACCCGCGCCTTCCGCACGTTCCGACGGGTGAAGGACTTCATCGAGCGCCACTATCTCGAGCTCTCCACGCTCGACGAGATCGCGCGACGTTCCGAGCTCGACGCGGCGTATCTCTGCCGCCTCTTTTCCCGCTTTCAGGAGGAGACGCCCTACCAGTGCCTGACCCGGCTGCGGATGGAGCATGCCGCCCGGCGGCTTCTGGAAACCGAGCTCTCGGTCAAACAGGTGTCCGAGGAGCTGTCCTTCAGCGATCCTTTCCACTTCTCGAGGGTGTTCAAATCGGTCCACCGGGTGCCTCCGTCCCGCTTTCGCAAGGGCGGCCGACGCCAGTGACGCCATGGAGACGATTTCCGCCGACACGACGCTCGATCACCTCGGATTCGACGAGCTCGCGGCACTGCTTCATTCCGAGGGAGTGAGTCGGGCGCATGCGGTGGTGGCCGCCGTCGACTTTATGGCCCACTCGGAGTGAGAAGATCCGGGGATGGTTCTACGGGTTGCAGGACCGGGCGACAAGGTGATTCAAGGCGACCGGAAGCGGAAGAACAAAGGCCCCCTGC
>JAUIJD010000040.1 GCA_030431475.1 Verrucomicrobiia bacterium | reverse complement strand
AGCATCTCATCCATCAGGAAGGTCTCCCGATAGACGCGTCGCAACTCGCCATCGCGCTGAAGCTCGACCTCGAGCCGGCCGACTTCCTCGGCCGTTCCGAGGCCTTCCAGCACCCGCTGCGCGAGCTGCTCGAATTCCATGCGCTTCATGCCGGCCCCCTTCCTTCACGGTTCAACTCCCGCTCGACACAGCGCCTCAACGCGACCCGCAACCGGAAAAGCACCCCGCGCAGCGAGGCCGCCGTGCAGCCCGCCGCCTCCGCGGCTTCCTGCACCGCCCCGTGGCGACCGTAGCGTTGCAGGAGCAGGCGCCGCTCGTCATCGGGGACCTTCTCGAGGCACCGCCGAAGTGCCGGCATCCGCGCATCAAGCGACGGGTCGGCGCGCTCGAAGTCCGCCGCCAGCGCCGCGATCGTCTCCGGCGCGAACATCACCTCCTTCTCCCGACGCGCCCGCTTCTGGTGGTTCATCGTCACATTCCTCGCGAACCGGAAGACCCATGCCCGGAGATTCGTGCCCGGCTGGAAGCTGTCCCGTTTCTCCCAAACCAGCAGGTTCACTTCCTGGAGGATATCCTTCCGAACCTCGGCAAAGGGCATCAGGTGCCCGATGAAGGCCCGCAGCTCCGGCTGAAGCTCGATCAACCGGCAGACGAACTCCCCCGACCCTTCCGGATCACCGGAAGAATCGCTGGAAGGATGCGGAAGAGGCTCGAGCACGACGTGAGGATATTTCTGCGGATCGAAAACGTTCGCTGAAGAACTGGATTCCGCCTTGGAGCGACTTCTACGCCAGATCCGGGACCGCTGCCACGACCATCCCGCAACGGATTCCCCATCCACGAAATCCCTTCATGACCCGTCGGCTCCCGCGCCCATCATGAAATCCGCCCCCTCCTTCGCCCTCATCGGCGCCCTCTGCCTTCTGCCGCCTCTCGAAGCCGCGGATGCCGACCTCCCGGACCCGGTGCCCGGCCGCTGGTCAGTGGAGAAGATCAACGCCTGGTATGACCGGCAACCGTGGCTCGTCGGCTGCAACTACTACCCGGCCACCGCGATCAACCAGATCGAGATGTGGCAGGCCTCCACCTTCGACCTGCCGACCATCCGCAAGGAGCTGGCGCTCGCCGAGTCGGTCGGCATGAATACCCTCCGCGTCTACCTCCACGACCTCGTGTGGGCCGATGACGAGCAGGGGCTCTACCAGCGGATGGATCGTTTCCTCGACGCCTGCAAGGAGCACGACATCCGGCCGTGGTTCGTGTTCTTCGACGACTGCCATTTCCCGCGACCGCGCCTCGGCAAGCAACCGCTGCCGGTGATGGCCTACCACAATTCCGGCTGGGTCAACTCGCCGGGCCGCGCCCTTGCGGTGCGTTACGGGAACGGAAAAGCGACACCGGAGGAGGCCGCCCGGCTCAAGGGCTACGTCCAGAATACCATGCGCCGTTTCAAGGACGACCCCCGCGTGCTGATGTGGGAGCTCTACAACGAACCCGGCCGCGGGAACTCGGACGGCGAACCGATGGAAGGAACCAACCCGAAGGGCGGCATCGGCGATCACTCGAAGCGCCTGGTGCATGACTCCTGGGTCTGGGCGCGCGAAGTCGCCCCGTCGCAGCCCGTGATGTCCAACTCCTCCGGATCGGTGGGAAAGAGGAACATCGCCATCAACCGCGCGAACAGCGACCTCCACTCGATTCACAGCTACGGCGGCGGCGCTCCCCGCCTGCGGAAGGAGATTCTGGAATACCAGAAGGACGGACGACCCGTGATGGTCACCGAATGGCTCGCCCGCGACAAGGGCAGCACCGTGGAGACCTGCCTCCCGGTGATGAAGGAACTCGACGCCGGTGCCGTCAACTGGGGCTTTGTCTCCGGCAAATCGGCCACCATCTGGAACTGGGACAGCCGGCGCAACGCCCGGGGAAAGCCGCGGAACGTGACGCAGGAGCGCAAGGCCGGCAAGGTCGTCCGTCCCGGCGATCCCCTTCCCGAGCCCGAGGTCTGGTTCCACGATCTCTTCCGCCCCGACCACACGCCGTACGACGAAGGGGAGATCGAGATCTTCCGCCAACTGACCGGCCGGAAGCAGACGCAAGCCGCACCTCGTGAAACACCCGGCCCCGTCCGAGAGTAGCCTCGATCCAACCCATGGCCTTCCTTCGACTTCTCCTGCTCCTGCCCTTGCTCGCCCTCCCGGGTCTGGCCGGGCGAAAACCCAATGTGCTCGTTCTGTTCATCGACGACATGGGCTACGCCGATCCCTCCTGTTTCGGAAACCCGCTGGTCGAGACACCCCACATCGACTCACTCGCCACCGACGGACTGAAGTTGACGAACTTCTACGTCAACTCCCCCATCTGCTCGGCCTCCCGCACCGCACTCGCGACCGGCCAGTATCAGCAACGCTGGCGCATCCATTCCTTCCTCGCCTCGCGCAAGGCCCAGAAGAACCGGCAGATGGCCAACTGGCTGGACCCCGAAGCCATCCATACCGCACAGGTCTTCAAGGATGCCGGCTACGCGACCGCGCACTTCGGAAAATGGCACCTCGGCGGCGGAAGGGATGTCGATGACGCCCCGCTGCCGACCGAATACGGCTTCGATGAAAGCTACGTCTCCTTCGAGGGACTCGGCGACCGCCTGATCTTTCCCGAGTCGGCCGCCGGTGATGCCAGCATCCGGATCGGCCGCGGCAAGATCGACAAGGCGCCGAAGCGCGAGACCTCGCGGATCTACACCGACAAGGCGATCGACTTCATCTCGCGGCACAAGGATCGACCGTTCTACCTCGAGTGGTTTCCGAACGACGTCCACGACGGGTTCTTCCCGACCCGAGAGGCCACCGCGAAGTTCGCCGCCGTGACCGACAACCCGGAAGAGCGGAAGTTTCTCGCCGTGCTCACCGAGATGGACCGCCAGATCGGCCGCCTGCTCGACCACCTTGAACAGGAGAGCCTCGACCGGCAGACGATCGTCGTCTTTACCTCCGACAACGGACCGACCGACTGGCCCCGCTACTACGAGCAGGGGCTCGAGCCGCCCGGCTTCACCGGCCCCTTCTTCGGCCGGAAATGGTCCCTCTACGAAGGTGGCATCCGCATGCCCTTCCTCGTCCGCTGGCCGGGCCGCATTGAATCCGGAACGACCGACGACCAGAGCATCGTCGCCGCCTTCGACCTGCAACCGACCCTGGCGAAGCTCGCCGGCATTCCGCCACCGGATGGCAAGACCTACGACGGAGAAGACCGCTCGTCGGTGCTTCTCGGAAAGCCGGGCGGGCGCGCCGAACCGATCTTCTGGGAATACGGCGTCTTCGGCTCGATCCAGCCCGGCAAGAAGGAACACCGCAGCCCGTCGCTGGTGATGCGCGACGGCGACTGGAAGCTGCTCTGCAATCCCAACGGCTCATCGCTCCGGCTCCATCACCTGATCAAGGACCCCGGCGAGAAACACAACCTCGCCACCGAGCACCCCGACCGGGCCTCCGACATGAAGAAGCGCCTTCTCGAATGGTGGCAGCGAATGAAGGCTCACTACTGACACGTCGATCCATGAACCCCCTCACCCTCCTCGTCCTGCTCTGCACCACGCTCGTCTCCGCCGCCGCGAAGCCGAACTTCCTCATCATCCTCGCCGACGACTGCACGGTCACCGACCTGCCGCTCTACGGCGGCGAGAATGCGAAGACTCCGAACCTCGACCGACTCGCGAAGGAAAGCCTCGTCTTCGACAAGGCCTACGTCTCGATGGCGATGTGCCAGCCCTGCCGCTCGGAGCTCTACAGCGGACAGTTTCCCCTGCGCAACGGCGCCGCCTGGAACCACTCGGCGAGCCGTCCGGACACGAAGAGCCTACCCCACTTCCTGAAGCCACTCGGCTACCGCGTCGGACTCGCCGGCAAGAGCCACGTGGTGCCGCAGAAGGCCTTTCCCTTCGACCAGGTTCCCGGATTCGACGACAACTGCGTCCGCAACCCGACTCGGCCGCACGACCTCGCCGGGATCCGCGACTACATGGCCGCCGACCCGCCCTTCTGCCTGGTCGTCGCGCTGGTCGAGCCGCACGTGCCGTGGGTCATGGGCGACACCTCGGCCTACCCGCCGCGACGACTCAAGCTGCCCCCCTACCTCGCCGACACCGCCGCCACCCGCGAGAACTTTTCCCGCTATCTCGCCGAGATCACCTACATGGATTCCCAGGTTGGTGAAATCCTCGACGTGCTGGAGAAGACAGGCCGCGCCGACGACACCTTGGTCCTCTTCAGTTCCGAACAGGGTGCCCAGTTTCCCGGCTGCAAGTGGACCAACTGGGAGTCCGGCGTCCACACCGCCCTCATCGCCCGTTGGCCGGAAAAGACACCCGTCGGACAACGGACGCCGGCGCTTGTCCAGTATGCCGATGTCACCCCGACCCTGATCGATCTCGCCGGCGGCAAGCCCGACCCGGAGCGTTTCGACGGCCGCTCGTTTGCCGGCGTCCTCCGCGGAGAGCGCGACCGTCATCGCGAGTTTGCCTACTCCCTGCACAACAACCTGCCTGAAGGCCCGGCCTACCCGATCCGTTCGATCACCGACGGCACCCACCGCTACATCCGCAACCTCAAGCCGGACGCCCTATATGTGGAGAAACACGTGATGGGACCCGGCAGGGAGCACAACGACTACTGGGCGAGTTGGCTGGGCGCGAACCCGCTGAACCAGCCGAAGGTCTGCAAACTCGCCGCCCGCTACATGACCCGCCCGAAAGAGGAGCTCTACGAGCTGTCGGGCGACCGCCACAACCTGCGCAATCTCGCCTCGGATCCCACTCGATCCGGTGACCTTCAGCGACTGTCGGCGGCCCTCGATGCGTGGCTCGAGAATCAGCAGGATCCGGGGGCACCAGTCGACACGCCGAAAGCCTTGAAGGCGTCGCGCGAAGGCAAGCACCTCCACGGACAACCCTGACCCCGGCCATGCGATTCCTCCTTCTCCTTACCCTGATCATCGCTCCGCTCGTCGGAGCCGAAAAGCGACCGAACTTCATCTTCGTCATCACCGACGACATCTCGCCGGATGATCTCGGGCCCTACGGCAACGAGTTCGTCAGGACGCCGAACCTTGACCGGATGGCCTCGCGGGGTCTGGTCTTCGACAATGCCTACCTGACCATCTCCTCCTGCTCGCCGAGCCGCTGTTCCATCATCACCGGCCGCTATCCCCACAACACCGGAGCCCCGGAGCTCCACACCTCGCTCCCGGCCGGCCAGACGACCTTCGTCCAATGCCTCCGCGACGCCGGCTACCATACCGTGCTCTCAGGCAAGAACCACATGGCGAAGCCGAAGCAGCTCGGCTTCGAGGTCTCATCCGACAGCCATCCGGCCGGCAGTGAGAAATGGGTCAAGCACCTGCGGGAGCGCCCGAAGGACAGGCCCTTCTTCTGCTGGTTCGCCTCGCACGACGCCCATCGCGGCTTTCAGGTCAACGACAAGGCGCCGGAATACGATGCCGCCGCGCTGCCGGTCCCGCCGATGCTGGCCGACGGCCCCGGCACGCGCCAAGAGCTCGCCGGCTACTACCACGAGGTCAGCCGCACCGACCACTTTCTCGGAGTGCTCCAAGCCGAACTCGAGCGCCAGGGCATCGCCGACAGCACTTATGTGATCTACTGCTCCGACAACGGCCGCCCCTTCCCCCGCTGCAAGACCTACCTCTACGAGAGCGGCATCCAGACGCCGCTGCTCGTCAGCGGTCCGAACGTGGCCACCGGCCGCAGCGAGTCCATCGTCTCGGCCATCGATCTGTCCGCGACCCTCCTCGAACTCGCCGGTGTCGAGAAGCCGCCGAGCATCCAGGGCGCCAGCTTCGCGAAAGTGCTCGGGGATCCGGAGGCCGTGACCCGCACCGTCGCCTTCGCCGAACGCAACTGGCACGTCTATCAGAACCACGCCCGCATGGTCCGCACCGGCGACCACCTCTACATCTGGAACGCCTGGCCGGAGCGCCACAACGTCGCCGGCGAATCGTCGTCCTTCCGCTTCGCCGCCGTCCGCGAGCTCTGGGAGCAGGCCGAGGCCGGAAAGCTCACGGACGCCCAGGCACTGCTCACCCAGGCCCCGCAGCCTGCCGAGATGCTCTTCAACGTCCGCGACGACCCGCACCAGTTCAAGAATCTCGCCGGGGAGCCCGGCCACGCCGAAACCCTCGCCACGATGCGCTCCCTGCTCGACCGGTGGAAGGAACAGACCGGCGACAGCGTCCCGGCGAACCCGACCCCCGACCGCCAACCCCTCCACCAGTCCGACCAGAATGCCAAACTGGTCCGTGGCGAGTTCCCCGGTGCCGACCGGGGCGCGACCGAGATCAACCATCCCGGGCCGGTCTTCGCCGACCCTGCGACCTCGTCCGTCTATCCCCGCTCCCGGCTGCGTGAGATCCCCTTCCACCGGGTGCGCATCGACGATTCTTTCTGGAACCCTCGGCTCGAACGCCTCCAAGAGCGCACCCTCCCCGGCCTCTTCGACACGGCTGAGGAACAGGGAAAGATCGACAATTTCCGCATCGTCGCGGGTCGCAAGGATGGTCGCCTGAGACTCTACAACGCGCCCGACTCCGATGTTTACAAGCTCATCGAGGCCACGGCGTACTCGCTGGCCTTCCGCCCCGCGCCGGAGCTGCGGAAGCGCGTCGAGGGCTACATCGGCGACATTCTCGCCGCACAGGACGAAAACGGCTACCTGCACACGCAGTACATGCTTCCGAGCGCCGACCCCCGGGCGCCCGCCGACACGAAGTCGAACCGCCACAAGATCCGGACCTTCGGCTTCGGCCCCGAAGACCGCTGGACTTCCCTCGCCGAGCGCTGGCCCTACGCCTATTCCCAGCTCTACTGCGCCGGCCACTTTTTCGAAGCCGCCGTCGCCTGGCACCGCGCCACCGGCGATCGCCGCTTTCTCGACGGTGCCGTGCGATTCGCCGACCACATCGACGAGGTTTTCGGTGAGGGCATCGACCGGATCCGCGGCTACGCCGACCACCCGCAGATCGAGATCGGGTTGATGAAGCTCTACGAAGTGACCCACGACCCGGCGTATCTCTCACTCGCCGAGCGCTTCAGCCGCCACGTCGTCTTCTCCCGCCCCCCGGACCTCGGCAAGGGCGAGAACCGCAAGCCGCTCCACGAGCAGCGCAAGGCCTATGGGCACGCCGTCCGCACCGCCTACATCTACGCGGGCGCCACCGACGTGGTGCGCGCCACCGGCGCCGGGGACCTCGGAGGAGCACTGGACTCCCTGTGGAAGAACATCACCGGCCACAAGATGTATCTCCACGGCGGCACCGGCAACGGCAGCCGGGCCGAGCAACACGGGCACGACGACGATCTCCCTCTCCTCGCCACCTACTCGGAAACCTGCGCCAACATCGCCCAGGGCCAGTGGCACCATCGCCTCAACCTGCTCACCGGGCACGCCCGCCACGCCGACCTCGTCGAACTCGAGAGCTACAACTCCGCCCTCTCGGGCATCAGCCTCGACGGCGGCAAGTTCTTCTATTCCAACAAGCTCAACCTCGGCACCGAGAAGCGAAACAACCCGCATCACGGTCTGCGCACCCACTACCTCTTCTGCTGCCCGGCGAAGGTGCCGGGGTTTCTCGGCGGCCTGGGACGCTGGATCTACGCCACCGACGGCAGGGCCATCACGGTGAACCAGTACGTCGGCGGCGAACTGAAGACCCCGCTCGGAAGGGGCACCGTCCGTCTCAGGCAGCGGAACGAATTGCCCTGGAAGGGACGATGCGAGATCCAGGTCCTCGAGATTCCCGGAAACGACCTCACGCTGCGACTCCGCGTCCCGTTCTGGCTGCGGTCCGATGGTCCGGTGCCACTCGGGCCCTACCGCTACGACGATGATGGGGCTCCATCGGGCCCGGCCGTTTCGGTCAATGGCCGGAGGATCCAGGTCGCCATCGACCCACTCGGCTACATCTCTCTCGACGTCACCGCGGGAGATCGCCTCACGCTCGATCTTCCGCCATCCATCCGGCGGGTCGTTACCGATGACCGCATCCCCGCGAATCGAGGGCGGGTCGCCCTGATGCGCGGCCCTCTCCTCTACTGCCTCGAAGGCGTCGATCATGAGTTTCCGGTTCGCCGATTCGTCCTGCCCGACGATGCTCCGGTCGAAGCCGTCGAGGCCAACCTTCTCGACGGTGTCACGATGCTGCGGGGACGCGGCCGACTCCTCGACGGAGACGCTCCGGTCGAGTTCACCGCGGTTCCCTACTTCGCCTGGCAGAACCGGGGCATCCACGACCTCGCCACCCTGCTCATCCGCGACCCCGAGACTTTGACCGAAGAAACGCCGCCGGCGACGGAGCCGATGAACACCAACGGCTGAGCTGCCCCAAGCGCCCGATCTTCGAATTTTTTTTGGAACCACCCCCCAAACCCGGCTATGTGGGTTCACGATGGCCAGTCGCAAGTCCATCGACGAAGCGGAATTCGTCAATCTCCTCACCCGCCACCAGGCGGCCATCTACGCGTACATCGTGAGTCTTCATCCCGACCGGGTCGCCGCGCAGGACATCGCCCAGGAGAGTTCTCTGGTGATGTGGCGAAAGATCGGCGACTTCCAGAAAGGCACCAATTTCAAAGCGTGGGCGATGCGGATCGCCTACTGGCAGACCATGGCCTACCTGAAGAAGCGCAAGCGCTCGGCGATGACCTGCTTCAGCGACGAGCTGCTCGACCTGCTCGCCGAGGAAGCCGAGTTCGTGCTCGATGAACACGATGAGCGCCGCAGCGCTCTGAAGCGCTGCCTGACCCGCCTCCCCGAAGGCGACACCTCCCTGATCCAGGCGCACTATCAGCAGGGCCAGCCGATCCGCGACCTCGCCGGCCGCCTCGGCAAGAC
Organism: Verrucomicrobiia bacterium; assembly: GCA_030431475.1. Classification (GTDB taxonomy): domain Bacteria; phylum Verrucomicrobiota; class Verrucomicrobiia; order Verrucomicrobiales; family Akkermansiaceae; genus Haloferula. The sequence continues at coordinate 30,876 of JAUIJD010000040.1, read as the reverse complement.
GCCGGCCGCCGTGAAGTAGGCGATGTACCGGATCCGCCGCCAGCTCCGTCAGTGCATCGAACGCCGTCTCATCCAAGCCGCGCCGTGAACGACCCTCTCCAGCCCAAGCCCGACGCCGAGTTGGAGGAACTGCTCGAGGAGGTGGCCAACCAGGACATCTCCAGCGAACGGATGATGCGCCTCGACCAACTCCTCCGTGACGACCCCGTGGCCCGTCACGCCTATCTCGAGCGGATGAGCTTCGAGGCCGCCGTTGCCTGTGAGTTCCCGGTGGACAGCACCGCCCCCGTGCTCCCCGCTTCGAAACGCACGCCCGCCACCTGGCGGGGTCTGGCGATTGCCGCCGCCGTCCTCCTTTGCGGCTTCCTCGCGTGGACATTCTACGACGGCTTACGCGGCCCGGCCGACAGTGAGGTCGCCGATTCCCCGCAGGTTCCCGCTGCCGCCGATGATTCGCTCCTGGCGAAACCCATCGCTTCCATCACCGGCCTCTGGGATGCCCGTTTCAAGGCGAGCTTCGATCTCCTCGCTCTCCACGACCAGATCACCAGCGGCCCGCTCCATCTGCTCGAGGGCCGGGCCCAGATCACGTTTCACTCCGGGGCTGTCGTGGAAGTCACCGGACCCGCCCTTCTCGATCTCGAGAGCCCTTACCGCACCCGCCTCGAGGACGGCGAGGCCACCATCTTCGTGCCGACCGAAGCCCAAGGTTTCATCATCGACACCCCCACGTCTCTGATCCGGGACCACGGCACCCGCTTCTCGGTCGACGTCGATGCAGGTCGCAGCACCCAGGTCCACGTCGTCGAGGGGCTCGTCGAAGTATCGAACTTCGGAGACGGCGAGATCCGGGAAACCCGGTGGCTGGAAACGCAACAGGCAGCGCGGCTCACCGAGGGCGGCATCGAGGTCATCGACTATCGGAAGCCCGATCGCCCGACCCCGACGGAAAGTCCGGACACCTCCCGCTCGGAGCAGATCCACTGGAGTTTCGACGACTGGAACAACGCCCGCCACCACTCCGACGAAGGGAGCTTCGAACTCGCGTTCCGCCGCCACGGCGTCGTCGAACAGCCCAACCTCATCGACGGTCGCTTCGGCAAGGCCCTGCGCTTCAACGGCAGCGCCCAGTACGCCATCTCCGACTTTCCGGGTGTCGGCGGTTCGAAGGCCCGCACGGTTGCCTTCTGGGTCCGGGTCCAGCCCGGCGCCCCGCGCGACACGCCGAACGGCATCGTCAGCTGGGGAAGCCACAAGAGCTCCAGGAAATGGCAGATTGCCTGGAACGCCGACCTCGAGCGGGGCGACCTCGGGGCCATCCGCGTCGAGTTCGGCGACGGCTTCGTGATCGGCTCGACCGATATCCGCGACGGCACCTGGCATCACATCACGGCGGTGTTCCTCGGCGGAGAGCGTCCCGATGCTGCCACTTATGTCCGGATCTATGTGGACGGTGCTCTCGAGCGCAACAGCTACCGCCGCCAGAACCGCATCGACACCTCGGTCAACTCGAATGACGCCGAGCCGCTGGTGGTCGGCCGCTACCTCGGCTTCTGGCCCGGACGCGAACCCTTCTACTTCGAGGGAGACGTCGATGAGTTGTTTGTCACCGACACCGTTCTCCAGCCGTCCCAGATCCTGGGAATCATCCGGACGAACCGGTTGAAGTAGGTCTTCCCGGCGTCGCCGCTCGGCACTTTCGTGTTACCCGTTCGGGGGGGGCGCTATGAGTGTCCGTGAGAAGCCCCAACCTTCGTTTGAGGCCAACCGCCGTCACCCTCATGGAGCGGATGGTGGCGATCGTCGTCCCCGCTTCGCTCATCTTCATCGCAGGAGGGACCGATACCGCATCGGGAACAAGCCAACCGGAGCAGCCCCACCGGGACGCCGCCATCGGTAGCGCGCCTTCGCGGAGCTCCCTCGTCCTTGCCGGACTCAGCGCCCCGGACCGAGGAGACTGCAGCCAACTCATCTCCGAACCCAAGCTCCCCAGCTCAACAGAAAAGAACTCCAACCCATGAAACCCAAGAACCTGAATCCGATCACCTCCGGCGCCGTTCTCCTTGCCGGATTCACATTCACCGCCCACGCCCAGCTGATCTGGGACCCCGATGCCAACCAGACCGCCGACGGCGGCAACGGCGCCTGGGACACCACTTCTTCGAACTGGTGGGACGGCGCCTCGCCCGGCAACACCCCCTGGGACAACACCGGAGCCACCGCCGCACGCTTCGGCGCGGGGGGCAGCAACCTCAGCATCGCCTCCGGCGGAGTCGTCGTCGGTGACCTCCTGATCGACACCCCGACCGGGACCGGCGCGATCACACTCACCGCCGACATCGACGGCGAAGGTCCGACCGTGAAGGCGGGTGGCGCCACCTGGGATCTCGGGGGACGCACGCTCGACTTCGTCAACAACAACAACGCCAACGACACCGCCCTCTTCATGAGCAGTGGCGACACCCTCGTGATCGTGGACTCCGAGGGCCTCGGCAACGCCATCCTCGACACCGGCGAGAAGCCTGGCGGCGCCACCTGGGGCGTGAGCGGCGCCACCCTCGACGTCCAGGACACGATCACCCTCAAGGGCAACGCCGACAGCATCGGCGAGTTCGGCCTGGTTCGCCTCGTCGACGGCAGCACCTTCCTCCACGAGCGCAACAACGGCGGCTTCGCCCCCTACGGCAACGACTGGGAGCTGGTCTCCGGAGCGATCACCTTCGACCGCCGTTTCACCAACAACAACGGCAAGTACATCCTCAACGGCATCATCAGCGGGACCGGCGAAATGATCGTCGATGTCGCCGGCGGCGGCGGCAGCGTCCTGCGGATCAGCAACGCCGCCAACTCGTGGAGCGGCGGGCTGACAGTCCTCGATGGATCCACGCTGACCGCCCTCGGCCCGCTCGGTGACCCCGCGAACCTGATCGATCTCGTCGGGGTGAACAGCGTGCTCGACATCCAGGCCGACCAGGTCCTCGAGGGCGACATTCTCGGGGACGGGGCGATCACCGTATCAAACGGTGCCAACGTCGACCTCTCCGGGTTCAACGAATACACCGGCACGACCACCCTCACCGGAGCCAGCGTCAACATCCTCAGCTCCGATTCGCTGTCGCTCGACACGACCGTGATCTTCAACGGGGCCAATCCCTTCCTCAACATCGGCGCTGACCTTGATGGCGGCAATCCAGCCGACTTCACCTGGGATATCGGCCCGGGATTCGGCGAAGTGCAATGGCTCGCCGGCGGAGGGTTCGGCGCCCTGGGAGCGGACCGCACCATCGACATCGGCGGAGCCGGCGCGACCCTTACCTTCGGCGACGTCGACTTCATCCCGGATTCCGGCGCCCTCAACCTGCAGCTCGGCAGCGCCGAATCCACTCACACCACGACGTTGGTCAATCCGGTCGTCCTGCCGACCAGCGGCACCAACTACGGCTTCCGCTCGGAGAACGGCGCCGCCCCGGTCAACGGCGTCCTCAGCGGCACGCTCAGCGGCGACGGCGGATTCCAGAAGACGGGCGACGGCGTGCTCAAGCTCACCAACACCTCGAACTCCTACCTCGGTGCGACGCAGGTGAGCCAGGGCGCACTGGTCGTCGACGACCTCGACGCGATCCCGGACCTCACGCTCACCACCGTGGAGGCGGACGCCGCCCTCGGCGGCGACACCGGCTCGCTCTCGGTTGCGGACTTCGACAGCATCCTCGCCGATGCCGTGTTCGAGGTCGGCTCCGGGCTGGCCTTCGATACTTCGTCCGGCAACTTCGACTACCCCGGCAACCTCACCGGCCCCATCGGGGTGACCAAGATCGGCGCCAACACCCTGACTCTCAGCGGCACGGTCGACTACACCGGGCCGACGGTGATCTATGGTGGCGACATCGTCTTCCCGGGTGGCTCCCTCCCGGCAGGCTCCGCCCTGACCCTGAACGACAACCAGATCGACCTCGGTGGCGCCTCGCTGGTGACCGGGGGCCTCGCGTCGTTCACCGACCAGGCGACGGTGGTCAACTCCGGGGCCAACGCCGACCTGATCTTCGATGTCGAGGAAGGGGCAGCCTACACCTTCGACGGCATGCTCGGGGAGAACGGGGGCGCGAACAACGACTTCAACATCGTCAAGCGCGGCGAGGGCGACCAGTTCCTCGCGGAGACGAACGACTACGCCGGCACGACCACCCTCGAAGCCGGACGCATGGATGCCCCGCGTCCCGAAACCTTCGGCCTCGACCCGGCGCTTACCGACCTCAACCGCTTCACCATGACCGGCGGCGAGCTGCGGATCGACGTCCTCGGAGCCAATCCGTGGAGCGATTTCACCGGGCTGAGTGCCCGCATCTCCGGAGATCGCGACAGCGTGCTCGGCCTCAACCTCGATCTCACGACCCAACCCGCTCCCGGCACCTGGGATCCGGGCACGCTCACCGGCAATCATGGCTACCGATTCAACGCCGGGAACACGGACCTGATCACGCTGAACAGCGTCCAGGCCTACACCGGCGACACCGAGCTCCAGACCGGTGTGATCGTCCTCGGTGCCGACGATGCGCTCCCCTCCTCCGCCGCTCTGACGATCGTCAACAACGGCACCAAGGGCATCGTGGACCTGAACGGCCACAGCATCACCATCGCCGGCCTGAGTGATGTCGGCGGCGGCGGCGGAGACACCAAGTCGCTGGACAACGACGGCGCCGACATCGCGGTCGTCACGCTCGATGTTCCCGCGGGTGAATACTACAACTACAGTCGCAACATCCGGGACACCAACGACTTCATCGACTTCGTCAAGGAAGGCGACGGCACCCAGGTCCTTCAGCGAGGCGGCACGTTCAACGCGGTTTCCACCGAGATCACGGTGAACGCGGGGACCTTTGGTCTCGACGACGGGTTCGCCAACAACTCCGCCGACCTCGCCGTCGGCGCCGCCGGCACGCTTCTCCTCGATGGGGCCTGCGGCATGGCCATCGACCTTTCCGGATCCTTCGGAGCCGGCATCGACGGCGACCAGGACAATGACGGCACCCCGGACTCCGCCGATCCCGACAACGTGGACCAGACCACGGTCGGCACCGCCACGGTGACCAACACCGTGACCTTCAACGACGGATCCAGCTTCGAGGTGGAGATCCTCGACTGGAACGGCGGCGACGACCTCGGCGCGGTTGCCGGGACCGACTACGACCTGCTGGTCGCCGACGACCTCGACCTTTCGGGACTTTCGCCCGGCGGACTGGAGATCCGCCTCGGCTCCCTCGTCCCCGCGGACTTTGCCGAGACCAACGCGACCCTGGTGATCATGCAGGCGACCAACGCGATCACCGGCTTTGACGGCGCCAACATCACCGTCGACGCCTCCGCCTTCACCGGGACGGGCTCGTGGGCGGTCGTTCAGAACGGCCTCAACGTCGAACTCAGCTACACCGCCGGCGGCGGCGACGCCTACGACAACTGGGCCTCGACCAACATCACCAGCGGACCGACCGGCTTCGACGAGGACGCCAACGGCGACGGCATCGCCAACGGCCTCAACTTCGTGCTCGGCGGCGACCCGATGGTGGCGAACTTCGCCATCCTCCCGCAGGGCGGCGAAAGCGGGGGGAACTTCACCTTCAGCTTCGCCCGCGAGGACGACTCCGAAGGCATCACCACCCAGACCTTCCGCTGGTCGACGGATCTCGTGAACTGGAACGACGTCGCGGTCGGCGCAACCGACAGCGGACCGGACGGCGACGGCGTCACGGTCGGCGTCAGCGAGAATGCCGCGGGTGCCGACGACGTCTCCATCGTCGTCCCTGCCACCAATGCGGTCGACGGCAGGCTCTTCGGAAGGTTCGTCGCCACTCGTCCTTAGACCATCTCACCTTGAATGACCCTTCCCCCCCGCCCGGGGGCAGGGCCTTCGTCGGCGCCGACCGGGCCTCGCTGCTCCCATCCGCCGCCGATCTGCTCCCCCGGGAAAGCGGCAACACCTCGCGGTTTCGGCACATCTCCGGATAGCGCCCCGCCCTTCCTCATGAGATTCCTGATCGCCCTGCTGCTTCCCTTTCTGGCCCTCGCCGAAGCTCCTCCCAAGCCCCTGTTCGCCGACCCGCACTACCATGGCTCCTGCGATCCGGAGATCGTCTGGAACAATGAGGCCGGCGAGTATTTCATCTACTACACCGCCCGCCGGGCCGAGCGGAAGACCGGCACCTACGTCGGCACGCCCATCGGCGTGATCAGTTCGCCCGACCTCGTCCACTGGACCTTCCGGGGCTACTGCTCCTTCGATGGCGCCCCCGGCGAACCCGACATGCCGGTCACCTATTGGGCCCCCGGGGTCATCGTGACCAACGGCGAGCTGCACATGTTCGTCACCTACAAGGACAACGCCAAGCCACCCTGGGGAGGCAAGGGCGTGATCCGCCACTACGTCGCCCCGCTCGATGATCCTGTCGATGGCTGGAAGCTGAAGGGCGTGCCGGCGTTCCAGCAGCCCGACCCGATCGACGCCACGCTGATCAAGATCGGTGACGAGTACCGCGCCTACCACCGGACCGGAGGCGGCGGCGGCATCCAGTGGGCGGTCAGCAAGGACCTCGAGAGCTGGGACAAGCGCGGCAAGTGCCCCGGAGACATCAACGCCAAGGACCGCGGCTTCGGCTATCAGGAGGCGCCCTACATCTTCGAGTTCGGCGATGCCTGGTGGATGCTCACCGACCCGCACGACGGTCTCGCCGTGTTCCGCTCCGACGATGCCGTCACCTGGACCCAGAAGCCTCGAATCCTCAAGGAGCCCGGCACGGGTTCCCAGGACGCGACCCGGGCCCGCCATCCCTCGGTCATCGTCCGCGACGGCCGCGCCTTCATCTTCTACCACGTCGAGCCCAACCGCCCTTATCCCACGCCGAAGGCGGAGAAACGCACCGTGCATCAGAAGAAGTCCTTCCTGCAGATCGCCGAACTCACGATCGAGGGCGACCAGCTCGTCTGCGATCGCGACGCGGCGCTCGATCTCAAGTCCATCCTCCCGCCCCGCTGGTCCGTGGAAAAGGCGAACGCATGGTACGACAAGACCGTCTGGCCGGTCGGTGCCAACTTCGTTCCCTCGACGGCGATCAACCCGCTCGAGATGTGGCAGGCCGACACCTTCGACCCCGAAACGATCGACCGCGAGCTCGGCTGGGCGGCCGCCATCGGCATGAACACGATGCGGGTTTACCTGCACGACCTCGCCTGGCAGCAGGACCCGGACGGATTCCTCGACCGGGTGGACCGCTACCTTTCAATCGCCGACAAGCACGGCATCCGGACGATGTTCGTGATCTTCGACGGCGTGTGGAATCCCTACCCAAAGGCAGGAGAGCAACCCGAGCCCACTCCCCGCGTCCACAACTCCGGCTGGATCCAGTCGCCGGGCCGCGAGATCCTTGATGACCCCACCAGGCAGGACGCGCTCGAGCCCTACGTCCGTGCCGTGGTCAAGCGCTTCAAGGACGACGAGCGGGTCCTCGTCTGGGACCTCTTCAACGAACCGGACAACGCCAACGGTGGCAACTTCGGCGGCGGCAGCAAGGAGCCGGATCTCAAGCCAGCCCTCAAGAAGCGACGCGCCTACGAGCTGCTCTTCCGCACCTTCGCATGGGTCCGGGAGATCGGTCCCGCGCAACCTCTCACCGCCGGCGTCTGGGGCGGACCGAACTGGCTGGAGAACCCCGACGGTCTCGAACAGCTCATGCTCGGTCAGTCGGACGTGATCTCGTTCCACAGCTACAATGGGCCGAAGGACACCCGTCGGATGGTCGAGGGCCTCAAGACCCACGACCGCCCCATCCTCTGCACCGAGTATATGGCCCGCGGCAACGGATCGACGTTCGAAGGCATCCTGCCGATCTTCCACCAACACCGGGTCGGCGCCTACAACTGGGGCTTGGTCGATGGGAAGTCGCAGACGATCTACCCATGGGACTCGTGGAAGAACACCTACACCGCCGAACCCGATCCCTGGTTCCACGACGTGTTCCGTCGCGATGGGACTCCCTACGACGACGCGGAGGTCCGCCTGATTCGCAAGTTGACGGCCCGTCCGTAGCCCCCTCGGCGGCTTCAGTTCGGAAAAATGCAATTACCAAGAACGCTTCCCACCCGGGGGAAATATCATGGTGCCGGGAGCGTTCACCGCCTCCGGACCCAAGACATCATCCCCACGCCGAAATCCCCATGAAGCCCGCCATTGCCCCAACCCTCGCTCTGATCGCCACGATATCGATGACTCACGCCGCGACCGTGGTCTTCTCCGAAGACTTCGAAGACGACACGATCGGCAACCTACCGGCCATCAGCGGCTCCAACGTCGGAGGCAGCTACACCAATGCCTTGAACGCCATCAGCGTCGGCGCCAACCCGGAAACGGTCGGCAACACTTCCGCCCAGGCCCTGATCGGTGGCGGCGGCACTCCCGACGTCAACAACATCCAGGCAATGTTCGCGTCGCCCCAACTGATCGGGGGCATGACGATCAGCTTCGATTTCTACAACGACCGAGGCCCGACGGGCAATGCGAACGATCCGGACAGCGTCCGCGTCGCACTCCAAGGAACCGGTGGACGCGATGTGTTCATGCGCCACGACCGGGACCAGTTGATCAAGCTCGACGGGACCGACCAGACCGAGACCAACTATGGCGAGGATGTCTGGCAGAACTTCTCCGCAACCTTCGTCGCCGTGAACGCCGCCGCGGGTGACTACACCCTGAACTGGACGCTGACCAATCTTGAGACGCTCGCCAGCATTTCCGGAAACCAGTCCGTCGCGGTCAATACCGCCAACTTCGCCAATGGCGGACTGAGCGCCTCGGGGCTGCTGCTGGAAGGCTTCGACAACGGCAATGACGCGACCAACTTCTTCGGCGTGATTGACAATGTCGTCGTCACCGTCCCGGAACCGAGCATCGCGCTGCTCGGTGGACTCGGTTTCCTCGGGCTTCTGCGTCGGCGTCGATGAGCGCCGACCAACTTCGACGCCCCGGTCGGTCGCGTCTGAACCGCCGGGGCTTTGTTGTGTACCGGAAGAACGCCGTCCGCTCTCACGAGATGTTCTATTTGGCGACAGGTCTGCCGTGCCTGATGGTAGAGCTGCGCTGAAGTCTCTCCGCCGCCACCACCCTCCCACGACGCCATGAAAACCCTGCTCCCGTCCCTGCTCTCGTGCGCGACACTCCACGCCGCGATTCTCGTCGAGCTCGACCCGGTCACCGCCGACTACGACGGAGTCGCCGTGGATGACGGCGCGACCGCGGGTGGCGTCTCCGGCATCGGGGTGCCGACGCTCGCGGATGGCTTCGCCTTCAACCTCACCTTCACCCCCGACGTCGCCGACCTCAGCGGCACGGTGCTGCTGATGGAAATCGGCGGAACCTCGAACGGTTCGGGCCTTTACCTGGTCGATGGCGTTCCGACCTTCATCGGCAAGCAGGGCACCAACGACGCCGCCCTGCCCGCCTCCCTCAACGACACGACCCTTCCAGCGATTGCCGTCCAGTCATCCGGAGGCGCCCTGACCGCGGGAAGCGAATACAGCTTCGCCGCCACCTGGGACCATGCCGGCAACCTGAACCTCGCCCTCTACGACGGCACCACCCTCACGCCGGACGCCTTCACGCTTACCGGAACTCCGGCCGACTGGTCCGGCAACGAATCGCTGTCGGTGGGCCTCCAGACCAACAACGGATCCACCGGCGGACTTTCCGGAAACAACGAGGCCAGCGATTTCGGCGCCCCCTTCGACGTCGATCTCTGCAACCGCTTCGCCTTCCTCGGAAACATCTGCCGGGCACTCTACTGGAATGATCACGCCGCGATCGTCGATGGCTCCGACGAACTCGTCCGGCTCGACCCCGGTTCGGCGACCTACGACTCGAGCACCGACGGCAATACCTTCGACGCCCCCGGCGCCACGGTGGCCGATGGGCACACGGTCCGTCTGGAACTGACGCCGACGGCCGCCGACCTCGCCGGATCGACCGTGCTCTTCGAATACGGCGGCACGGCCAACGGCTTCGCCATCATCCTGGTGGACGGAGTGCCGACCTACTGCACCAAGCACAACTCAGGCGACAACAACGAGCCCGACTCGCTGAACGATCTCAGCCTGCGTCCGAACGGATCCAGCTCGGGTGAAGCCTGCGTGCAGGCGATCTCCGGTCCGCTCACCGCCGGAGCCGCCTACGAGCTCGCCGTCGCGTGGGATCAGGCCGGACTTCTTCAGATCGGGGTAACGTCGGGATCCGGCACCGTGGTCGGTTCCTTCACGCTGACCGGCGAATTCAACAACTGGGCCGGCAACAACAAGCTCGGCTTCGGCGAAGTGTATCTGAGTGCCGGCGGCCTCGGTGGCGAGCTTGCCGGCAACACCGTCTCGGATCCGTGGGATTTCGACGACACGCCGACCAAGGCCTTCGCCGGCACCCGCACGCGGGCCCTCTACTGGAACGACTTCGCCGCCCTCAACCCCGGCCTCGATGAAACGTCCACGCTGGCCACCGACAAGCTCACCATCATGGGCACGGAGAACGTGGTCCTGAGCTGGTCCTCGCTGCTCGCCACCGCGTCCGGGTCGGTGGAGATCACCGCCGACAAGCCGGTCGGCTTCGTCTCCGAAACCGGCGACCCCACCGCCGGCACCGCGACCTACGCCGTCGATGGGTCCTTCGGCAACGTCACCTTCACCGCGACCTTCAAGAACGACAGCGGCGGCACCGTAGCGGTCCTGCGGAAGCTGGTCGAGGGCACGGCGGCTCCGGGCACGCTGGTCCGCCCGTGGCTCGGACCCGAGTATTTCGCCAGCCCGATGTTCGACTGGCGGCGCAATGGCGACCGGATCGAGTGCGTGACCGCCGGCAACAACCGCCGGATCGATCTCCTCTCCCGACAACTCCAGCCGACCAGCTCGCTCGACATGACCGTCGAGCTCGCCCGCCTCGATGCGAGCTTCGACGGACTCGCCGGTTTCCGTTTCGCCGCCAAGGGCGCCATCAAGACCGACTACCGGCACAACATCATCCAGTCCTTCGGCTTCCATGCCGGGCTCGATACCGACGGCACCCTCGTCCTCGATGACCAAAGCGTCGCCGCCGACTTCCCCCTCGGGGCATGGCAGAAACTGCGCCTGGTGCTGACTCCCAACGGGCCCAACCACGACGTCACGCTCGAGCAACTCGACCCGACGAACTCGGCCGTGCTCGCCAGCGTTTCGAAGTCCATCCCCTCGAGCGAGATCGTCGGCAACCTGCTGCTCCTTTCCGACCACCCGTCCATCAACAACAACTCCGCCCCCTGGGGCTCGCCGGTGACCGCCTTCCGGAACTGGAGCCACACCGGCACCGACCTCGCCGGATCGGACGACCAGCACTGGGGCCCCATCCTCTGGACCCAGTACACGCTGAGCAAGGGGACGCTGAAACTCTCGGCCCAGTTCGCGCCCCTCGGGATCGACGAGAACCGCACCGCGCGGCTGGAGATCGACACCGGCTCGGGCTGGACCCAGGTCGATACCGCTCCGATCGAGCAGACCACCGACCTCGCCCTGTTCCGGATCGACAACTGGCCCCACACCACCGACATCCCGATCCGGGTCACCTACCTGTTCGGCGACACCGGCAGCGACGTCCACCGCGAGGGCCTCGTCCGTGCCGATCCCGTGGATCAAGAATCCGTCTCCATCGCCGCGCTGGCCTGCATGCGCGACCTGAACTTTCCCAACCAGGAAATCGTGGAGGGCATCGTCCGGACCGACCCCGACGTCCTTTTCTTCTCCGGCGACCAGTTCTACGAAAACGACTACGCCTACACGCCGAAGATCGAGGCGCCCTTCGAGCGGGCCCGCCTCGACATGCTGCGCAAGTGGTTCATGTTCGGCTGGACCTTCCGCGACGTCATGGCCGACCGCCCCTCGATCGCGATCGTCGATGACCACGACAACTGGATGGCCAACCTGTGGGGCTCCGGCGGCCAGGCGCTGCAGGGCGGCCTCGCCAACGGCGGCTACCTGATGGAGCGCGACTTCGTCAATGCCACCCAGCGCGTGCAGGCCGCCCACCTGCCCGACCCCTACGACTTCACCACCGTCGATCGCGGGATCGAGGTGTACTACACCGACTTCCTCTACGGCCGCGTCTCCTTCGCCATCCTCGAGGACCGCAAGTTCAAGACCGGGCCCAATGAGGTTGGCGGCGCGGAGTTTCCGACCATCAACGACGCCGAGCTGCTCAGCGAGCGCCAGCACGACTTCATCCGCGACTGGGCGCGCGACTGGGCGGGTGCCGATTTCAAGGCAACCCTCTGCCAGACCGTCTTCGAACAAAGCCACACCCACGCCGGCGGCGGGGCCGAGTTCGCGCCCATCGTGGCGGATCAGGACGCGAACGGCTGGCCGAACCCCGCCCGCAACGAGGCGGTCCGGCTGCTGCGAAAAGCCTTCCCCGTCATGATCGCCGGCGACAACCACCTGCCGACCCTCTCGCACATCGGGGTCGATGCCCACGAGGATGCGTTTCTCGCCTACTCCAGCCCGGCCACCGCGGTCGGCTTCCCCCGGAAATGGGATCCCGCCAACGATGCCGCCACCGCATCGACCAAGGTCGCGGGGTTTCCCGATTACCCGCAGGATGCCTTCGACGAAAACCCGACCTTCAACGGCGTCCCCTATCTCGGTCGCTACACCTCCGATCACGGATCACCGCAGACCATCGTCGCCATCGGCAACCCGGTCGTTTGGGGCGGCAACACGTTCGGCAGCGTCGATCTCCTCGCCGACAAGTCCTCCGGCTTCGGCATCGTCCGTTTCAACAAGCGGACCCGCGACGTCACCATCGAGGCCTACCGCATCGACGCCGACTTCTCCTCGCCGGAGCCCTCCCAGTTCGACGACTGGCCGGTGACCGTGCGCCAGACCGACAACTACGGACGCGACGCCGTCGCCTACCTGCCGCGCGTCGAGGATCCTTCCTTCGTCCATCCCGTCTTCGAGATCATCGACGAGTCGGACGATTCGCTGGTGTATTCGATTCGGAGCTGGACGCCGGCGTTCCGTCCCCACGTGTTCACCCCCGGAGGCACCTACACCGTCCGCTACGGATCCCCGGAAACGGACACCTGGGTTGAGCTGACCGGCCAAACCCCGAGCGCCATCCCGGGCGTGTCGATCGAGTCCTTCACCGCCTCCGAGCGCTTCATCCTCGCCGGAGACCGCATCGACCTCCACTGGGACTGCCCGGGTGCGACCTCGATCGAGATCGACCAGGGAGTCGGCGATGTCACCCTGCTCGCCTTCAACGGCATCGGCACCGTGTCGGCATCGCCGACCAGCGACACGACCTACACGCTCACCGCCGACGACGGCGGAAGCCCGTTGAATGCCACCGTCACGGTTCGGGTCTTCCCCACCTACGAAGACTGGCGGGAGCTCCACTTCACGCCAGCGGAGCTCCTGGATGTGGAGATTTCGGGCGACACGGCGAATCCCGACGGAGACATCTTCGACAACCACACGGAGTACCTGCTGCAGTACGATCCCCGCCTGCCCACGCGTGCTCCGGCCGGCGTCATCATCCCCCTCGATCCCGGCTTCGAACCACGCTTCGAACTCCCCGAACCCCTGCTCCCGACCCACTCATGGCGACTGGAGCAATCGGAAACGCTGCAAGGGGCGTGGACGCCTCTCACCGAGGAAGAGACCCGGCGAAGTGCCGGCGCATTGAATCCCCCATCCGGCACCCCCACGGTGATCCTCTCGCCCACCGCTGCCTGGCCATTGGCCGAGAGTCGGCAGTTCCTCCGGGCGAACCTGATCGAGCTGGCGCCTTAGTGTTTCGTCAAAGTCGAGTGGATGGATCGCCGGAAAGGAGCGCCGGGGTTACCCGGCTGAAGCCTGCGGCCACTTCCATGGGGGGGTCGTGACCCTTGCATTGCTTGTCGTCGTTGGCATCGGGCGGCTGATGGAGAAGCCCTGGGCACCAGCCGGGTGAACCCGGCGCTCCAGCTTTCGGCGGAGTCATCCATCATTCCAATGCAGACAATGCACTAGATTTCGTTCGAGACGGCGACGGCGTCGGACGCCGCTCAAGCGGGATCCGTCTCCGCCCCATCGGCTCCGGCTCAAGGACGGCGCGGAGAGCCCCGTCGGGGCGTCGTTCGGAGTGATCGCCCCGGCTCGAGCCTCGCCTCCCCCCAACACTGCGGAAAGAAATGCCATTTTTTCCGAACGCCTTCGGCACCTCGGGAAATACCCGAATGATACACGATGCCCTCGAAGTCGTCCGCGCGACACGCTCCGGGTCATCCATCCGTCGGAAAACCCTCCAGACATCAAAAACCCCATGAAAAAGAACCTTCCTGTTCTCAGCGTTGCCGTCAGCGCCAGTCTCCCCGCCACCCTGTCTCTTCATGCTGCCACCGACATCTGGGACGGCGGCCAGGCCGGAAACATCGCCTGGGGCCAGCCCGCCAACTGGGTCAGCGACGTGCATCCCGCCTTCGACGCCACCCAAGAAGTCGTCTTCTACCAAAGTGGCGCGGCCCAGACGGACCGCAGCAATCTCGGCGCCGACCGCATCGTCAACAAGATCACGATCAACGAGAACGTCGACGCCGACATGATGATCGCCATGGAAGCCAATAACGGCGCCGGGCGCCAATTGCGCTTTGCCGGAACCGACTGCGGGATCTTCATCGACGCCGGGGCCGAGGGCAACATCCGCATCGGTGAGCAGGCGGGTAGCAACCAGGGAAACTCCCGCATCCTCGACGGTGCCACCTTCTCCCAGGCCGGCAAGGGCCTCGACATCGTCCACAACGGCACGGGCGAGTTGATTCTCTCCGGCACCGAGGTGTTCTTCCAGGCCAATGCCGCCGGCACTGGCGCCGGCGGCTCCGCCAGTGTGGCGAAGACCGGCAGCGGCACCCTGACGATCGAGCAGAACAACAAGATCACCGGCACCTTCTACCTCACCGAGGGCCGCGTGAACTTCAACCACAACGGAGCCGGCGGCGACCCGGGGGTGGACTGGATCCTCGCCGACGGCATGACCATCGGCAATACCGCCGGCGGTGGAAGGACGATTGGCGCCGATCCCGACATGACCCTCCTCGGCGACCTCAACTACCTCAGTGAAGTCGGAAACAATCTTCAGGTCGGCAATGCCGCCACCAACACCATCACCCTCGAAACCGACTCGGTGATCAACGTCGGCGACAACGCCAATGCCAGCTTCCAGATGGAAGGCACCGTGGTCGAGAATGGCGGCAGCTACACGCTCACCAAATCCGGTCTCGGCGTCCTTCGATTCCGGGCCCCCCTGGACCACACCGGCGGCCTGGTGGTGAACGAAGGCGAACTCCACCTCGGGGAGACGGGCGGCGTCGCCGCCACCATGACCACCGGGGACATCACCCTCAACAGCCCGGGTCTCATCCTCGACCGCGGCGGCGTCACCGACCGCACGTGGGACAACCTCATCACCGGCGACGGCCGGCTGATCAAGATCGACGGTCACACCCTGACCCTGACCAATGACAACACCTACACCGGAAACACCACCATCGATGGCGGCGTCCTGCAGGTGAACGGCAACCACACCGGCGCGGCCATTCCTTCCCTCTACGAGGTCCTCTCCGGCACCCTCGCCGGCGACGGCGGCGCGACCGAGAGCGATGTGACCGTCTCGCCCGGCGCGTCGATCGACCCCGGAAAAGGCGGCTTCTCCATCGGCCTCGACAATCTTTCGATCCACGAGGCATCCGGCGCGACCTTCGCCATCGAGATCGACGGCGTCGGTGACCACGACACCCTCACCTTCACCGGCTCGTTGAACCTCAGCGACGTCATCAATGGTGACGCCGTTCTCGACACCACCGGCAGCGACATCGTCGCCCCGACGGCCTCCCCCATCACCATTCTCGATGGCACGACCGAGGCGGTCACCGGCACCTTCAGCGGCCTGCCCGAAGGTTCCACCTTCGTGGCCGGCGCCCAGCTTTTCCAGATCACCTACCTGGGCGGCGACGGCTTTGACGTCGTCCTCACGCCGCTCAACGATCCGGTCATCGAGATCGCCGCCGACGCGACCGAGGTGACCGAAGGCGGCATCGCCGGCTTCACCCTCAACTCCGTCCCGCCCCCGAGTGGCGGCAATATCACGGTGAACCTTTCCTACAGCGGCATCGCCCAGGACGGCAGCGACTTCACCGGCGTGGCGTCCATCGACGTCCTCGACGGACAACCCAGCGCGGACCTCGACCTCTCCGTCACGGATGACGGGCTTCTCGAGGGTGCGGAATCCTTCACCGTCACCATCGACAGTGTCAGCGGCCTGGGTGCCGCGATCGGCGTGGACGATTCCGCCTCCACCACCATCCTCGACGGGAACTCGGCTCCCGTCGATGGGCTGGCGATCAACCAGACGGTGATCGACGCCGGCACGCCGGTCGCACTCGACGACATCCTCGTTTCGGATGAGGCCGGAGGCTCCTCGGTAATCCTGGGCGGAGCGACTGAGGCCGCCTTCTCCTACCGCGGAGAGTTCGACAGCGCGGTCTTCGGCGCCGGGTTCACTGGCCTTGGAGAAGGTAGTGGGAACACTTCCGCCAGCGGCGACGGCACCCAAAGCGGTTTCGCGATCTCTCCGGATCCGGACGATGCGGCCGGTTTCTCTCTCGATCTGGTCTTCACCCCCCGCACGGCGGATGTCGTCGGCGGTGGCAACTACCGCCACGTCTGGGACATCGGCGGCACCTCGAACGGCAGCGGCATCTATCTCATCGACGGAGCCCTTTACTTCATCTCGAAGATGAACACCAACGGCGCCGCCAGCCCCGGCGGGCTCAACAACCCCGACTGGATCGGCAACGCCGTTTGCGTCCCCCTCTCCAGCGGCGCCCTACTGGCAGATCAGCGGGTTTCCCTGGCACTCCGGTTCTCACTCGATGCCATCGAGTACTCCCTGAACGGCGATGCTCCAACGACCGAGGCGCTGGCCAACCGCGGAGGAATCGAGAACTGGAACGGCAATCCCGATATCAGCTTCGGTGAGATCGATGATGTCGTCGGCCAACGTGGCGGCCTTTCCACCACGGCCGGCCCGTTTCTCACGGATAGCTACGTCAGCCTCGCCGACGGCACCGCGGCAATCACCTCCTGCCGGTTCTGGAACGCCACCGACGGCACCATCAGCGCCACCGCCGGGGCCCCCGAGACCCTCACCGCAACGGTGACGATCCGCAACTGGACCGCCGACGGCGTCGAGGGCTCGCTCTCGGCCGACAGCGGCAACGGCGAGACCTACTCGAACGGCGTCTGGACCGGCCCCGTCGGGATCGCTTCGCTCAACACGGCCCTGGCCGACCTTGAGTTCATCCCCGGCACCGAGCCTTTCGCCATCCTCGATGTTTCCATCGACGACCAGACCTCGGCGGGCTCGACCACCGGCACCATCCTGATCGCCACCACCGTCCCCACCGTGGTGTATGTCGATGACGACTTCACCGAAGGTCGCGGCGACGACGTGACCGACGCCGACCAGGTCACCGCCGGCGACCAGAATGCCATCTACGGCTACACGGCCTTCCGGACCATCTCCGAGGCCGCCACCATCGTCGATCCGGCCGGCACCATCATCGTCAACGACGGCGACTACGGCGATGACGACGGTACCCTGAGCGGCACCATGACCCTGCAGCTCACCGACTCGACGGGCGGGGTTACGGTCGGCGCTCTCAATGCCGACGACGGTACGACTCTCGACCTCCAGGGGAATGACCTGATCTTCTCGGGACTGGTCGATCATACGATCGATTCCGACATCAGCGGCACCGGCGGCATCACCAAGAACGGCACCGCACGCACGGTCCTGCGTGGCACCGGCACCTCGACCGGCACCATCACCATCAACGACGGCACGCTGCGCATCGGCGGCCAGCTCGGCGATCTGTCCATCATCGGCTCGGTCGATGCCCCGGTCGTCGTCAACGCCCCCGGCACCTTCGATCTCCACCCGGCGGATCCCGCATCCGTGATCACGCATTCCACGCAGATCAGTGGCGACGGCAACGTCTCCGCCGCCACCAATGACGGCACCGTGGTCTTCGACGGACCGCCGAACACCTTCACCGGGAACTTCATCCTCGGATCCGGCGCCTCCTCCACCATCAATGACACCCTGGCCGTCGGCAACCAGAGGGGTATCGTCGTGATCAGCGACGCCGCCCACGTCGGCAGCGGTCTGATCGAGTCCCGCGGCGCCCAGCTCCGCACCTCGGTGCCCGGACTGAACATCCCGAATGACGTCGAGATCTACGGCGGTGGGTTCCGGCTCGGAGGCGACAATCCCTTCGAACTCTCCGGCACCATCGTTCCGGTGGGCGGTCTCCGCGGCATCGGCAACTACAGTGGTGACGGCATCAGCTTCACCGTCAGCGGGACCATCGACATGGATGGAAGCGGCGAGCCGATCAACGTCGTTTTCGACGCCATGGAAGGAGAAGACAACGGCGACTTCCTCGTCACCGCGGACGTCGTCGGAACCGGAAATCTGTCGGTCGCCGCCAGCTTTGATGCCGGCACGGTCACCCTCGCCGGCGCCAACACCTACACCGGCACAACCTTCCTCGACGGAAGCAGCACCACCCTGCTCAACGGCACCCATACCGGAGGCGGCGGCTATACCGTCGACACCGCCACCACGCTCGGCGGCACGGGCAGCACCGAAAGTGGGGTGACCGTCAGCGGCGGCGGGTTCCTCGCTCCCGGGGCCAGCGTCGGCACGCTCAACGTCGGCGGCGGTGTCACCTTCGAGGACACCTCGACCTTCGAGATCGAGATCGATTCGAGCGTCCCCTCGGCCGACCTTCTCGATGCCGACTTCCCGGTGGACATCGGAACCGGCGTGACCCTCGCAGGCACCGACCTCGCCGGCGCGCCGGTCGTCCTGCCGCTCGGCACCAAGATCGTCATCGTCGACTACTTCGACGACATCGGCGTGACGACCTCGACGCTCACCGGTGAGTTCGCCGGACTGACCAACGGCTCCACGGTGACCATCGGCGTCAATCAGTTCACCATCGAGTATCAGGACGACCTGCGGGATGCCGTGGGCGACCCGGGCACCGATGGCACGGCGGACTCGGTCACCCTGACCGCCGCCGGAGCCGCATCCGCCTACATCACCTGGGCCGCCGACTTCCCGGGACTCACCGGTGGCTTCGGCGACGACGACGACAACGACGGCGTGGTCAACGGCTTCGAGTGGTACTTCTACAACAGCGATCCCACCGTCGCCGAAGGACTGGGCTCGCCGCTGTCCGCTCTCACCCAGACCGGACCCGGCACCTTCACCTTCACCCACCTGCGCCCGGTCGATGCCACCGGTTCGGCGGTCAACTACGAGTGGTCGGCCGATCTGTCGACCTGGACCGACAGCGGCGTCGCGGAAGGTGGCGTGACGGTGACACTCACTCCGGGAACCACGACCCCGGACGCCGATCCCGACTACGAGACCGTCGAAGTCACCGTCACCGTCGCCCCCGACACCGCGCCGCGCGTGTTCGTGCGGGTCGAGGTCACGGAGTCCTGATTCGTCATCAAGCGGCGGCACCGCCGTTCCCGGTCCCCGGCCCTTTCCGAAGGGCCGGGGACTTTTCGCACGGAGCGGATCCGGATCGTGAATGACTCTGGTTATCAGTTTCGAGCCGAACCCTGGCAGTCGCCGCGACGCGCTGTTCGTGACTTGGTTGAAATCCAGCACGAAGCTCCGCACGGGAGCCTGCCGTCTTCACCCTGCCGGACGAATCTGAGCTCACAGCACGTTGGGCAATTCCTTGGAAACGTTTTCGACCCATGTGAAATTACATGGTAACGACCTTGGTCGGGCCATGCCCGGGGGGTCGCCCAAAACCCCACTTCATGAAAATCCCAAACCGATCCGCCTTCCGGCGATACCGGCCCGGCTTCGCCCTGATCATCACCATTTCCCTGATGGTGCTGCTGGCACTTCTCGCCGTCGGCCTCCTGGGATTGTCGTCGGTCAGCCTGCGCAGCAGCAACCGGACCGAGGCGATCGCCGAGGCCCGCGCCAATGCCCGCCTCGCCCTGACGATCGCACTGGGTGAGCTCCAGAAGCACGCCGGTCCCGACCAGCGGATCACCGCCCCCGGGGACATCGCCGACGCGAAGGCCCGCCACGGCCGCTGGACCGGCGTCTGGGACTCCTGGAAGGCCGGCGACGGAGAACCGAGCGGCAACGACGAGCCGAGCGATCATGCCACCATCCCGGGGCGCCTGAACGAAGGCATGCATCCCAGCTACGAGGACGGGCGACGGGATCACTTCCGCGGGTGGCTGGTCTCGACCGACCCCGAACTGCGCCGCTCCCTGGAGTCGTCCTCGAACGCGCCGCTTGATGGGACGCCGGCGCCGGAAGGCACCGAAACGAGCATCAAGCTGGTCGGCGAAGGAACCCTTGGCAGCGCCGCGACGACCGATCACGTGGTCGCGGGCGTGCAGAACATCACGGCTTCCGGCCGACGCGAAGGACGGATGGCGTGGTGGGTCGGCGACGAGAGCTTGAAGGCCCGGCTGCTGGACGATTCCTACGAGGTCACGCCACCGGACTCCACCGCCACTCGCCTCGCCCGCCATCAGGCGCCGGGCAACGCGGGCATCCAGGTTGTCGACGCCTTTTCCGAGCTGGATCCATCGGGCGCCCTTTCCCTCGCCAGCACGCGCGAAACCCTCGGGCTTCTCGACGAGGTCGACGGCACGCTCGCCAGGCAGTCCTTCCACGACCTCACGCCCCACTCAATCGGCCTGCTCTGCGACGTCCGTGAGGGAGGACTCAAGCGCGACCTCAGCGGGCTCTTGAGCCGTCCCATCGATCAGCGGGAAACCGACGACTCGTTCATGCTCTACCGCTTCGGCCGCAACGACGACCGGGTCCCGATTCAGGACCTCGCGGCCTATTACCAGCTCTACCGCGACGAGGTCGCCTTCTCTTCCCGGGAGCTTCGCCGGGGCATGCAGATCAAGAACCTCGACTTCAATCGCGGAGGAGAGGAGTTCCTCCGCGGCTACACCAACCTCTACCGCCTCCCCGTCCCCATCAAGGTGCAGTTCCTCCTGAGCATGATCGCCGAGCCCCGGACGTCGCAGGAGAAACGCAACAACCCCGGCAACCGGGACACCCACAAGCTCAACATCGGGATCAGCCCTGCCATCACCCTCTGGAATCCCTACAACGTCCCGCTCGCCATGAACCTGGGGGCTTCGACCGCCACCCAGTTCCGCTTCTTCAACCTGCCCATGGCCATCCGCTGGACCAAGGAGGGCGACGGTTACACCTCCAGCACCCCGACCTCCCTCGCATGGCTGTCGAACGGCGCCGCCACCGGCGACCGGGACACCGGCTTCACGGTCTTCTTCTCCGGCAGCCGTCCCGTGGTCTTCGAGCCGGGACAGGTCCGGGTCTTCTCACTGGCCAACCACAGCCTCGACGAGCTTCGGAACTCGGACACCTACAAGAACGAACTCGAGGTGCAGCCGGGCTGGAACCCCGAGACCTTCATCCAGCTCAAGCGCTCGGACCGCAGCCAGAACGCCCAGCACATCGAGCCTCCCAACGGAGGGAACGATGGCGCCCTCACCTTCAGCTCGGGCGATCGCATCTCGTTCCGGATCGAACCGATCGAGACCGTCGATCTCGCCAACGGCAGCGCCCTCCAGTTCTTCAATCGACAGTCGAGCGCGGGTGGTGCGAAGAACTGGATGGCACGGCATTTCCAGCTCATCAGCCGCATGTCCGGCGCGAAGAGCGATTTCAACCGGCGGGTGATGGAGCTCGGCATGCCCGACGGCAGCAGCTCGATCGAATACGAGGCGAAGGCGGGTCGTGAGATCCTGTCCGGTCCGGTTCCGTTCCTTCTCGTGAACCTCGCGGCGGGCTGCGAAACCGCCGAAGATGACAACTTCGGCGCCTACGCGGGCCGGCGGTTTCCTTCCCGCCCCTTCCTTCACTCGAGTCCGGTCACCGGACGGGTGATGATCGACCGCGACGACCGGGACGGCCTCTACCAGCACGGCTGGAACTGGTGGGTCGAGGACGTGAACTCCGCCTTCGAGGCGAATGTCAGCATCGACCGCTCGAACAACGGCTACTTCGGCGGCGGCTACACCGCCGAGTCCGGGGCCACCCACATCGTCCAACAGGAGGTGCCGGTCGCGCCTCCGATCTCGATCGCCGCGCTGAGCCATGCCCAACTCGGAGGCTACAGTCTCGCCGACGCCTACCTCGGTCCGGGGGCGTCGCAAACCTCCAACAACTTCCAGGAAACCACGGCAAGCGGGCAGGGAGGACTGCTTCCGCACACCGTGCAGGCCATCGGCAACTCCTACGCCCACCCGCACCTCGCCCCGGACGCCGCCTTTGGAACGTGGCTCGCCTACTACACCGAGGACACCCGCCGGCCCACGCGTGAACATTTCGCCGATCACTCCTACCTCGCGAACAAGGCGCTGTGGGACGAATACTTCTTCTCATCGGTCACGGACTCCCGCTCCCAGGCCTTCGGACGCGATCGCCGCGGAACCGCCCAGCAGGTCGCTTCCGAGTTCTTCTTCGGCGAGGGGAGCTTGCTGAATTCCCGCTTCCTCCCCCACGTCGCCGACCTCAGCGAGTCGACCCTGTCCTCCTACTTCGACCGCGGCGAGGCCAACTTCGACGGAATCGACCGACTTTCCTCCCACCTCCTCGTCGAGGGCCCGTTCAACGTCAACTCCACCTCCGTCGATGCCTGGCGGGCCGTCTTCTCCAGCCTGCGCGGGAAGCCCGTCGCCTTCCTCGAAGCGGAGTCCGCGCTTTCGGGATCGGAGCCGGACACCGGCGTCGCCGAGGGTGCTCCCGTCTCCTCGTTCACGCTGCCCAATGGAGCACCATGGACCGGCTCGACCGACGACCCTTCCGAGCCGGACCAGTGGACCGGATGGCGGGAACTCGGAGACGACGAAATCGACGCGCTCGCCGAAGCCATGGTGGACGAGGTCCGCAAGCGCGGCCCGTTCCTCTCGCTGTCCGAGTTCGTCAACCGCCGGCTCGATGCCTCGAACAAGGACCTCGCGGTCAAGGGTGCGCTGCAGGCCGCGCTGGACAACCCGGACGTTCCGATCAACGCCGGTCATCGAAGCGACCGCCGAACCCTTGGCGACCAGGAGACCGCCGACATGAGTCCCGAATTCCCCGAGGCGCTTGAAGGACCGGTCGCCTACGGCAGCGCGGCCTACGTCGACCAGGCGGACCTCCTCCGTGGACTGTCCGCGCAGCTCACCCCGCGGGGCGACACCTTCGTGATCCGCACCTACGGCGACTCGCTGGATGCCTCGGGCGATGTCGAGGCGCGCGCCTGGTGCGAAGCGGTGGTCCAGCGCTTCCCCGAGTATGCGGATCCGTCGGACGCTCCCCATCTCAAGCAGTCCGAACTGACGTCCGACGTCAACGAACGGTTCGGCCGCAGCTTCCGGATCGTCAGCTTCCGCTACCTGCAGGCCTCCGAGATCTGATCCGTCCACCCATGAAGACTCTCGCGTTCCTTCTCCTCCTCACTGCCTCGGCCCCGGCCCAGCAGGCGCAGCAGACCGACCTCCGCTTGCTTGCCTTTCCCCGCGTCAAGGACGCCGGTCCGATCGAGCTTCAGGTCGGCGACAGCGTCGTCGAGGTCGATCCGCCGTCGAACCGCCTCTCCGACCCCGTGTCCGTTCCGAGCCAGGCCACGTGGCGTTTCGGCCGCCGGATGCAGGGAGCCGATGGCGAGCGCGGCTTCGAAACCTGGGGAGAAGCGGAGTCCACCGGCACCGGCCGCCAGATCCTGATCCTGTTGCGAAAGGGCAAGCGCAACGAGGACGGCTTCCACGTCGTCAGCCTCAAGGACGGCCCGAAGCACTTCGGGGACGGCGAGATCTACTTCCTCAATCTGGCACGACAGGAGATCGCCGGGGAAGTCGGCGGCGTGAAGTTCGGATTGAAACCCGCCGACGAGGTCGTGATCAAACCCAAGGCGGACAAGGGACCCGAACTCTGCCATGCCAGCCTCTACATCCGCCCCCGGGAAAAGTGGCGTCCCTTCTTCTCGAGCAACTGGCCCCTGAGGGAGAAGACCCGGGGATTGGTGTTCCTCTACAACGGCGCGGGCAAGGGCCGGGTCAGGATGCATACGATCCGGGACTTCCTGTAGTTGCGGGGCGGCAACACCCCGAGCGGGTGCGAAATGGAATGTTGGAGCGCGGCGTAGTGCCTCATTGCTCCCCCATCCCGGCTTCACCGTGAAACTCCCGCTCCTGCTCTTCCTCGGCGCGCTCATCGCCCCATCCGCGATCGCGAAGCCGCCCAACCTGATCCTCATCCTTGCCGATGACATGGGCTACTCCGACCTCGGCTGCTACGGCTCGGGAATCGACACCCCACGGCTTGATCAGCTCGCCAACGAAGGACTCCGGTTCTCGCGGTTCCACAACACCGGACGCTGCTGCCCGTCGCGGGCCGCCCTGCTCACCGGCGTCTACGCCCATCAGGCCGGAGTCGGCCACATGCTGGGAAAGACGGACTTCCCTTCCTATTCGACCGGCCTGAGAGCCGGGGTCCCCACCCTTCCCGAGGTCCTCGGCGAGGCGGGCTACCACACGTTCATGTCCGGGAAGTGGCACCTCGGCTGGAACGACTCCGGATCGCCGGATGCCCGCGGCTTCGATCGCTTCTTCGGCTCCCGCGGATACGTCGACTCCTACTACACCGTCATCCCTCGCACCGACATCTATCTGGACGACAAGATCATCCTCCCGGCCGGTGAGGCTCCGCACAACCCCCTCCATCCGGACCGCGAGTTCTACACCACCGACATCTACACCGACTACGCCATCCACTTCATCGACGAGCATCTGGAGAACCATCCCGACCAGCCTTTCTTCGGATACGTCGCCCACAACGCCCCTCACTTCCCCCTCCACGCGAAACCCGAGGGCACCGCCAAGTACCGTGGACGCTTCAAGGAGAAGGGCTGGGCTCCCTTCCGCCAACAGCGACTCAAGGCACTCAAGGCCGCCGGGCTGGTTCCCGACGATACCCGGATCACCCGGCGCGACTCACCCGAGTGGGACGGCTTCAGCGACGAAGTGAAGGACGAGCTCGATCTGAAGTTCGCGCTCTACTGCGCGATCATCGACCGGCTTGACCAGAACATCGGCCGCCTCGTCGATCACCTTCGCGAGCGCGACGTGCTCGACCACACGCTGATCGTCTTCATCTCCGACAACGGCTCGACCAAGGAGACGGGAATGTTCGGCATCGACGGCCACAAGGCGAACCCCTCGAACTACGAGGAGTGGGGTCGAAAGGGCGGGTGGACGTCGTCGCTGGGCCAGGGGTGGGCCAACGTCGCCAACACCCCCTTCAAGCGCTACAAGCGCGAAGTCCACGAAGGCGGCATCGCCTCGCCGGCCATCATCTGGGCCGGCCCGGAGGTGGAGACCCGCCCGATGCCCGGAAGCATCACCCACCAGACCTCCCATATCATCGACATCCTCCCGACCTTCGCCGAACTCGGCGATGCCGAGGCCGGAAGCGTGGAAGGCAAGTCGCTGGCGCCCGTGATCCGCGGAGGGGGGATCGGGCCCCGGACGCTGTTCTGGGAACACGAAGGAAACCGCGCGGTGCTGGAAGGCGACTGGAAGCTCGTCGCCAGCCGCGGCCGGGACTGGCAACTCTATCATCTCGCCGAGGACCGTTCGGAAACCAAGAACCTCGCCGACAAGGAACCCGGGAAAGCCGCCGCGCTCCGCACACTCTGGGAAGACTGGGCCAGGCGCGTCGGCGTCGAGCCCTGGAACAAGGTCATGGAGAGCATGAAAGCCAACCGCTGATGAAGATGATCCGTTCCCTCCTCTTCCTGGCCAGCCTCTCGGTCGCGGCAGCGAAGCCTCATCTCCTCGTCTATCTCTCCGACGATCATTCGCAGGCCGATTCGTCACTCTACGGCAACGCCAACATCCCGACCCCCAACCTCGAGCAGCTCGCGGCGGACGGCATCGTCTTCCACCACGCCTACGTCGCCTCCCCGAGCTGCGCGCCCAGCCGCGCGGCGATGCTCACCGGTCTCATGCCCGCCCGAAACGGCGCGGAAGACAACCACAGCCAACCGCGCCCCGGCATCGCCAGCCTCGTCGAGTCCATCCAGCGCGCCGGCTACGAGACCGCCGCCTTCGGCAAGGTCGCCCACGGCAAGGGCCGCCCGGTGACGCGCCACGGTTTCGATCACGTCGATCCGAAGGCCACCCCCCAGGTGCTCGCCCGCACCGTCGGCGGGTTCCTTGCCGGCCGCGACTCCGACAAACCTCTCTGCCTCTTCGTCGGCACCAGCAATCCCCATGTGCCGTGGCCGAAGGGCACCCGCTTCGATCCCGCCAAGGTCGATCTGCCGCCCCATCACCTCGACACCCCCGCCACCCGCTCCCACCGTGCCCGCTACTATCAGGAGATCAGGGATCTCGACCGGCTGCTGGGCGAACTCCGGCAACTTGCCGCCAAGCACCTCGGCGACGATGTCCTGTTTCTTCACACCAGCGACCATGGCGCTCAGTGGCCCTTCGGAAAGTGGACGCTCTACGACTACGGCACCCGTGTCCCGATGGTCGCGGCGTGGCCCGGGATGATCGAGGGCGGACGCTCCACGAACGCGATGGTGAGCTGGATCGACCTGCTGCCCACGCTGGTCGAGGCCGGCGGCGGCAATGTCCCCGACGACCTCGACGGCCGGAGTTTTCTCCCCGTGCTCACCGGCGATGCCGACACGCACCGCGACCGGATTTTCACCACTCATTCCGGCGACCGGGACATGAACGTCTATCCCTCTCGTGCGATACGCGAAGGCGGCTGGAAGCTCATCCACAACCTGCGCCCCGACCTCGCCTTCACCTCGCACTCCGACCTCCTGCGCAAGGATGGCGCCGGCGCCTACTGGGGGGAGTGGGCCGAGCTGGCCTCGAACGATGAGACCGCCAAGGCCATCCTCGACGACTACTACCGCAGCCCGGAGTGGGAGCTCTATCACGTCGCCGAAGATCGCTGGGAAAGACACAACCTCGCCGACGACCCGGCCCACGCCGGGCGCCTCGAAGCGATGAAGGAAGCACTTTCCAGGTGGAGGGAAGCCCAGGGGGATGGCGGGGAGATCTTCGGGAAGCCCCGTCCGCTCGATCGACGCGAGACCTGGAGCCCCGAGCACTTTCCCAAGGCCGGCCAGCGATGAAAGTCCTTCTCCTTTGCGCGATCCTGGCGGCGCCTCCCGCGGCGGCGGAACCGCCGAACATCGTGCATATCATCGCCGACGACCTCGGCTGGAACGATGTCGGCTTTCACGACAGCGGGATCCCCACGCCGCACCTCGACCGGCTGGCGGGTGAGTCGGTGGTCCTCGACCGCTTCTACGTCACGCCCATCTGCTCGCCCACCCGCGCCGGGGCCCTCACCGGCCGCTATCCGTTCCGCTTCGGCATCTGGAAGGGTGTCTGCAATCCCGCCTCGCGCCACGGCCTGCCGCCCCGGGAAACCACCGTGCCGGAGATGCTCGCGGAGGCCGGATACGACGATCGGGCCCTGCTCGGAAAGTGGCACCTCGGTCTCGCCTCGGACAAGTTCCACCCCCTCCGCCACGGGTTCACCACCTTCTACGGCCACTACAACGGGGCGATCGATTACTTCAGCCGCCACCGCTTCGGCCAGCTCGACTGGCACCGCGATCATGACGCGGTACGGGAAGAGGGCTACTCCACGGATCTTCTGGGGAGGGAAGCCGCCCGCTTCATCCAGCAAACCGACGGCCCCTTCTATCTCCTGCTCTGCTTCAATGCCCCGCACTCTCCCATCCAGGCGACCGCTGCCGACCTCGCGGCGCTCGATTTCGATCCCGATGGACCGCGCGCGCCGAATACCGACAAGGACCTGGCGAAGCGCGAACGCGCTCCCGACTACGGCGAGCGCGGCAAGGGCAACACCGTCCGGCAGACCTTCGCCGCCATGACCAGGGCGATGGATCGGAACATCGGCCGCGTGACCGATGCGCTCGCCGCTTCCGGCAAGGCTGCCAACACCCTCCTCGTCTTCCACAGCGACAACGGCGCGGACCCGCGTCACGGAGGCAGCAACGAACCGCTGCGCGGTACCAAGTTCACCACCTGGGAGGGCGGCACCCGGGTGGTCGCCCTGCTGCGCTGGCCGTCGAAGCTCGAGGGCGGACGCCGCTACTCCGAGCCCACCGCCTACATCGACCTGCTGCCCACCTTCGCGGCCGCTGCCGGCGTCGCGGCCCCGGGGGAGGTCGACGGCATCGATCTGCTCCCGATGCTCAAGGGCCAGGCCGCGCCCCCCGACCGCACCCTGATCCTGGACGCCGAAACCGTCGTCTCCGGCCGCTGGAAGCTCAAGGGTGACGAGCTCTTCAACCTCGCGGAAGATCCGCGCGAGCGACGCGACCTCGCGACGGAGCACCCCGATCAGATGGCTCACCTCCGGGCGCAGAGCGCGCGATTTTCCTCGATGAAAGGGCCCGCCACGAAGTCCCTACTCCCGAAACCCGCCGAATGGCCACCTCCCGAGTGGAAACTTCCCGAAGAACCATGAAACGCACCGTCTCCCTGCTCGCCGCCACCACGCTGACCGTTGCCGCGCAATCCCCCGGCCCCGTCTTCAATCGCGCTCCGCTCGCCGACAAGCCCTACACCGAGCTCCCCCTCGGCAGCATCCGCCCCGAAGGCTGGCTGCGAGACGAACTCGAACGCATGGCCGCCGGCATGAGCGGGCACCTCGACGAGTGGTACCCGGAGGTCTGCGGCGAGCGGAACGCGTGGCTCGGCGGCGACGGCGACACCTGGGAGCGCGGCCCCTACTGGATCGACGGCCTCTATCCGCTCGCCCGTCTTCTGGAGAACGACACGCTTCTCGAGAAGACGAAGCCATGGATCGAGTGGACCCTCGCGAACCAGCGCGACAACGGCCAGATCGGGCCCTACGAAACCAGGGACGAGGATCGCACCCGCCCCGCCCCGCAGGGCGCGCAGGTCCACAAGCCCGACGACTGGTGGCCGCGGATGGTGATGCTCAAGATCCTCCAGCAGCACTACATGGCCACCGGCGACGAGCGCGTGATCGATTGCCTGACCCGCTATTTCAGATATCAACTCAAAGAGCTGCCGCAGCGCCCGCTCCACGATCCGAACAATCCGGACAGCGGCTCGTGGTGGGCCGCCCAGCGTGGTGGTGACAACCTGATGGTCGTCCTCTGGCTCTACAACATCACCGGCGACAAGTTCCTGCTCGAGCTCGGCGATCTCATCCACCAACAGACCGTGCCGGTGAGCGACTGGTTCTCGCCCGGCCCGCAGAACCACGTCCAGGTCCGGGCCGACCAGAACCGCCCCGCCCTGCACTGCGTGAACCTCGCGCAGATGATGAAGACACCGACCATCCGCTGGCAGCAGGACCGGGCGCAGCGCCACCTCGATGCCACCGAGAACGCCTTCGCCGACATCCGAACCTTCCACGGCCAGCCGCACGGCCTCTACGGCGGCGACGAGGGCATGCACGGGGACGCCCCCGACCGCGGTTCGGAGCTCTGTTCGGCGGTCGAGATGATGTTCTCGCTGGAGAAGATGTTCGAGATCACCGGCAACCCGGCTCACGGCGACCGGCTCGAACGGATCGCCTTCAACGCGCTGCCGACGCAGTGCAGCGACGACCACCACACCCGACAGTACTTCCAGCAGACCAACCAGGTGCTCATCGACCTCGGTGACCGTGACTTCCTGAATGACGGAGGAGATCGCAACGTCTTCGGGCTGCTCCAGGGCTACCCGTGCTGCACCTGCAATCTGCACCAAGGCTGGCCGAAGTTCGCCCAGCACCTGTGGATGGCGTCAAAGGACGAAGGGCTCGCGGCCGTCGCCTACGCCCCGTCGACCGTCACCGCCGAGGTCGCCGGTGACCGCACCGTCACCCTCAGCCAGACCGGCGACTATCCCTTCCGGGAAACGGTGGTCATTTCCGTGAAGACCGACGGTCCCGTCACCTTTCCGCTTCACCTGCGGGTTCCGGCCTGGGCGCCGCGGGCCGAACTCGCGATCAACGGCGAAGACGACGGGACCCCCGAGCCGGGCACCATGCACCGCCTCGAGCGGGAGTGGAAGGATGGCGACGAGATCCGGCTGCGACTGCGGATGCCGCTCCGGACCAGCCGCTGGTTCGCCAACAGCCGGGCCATCGAACGCGGCCCGCTGGTGTACGCCATGGCAGTGAAGGGAGAGCCCCGCAGGATCGCGGGCGACCGCCCCGGAGGCGTGGCCCCCACCGGCCCCGGCCGCGGTCATCTTGAGGTGCACCCCGCCGCCGCGTGGAACTACGGGCTGCCCGCGGAGGTCGTCGAACACCCCGGAAAGCACATCAAGGTCAGCTTCTCCGACGAGGTCCCGAACAATCCGTGGACCCCGGAGGATGCCCCGGTGCGGATGACCACTCGTGGCATCCGTCTGCCCTACTGGACCATGAACCGCCACAGCGCCGCCCTGCCCCCCCATAGTCCGGCGGTGACGCCTGAGGATGCCGAGGAAGAGGAGATCACCCTCATCCCCTACGGTGCCACCACGCTTCGCATCACCAGTTTCCCGTGGCTGGGACGCCACCGCCATTGATCCTCTAATCCGCAGTTGGGATTGAGGATGGTAGGCGCAAGTGCCTATGTTTGCGGCGTTTGAATGGGAGAGCGAGCCAATCACTGGTTCACCCGTTGGGTGAAGGAGAACTGGATTTCAAAT
>JAUIJD010000002.1 GCA_030431475.1 Verrucomicrobiia bacterium | reverse complement strand
ATAGCCTGCTTTCCCACGGTCGGTCGCCCTTCCGCAGTTGGCTTCTGGTAGTGCTTTCTTCTTTCATCGTTCCATCGCACGGGGGACTTGAACCCCCTTTGGTTCACGCCCATGATGGGCATACACACGGACAACCCGGGAATCGCTCAAGCCACCGGAGGATCCCGGGGGGCCATGACGTCGGCTTCTTCGATGTCCCCGACCGTCCCCGCGGCCGGAATGCATCCCGGAGACCACGTGGAGAACCCCAACACCCCGGCAGGCGGAAAGCGGAGGCAAGCCTCCGCACTCCAAAACCTCAGGCATCCGGCTCACCGCCGGGGAAGATCTCCGGAACCGGGGTTTCAATCCGCTCGTCGATCCAGCGCTCGAGCGCCTCGCGCATCGGTCCCAGCACTTCCGGACGCTCGGCGGCGAGCTCATGCCGGCAGTGGGGATCCCCGGCGATGTGGAACAGCTGGAAGTGACGTCCGCCATCGGCTGCGGGCGTGCACACGAGCTTCCATTTCCGGGTTCGCAGGCAGCGCTGCTTGGCCGCGACCACCGGCTCGCGGTACTCCGGCCGGAGCACGAACTGATGGTTGAAACCGGCATCCACTTCGGTGAGGCCGTCCATCGGCGGCAGCTCCGGACGATCAACGCCCGGGACCCGATACTGGATGAAGGGGAACTGGGTCTCGGCGTAGGACGGCAGGGGCTCCGCCTTCTCCGGCTCACGCATCCACCGGCTCAGGTCGTGACCTTCCCATCCCTCGGGAGCCTCGATACCGAGCAGGCCCGTCAGGGTCGGGGCGACGTCCAGGATCCGGACCTGTTCGTCGAAACGCTGCTCCTCGCCTCCCGGCACGCGGATGGCCAGCGGCACGTGAAACGACGGATCGGCGCCGTTGAAGCTCAGCCCGTGGCCAAGCGTCAGCCCCGGCCCGTAGAGATCGTCGCCGTGATCCGCCACCAGCACCACGATCGTCTCGTCGGCCACCCCATGTTCCTCGAGGGCCTCCAGGATCCGAGCAAAATTGGCGTCGAACTGCCTCGTGCAGCCATCGTAGAGGGCCCGGATCTGCCGCACTTCGGCTTCGGGCAGGGCCGACCACTTCGACTCGACATCCGTCCCTCCAATGAAGGCGTCGATGTCGAAATCGACCGCCGTGGCGTTCTTCCCCTTGTAATCGGGATCTCCGAACATGTGACAATAGGGCTCGGCCGCCCGATAGGGCAGGTGGTTGCACGAGTAGAAAACGTGCCAGAAGAACGGGCTCCCGTCGCTCCCCCGCCGGCGCAGGCGCTCCTCGACCCGCTCGGTCACCACCTCCGGCGTGACGAACTGCGCGAAGGAGCGGATCTGGGGGAAAAGACGGTAGCCGAGCTCGTTGTCGAAATACAAGGGGACCACGAAGTGCGCCATCAACACCACCTGGCTGACGTAGATCCGGAAGCTGTCGAAGCTCGACACGTCGACATCCTCGAAACCCAGGGGCGTCAGCTCGTAGTAGCCCGCACACCAGTCACCGATCGCCGCGGTGTCGTAGCCTCGCTCCCTCAGCAACCGGGCGAGTGGCAAGACCCTCTCATCGAGCGACTCGATCTCCTCGCGGCTGGCGAACATCTGCCGCAGCCCGTGGGTGTGGGGGTAGGTCGAGGTCATCAGCGACACGCCGGACTCCAGGGTCGAGCCAAGCGGGACCCGGCACTGGGTGAAAACGGCGGCCTGCCGCGCCCAGCGATCGATGTGGGGCGACACGCCTTCCGCCGCCGGACCGTCGGCACGCCCGGGTCGATAGCCGGCATACCCGAGGCGATCACCGCGAAGCGAGTCGGAGCCGATGATGAGGATGTTGGGAGGACGTTCGCCATCCGCCCGCACGACCGTCGCGCCGCCATGCAGACCGTGCTGCGCGACGAAACCCGCCGTCGTGAGCACGACCAGAAGCCCCCCGAACATCAGGCGTCCCTGCGTTCCCCAACGGGTGAACCACCAGAAAACGACCGCGACCAGCCCGATCACCGGCAGCACGTCGAAGACGAACCCGTTGATGATCGGCTGCCACGGCTCCGGAGGCAGCTGGAGCACGCCGTAGTACCAGTCCCCGAACGCCGCATCCCCGGTGAAATACGGCCGGGCGTGGGCCAGACGGAACATGAAGTAGCCGTGCAACACGACCGCTCCCCCCACCCCCGAAAGCAATGCCACCCCCCGCTTCGAAAAACGCCGGACCAACGCCGTGGCCACCGGCATCAGCACCAGCCAGGCAGCCAGACCGATCAACAGGTAGGCCACCACCACGTGCAGGTTCTGGCCGATCACGTAGCCTCGGTAGTCCTCCGTCGCGATCCGGCTGAACTTGCTTTCCATCCCGCCGGACTTCCCGACCAGACGCCACACCGCTGCGGCGTACTGAAACACGAGGAACCCCGCGATCCCGACGGCCAGGCCGGGACCGACCCTACGCTGTGAACCCTTTTCTGCCACGACGCCGGGAAGCTGCCAGCGAGCGGGTGATTCTTCAAGCGAGACGGCTCACTCCGGATCGACCAGCAGCCAGTGG
Source organism: Verrucomicrobiia bacterium (assembly GCA_030431475.1). Classification (GTDB taxonomy): domain Bacteria; phylum Verrucomicrobiota; class Verrucomicrobiia; order Verrucomicrobiales; family Akkermansiaceae; genus Haloferula. The sequence continues at coordinate 218,210 of JAUIJD010000002.1, read as the reverse complement.
GGGCTGAGAACCTCCTCCATCACCACCCCTCTCGGGGAAAGGGTTCCGGCCGGTCGCGCCAACCGCACGACCAGCGCCAGCGGCCGCCCGCGATTCTCGACGAAAAGCTCGTAGATCCGGGACTCCATCCGGCTGCCCCGACGGAGGTAGCCGATCGCATACTCATCGGAGCCCCGGGCGGTCAACCGGAACGCCCGCCACTTGGACTCGTCCCGGAACTCGTGGCTGTAGAGCCCTCCGGCATCCGGTGCCACCATCACCCGGAAGTCCATCGGCTCCCCTTCGGGACGGTCGCGCACGTAGTCGTCCCAGGCCATCGGCTGGAAACAGACGGAGGTCTCCCAGTCGACCCTTACCGAGCCGTCGTCGAACTGCTCGAGCAGAATCGGCTCCGACTCCTGATCGCCCGCCGCCCCCCCGTCGATCGTGACCAGGGCCTTCCAGAAGGTGCGGCCCTCGAGGTTGATCGGTTCGAAAACCACCATCTCGTCGAGTCTCCGGGGCTCGAACTCATGAGACTCGTACCATTGCCGGGCGAGCGGCTCCACCCGCTCCCGATGGCGCACATGCGGGAGCAGCGCCTCGACCGAGTCCGCACGAAGGTAGCCATCGATCCGACGCTCGACCGCCGCCACCAACTCCGCCGCCTCGCGCTCGTCGGCTTCCTCCGCCTCGCTGCGCTCGACCGACGCCTCACGGGCCCTCTCCGTTTCGGTCGGCTCATCGCTGCGGCCGGCCATGGTCGCTGCGACCACCGCGGCGATCACGGCCACGGCAATCAGGATGAACCACCCGTACGGCACCGGCTTGTGCTCCCGGGTCCATTCCTCCTCGGGATCCACCGACTCCTCGCGTCCGTCGATGATCACATCGATGTCGGGCTCATGCGTGCGGCGCTCGTCCTCGACCTCGCCGACATCCAGCCGCATCGCCTCCTCCGGCTTCGGCGCCACGGGCACGCGGGCCACCGGTTCGGCCGCCACCTTGTCCTCCCTCCGGTCCTTCTTCAGACGCAGCACCTCCTCGGAGGGCGACGCCTCGTCGTCGACCACCCGCAGCCTGGCATCGCTCTCCCTCTCGCTCACGTGAAACGACGAAAACCCCATTTGTCATTCGACGCAACCCCCCGCCGCTTCCTAAAAGCCCCCAACGACGCCCGCATGCCCGCCCGGATCCTGATCGTCACCGCCGCCTTCGGCGAAGGCCACAACAGTGCGGCCCGAAACCTCGCGCTCGCACTCGATGAGACGGGCGCCGAGACGCGGGTCGCCGATCCGTGCATGCTCGGCATCCCCCGGCTGACCCAGGGCCTGTGCAAGGCCTACCGCTTCGTCACGACCTACCAGCCCCGGCTCTGGGCCCGGATCTACCGCGGCACGGCCGACGTCGATTTCTCGCGTCAGCGCATGCCCCTGATGCGGCGGCCGGAGCGTGCACTGGAGGCGCTGATCGATGATTTCCGGCCCGATGCCGTGGTCGCCACCTACCCGCTCTACCCGTACTTCCTCGACCGCATCTTCGCTTCCAGCGGGCGCCGGATTCCGGTGTTCACGGTGGTCACCGACTCCATCGAGATCAATGCCGCCTGGCTGAAGGCGCCCGATACGCGGTGGCTGGTCACCGACGCCCACACCCGGCGCGAGATGATCGACCACGGACTCGATGCCGCCCGGGTCATCGAAACCGGCTTCCCGGTCAACCCGCTCTTCTCCCGCCTGGCACCGCTCCGGTCCGACGCCCCGGTGGAGCCCTTCGACGCCCTCTACTTTGCCACCGCCAAGCTGCCCCACGTCCGCCGCATCTCGAAGGCGGTGCTCAATGCCTCACCGGAAACCCGGATCACCATCGTCCTCGGAAAGAACGTCCGCCTGCTCTACGAGCGCGCCCGGGAGATCAAGGACCGCTTCCCCGGCCGCGTGCGGATCAAAGGCTGGACCCGCCGGGTGCCGGAACTGCTCAGCAGCCACCATTTCGTCATCGGCAAGGCCGGGGGCGCCACGGTCCACGAGGCCATCGCGGCCCAGTGTCCGATGCTCGTCCACCACCTGGTGCCCGGTCAGGAAGAGGGCAATCTCGAGCTGCTCCAACGCATCGGCGGCGGAGCCCTCGCCGACTCGCCCGATGCCATCCAGCGACAGACGAAAGAGATGCTGGCCGACCACGCGGCTCCATGGCGGCGAATGAAGACCGCCCTCGCCCGCCACGGACGAAACGCCGGTGCCCTCACCGCCGGTCGCTACATCCTGGACCAGATCCAGCGCCACTGACCCCCCCAACTTCCCTCTCCGATCTTCCATTCGTCATTCGTCATTCTCCCCCATGACCTTCCTCTTCGACATCGGCAAAGTCCTCCTCGACTTCGATTTTGAAAGCACCCTGCAGCGACTCCTCCCCCCCGGCACCGAGGCCTCGCAACTGCACCGCTTCCTCGGGGACAAGGATGCCTTCGAGCGCGGCGACATCGGGCTCGACGCCTACCTCGACCAAGCGCTCACCGCGCTCGGCGGCGGCGTGACCCGCGAAGCCTTCGAGGAAGCCTGGCGCGACGTCTTCACCCCGAACCTTCCGATGTGGGCGGTGGTCGAGAGGCTGGCATCCGACGGCCACCGCCTGCTGCTCTTCTCGAACACCAATCCCATCCACTGCCCGTGGATGCTGGAGTCCTACGAGATCTTCCGCCACTTCGAGGCCGGCACCTACTCCTTCGAGGCCGGCTCCATGAAACCCGAACGGGAGATCTACGACCGGGTGATCGCGGACCACGATCTGAGCCCCGAAAGCACCCTCTACATCGACGACCTCCCGGCCAACATCGAGACCGGCCGGACCATGGGATTCCGCAGCCACCGGTATCTTCTCAACGACCACCGGGCCTTCGAGGCATGGCTGGACCGCGAACTCCAAAGCTCCTGAGCACCGCTACCGTCCTGCCCTTCCGCTGAGCCGGCGGCCTGGCAGGACCACCGCGCGGTTCAGTGCCGCTGGTTCTCCAGCAGGCCTCGGAACAGGTCGTTGCCCTGCTCAAGCTGCTCGAAGGTGCCGTCGCCGACAATGCGGCCACCGTCGAAGACCAGGATGCGGTCGGCGATGCGGATGGTGCTGAAGCGGTGGGCGATGATCAGCGTCGTCCGTCCCCGCGCAAGATCGGCGAGCTCCTTCTGGATCTGCGACTCGCTGTCGGCGTCGAGCGCCGCCGTCGCCTCGTCGAGAATGAGCACCGGTGCGTCCTTGAGGAAGGCGCGGGCGATGGAGATCCGCTGCTTCTGTCCGCCGGACAGCTGGGCGCCCCGCTCGCCGACCTGGGTCTGGTAGCCTTGCGGAAAGCCGCTGATGAAATCGTGGGCATTGGCGAGCTGCGCGGCCTTCTCGATCTCCTCGCGGCTGGCACCGATTCGTCCGAGGCCGATGTTCTCCTCAATGGTGCCGGAAAACAGCACCGCTTCCTGCGGCACCAGGGTGATGTGATCCCGAAGGTCCCGCAGCCGGAGGGTTGTCAGGTCCACCCCGTCGAGTCGGATCGTTCCCTCGACCGGATCGTAGAAGCGCGGAATCATTGAGGCGAAGGTCGTCTTTCCGGCCCCCGATGGGCCCACCAGCGCGACCACCTGACCGGCCGGGATCACGGTGTCGATGCCACGCAGGGCCGGAGCCTTGCCGTAGGAGAAATCGACCTGCTCGAAGCGGATCTCACCCTCCACCTTCTCGATCTCGACGGGATGCTCGGGATCGGTCACCCCCTCCTCGGCCTTGAGGATGACCTCGAGGCGATCCAGCGAGGCTTCGCCCTGCTTGATCCGGTTGTGAACCTCCCCGAGCTTCTTGATCGGCTCATAGCACATGTAGAGCGCGATCGCCAAGGGCACGAACTGCTCGAGGGTCAGGCCTCTCTGGGATCCATAGGTCAGCGCCGCCGCCAGCGCCCCGGCCGCCAGCATCTCGATGATCGGGGGCACCAGATAGCGGTACTTGATGACCTTCAGGTGCAGCGTCGTCCAGCGCTTCACCCCCGCCAGGAAGCGCCCCGCGAGCATGGCCTCGAGATTGAACGCCCGCACCTCGCGCGTGGCCCCCAGCGTCTCGGCGAGGATCGCGGTGTTGTTGCCACCCTCCTTCTGCATGTTCCCGGCTCGACGCATCAGGCGCTTGCCGATGATGCGGATGGGAAACACCGAGATCGGGATGGTCAGCAGGCAGACCAGCACGAAGAACGCGTTGTGGTTCGAAAGGCTCTTGTAGGTCAGGTAGCCCAGCGCTGAGAGCAACGTAAACGGCTGCTTGATAAGATCGTTTGAAATCGTCGTGACAACCCCTTGCAGAATCCCGGCATCGGAGGTGACCCGGCTGATGAGGTCCCCGGTCTTCCTGCCGCTGAAGAAGCCGAGGGGCAGCTTCTGGATCTTGTCGAACACCGCTCCCTGGATGCGGCGCAGGACATGCAGCCCTGCCGCCGTCACCCAGTAGACGTTGAAGAAGCCGGCCAACCCCTTCAGGAGGGTCACCACGGGCACCATCAGGGCCGCGGCCACCAGCATGGCCAGCCGCCCATGCTCCTCGCCGAACTTCGCGTCGAACCAGCCACGCACCGATTCCGTCTGGCGCCGGCTCTCCATTTCGCCGGGGAAGGCGTCGTCGAGCAGGCGCCGCGCCTCCTCCGTTCCCTCGGTAGCCTCAAGGCGCTCCACCACCGTTTCGATCTCCGGCTTCGAGCCGAAGATCACCGGGAATACCTTCTCCACCATGAAGGGCATGCCGAAGCCGCTGAAGACCGCGAACATCAGGCCCGCCAGAATGCCGGCGGCGAAGGTCCACTTCGCCTCGGCGAGGTAGGCAAAATACGGGCGGAAGCGCTTCATGCGTGGGCGGCAAGCCTCCCCGCCCGTCCCCCTCCCGGCAAGCCCCGATGCAGCCCGCGAAATCCCCGCTGGTCGCCGCCGGATGACGGCCTATCCTCATCCATTCGCCCGTGATTCGTGCCTCCATCGCCCTGGCCCTGCTGTTCAGCGTGCTCCACGCGGACGATCCCGAATACGCCGAAGGCCGGGTCATGGTGACCTTCCGGGCCGGCTTCAACCGGGCGGCGGCGGAGCATGCGGTCCATTCCCGCTCGATGCGCTTCAGCCGCCGCTTCGACCACCTCGCCCGGGCGAGGGGACGGGTGTGCGGGCTGGTCCACGGGGATGGCGAATCCACCGCCCGCATGATGGAGCGCCTCCGCCGCGATCCTCGCATCGAGTCGGTGGAACCCGACTACGTCCGCCACGTCTGCAGCGTGGGCGGCGACGATCCGATGTTTGCTCAGCTGTGGGGGCTCTCGAACACCGGTCAGACGGTCGGCGGCTCGGCGGGAACGCCGGGCGTCGACATCGGCTTCCTCGCCGCCTGGGCGCTTGCCGATCCCGAGGCCACGCAGGAGGTGGTGGTGGCCGTCATGGACACCGGCTTCGATGTCCGGCATCCCGAGCTGGCACCCCAGCTCTGGACCAACCCGAACGAGATCCCGGGAAACGGGATCGACGACGACGGCAACGGCTACATCGACGACGTCACCGGATACGACTTCACCGGGGACCTTCCCTCGGTGGACGACTCCGGCGATCACGGGACGCATGTCGCCGGCACCCTCGCCGCCGCCGGGAGCAACCAGACGGGCATCACCGGCGTCGAACCGCTCGCCCGCATCCTTCCCCTCAAGGTGTCGGACAACGGCGACACCATCTACATCTCCGACACGGTCGCCGCGATGGACTACGTCGTCGGTCTCAAGCAGGCGGGCGCGAACATCGTCGCGGTGAACGCCTCCTACACCGCCTCCGGTTTCAGCAACAGCGAGCGGCTGGCCGTCGAGGGACTGCGGGACGCCGGGATCGTCCTCTGCGCCGTGGCTGGAAACGATGACGGCGTCGATCTCGACACGACCCCCCGCTACCCGATCGGCTATTCCACCGAGAACATCATCGGCGTCGCCGCGATCACCCCCACCGGCGCCCTCGCCTCGTATTCGAACCTCGGCGACGAGACCGTCGACCTCGCTGCCCCGGGATCGGGCATCGTCTCGCTCCGCCCCACCGAGGAGATCGCCACGAGCCGCTCGCTGGACGTCGGCGGCGCCTCCTACCCCACGGCCCACATCACCTACTCCGGACTCACCGCAGGGTTCACCGAGGAGGTCATCCCCTGCGGCATCGGCCAGCCCGCCGAGTTCCCCCCGTCGGTCGCGGGCAGGATCGCCCTGATCGAACGCGGCACCCTGTTCTTCTACGAGAAAGTCACCAACGCCATGGCGGCCGGAGCGGCGGCGGCCATCATCTACGACCACACCGACGGCCAACTGCCCCCCGCCACCATCGACTGGACCCTGGTCACCAGCGGCGACTGGATTCCCGTCCTGCGGGTGACCCGGGTCGACGGCCAGGGCATCCTCGCCTCGCTGCCTGCGACCGGCACGCTGTCGATCCAGCGCGACGAGTCCCTCGCCTACGCGTTCAAGAATGGCACGTCGATGGCCGGTCCCCACGTCACCGGCGCGGTCGCCTTCGCAGCCCGGCATTTCCCGGGGGATGGCCTGAACGAGCGCATCGCCCGGGTTCTCGAGCAGGTCGTGCCGATGCCGTCCCTTGCCGGGAAGACCACGACCGGCGGCCGACTCGATCTCGTCGGGATCATCGACACCGACCGCGACGGCCTTCCCGACTGGTGGGAGGAGCGCCATTTCCCGAGTCTGAGCCCCGCACCCGGGGATGATCCGGATGGCGACGGCAGCGACAACCTCACCGAGTTCGCCGCCGGCTCGGATCCGAACGATCCCGACTCGCCCACTCCATTCGTCATCACCTCGGTCACCACCATCGGGAACGGGGGACTCCGCCACGCCGTGATCACCTTCCCCACCCTCGCGGGCCACGACTACCGGGTCGAGTGGAGCGCCACCCTCGCGGAGGACGCTTGGCAGCCCCTCGGCAGCCTCGTCCCCGGCGACGGCACTCCGGCGGAGGTGACCGATCCCGCCGACCTGGACCTCGTTCCGCGGCGCTTCTACCGCGTCGTCCGGCTCACGCCGTGATGGTCTCGTAGACCCGCAGCACCTTGCGCGTCATGGCATCAAGAGTGACCTCCTTCGCCACCAACTCGAAGGACGGGGCCGAAAGCTCGCGCACCCGCTCGGGCTCGTCCATCGCCAGGCGCAGGCCGCGCTCGAGCTCGTCCACCGAATGCGTCTGCATCAGCAGCTCCTCGGGCAGGAACTCCGGCGCGAAGCCGACCTTCGTCGAGAGGCAGGGCACCCGCATGTGCAGGGCCTCGGCCAGCGTGTAGGGACCCCCTTCGTTGCGCGAAGCGACGATGAACAAGGCCGCGCACCCCATCAGTCCCACCGCATCGTCGCGGTGGCCGGCCATCCACACCCGCTCGCCAAGCTCGTGCTTCTCGATGATGGACTCCAGCTCCTTGCGCTGCAGCCCCTCGCCGACCACCCACAGTTTGAAGCCCGGCACCCGGGCGACCGCCTCCAACAGAAGGTCCATCCCTTTCGCCGGGACCAGCCGGCCGACCGTGCAGAACACCGGCTCGTCGCCGTCGAGAAAGGGCGGCCCAGTCGCCAGCGCCGCGTCCCTCGTCCCCGCGGGCGGCGGCTCGATCGAGTTCCAGATCACCGTCGCCGGGATGCCGCCCAGCGAGTCGCGCACCTGGGCCGAGGCGGTGATGACCGCGTCGTAGTCGCGGAACGGCGCGGCACTCCGCTTGATGTTCTGCACCGTCGCCACCCGCTTCATCCGGCCGAGTCCCTTGCGGATGGACCGGACCAGGGAACCGGCCTTGTTGGCATGGGCGTGGACGATCTGGGCCCGGGTCGAGAGGATGCGCTTCTGCAGCGCGGCGCGATTCAGGGGATTCAGCCGGCCCGCCGACATCGGATGCGGCACGAAGCGCACCTCCTTCGAGAAATGCGACCGCATCGTCTCGTCGGCCACCGCACTCACCTCGTGACCGAGCGCGGCCTGCCGGTTCGCCAGCTCGATGACGTTCTTCTCCAGCCCTCCCTTCTCCCCGACACTGGCAAGCACATGACAAACCCGGAACACGCCGCGAAATTTCAAACTTCAAACTCGAAACCTCAAACTCCAAATTCCGGCAACGAGGCTCAAGGCCCACCCGTTGAAGTTTCAGGTTTAAAGTTTCAAGTTTCCCCATGCGCATCGTCCACGCCTGCAACCTCCAGTTCGACAAGGACGGGGCGCACCTCTGGAACCAGGACCAGAAGATCCATCACGGACTGATCCGGCTGGGTCATTTCGTCTACACCTTCTCGATCAACGACCGGGCGCGGATGTTTTCGCCGACCGGCAGCAAGTCCTTCGGCAAGGGCAAGACCAACAAGGCCCTGATCGAAACCTGCCGCAACGTCCACCCGGACCTCCTCATCCTCGGCCACGCGCAGTGGATCACCGCTGACACGCTGCGCGAGATCCGGCAGATCCTGCCGCGGATCCGCATCGGACTGTGGTATGTCGATCCACTTTGGGACGACGAGGCCACGCAGCACCTGCGCGACCGCGCCCCGGTGCTCGACGGACTGTTCTGCTCGACCGGCGGCCCGCTGCTTGAGTCCTTCGCCACTCCCGACTGCCCGGCCCATTTCATCCCCAGCGCGGTGGACGCCGGCATCGAATGCCACCGCGCCTTCGAGACCCCGGAGGACGAGATGGCTCACGACCTCCTCTTCTTCGGTCGCGACAAGGGGCAGCCGGAGCGTCGTGCCTTCCTTTCCAATCTCCGCGACCAGCTTCCCGGCCTGAACGTCGGCTACTACGGCTGCCTCGACCAGCCGCTCATCATGGGCTGGGAGAAGGAACAGATCATCCGTCGCTCGAAGATGGCGCTCAATCTGTCGCGCCGCAGCGACGTCGAACTCTACTCGTCGTCGCGCATCGCCGAACTGATGGGCAACGGCATCCTCACCCTGACCCCGCGGGGCGCCGGGCTCGAGAAGCTCTACGCCGAGGACGAGATCGTCTACTTCGACGACGTCGAGGACCTCGCCGCCAAGGTCCGCCGCTACGCCACGGACCGCGGGGCCAGAATCGCCATCGCCGAGAAGGGCTGGAAGCGAAACCACCGCGACTACTCCGGCACCGAGGTCGCCCGCATCCTCGTCAACGCGCTCGGATGAGGCAGGCCCTTCCGGAGTATCGACATTCCTGTCGATCAGAGATCCGGAAATCCGATTTGGAGGTTTGATCGACAGGAATGTCGATACTCCGGAAATCAGGTCACGGTTCCGTCGTTTCCTCCTCCACCTCTCCACCCGCCGCCTCTTCCAACTTCTCTCCAACCTTCTTCAGAAACCCTCCCGTCGCCTCGGCGGCCTTCTTGACGCCCTCCTCGGTCTTCTCCCCCGCGGTGTGCAAGGCTTCTTCGGTCTTCTCCGCCGCGGTGGAAACCCCCTCCTGGGTCTTCTCACCGGCCACCTGGAGACCGTGGCCGGTCGCTTCGATCGCCCGGTCGACGCGATCCCCCACGCTGGCCCTCTCCTCCTCCGGAACACCGACGACCGGTGCCTCGGGGGGCGCCGGTTCGACCGGCTCAAGCGGCTGACTCGACTCCGCAGGGGACGGCCCGCCTTCCTCGGTCACCACGCTCGCCTTCGGCGGCGCCTGCTCCGACTTCTCGCAGCCGGCCAGCAGCACAGCCGTCAACCCCATCCAGGCCCATTTTGCGTTCATCAACGGAAGCATGGAGCATCCGTCGAACGACGCCATCCAATTCGCACGAGGCACCGACAGGGACCCCGGCACGAGCCAGCCGGACCTTGCCGCCGTGGGAGACGCCGAAATGGCAGCGGGTCGCCGGCTCAACCACCGGCGTCCCTCAATAGACGTCGCGCTGGTAGCGCTTGTCCTTCTTGAGCTGCTTGACGAACTCCACCGCCTCGTCGGCGCTCATGCCTCCGTGCTCCTCGGCGACCGAGTGCAGCGCAGCATCCACATCCTTGGCCATGCGCGACGCGTCGCCGCAGACGTAGAAGGCCGCACCATCCTGCAGCCACTTCCACAGCTCGGCGCCATTCTGAAGCATGAGGTGCTGGACGTAGACCTTCTCCTTCTGATCCCGCGACCATGCGAGATCGAGGCGCTGGAGCACGCCCTCCTTCTGGAAGGCGGTGAGTTCGTCCTCGTAGAGGAAATCGGACTCCCGGTGCGGATTGCCGAAGAGCAGCCAGTTGCCCCCCTTGGCGCCGGAGATCTTCCGCTCCTCGAGAAACGCGCGGAACGGCGCGATCCCCGTGCCCGGGCCGACCATGATCAGCGGGGTGTCCCCGCTCTCGGGCAGGCGAAAGGCCTTGTTCGAATGGACGAAGACCCCGGGATTCTCGCCTTCGGAGCGATCCGAAAGGTAGGTCGAGCAGATCCCGCCACGCGAGCGGCCGTGGCTCTCGTAGCGGACGATGCCGACGCACAAATGCACCTCGCCGGGATGGGCATTCGGGCTCGAAGCGATCGAATACAGCCTCGGCTGCAGCTTCTTGAGGATTCCGACGAAGTCCTCGCCATCCGAAAAGTCCGCCGGATGGTCGCAGACCAGATCGATCAGGTCCCGGCCCCAGCTGAAGTCCTCGTACGCCTTGCGGTCGTCGGCTTCCACCAGTGCGCGAAGATAGGGAGACCCGCTCCGCTCCTGCCACTTCTGGATCATCGACTTGTTGATCGTGCCGATATCGTAGTGGCGGATCAGGGCCTCGCGAAGTGGACCTTCCGAACCGTCCGGAAGGGGCACCTCGGTGTCGGTATTGAAGGGAAGATTGGCGAGGATCTCGTCCACCACCTCCGGCGGGTTGGCCGGAACCAGCCCAAGCGCGTCGCCGACCTGGTACTCGAGCCCGGAACCCTCAAGCGACAGCTCGACGTGATGGGTCTCCTTCGCCCCGCCGGTGTTGAGATTGTAGTTCTTGAGGATGGGCGACGGAAACGGGTGCTTCTTGGAATAGCCGTCGTCGGTCTGGTCGAGCGCATCGACCGGCCCGGGCATGACCTGCACCTCCGGGGCGAGCTCCGCGATGATGCCTTCCGACCACTGCTTGAACTCGGCATCGAAATCGACGTCGCAGTCGACGCGATCGACAATGCGCTTCGCTCCCAGCGCCGCCAGGCGCTCGTCGAAATCGATCCCGCACTTGCAGAAATCCGGGTAGCCCGAGTCGCCGAGCGCGAGCACCGTGTAGGAGACGCCCTCCAGCTGGGGCGCTTCGTCGCTGAGGATCCACTCGTACAGATCCGCCGCATTGTCCGGCGGCTCGCCGTCGCCGTAGGTCGAGGTGATGATCAGCAGGTTCTTCTCCTTCGGCAGGCGCTCCCGGTCATAGTCCGCCATGTCGAAGCTCTCGGGCTCGAAATTCCCCTTCTTCAACCGCTTGATCAGCTTGCGGGCGAGCCCCTCGGCATTGCCCGTCTGAGACCCCCAGAGAATGGTGGCGGGGACGGCCGGACCGGCCGGAGCGCTTGGAATGGCGGCACCGGCGAGCGCCTTGCTGAGGAAATCCTGGAGCCAGGCCCGTTGTTCGGGGGTGAAGGGAGCGTCGTCGGGGAGTCGAATCATGTCGCGAAATCGTCCGGCTTTCGGGGGCGCGCAAGATGCGTCTGGCGGCGTTGCCGTTCAAGCCTGTTTCATGCCACCCATCGCAATCTCTTTGCCACCATGCCTCAGCGATCGAGGAGCCGCAGCATCTGTGGCAAGATCTTCCGGTAGAGTGTGTTACGCCCCCCCCGGGAAAGCTGCTCGCCGATCAGATCGGCGGGATGGTCCGGATCGGAAGGGCCGGGAGCCTCGAAGTCGTGGCCCGGGCTGACAAGACGGCGCACCAGATGCCCCGCCCCGGCCTCGCGGGTCACTTCGATGCGGGTGTCGCCGGCCACCATCTCGAGGGACCCCAGCGCCGCGGCATCGGGATCGGCCACCAGCACCGCCTCGACCGCGCGTCCGCCTTTGCTTTCGAAGGAATAGCCGTCCTTGCGATCGTCCGAGAGCCCCAGGTCGTCGCCCTCGCGCCAGCCCGCCTGGGTCGAAAGCCAGGCCAGCAGTTGCAGCGCCGTGAGCCGGTGCTTCGGATGGTGGACGATGCGCACGCTCGCCACCGAGGCCAGCGCCCCCTGGGCCACCGGATCATCGAACAAGGCGGCGATCGAGACCCGGAACTGGTAGCAACGGGTCCACGACAGGTCCTGGACCACGAGCCGCGGCGAATCGTCGTTGGCCTGCAGGATCCGGTCGAAGGACTCCCGCGGCTCGCCCCAGTCGGAGCTGTCGAACACGAAACGATCGACCAGACTGTAGAAACGCTCGCCGAAGATCGGGCTGAGCTCGCCCTGCCACCAGAGGATCAGGGGCAAGTCGGAGTTGAGGTGGGCGAAGACGGTGTTGCGAAGCCTCCCGGTGGCGCGACCGGTCAGCTTGAAGGCGATCTGCTCGCAGCACACGGACTTGCGGCCGTGGCGCAGGTGGCAATGGGCGGTGATCCACGCGCGGATCGAGGTTTCGGCGACCTCCCGGTCGATCCCGATCAGCAGCGCCCGGCAGGCATGCTCCCGGGTCAGCTCGCGCACCGCCTCGGAGTTCCGCACCAGGCAGTCGGAATCCTCCGAGTACACCGCAAGGTTCATCAACGACGCGTTGGTCCGCGCATCATCTTCTTCCCAGAGCTGGTGCAACTCGTGATCGATCGAGCCGATCTCGACCTCGCGTCCGAGCTCCGGGTGGATGGAAAGCGTCTCCTTCATGTCGTCTCTCAGAGTCTGCGCCAGGCGTGACCGTCGGCCTTGAGAAGATCATCGGCCTCCTTTGGGCCCCAGCTTCCCGCGACGAATTCGGCCATGGCCGGAGGCTCCTCGCTCTCGTGCCAGGCCTGCTCGATGTGGTCGATGAAGCGCCACGCCTCCTCGACCTCGTCCCGCCGTGCGAAGAGCGTCGCATCGCCGGCCATCGCATCGAGCAGCAAGCGCTCATAGGCCTCCGGACTGCCCTTGCCGAAGCTCGTCGAGTAGTGAAAGTCCATCTTCACCGGCTCCAGGCGGAGGTTCGTGCCGGGCAGCTTCGATACCATCCGCAGCGAGATCCCCTCGTCCGGCTGGATGCGGATCACCAGCACGTTCGAGCCGGCGAGCCCTCCCGGGAGGGCGTTGAAAAGGACGCACGGCGCCTCCTTGAAGTGGATCGAGATCTCGGTCGCCTTCTTCGGCAGCCGCTTGCCCATGCGGATGTAGAAGGGCACGCCACTCCAGCGCCAGGTGTCGATCTTGAGCCGCAGCGCGACGTAGGCCTCGGTCATGCTCTCGGGATCCACCCGGTCCTCCTCGCGGTAGCCGGGAACGCCGGAGCCGTCGATGCTGCCGGAGGTGTACTGGGCCCGCACGACGTTGTTCGCCACCTTCTCCGGCGTGTCCCACTGCCGCAGCGAGCGGAGCACCTTGACCTTCTCGTCGCGCACTCCGTCGGCGCTGAGGTCGGTCGGCGGCTCCATCGCGACCAGGCTCAGGAGCTGCAGCAGGTGGTTCTGCACCATGTCGCGCAAGGCTCCCGCCGTGTCGTAGTAGCCCCCGCGTCCGCCCTCCATCCCGAGGTTCTCGGCGCAGGTGATCTGCACCTGGTCAATGTAGCGGCTGTTCCACAGGGGCTCGAAGATCGAGTTGGCGAACCGCAGCACCATCAGGTTCTGCGCGGTCTCCTTGCCGAGGTAGTGGTCGATGCGGTAGGTGTCCTTCTCCTCGAAGGTCCGATTGACGACCTCGTTGAGGTGCTGGGCGGTCGCGAGGTCGGTCCCGAAGGGCTTTTCGACGATCACCCGGGACCAGCATCCCTTCGGGCACTCGTTGAGGCCGGCGGTCTTCAGATGGTCGAGAATGTCGTCGAAGAATTCCGGGGCGCTCGCGATGTAGAACAGGCGGTTGCCCTTGCCACCCCGCTCGCGGTCGATCTCGTCGAGCCGGTCGGCGAGCCGCTGGTAGCCGTCGGCATCGCCGAACTCGCTGCGGTGATAGTGGATGTTGCCGACGAAGCTCGACCAGATCGCCTCGTCATGACCCGACCGGGACACCTTCCGGTTCACCTCCTCGAGCCCGGTGCGGAATTCCTCGTCGCTCTTGTCGCGCCGGGCGAAGCCCAGAATCTTTACGCCCGGCGGCAGCTCCCCGTCGACGGCGAGGTTGTAGAGCGCCGGGATCAGCTTGCGATGGGTCAGGTCGCCGGTGGCGCCGAAAATGACGACCGTGCACGGTTCCGCACTGTTGCGGGAGACGAGATCTTCTCGAAAGGGATTGCTCATGAAACGGGGCAGCGGTTTCGCCCATCTTCCTCGATTGGAAAAGACAAATGGCAATGAATTCCCGTCACGGAGGCCGCCCGAAGATTTCATGCGGACTCCTTCCGGATCGGCGCGGGTCGCCATCGGCTCCACGAAAAACGCCCGGGGAGACCCGGGCGTTTTCGAAAGAGGTGAAATCGACGGATTTCCTCAGCGCGAGTAGAGCTCGACGATGAGCTGCTCGTTGACGAGCGGGTCGATGTCGGAACGCTCGGGCACGCGCTCGACGGTGGCTTCCATCGACTCGCGGTCGAGGGTGAGCCAGTCCACCAGCGGCACCGACTGGGTGAGGTCCATCATGCGCAGCGCCAGTTGCTGGGCCGAAGGCTTGGGACCGATCTTGATCTTGTCGCCCGGCTTGACCTGGTAGCTCGCCACGTCGACCTGCTGGCCATTGACGAGCACGTGGCCGTGATTGACGAGCTGACGGGCGGCGGCGCGGGTGTTGGCGAAACCGAGGCGGTAGCAGACGTTGTCGAGGCGGAGCTCGAGAAGCTGGAGCAGGATTTCACCGGTGACCCCGCGTCGACGGGCGGCTTCGGCGTAGTAACCGCGGAACTGCTTCTCCAGCACGCCGTATTGGAAACGAAGCTTCTGCTTCTCACCGAGAGCGATCGAGTAATCGCTCTTCTTCTTGCGGCCGGCGCGGAGTCCGTGCTGGCCGGGCGGAAAACTGCGACGCTCAAGCGCCTTCGAGGGACCGAAGAGAGCGACGCCGAAGCGGCGGCTGATCTTGGTGCGGGGACCGGTATAACGAGCCATGATTCAGAAAGTCGTTGGGGAGATTAGACGCGGCGGGCCTTCTTCGGGCGGCAGCCGTTGTGCGGGATGGCGGTCACGTCCTTGATCGAGGTGATCTCGACGCCCAGCGCCTGCACGGCACGGACGGCGGACTCACGACCGGAACCCGGACCCTTCACGCGGACCTCGGCTTCCTTGAGGCCGTGACCCATCGCCTGACGGCAGGCGTCCTGCGACACCACCTGGGCGGCGTAGGCCGTGCTCTTGCGCGATCCCTTGAAGCCCATCTTGCCGGCGCTCGACCAGCCGATGGTGTTGCCGGAGGCGTCGGTGACGTTGACCAGCGTGTTGTTGAAGGTCGCGGTGACGTGCACGATGCCCTTGGTAACGTGCTTCGACTTCTTGGCCTTGTGGATCTTGATCTCGCCTTCCTCGGCGCCAGCGATCTCGGCGAAAATGTCGCGCTTCTCCTCCTTCTTCGGAGCGGCGCCCTCTTCGGGCTTGGCCTCCTCGGGCTTGGCCTCCTCGGCGGCCGGAGCCTTCTCCTCGGCGGCAGGCTCCTCGGTTTTCTCCGGAGCGGGCGCCGGCTGCTCGGCGGCGGCCGGCTTTTCCGCGGCTTCCTCGGCCGCGGGCGCTTCGTTCTTGGTCTCTTCGTCAGCCATGTTCGGTGATGGTTCGGGGTCGCGGCGTCAGCTTACTTCTTCACACCCACGGTCTTCCGCTTGCCCTTGCGGGTCCGGGAGTTGGTGCGGGTGCGCTGGCCACGCACGGGGAGGCCGCGCTTGTGGCGGATGCCGCGCACGCAGTTGATCGACGTCAGGCGCTTCAGCTGGGCCTGCTTCTCGCGGCGGAGGTCACCTTCGATGATGATGCCTTCGCTCTGGATCACGCCGCCGATCTTGACCAACTGGTCCTCGGTAAGCTGACCGGTGCGGATGTTGGGATCGATCCCCGCGTGGTCGAGGATGCGCGACGCGGTGGTCGTGCCGATGCCATAGATGTAGCGCAGCGATGCCTCGATGCGCTTTTCGTTGGGGATTTCGATGCCGAAAATTCGTGCCATGGGACTCGTTGTTGAGCGAATATCGCTCCGCCGAAGGTGTGGACGCCGAAGCGCGCACCAGAGCGGAGCGGGCGGGCTGTTTAGCAGAGGATTGGGGGGTGACAAGTGGGAAATCGAAATTTTCCCCGTCCTTTCCAGCCTTCCGGCCGATCCCACCTGCCAACGCATCTCCGCCTCCGGAATGGCGACGCCCGATTTCGACCGGTCCCCCACCCCTCTGTGGGACTTCGGCACAGTCGAGGATTTGCTCGATTTTCTCACGGCTCGACAAAACGAAGCCCCCCTCTAGCGTCGCTCCCAAGCCGTACTCCGCAGATCCATGGAAGAACTCGCGACCGATTCGCCCGCCCCCGCCCCCTCCGACAACCAGCTGCCGCCCGACGATGTGGCCGCGATCGATGAGCTCGGCAAAACCTACGCCGCCTTCAAGGCCGAGCTCGCCAAGGCGATCGTCGGTCAGGACGACGTCATCGAGAAGCTCGCCATCTGCCTCTTCGCCCGGGGCCATGCGCTCCTCATGGGCGTCCCCGGCCTCGCCAAGACGCTGCTGGTGTCCTCGGTCGCCGAGACCTTCGACCTCAGCTTCAACCGCATCCAGTTCACACCCGACCTGATGCCCGCCGACATCACCGGCACCGACATCATCCAGGAAACCGGTGTCGGCGGCAAACGGGAGTTCGAATTCGTGAAGGGCCCGGTCTTCGCCAACATCGTCCTCGCCGACGAGATCAACCGCGCCCCGGCGAAGACCCAGTCGGCCATGCTTGAGGCGATGCAGGAGCTGAAGGTCACCGTGCTGGGCGAAACCTACACGCTGAAGCCTCCCTTCTTCGTCCTCGCCACCCAGAATCCCGTCGAACAGGAAGGCACCTATCCGCTTCCCGAGGCCCAGCTCGACCGCTTCATGTTCCTGATCGAGGTCGACTACCCGAGCGCCGAGGAGGAGAAGGAAATCGCCCGCGCGACCACCGGCGGCGCCCGCCCGCAGCTCGACCATCTGCTCGACGGTGAGAAGGTGATGGCCTTCCAATCGCTGGTCCGCCGCGTGCCGGTGCCCGAGCACCTCTACGACTACGCCGTCGCCATCGTCCGCAAGACCCGCCCCGCCCTGCCCGAGGCCCCCGAGTGGGTGCGCGAGCTCGTCGCCTGGGGCGCCGGACCGCGCGCCGTGCAGTATCTCATTCTCGGTGCCAAGGCGCGCGCCGCGCTGCATGGGAACTACATGGCCAGCCTCGAGGACCTCGAAGCCGTCGCCGCCTCGGTGCTCGGCCACCGCGTCATCACCAACTTCGCCGCCGAGTCGCAGGGCATGAGTTCGAAGAAGGTGGTGGAACGCCTGATCGAGGAGATGCACAACTCGTGAGCCAGACCCCCTACGAGTTTCTCGACCACGACCTGCTCTCCCGGCTCGGATCACTGCCGGTCGAGAGCCGGATGCCCATGGTCGGCAACGTCGCCGGCAAGCACCGGTCGCCCCACCGCGGCTCGTCGGTCGAGTTCGCCGAGTACCGGAAGTATGTCCCGGGCGACGACACCCGACGCCTCGACTGGAAGGCCTTTGCCCGTTCGGACCGATTCTACATCAAGGAATTCGAGGCCGACACCAACCTGCGCGCCTACTTCGTGGTCGATGCGTCCGGGTCGATGAACTTCTCCGGCCACGGCGAAAGCAAGGTCGAGTTCGCCCGCCGCATCGCCGCGTCGCTGGCCTACCTGCTGGTCAACCAGGGCGACGCCGCCGGCCTCTCGTTGTGCACCGAGAAGCTGCACCTCGAGATTCCGCCCAGCCGCCGCGCCGCGCACCTGCAACGGATCTTCGACACGCTCCAGAACCTTGAGCCCGAGGGCGAGACCGGCCTCGTCGACGCGCTCCACACGATCGCCGAGAAGATCGGACAGCGCGCCTTCGTCGTCATCCTCTCCGACCTCTTCACCGAACCCGAAAAACTCGCCGACGCACTCCAGCACCTCCGCTACCGCAAGCACGACATCTCGGTGTTCCACCTGATGGACCCGCAGGAACTCAGCTTCGACTTCGAGCGCCCGCACCGCTTCGTCGACATGGAGGATGGTACGGCACTTGTCGTAGAGCCGACCCTCGTTGCCGAGGAATACCACACCGCCCTCGGCGACTTCATGAAGGCCGTGCGCGACAAGTGTCACGACGCCAACGCCGACTACCAACTCGTCCCCACCGACACCCCGCTGGAGCCCCTGCTCCGGGAGTTTCTCACGGCACGCCTGCCCAAGGGAAAATGATGAATTCCCAAGCACCAATGCCAAAACGCCCGACCGATGCCGGAGGATGAACCCCGCTATGATCTTGAAGAACGAACCTTCCGTTTTGCCCTCGAGGTGCGGTTCTGCGTCGGAAGGCATCGCTGGAATCGTGAGCAATGGACCGATATCGACCAAGTCCTCCGATCCTCGGGATCGGTGGCGAGCAACTACACCGAGGCCAACAACGCCATATCAAAAGCCGATTTCAGGCACCGCATCGGAATCTGCAAGAAGGAGTCCGGCGAGTCAAAGCTCTGGCTTGGTCTGCTCGGAGCAACGAGTCGCGACGACGGTCAGAAGTCGGACCTTCGAACCCTCTTTAAGGAAGCCGACGAACTCACCCGAATCTTCGCCACCATCCACAAGTCTGCCTCATAAGCCCGATCAAACCCGGTGTTTTGGCATTCATGCTTGAGCATTAGTCATTATGCACTTCCAGCAAACATGGATGCTCTGGGGGCTGCTGGCGGCGGCGGTTCCCATCATCATCCACCTGCTCAACCGCCGGCGGCACAAGACCGTCAAGTGGGCGGCGATGCAGTTCCTGCTGAAGGCGACGCGCGAGTCCCGCGGCAAGAAGCGGCTGCGCCACATCCTCATCCTCATCTGCCGCGCGCTCGGCATCGCCGCCTTGGTCGCCGCGGCCTCGCTGCCGTTGGTCGGCGGCTTCTTCGGGCTCGGGGCCGGCACTCCCGACCTCGTCGTGCTCGTGCTCGACCGGTCGGCCAGCATGGAAAACAACCCGGAGTCCGGCGGCGTTTCCCGTCGCCACCTCGCGGTCCAGCGGGTCGCCCGCGCGGTCTCCGACCTCAGCGGCACGCGTCTCGTGCTCATCGACAGCGCGTCGGGCACGCCGCAGGAGGTGCCGTCGCCCGAGGTGCTCGCCGAACTTTCCGCCACCGCCCCGACCGACTCCGCCGCCGATCTGCCGACACTGGTGGCCAATGCGGCCGGTTTCCTCGCGGAAACCCCCGGCCGCGCCGAGCTCTGGATCGCCTCCGACCTCCAGGCCTCGAACTGGGCGCCCGAGGACGATCGCTGGAGCAACGTCCGCGCCTCCCTCGCCAGCCTCACCCAACCGCCCCGCGTCCGGGTGCTCGCCCTCGGGGGGGAAAGCGCCGGCAACCAGAGCCTGCGCATCCTCGGGTCGCAGCGCCGGGGCGACCGGCTCGATCTCGAACTGGAGATCTCGCGCAACGGGCCGGCTCGCGCGCCCCTCGGACTGCCGCTCACCACCACGCTCAACGGGGCCCGCTCGACCGACAACGTCACGGTCGCCGGTCAGAGGCTTCGGTTCCTGAAAACCTTCCCCGCCCCGGAAACCGAAAAGGGAGGATTCGGATGGATTTCGATCCCCGGCGACGGGAACCCCCGCGACAACGTCGCCTACTTTGCCTACGGCCCCGCCTTGCCGGTCCGGTCCACGGTCGTCGGCGCCGGCGAGGCCGCCGACTACCTCCAACTCGCCGCCGCCCCCGACGGTTTCGGCGGGCAGATCGCGGAAACCACCGACCCCAATGGACTGCGCTCCGCCGGCACGGCGGAAACGGCCGCGATCTTCTGGGCGGCACCGCTGCCCGAGGGTCCGCTGGCCGAAAGCCTTGAACGCTTCGTGCAGGATGGCGGTCAGTTGGTGCTTTTCGCTTCGCCCGACAGCGACGGCTCCGAGTTCCTCGGGATCTCCTGGTCGGAAACCCAGAATGCCCCGGCGGAGCAGTTCTTCATTCTCGACAGCTGGGACCGCTCCGACGGCCTGCTGCGCGACGGCATCGACGGCACCCCGGTGCCCGGCGACCGCCTGCGGGCGGTGAAACGGCGAGTACCCCAAGGCGAGGCATCCATTCTCGCCCGTTGGGACGACACCGAACCCTTCGTCGTCCGCCGCGTCGTCGGCAAGGGCACCGCCTGGTTCGTCGGGTCGCTGCCCGACTACACCTGGTCCAATCTCGGCGACGCCGACGTCCTCCTCCCGCTCGCCCAGCGGGCGGTCAACACCGGTGCCGCCCGGTTCGACAGCGGCTACCTCGTGGAAATCGGGTCCCCGGAGGCCCGACCGACCGGCAATGAAATGCGGGAGAAGCTGGACGGCTTCGACGACAACTCCTCCGCCGATCCGTCCCACCTCGCCGGGGTGTTTCGTTTCGGCGACCGCGTGCGCGCCGTCAACCGCCCCGCCACCGAGGATCTGGAAGGGCAGATGGAGTCCTCAGCCGTTGCGCCGCTGTTCGACGGACTCAGCTTCTCCCTGTTCGAGGACGCCAGCGCCTCCACCCAGGACAACATCTCACGCAGCGTCTGGCGGGCCTTCCTGATCGCGATGCTCTTCTTCCTTCTCGCCGAAGCTCTCCTCTGCCTGCCGAAGCCCGTGTCCCCGGTCGAAACCCCGACCGCCGGTCCGCAAACCGCCAGCCCCCGATGACGCATGTCCGGCTCCATCAAGAAGGCTGTCCTGGCGGTCTGCACCGCCTCGGCACATTTCTGTGTGACCGTCGGCCTCTTCTTCGGAGCGATGTGGGCGAATGCACAACCCGCTCCACGACTGGAGCAGACCTTCTCGAGCGCCTTTCTCATACTCTCCTTTCCGGGGTCGTTTTTCTACGACCTGATCGATGCCGACGGCTATTCGTTCGCAGCATACTTCGTGGTCACCGCGATCAGCTCGCTGATCTGGGGCGTCGTGCTGATGCCCCTGGTCCTGTTCCTGAAACGCCGACTCCGGCGCAAACGCACGATTGATCCCTCCAGCTAGAGTGCCCCCCGGGCGCACCCTCCACCCCCTCGCCAGGCCCATCCTTGACCTTCTCCATCCAGAACCTGCACTTCTCGCCGACACCGGTCACGCTCGTGATCGGCATCGTGACCTTGATCGCGATCGGCGCGCTGTGCCTCCTCACCTGGCACCGCAGTCCGCACCGCGGCCGCACCGGTGCGCTTGAAGCCCTGCGCCTGCTGGTCGCGCTCATCATCGTCCTGCTGCTCTGGAAACCCGAGTGGCGCACCATCATCAATCCCGAGAGCAAGCCGGCCGTAGCCCTTCTTGCCGATGCTTCGGGATCGATGCAGACGCTCGACGCCGAACTGCCGGCGACCGCCGACCCGGCGCAACCGGTGGTGTCCCGCGAAGAATGGATCGAGACCCTCGTCGACGACGCCCTTCGTGAGACCCTCGAAGGCGAAGGCCGCAACGAACTCATCGAGCGCCGGATTTCGACGCCCCCGGAAGACGACACGGCCCTGGTCGGCACCGACCTCTCCACGCCGGTCACCCGCCTGCTCGAGGAGGGCGACAACCTGCGGGCGGTCGTGCTCCTGTCCGACGGCGACTACAACATGGGGCCGCCCCCGGTGGTCGCCGCCCAGAAGCTTCTCCAACGCGGCATCCCCCTCTTCACCGTGCCGGTCGGAAGCGCCAACCGCCTTCCCGACCTCGAGCTCGTCTCGGTCACCGCGCCGACCTACGGCATCGTCGGCGAAAACGTCCAGATCCCCTTCACCATCCGCTCGTCCCTGGAACGCGAGGTCCGCACCGTGGTCCGGCTGCGCGACGAGCAGGGACGGGAGCGTACGAAGGAAATCGTACTACCACCCGGTGCCGAGACCTACGAGTCCATCCTGTGGCGGATCGAGGCCGAGGGCTCCGCCACCCTCGAGCTGAGCATCCCGATCGCCGAGGGAGAGCGCATCGACACCAACAACAGCCGCCGCTTCACGCTCTCCGGCCGCCCCGAATCGATCCGGGTGCTGGTCATCGAGTCCTCCCCCCGCTGGGAGTACCGCTACCTGCGCAACGCGCTGTCCCGCGATCCCGGCGTCGAGCTCTCCTGCCTGCTCTTCCACCCCCAGCTCGGGATGGGTGACGGGCCCGACTACATCCAGGACTTTCCCTCCGCCCCCGAGGACCTCGCCCGCTACGATGTCGTGATGGTCGGCGACGTCGGCACCGACCAGCTCAGCCGCGAGCAGTGCGACATGATCGCCGGACTGGTCGAGAACCAGGCCAGCGGCGTGGTGTTCCTCCCCGGCTCCCGCGGCAACCAGCGCACCCTGCTCGACACCCGTCTGGGTGAACTGATGCCGGTGATCCTCGATCCGGAGAACCCCGAGGGCATCATCGACCCGGTCGCCTCCCCCCTCGAACTGACCGGCGAAGGGCGCGGCTCGCTGCTCACCCTGCTGGCCGACACCGAGGAGGGAAACCCCGACGTCTGGCGCTCCCTGCCCGGCTTCTACTGGCACTCGTCGGTGACCAAGGCGAAGGGCGGGGCCGAGGTCCTCGCCGTCCACGCCAACCGTCGCACCAATTTCGGCCCCACTCCCCTCATCGTCACCAGCACCGCCGGCACCGGCAAGGTGCTGTACATGGGCATCGACTCCGCGTGGCGTTGGCGTCGCGGCGTCGAGGACAAGTACCACTACCGCTTCTGGGGCCAGGTCGCCCGCTGGATGTCCTATCAGCGCAACATGGCCGCGGGTCAGCGCATCCGCCTGTTCTACGCCCCGGAGCGACCGGAACCCGGCGACACCGTCACCCTCAACGCCAACGCCTTCGACCCGAACGGCGCCCCGCTCGAGAAAGGGCGCGTCGCCATCGACGCCACGCTTCCCGACGGCAGCAACCGCCGCATCATGCTCGAGAAGAACGACAGTGCCTGGGGCTCGTTCAGCGGTCGCCTGAAGATCACCCAGCCGGGCGAATGGACGCTTTCCGCCCGCATCGAGGGCGACGAGGCCGAGGCCGTCGAGACCAAGCTCCTCGCCCAGGGCGTCGAGCTCGAGAAGATCGGCCAACCCGCCCGTCCGGACGTCCTCGAGGAGATGGCACGCATCGCCCGCGGCCGCATGATCGAGCCCGCCAGCCTCGCCGACCTCGTCCAGGAAATCGCCGCGCTGCCCGAGCCCCGGCCGATCGAGAACCGCATCCCGCTGTGGTCCCAGTGGCTCACCGTCGCCCTCGTCGTGCTCCTCCTCGCGATTTTCTGGACCGGTCGCAAGCTCAACGGGATGTTCTGAGGCCGGCTTCCCCGCCCTTGAAAACAGGGGGTTCCGTGAGCATACTCCGCCATGCGCTGGCTTTCCCTGCTTCTCGCCCTCCCTCTGGCGGCCACCGCCGCTCCGGCTCCCGTCGACGACGGCGTGCGGGTCGCGGTGCTCGGCTACCACGACTTTTCGGAGACCGAGGAGCAGACCGAGATGCGCATCCTCACCTCGAAGTTCCGCAAGCAGATGGAG
Source organism: Verrucomicrobiia bacterium (assembly GCA_030431475.1). Classification (GTDB taxonomy): domain Bacteria; phylum Verrucomicrobiota; class Verrucomicrobiia; order Verrucomicrobiales; family Akkermansiaceae; genus Haloferula. The sequence continues at coordinate 194,550 of JAUIJD010000002.1, read as the reverse complement.
ACCCTGCGCGAGCTCGAGCTGCCGGTGATCTCGATGAAGGAATTCCAGCAGTGGAAACGCGGCGAGGCCGATCTGCCTCCGCGCTCCGTCATGATCACCATCGATGATGGCTGGAAATCGGTCTACACCGACGCCTACCCCATCCTCAAGGAGTTCGGCTTCCCCTTCACGCTCTTCCTCTACAAGAACTACATCGACGGCGGCGGCAAGGCCCTCACCTCGGCGATGCTCGAGGAAATGAAGCAGCACGGCGCGACCATCGGCAGCCACTCGGTCAGCCATCCTTACCCGGCGACCGTGAAAAAACATCGCCGCGACGGCCCCGACGCCTACGACCGCTTCCTGCGCACCGAGATGGGCGAATCGAAGCGCTTCCTCGAGGCCAGGTTCGGCGACGAGGTCAGCACCTACGCCTATCCCGGCGGCTTCCACACAGAGGAGATGTTCCCGTTGGCCGAGGAGTTCGGCTATCGCCAGCTGTTCACGGTCATCCCCGCCAAGGTGAAGCGCGACAGCGACGACCTCACCCTGCCCCGCTACGTCGTGCTCGGCACCCACGACCACATCTTCGACCTCGCCATCCGCTTCGGCACCATCGCCGGTGGCGACCCCGGCGCGGTGGCGGCCATCAGCAAGCCCACCCCCTTTCCCGTCACCCCGGCGCCCGGCGCGCTCGTCGGCGACCGCCTGCCCGAGATCTCGGCCGACCTTTCCGAGGCCGGAGGGCTCGATCCCGAAACCCTCACGATGCGCATCGCCGGCTTCGGCACCGTGCCCGCGACCTGGGACGCGGAGAAGGGTCACCTGAGCTGGACGACCAACCGCCCGCTGCGACTCAACCAGTACGACGTCGAGGTCCGCTGGGCCTCCGCCGAGGAAGACGCGGATCCCCCCGAGCCCCTGCGCTGGACCTTCCGCCTCGACCACGAGGCCGCCTACGTGCCGCGGGACTGAGGCAGAGGCACACTTCGAACCACCTGGAGGAAGGCCCTTTCATGGATCCGGACCGGAGCCCGGAAACCGCCAGCGCCCATCGCTGGCCATGGTGGTTCCGCGTCGGTGCCGTTTCCCTCGCCGCTTCGTTCCTTGGTTTGGTCTCCCTCGCTGCCGCCGGCGCCCCTTCCGGGCACTTCGGTGAATCGCTGGTGGCCGCCGCCGGCCTGATCGGCTTGTTGTTGATCTGGGGCCACGCCATCCGCTTCTACCTGCGAGTCCGCGACACGCTGGGGCTGACTCGAAGCATCGTCTACCTCTGCCTCCTGATCGGCATGAACTGGCTGTCGGCATTCATATTCCTCAAGCTCGAGGGAGCGTCGCGATTCTTCGGCCACGAGCCCCCCGACTGCTGAACTCCGTCCCTGACCGTCAGCATTTTCCTTGGCGTCCTCGGCGTCTTGACGGTTCATTCCCCCGCCCACCGAGCCGCACAACCCCGGCACTTTCCACTTTTTACTTTCTACTCGGCACTCCGACCATGTTCTCCAGCCTCTCCGATTCCCTCGACAAGACCTTCCGCAACCTCCGCGGCGTCGGGAAGATCTCCGAAAAGAACATCACCGACGCCCTGCGCGAGATCCGGCTCGCGCTGCTCGAGGCCGACGTCGAGTTCACCGTCGCCAAGACCTTCATCTCCCACGTCAAGGACAAGGCGATGGGGGCGGAGGTGCTGAAGTCGATCAAACCCGGCGAGCAGATCGTCAAGATCTTCCACGACGAGCTCGCCGAGCTGCTCGGTGGGGATCAGGTGCCGCTCCATCTCGAGGACCCCGGCCACCTGCTGCTCTGCGGCCTCAACGGCGCCGGCAAGACGACCACCGCCGGCAAGCTGGCGCTGCGGCTCAAGAACGAGGGCCGCAGGCCGCTGCTCGTCGCCTGCGACCTCTACCGTCCCGCCGCCATCGACCAACTCGCCACGGTCGCCGGACAGGTCGACGTCCCGGTCTACACGCCCGATGCTTCGGAAAGCGACGTCATCAAGGTCGCGAAGGACGCCCTCGCCTGGGCCGCGACCCAGTCGGGCGATGTGATCATTTTCGACACCGCCGGTCGCCAGGAGATCGATGAACGGCTGGTCGAGGAGCTCAAGCGACTCCACGCCTTCCTCAAGCCCCAGGAAACCCTGCTGGTCGCCGATGCCGCCACCGGTCAGGGCGCCGTTTCGGTCGCCAAGCACTTCGACGAGGCGGTCGGCATCGACGGCATCGTCCTGACCAAGCTCGACGGTGACGCCCGCGGCGGCGCCGCGCTGTCGATGCGCGCGGTCACCGGCAAGCCGATCAAGTACGTCGGCGAAGGTGAGAAGCTCGACCAGCTCTTCGAGTTCCACCCGGACCGCATGGCCGACCGCATCCTCGGCATGGGCGACGTCGTCGGCATGGTCGAGCAGGTCGCCCAGAAGATCGACGAGAAGGACGCGATGAAGTCGATGGAGCGGATGGCCTCCGGCAAGTTCGACTTCTACGACTTCCTCGATCAGATGAAGATGATCGGCAAGCTGGGCGACATGAAGGGCCTGCTGTCGCTGATGCCCGGCTTCAACAAGCTCAAGAAGCAGCTCCCGGACGCCGCCTTCGATCCGAAGCGCCTGAAGCGCACCGAGGCCATCGTGCTTTCCATGACCCCCGACGAGCGCCGTCGCCCGGAGATCATCAAGGGCTCGCGCCGCCAGCGCATCGCCGCCGGCTCGGGATCGACGCTGGTCGAGGTCAACCGCCTGCTCAAGCAGTTCGGCGAGATGCGCAAGATGATGCGCTCGCCGAAGAAGATGAAGAAGATGATGGGCGGCCTCGGCGGGATGGGCGGAGGCTTTCCCGGAATGCCCGGCATGGGCGGAGGCGGCGGCATGCCGAACCCCGGCGACCTCGGCGACCTCGATAGCCTGCTCAAGGGCCTCGGCGGCAAGAAGCGCTGAGCGCTCCGGCTATTCGACCCGAACGCGGAAGAAGCGGCGATCCCCCGACACGGAGACCGTCGCGGATGCTTCTCCGGTGTCGGCCGTGATCCACTCCTCCGGGTCCCACGACGAGAGATCGGCGCTGCTTTCCACCCGGTAGGCCCGTCCCGGAACGGCGCTCCATGCCAGCTCGCCCCCTTCCGGCCCCGTCCCCCACGCCGTCAGGCGGAAGACCGAAGCGGGCGACTGCGGATCCGTGCCCGCCTGATACTCGACGCCGTTCGAACTCCCATCCCCGTCGTCGTCCTCACCGGCGTCGTCGACGCCGGGATCGGTGCCGTGAAAGATCTCCCAGGCGTCCGGCATGCCGTCGCCGTCACCATCCACCCCGGGATTCCACAGCCACTCCTCCTCGACCCGCATGAAGGTGATGCGCGTGTAGTTGTCCTTCTCGAAAAGAACCCCCAACGACCGATCCGGCAGCACGCACACCGACGAGTAGGCCGAGGGTCCGCCGTAGAGCAATCGCGACACCGGCCAGCTCGCCCCGGCGTCGGGACTCGCCCGCAGGGTGAGATCAACCCGCCCGCCGGAAGTGCCGGGATTGACGAAGGCGACCTTCTCGACCGGGTCGCCGCGCAAGGTGCTGGTCCACTGGATCACGCTCCCCTGGCACACCGGGTCCGGCACCGAAGCCAGCCGAAAGATATCCGTCCACGAACCGTCGCGCATCGGCTCGGTGCCCCCCGGCGTGTAGTAGGCCCAGGCCCGCTGTCCGTTCGACCCGCTGGGCGTCCGCCCGGAAAAAAGCAGGCGGCCATCATCGAGTTCGCAGGCCGTATTCTCGTTGGTCTGCGGTGAAACGTCCGGGATTCCCGAGCCGAAATCCCAGCTCGCTCCGTGGTCGGTGCTGTACACCGAGCACATCCGGACCGTCCCCGAGGCGTCCCGATACTGCGAGGGGAAGACCAGCGTGCCGTCGCGCATCGCCAGACCGTGACCCGGGCCCTGGAAGATGATCCGCCAGTTCGGATCCTCCTTCACATCGACGGTCACGTTGATCGGCGGCGACCAGCTCAGCCCACCGTCTTCGCTCTTCGTCAACACGTACTGGCCCGTGTCCGCCGGGTCGGTCCCGGCACCGGAACCGAAGTAACCGTTGTTTCCGAAGGACCACAGCGCGGCGACCCAGAGCGTGTCGGTGACCGGATCCCACAGGATGGCCGGATCGCCCACGCCGTTTCCGGCGGAGCCGGGAACGTTCACATCAAAGTCGAGGATGGGCTGGTAGCTGCTCCAGCTCGTGCCCCCGTCCTCACTCCGGGCGTAGCCGACATCCACATCGGCCGGCAGATCGCTGCCACCGGTCCAGCGGTGGTCAAAGACGGCGTGCAGCACGCCTTCGCCATCCGCCGCGATTCCGGGGATGCGGTAGGTCGTGATGCCGAAGTCACCGCTCTGCCGCACGTCCGAGACCAACGGCACCACCGCCAGCGTCAACGCGCCGGCCGGATCTCCATCGAGAGGCACCACCGTCCCGGCCTCGTTCCCCGAGAACACCAGCTCGTCCACCGTTGCATCGACCGACTCGCCGAGCGAACCCCAGCGATGCGGCTCGATCTCGAGGAGGATCTCGCTGCTGCCCTCGGGCAGGGCCAGGGACACGGGTATCGTCAGCGCGTCCGACGCCGGATCCGCCACCTCGCCCAGCATCGTCGATCCGGAGCGAAGCCGGACCGCCGAGATGCGGTCGCGGGTGCCCGGCTTGAGGGTCAGCGACACCTCGTCGAGCGAGCTCCCCGCAGCCGGCAGGTCGACCCCGATCACCAGCATCTCGTGCCACCCAAAACGCGGCACCTCCCGGCTCTGCTGGGACACGACCACCCCGAACGGCGGTCCCTCGATCACCCCCCAGCGGGTGCTCCACGCCGAGTCGAGCTCCGCGACCTCCGAGGCATCCAGTACTTTGTCGAAGACCGCCACCTCCGCCACCTCCACGGCCAGATGGCGGAAAGGACTGCCTCCGTTGGCGCCGATGATGAAACCCCGCAAGGAGCCCGAGTTGACATCGCTGTTCGTGCCCGCCTCCACGCCGTCGATCCAGTGGGTCACCTCGGTGAAACCGTCGACCTCGTCGAAGGTCCACACATGCCGCTGCCACAGCCCGGCGGTCGCCGAAACCGTCGGCCCCTCGGGAACATCCCAGTCGCTTCCCACCCCGGCCTGCCAGTCGCCGTCGCGGATCTGCACACGGGTCCGACCCGTCGAGGTCGAACCATCGAAGAGGTAGCCGTCGTCGCCGCCTTGCAGGCGACAGAGCACCGCGACCGTCCGGGGATCGTCCAGCGCACCGAACTCACCGCTCGATGCCCACAAGTCGTCACCGACATCGAAATCCATCACCTTCCGCACCTCGCCGGCCGCCGTCACCGAGTTCCGCTCCGGACGTCCCGACACCGTGCGCGTCAGATCCCTCGCTCCCGTGCCGCTCGCCAGATCCGCCCAGCGGTCCACTCCCTCCGCGCCTTGCACGCCGCCGTCCGCCACGAACCACGCGTGCACATCATCCCACGCCGGCAGCGGCTTATCGACAAAGCACCCGGCTCCGATCGCCTCCGCCGCCATCCGTTCGCCAACTAGTAAAATACTATCCGCATCGTAGTGAAGTCCGTCGTGCTCGGTGGTGCCGACCGAGGAGGCATATCCGACATCCGCGCTCGATCCGGCCAGCGAAGCCTGCCGCGTCCGCGTCAGATCGCGTTCGGCCGTCGATCCCCCGCCGATCTCGCCGAAGACCCCCTTCAGCGTCGCGGCGTTGGCGAGGTCGGCCTGCAGATTCGCCATCAGGGCGCTGAAGCGGACGTCGGCTTCGTCCGCTTCGGTCGCGTCGTTGCTTTCCCCCTGCACATAGAGCAAGCCGGCGACCTCATGGCTCGTGTAGCCCGTCGGCAGGGTCGCCACCGCCGCATTCACCGCCGCCACCACGTGGTCATACATGTGGTCGTCCGCCGCGCCCTTCACCCAGAACGAGTTCCCGCCGCCACCCCGGGACGCCTTCACGATCGCGAAATCGCGGTAGCCCGCCCGCCACAGCATCCGAGCGAAGCCGACCTCGGGACCCCAGTGGTCGTCGTTGTCGGCGTAGTGGCCGCCCGTCTGCGGACCCAGCGTCGTCCATCCGCCCGAGTCGCCCAGCGCGGCATCGCCCGCCGGGGTGCCGTCCGCCCGGTTGTCCCATAAAAACGGCACCTGCCCGTCGATCGCGTCCGCCCCGGCCGGCACCCCGTCCATCGTCGTGTCCGTCGTCGCCAGGGTGCCGAGCGAGTTCGACTGACCGGTCAGGACGAAGACCTTCAAGGTCTGGCCGAAAGCCATCCCCCCAAGCAGCCAAACAAGGATCCAATACCGCACGCCGGAAGAAACCCCCGATCCCGGTCCCGCGCCACCTTTACCCAACCGGTTCCCTCATCCAACCAGCGCGGCAGGACCACGCGACTCCTGCCGCGCACTTCAGCGCCCACCGATTCGCAGCCTCTTGGCGGCCGGGCCGGGCGGTCCTTCAACCCGCCTTCACATCGCACCGTTCATTCATCCACGATCGTCGGGTGATCCAGCAGCTTCTGGTAGTCGTCGGCGCTGCCGTTGCTGAAGCAGCAGTCGATGATCCTGCGGCCGAGCGGATCCAGATCGTCGGTGAGGAACTGCTCCAGCTCGCGCCGGAAGAAGTCCGTGAGGATGGTCGCGCCGGCATCGTAGGCCTCGTCCCCGACCTCCGGTTGCGTATTGACCTGGAAAAAGGAGGTCCCGATGGGCCGGCCCTCGACGACGATCGAGTTCGGATTCCACCCCAGCAGCGGGCAGCGCGAAGGCTGCACCTGGCTCGAGTTGAAATGCGCCTGACCCCGCCGCGCGAGATACTCGCGGGTGATCCACTGCGGCATGAAGCTCACCGCCCAGCAACCGACGTGCTGGTTGGGCATCAGGATGTAGCGGACTTCCGGCGTGTCGCGAATCTGGCCCAGCAGGAGGTTCGCCTGATCGACCCGGCGTCCCGTGGCGAAGGGCCAGTAGGATCCGACCCCTTCCGATGACATGCCCTCGCTGTCGACGATGCTCGGGTTGGCGTGCCCGCGCGGCGCGACCAACCGCCACAGCCAGGCCAGCGCCGGCGGCAGCAGGTGGAACATGCCGATGATGCCGTAGCTCGGGTTCTCGCGGGTGCATGGGGGACAGCGCACGCCGAAACTCCGGATGTCCACGTCGACCGAGCCCTCGACGATCCCCGGCACCGCCCGGCGTGGAATCACCACGCGAGGATTCGGACAGGGCATCCCGGGTTCGTCCTCCGTGTGCTCCCAGACGATCGCCGTGCTGCCGGGCTTGGCGTCGATGTTCAGAAACAGAAGCCCCTCCGGCGGCTGCAGGGTCAGCGCCTCGAGGTGGGGATCGGTGCCGTAGCGCGTGAGGTGGTTCACCCGCACGAACCAAGCGTCCTCGGCATCCATCAGGCTCAGCTTGCCCTTGCCCTTGTCGAGCGAGGGATGACACAGCGCCATGTCGTCGGTCACCGGCCGCAGGTCGCAGGCCTGCGGCAGACTCAGGGTCCGGCGCTCACCGGTCACGGTGTTCTCCCCGAGCAGCAGCGAGCCATCCGGCTGGCGGTGCACCTGCTCCAGCAGCTCACTCTTACCGCCGCCGCTGGCCCCTTCGTGGGAAATGATCAGCTGGTGCTCGTAGGGCGTGATCACCTTCACCGTCGAGCAGTGCATGGTCACCCAGTTCTCCGCCTCCCCCTGGTTGATCAGCACCCCGTAGATCCCCTTCTTCGCACTCGGCCCGGGATACAGGTTGTAGCTGAAAAGCTCGTGGATGCCCTCACGACGGTTGTGCACGACCACCTGGCGCCCTTCGAAGTGCGTGTGCCGGAACGGCGGCGCCACATAGATGACCGCCTGCGGGGAGAATCCCTCCGGGACTTCTTCGGGCGTGAGCATTCCCTGCAGCAGAGCCAGTCCGAGCGCGAAAAATCCGGCGTTGTCCGGCGCCACCACCACCGCATCCACCCCCTTGCCCGCGATCCCCGCGGAGAACGGAAACAGCGCGAGCGGTTGCCCCGCCAGCCACTCCAGGGTCTCTTCGCGCAGCGGATCGAACGAGGTCCCGAAACGCGACTGGTAGGTCGGCTTGTCAGTCGGACGCTCGTCGCCGATCACCATGCAATCGGGATCGCGCCGCCGCATGTAGGCCTCGACGTAGTTCGCCGAGATCCCGTTCTTCACCCGGCAGACGTCCACCTCCGGCACCACTCCCTTCCCGGGAACCTCGTAGGCGACCCGATGCCAGCCGGCCTCGTCCGCATCGCGCACGGCCAGATCCTCGAGATCCTTGAGCGAAGCTGGGATCGTGAACGACGGGGCACGGGCCACCAGAGCAGCGACCTCTTCGGGGACTTGAAAGGGCAGGGACATGACAGGATTCGATTCGTGTTCTGACATCGCCGCGATACCAGCATCACGGCTCGCGCGCGACCACGCATCCTTCGGATTTCATCGCGCATTTTATGACTCTCGATACATCACAATCCTGTCACCTGTTGAAGGAAAAACCTCCCCCCGAACCCGACGCCATGCTCCTTCCCTCAAGCCGGGCCCGCGAGCACCTCGAACCCCTCCGCATACCGCGCCCCCACCCCGCTCCCGATCTCGCGGTTCACCGCGAGGATGCGCTCGTCGAAGCCGATGCCCCGGCTCCGCAGGTTCCGCTCGTGTTGCGAACGGTGGCACCTCAGCAGCTCGCCTTTCCACGCCGCCTCCTCGCTCTCGAAGACCGTCACCAGATCCAGGCGCATCTCCAGGGTCTTGGGATCCTTCACCAGCAGCGCCAGCGGAGCCTGCTCGCGCTCCCGGGACCACCTCTCGAAGTAGCGAAAGGTCCGGCGATGATCCGCGTTGCTGTCCTTCCCGTGCGGCAGCACCACCGCGTCGGGCGCCACCCGGTCGAGGATCGCGCGGACCCGGTCCTCGTTCTCCCCGTCGTCGCGCAGGTGCCCCGTTTCGTCCTCCTTGAGCCGATGAAAGCGCAGCCGCTCATCCGGCAGACCGAAAAGCCGACAACTCTCCCGCTGCTCCTCCTCACGCGCCCCGGTCTTCGCCTCCCAGCCTTCGGCAAACGCATCCTCCACCCCGCTCGCCCCCCCGGTCAGCACCTCGACCCACAGCTCGCCGCCGCGCTCGTTCAGCCGGCGCATCGTCACCGCCACCACCTCGAAATCATCCGGATGCGGCGCCAGCACCAGCCATCGTCGCGGCGCGTCCCACGGACCCTCGTCGATGCCAAATCGCGCAATCTTCATGGCTCCACCTTCAGCTCATCGACCAGCGGCAGGAAGGTAAACATCCACTTCCACCCGTCCTTCTCGCGCGGCGCCTTCACCAGCACCCGGTTCCAGCCCTTCTCGAACTTCACCATCGTCGGATCGCGGTAGGCGTAGCCTTCATCGGTGAAGGGCTCCTCCTTTCCGGGCACCGCCCCGGCCTGGGTCCACTCGGGAGGCTCGACCTCCTCCCCGTTCACCCACACCCGGCCGTCCTCATGACTCCATTTCCCTTCCACCATCGGTCCCATCCTCCGGTCGGAGGTCGAGGGCGTGTTGAAGCCAATCCAGCACGGCACCTCCCGCGCCTCCTCCGACCAGATCCGCGTCTCGGCGTAGGCCGTCCCCTCGGTCGGATTCCCCGGAAGCACCCCGCCTTTTCCGAAGAAATGCCGGAAGTGCACCGTGCCTCCTACCACCTCGATGGGATCGTAGCTCATTCCGTCCACCTGAACCGCCTCCACGCGCTCCATTGTCTCGGGCGGGAAGCTCTTCGTCGGGTCCCCCCCATGCGGGAACGGCCCGATCACCCGCCACCGCATCGCCATCTGCGGATGGTAGGGAAAAGGCCACTCCTTTCCGAGACGACGCCCGATCGCCATCAGGTCGGGCTCGAAAAGGCGATACGCGTCCAGGCGCGAATCGTCCGGCGCCGGCAGCCGGGCCCAGAGGTCCTCGTGGGTCTCGGGCAGACCGCGCCAGAACCGCTCCGCCGCCGCCACCATCGCCGGCAGCACCGGGCTCTGCGTGTAGATGTTCTCCTCGCCGCCGGTGTTGATGTCCGGCCAGTGGCAAAGCACCGACCCCAGCGCCTGATCGTCGCCCGCCGGTCGCCAGCACGGCTGCCAGTAGAAGGCGTGCGGCGGGCCGTCGAGGAAGTCCATGTGGTTCACATAGTTCACCGCCGAATCGATGAAGCGCACTCCCTTGGCCGGCTTCCCGGCCGCCCAGAGCTGGGTGATGCACCCCGAGTCCGGCAAGGCGCCCGGACGCCACACCACCACCTCGAGGCCATGACCGCGAAGCACCTCAATCATCCTCGGCAGGAAGTCCCGGTTGGTGACCCGCACCTCGTCGGACCCGAGGTGGAACCTGGGAATGGCGACTCCTTCCTTCCGCAGCGGCACGATCACCTCGACGCAGAACTCGTCCAGCAGGTCGGCACAGATCTCCAGCCCCCGGGCATCCTGCATTCCGAAGCCGAAGGCCTTGTCGAAGTACTCGCTGTGCCCCGGCATGTCGATTTCCGGCAGCACCTCCACGCCCAGCGCGTGCGCCTTGCGGAACAAGCTCCGGATTTCCTCGAAGGTGTAATACTTCCCCGGCTGCCGCGTCGGACGATACGACGACCCCTCGTTGAGCACCGGATGCAGCTTCGACTCGATCCGGTAGCCGGGGTAATCGGTCAGGTGCCAGTGGAAGACATTCATCTTCAGCGAGGCCATCGCCTCGATGAAGCGCTCCACCGTTTCGATCTCCTGAAAGTTCCGCCCGACATCGTGCATGAAACCCCGCACCGGAAAGGCCGGCCAGTCGTGGATCGTCACCAGCGGCACGCTGCCCTCCGCCGAAAGCTGCGCCAGCGTCGCCAGACCCCGCATCACGCCCAGCTCCCCCGCCCCGCACAGGCGGACGCCGCCGCCATCGACCACCAGTTCATAGGCCTCCGGACCACCCGCCACCGGACCGACCGACACCTCGAGGTCGAGATTCCCCTCCGGCAGTCGATCTAACAGTTCCCCGACCCGGCGAAGGCCGGTCCGGTCCCGCACCGACCAGCCGCCGCCCTCGATCACCCCTTCACCCCATTCCAGCTCCCGGGGAAAGGGCACCAGCGGCACCGGCGCCCCACGCCGCTCTCCGCTGCCGGGATCGAAGGCGCCCGCCCCATCCTTCTCCAGCAGTTCCTTCACCGGGATCCGCAGGTAGTAGATCTCCACCGGCCCCTCGTAGAGGATGCCCAGGTGCCCGTCGTCGGCCGGCGCCAGACACGAATAGCCGGCCCCGTTGCGCATGTCGTAGAGCGTGTGCATCGACTCCGGCCAGCTCATGCCCATGTCTTCCGACACCTTGATGGTCATCGTGTGCCGCCCGCGGGTCGTCGCCGGATTGGAGAAGAACAGCCGCTCGCCGACACCCGGCACGTCCCACTTCAACAGGCTCGCCATGCACACGCTTTCCGGCAGCGCCTTGCGGTCCGTCGGGTGAAGCTCCCAGGTCTTCCCGAGATCCTTGGTCGTCGCCACCGTTCGCGAGCCACCCCGGTTGTCGCGGCAGTTGATCATGATCGTGCCCGGTTCCAGTTCGACCAGTTGGGCCTCGGTCGTGTTGCTCTTCACGCCGGTGCCGATGTGCCAGGTCTCGCCGCGGTCCTTCGACCAGATCAGGGTGGACCACGGAATGCCGTCCGCCGCCCGGTACTGCGCCGGGAAGACCAGCGTGCCGTCCTTCATCGTGATGCCCGCACCCGGGCCGTCGAGCAGCAGGCGCCATGCCGGATCCTTCACCTGCTCGGTGATGTTGACCGGCTCCGACCAGCTCCTCCCGTCGTCGTCGCTGTGCACCAGCACCAGCTGCCCGGTTTCGTCCGGCTCGAGTCCGGGACCCGATCCATTCCACGCCCGGTTGCCATGACTCCACAAGGCCGCGATCCAGATCCGCCCCGTCACGCGATCGACAAACACGCACGGATCGCCCACGCCATCGCCCCTACCCTTGCCCATGTCCATCGCCACCTGCATCGGCTCCCAGGTCCGGCCGCCGTCGGTCGAGCGCGAGGCACCCACGTCGATGTCGCCAGGAAGATCGTGTCCCCCGGTGTAGCGGATGTCATAGACCGCGATCAGCGTGCCTTCGTTGGTCCGCACCATCCCGGGGATCCGGTAGGCCTTCGAGCCGTCGTCGCCCTGCTGGCGCAGCGCCACGCCGATCCGTTGCGACCCCGGCGCCGAACCGGCCACCACATCGATCACCTTCCCCGAAACCTTCACCCGCGTGACCTTCGCATCCACCAGGCCGTCGACATCGGCCTCATCCTTCAGCGTCACCGACACCCACCACCAGTTGTCGCCGCCGGAAAGCTCCGCCTCGCCGGAAAAGACCGTCGTTTCCCCGCGATCAGCCTCGGCAAAGGGCTCGCCGAAGCCACCGCTCGGATCCGCCTCGCCGGGCACCAGGCTCACCGACTCCACGTCCTGCGGCCGGCTCGTTCCTTCGAGTTCCACCTCCACGGCCTCCAGCACGAGCGGGTTCAGGTTCCCTTCGGTGGCGATCCGCAGCCCGAGCACCGGATTGATCGCCTTGCGCTTGAGCACCGGCACGACCGGCTGCGCGACATTCACCTCCACCAGCCGCATCGGTTTCTCTTCCTCGACCGAAAGCAGGTCCATCATCACCCCGGACTTCTCCGGTGCCGTGGAGCGGATCCTGACTCGCGCCGTTCCCGCCGGCAGCGAGGCCTCGACCTTGGTCACGAAGCCCCCGACCCGGATCGCCCCGTCTCCGTTCCACACCTCCTCGTAGTCACCCGTCGATCCCGCCGCATCGATGCGGAAAGAGAACGGCTTCTTCGCCGTCCAGCGCTCGGCCCAGAACGAAAGCCGTCCCGCCTTGGTCAAGCGCCGCGCGAGTTCCAGCTCGAGCGCCTGCTCGCCACCGCCAACCAGCCGCAGCGACTGATTGCCCGCCTTCGCATGCCCGCGGTGCATCTCCGCCTGCCCGGCCTCCGCCGACCACGTCCCCAGCGGTGTCTTCAAGCTTTCAAAACCGCCAGCGGGATAGTCCTCGAAGGAGTCCGCTCCGCACGCCACGCCGATCAGCGCGCACCCGATCCAGTGTTTGAGAATCATGGGGGCACTAAACGCACCCAGCCTCCCGTTTCCATCCCCGAACCCACCGGTTTGCCAAGCCGACCAGATGACTCATCAACGGAAACGCCCCGGGATGGGCCGGCAGCTCGCGCGCGTCCGCTCACGGCAAACCCACCTCCACCCGATAGAAGCCCGCGGATTCCGCCTGCAATCCCCCGCCCAGCTCCAGCTCGCCACCGTTCCCCGCCAGCGCGATCGCATCGACCACCTCCTCCCACGGATCCGCCACGCCGAGGTCGATCGAATGCCACAGGGTGTACACCCTCCGCACCGAACTCCCGGGCACCGAGACGATCCCCGCCGCATCGATCGTCGCGGAGAACCGCGAGGTCGCGTCGAGAGGATCGGTGTCCGCTTCGTACTCCTCACCGTTCAAACTTCCATCCCCATCGTCGTCCACCCCCGCATCGCCGCCCACGATGTCGCCGAACCGCTCGTCCTCCCACAGGTCGCTCATCCCGTCGCCATCGGCATCGGCCCCGGGAGGCAGGTAGGCGTTCCCGAAATCGAAGCGCACCGCGTCGATGATCACGTCGAAGGAGTTGCCGAAGGTCCCCCCGGTGTAGTCGCCGAGGATCATTCGCTCGTCCGCTCCCGAGCTGTCGTAGGGCGCACCCGCGACCGGCGTCAGCCGCTCGCCGTCGCGCCACACGTGATACACCCCCGACTCCGGATCGTGCCCGATCCGCCAGCTGTGAAACTCGCCGTCGAGGTTGTCATGGGCGACGTTGAAAGCCTGCCCGCCGCTGTCCTGGGTGCGGTCGCCGTAGATCTCGACCCACACCCGCTGGCTGCCGGTGCCGAGCCAGATCATGAAGCCGTTCGGATTTGCATCGAAGCGCATCCGCGCTTCGAAGGTCCACACCCCGTCGTTGCCCTCCGACCAACCCGTGTTCGTCCCCTCGACCCAGCTACCGCCGGCGCTGGTGTTGAGCACCCGAAGGTCGCCACCGGCCACGATCGACGCCGAGATGCCGCCGATCTGGCCCCAGCCGTTGATCCACCCGCTGCCGTCGTGCATCCGCTCGCTGCCGAACAAGGGCCCCATGTTCAGACGATCGACAGTCACGTCGAAACCGTTGCCGAAGCTCCCGCTGGTGTAGTCGCCCAGCAACAGGCGATCGTCCGCACCGACCTGATCGTAGGGCGCGCCCCCATCGGGCGTCAGCAGGACCCCGTCGCGCCACAGGTGATAGACGCTCGCCGCCGGATCGTGTTCGACCCGCCAGGTGTGAAACTCGCCGTCGAGGTTGTCGTGCGCGACGTTGAACGAGTTCGCCCCGTAGTCCTGCGTGCGGTCGCCGTGGATCTCGATCAGGATCCGGTGCGTGCCGGTGCCCAGCCACAGCATGAAGCCGTTCGGGTTGGCATCAAACTTCAACCGCGCCTCGAACACCCACGGCCCGGCGTGGAAATCGGTCCACCCGGCCGCCGTGCCATCGAGCACGTCCGGAGTGCCTCCCGGATGATTCAAGCGCAGGTCGCTGTCACCCACCGCCGAGGGCGTGATCCCGCCCCCCGCGGTCCATCCGTTGGCATAACTCCCGGTGTTCCAGATATCATCTCCCTCGATCCGGGAAATCCCGAGATCCTCGCCCGCCTTCTCCTCGAGCGGCAGGGGCACGGTCACCGGGTCCGGCATTTCGATGATGCCGAGCCCCCCTGCCACCCGGTCTCCGACGAAGTCCTCGCCCGCCGCGTTCGGATGCGTGTTGTCGTAGGTCATGGTGCCGGGATTGAAGCCCTCGTTGACGTCGATCAACCACACCGGCGAGGTCGATGAAGCCGCGTTCTTGGTCGCCACCAGGTCCGGCAGCAGCGCGTTCACGGCGTCCACCGTGGAAAAGGCCACGTTGTTCGAGTAGAGGATCTGGCAAAGGTGGATCCGGACCTTGGCGTTGCCCGCGCGAAGCTGATCGATGAGGGTGTCGATATCATCCCGGATCTGGGTGGCCGACGAAGTACCGGTGTCGTTGATGCCGATCTTCATCACCACGGTATCCGGCGTGTAGGTGGTTCCGGAGTAGGTCAGCGTGCCCTGATCCCCCGTCTCGAAGGTTGTCGTCTGCCCGGTCCAGTTCTCCAGCGTCCCCCGGCCCAGGTTGTTCACGTCGTAGCGGCCGGCCGGCAAGGCAACGCGTCCATTGACCCAGAAGGCCCGCCAGCCCCAGTGCCCGTCGTGCTGGTTGGCAAAGGTCTGGCCGTTGACGTCCGGCGTGCTGCCCGCGTTGTTCTGGTAGGCTCCGGAGACGCTGCCGACGAACTCGTAGCCGGTGGCGGCGGTGTTCGGCACGCCCGCGTTGGCCAGGTGCTCGAACACCCGGTAGCGGTAGCTCGGATAGCCGTTTCCTCCCTGCGTGATCGAGTCGCCGATGAAGACCAGCTTGCCATAATGCCGCGAGACGATTTCGGCATCGAGGAAGGCCTGCGCGTAGCGACCGCCGACCGTGATCTTCGCGGCCTTGTTGAAATGCAGGCCGTCGTGGAGCCGCGGCTGCTGGTCGAGATTGTCGAAGTCGTCGATGTAGGCCGTCGAATCGGCGATCGCCGACTGGTTCGCGCGCACCGTGTCGTCGTTCGCCGTCGGCGAGGCGATCCCGCCGACGACCGCGTGCAGGCTCGCCGCGCCGTTCAGGTCGGTCCGCAGGTGATCGACCAATTCCTTGAAGCGGCTCCCCGCCACCGCCGCCTCGCCGGCGTCGTCGCTCTCGCCTTGGAGATAGAGCAAACCCACCACCTCGAAGGTGTCGCCATTGGCCGTCAGCGTGGCCGTCGCGGCGTTCACCGTATCGACCACGTGCTGGTACATGTGCCCGCCGGATGCCTTGTGCCAGAAGGTGTTCCCGCCACCGCCGCGGCTCGCCTTGATCACCCCGAAATCCCGCACCCCGGCCCGATACAAGGACCGCGCGAACTCGATCTCCGGTCCCCAATGCGTGGCACTCCCCGCATAGTAGCCGCCCTGCTGCTCCTGGAGCGAAACAAAGGCCCCACCCGAATCCCCCAGCGATGTCGTCGCATCGACCACGTTGTCCCACCAGAACTTCACCTCCGCATCCGCCGGGTCCGAGCCGATGGACGGATCCGCCTCCCCGCCATTCGTCACCCCGAGCGAGTTCGACTGCCCGGTGAGGACGAAGAGCTTGAAATGAGCGGCGGAGGCCGGCGTCACCCATGCCGCGAGGAGGCCGACCACGGCCGGAATCGTGAGCTTCATCATCTCCGGCGAAAATCGCACCGCTGCCAACCGCTCGCCAGCAGAGCGCACCGGTTGGGATCACCAACCACTCCTCAGCCGAAGATTTTTCTGTAACCTGAACATTTCCCGTGCCCGTTCAGGATTAGGTGAGGTTGTTTTCTTCCAAAGCCGACGACGAAGTCGTGGCCCATCTGACGTCGCATCAGGCGGAGTTGCTGGCCTACGTCCACTCCCTGATGCCGGGTGACCCCTCGGTGAAGGATGTCGTGCAGCGGACCAATATCGTGGCCTGGAAGAAACGCTCGAAGTTCCAGCAAGGCACGAACTTCCGGGCCTGGATCTTCGCCATTGCACGGCTGGAGGTCCGTGCCCACCACAAGGACTGCAAGCGGAAGTCGTGGCTGATCGTCGATGAGGACCTCGCAGAACGCATCACCGAAACGATGATGCAGGCCGCCGACGCCCAGCCGATGGACGACCTGCGTCTGGCCCTGGAAGCCTGCATGCGGAAGCTCCGGCCCGCCGAAAAGGACCTGATCAACCACCGCTACTACTCCGACCAGACTCTCGACGATTACGCTCGCTCCCAGAACCGCACGGTCGGCTCGCTCAAGATTTCCCTGTTCCGGATCCGGGCCGGCCTCAAACGCTGCATCGAGTCCAGCCTCTCCACCCCTCCCTCCTCCTTCGGATGAGCCTTTCCCCGGTCCAGCTCGAAACCCGGATCCAGGAGTTCGTCGAGGGAGTCCTTGATGAGGCACACTGGCCGGAACTCCGGGCCGAACTCATGCACTCGCAGGAAGCCCGCGAACTCTACGCCGCCCACGTGCGGATGCACTCGGTCCTGGAACGGCGGGTCAAGGGCATTAAGGCCGTCCTGGCCCACGAATCGCTGGTACCCGTCGAGCAGCTCGAGAAGACCCGCCACCGGAAGACACTTCACCGCGCCGCGTTGGCCGCCGCCGCCGCGCTGGCCATCGCCGCGTCGCTGATGTGGACGATACTGCTCGCTCCCGCCCCGCCGCCGATCGCCTTCGAAGCCACCAGCGGCAGCCGTTTCACGCTGACCCACCCCGGTGGCGAGAGCACCCTGGAAGGACAGGAGCTGGGCGTCGGGTCGCGACTCGTCCTGGAGCAGGGAGCACTGGACCTCAGTTTCGAATCCGGCGTGCGCTCCATCGTCCGCGGCCCGGCCGACTTCACGCTGACGTCCGACAACCGGCTTCGGCTCGACGAGGGGGTCGCTTGGTTCCGGGTGCCCGAAAAGGCGGTGGGCTTCCAGGTGACAACCTCCGAACTTGAGGCGACCGACCTCGGCACCGAGTTCGGTGTCATCTCGAAGCCAGACGATGCCGACCAGGTCCACGTTTTCGACGGACGGGTGGAGGTGGCCGCCCGCACCGGATCGAAGGTCCGGCAGATCCTCTCCGTCGGCCGCGCCCGGAAAACCACCGTGGTGGGCACCCTGACGGCCATCGACGCAGACGCCGACCGGTTTCTGAGCAAACTGCCGGAATCCCTGCCCTATCTTCACTGGTCCTTCGACGAAACGGACCCCGGGAAATGGCGTACCGGGGGCAACCTGGCCCCGGAAAACGGCACCGGGATGGAGCCGGGCACCCACCAGGGAACCCCGGAAATCGAATCCGGTCCCGGTCGCTTCGGCCGGGCCCTGGTCACACCGGATTTCGACAGCTTCGTCAGCAGCGATCGGATCGGCCCCGACGGCCGGGGCCCTTTCACGCTCGCCTACTGGTTGAAGGTCGAACCGCGGTCGAATGCCCCCTTGAACCTGGTCGTCCTCGGCTGGGGCGCCCGCGAGGTGGCCCCCGGCGGAGATAAAGCCTTCCTCACCCATCTCAACCCCGTGGCGGGAGGAAATGCCGTCGGCGCCACCCTCGGCGAGGTCTGGTGGCGGGGCAGCACGCCGATCGACGACGGGCAGTGGCACCACCACGCCGTGGTCTATAACGGACGCCACACCACGGACGGCGACCCCGAGGTTATTTGCTATATCGACGGGCGGCGCGAGCCGATCCTGCGCGACGACGAGCCGGCCACCCACCGGGACGCCCAGGGCAACATCCCGGTGGTTCTCGACACCACCGGCCCGGACGCCGCGCCCGTCACCTTCTTCGCATCCGGCAAGTGGCAGGGGCAGGCCACCCCGCACGACGCGCGCCTTTCCCTCGACGAGGTGTTCCTCATCGAGGGGGCCCTCGAACCCGGGCAGATCCTCTCTCTCCGCGACTCGAACCGATACCCGAACCAGGAAACCCCATGAAACCCACGCTTCGCTCCACCTTCGGCCTGCTGGCCCTCACGGTCGCCACCCACGCCGCTCCCATCACCTGGGAAGCGGCTTCCACTCCGATCACCGCACCGGCCGACGTCATCAACGACGGCACCGCCGCTGCCAACATCACCTACACCTGGGACGTCTGGCCGAGCGGCACCTCCTCCAGTCTCGCCGCCGATGGCGCCCTCGATCTCGGCCCCGGCGGCACCGTCAACGGCGTGACCTTCACCGGCGCCGGCGGCAGCGCCGACTACTGGACCGCCGAGGGTGCCACCAGCACCGGCGACGCCACCCTGGACGGCATCATCGGCACCCACGGCGCGTTCGGCAACTCCGGCGACCCGTGGGTGCTGACCCTCGACGGACTCGCGCCGAGCACCGACTACAAGATCCAGATCATCGGCATCCACGACCTGCGGACCGCCGCCGGCATCAACAACCGAACCACCACCCATCAGGACCAGGACGGCGGTTCGGCCAGTCCGACGCTGACCCGCGGCACCGGTGGCTCCGTGATCGGCACCTTCACCACCGGCCCGGCGGAAACCTCGATGAGCATCGACGGCCTCGGGGCCGCCGACCCCGGTGCCGCCGCCGTCATCCTGCGCGTCCTTCCCCCCGGCCAGCCGGTGCTCACGGACGCCGCAGTGGACAGCATCACCACCACCGGCGCCAACGCCACCGCCACCCTCGACGGCAGCGACGCCGACGTGACCCTCTTCTGGGCCGAGACCGACTACGGGACCAACCTCGGTGACTGGCAAACGAACGGCTCGGCCGACGGCCCCAACGCCGAAGTGGCCGGCCCGGTCGGCGGCACCCTTTCCGGGCTCGTCGCCGACACCCAGTACGTCTGCCGCTTCCACGCGGTCAACACCACCCCGGACCCCGACCTCGAGGCCTGGAGCGGGGCGGTCAGCTTCGCCACCCCCCTGACCGGCAAGGCGGTCACCGACCTCACCGCCACGCCCTATTCTCCCTACGAGATCGACCTGGAATGGACCGACGTCTTCAACAGCGAGGACGACTACCTCATCCAGCGTTCCCCGACCGGCGCCGACACCTGGACCACCGTCGCCACCGTTCCGGCAGACACCGAGTTCCACACCGATGTTTATAGCGAGATCGTTCCGGGAACCACCTACGACTACCGGGTGCTCGCCAGCAACGCGCAGGGAGACTCCGACCCATCGAACATCGTCACCGCGACCGCCCCCGCCACCACTCCCCTGGAAACCCAGCTCCTGATCCACTTCGACGGGTCCCTGGCGGGTGCCGTTTACACGCCCGATGCCGGAGAAACCGATACCACCGGCACCTTCGGCGCAAGCGGCGCCCCGGTCGTGGCGGGCGGACTCGCCACCATCAACCCCGGCGCCGCGGGAGGCTCCGACGGCTTCGACTTCGACCCCTTCCTTCTCGGCGATCTCACCACGCAGAACTGGGTCGCCGAAACCCTCATCACCTTCGAGGCCTTCGGCGGCGGCCAACTGACCGTCATCGACGTCCAGGGCGACACCAGCCTGCGGATCGACAATCTCGGCACCGGCATCGAGGCCGTCTATTGGAACGGCAGCAACAACGGGGTTCAGTCGACCACCCTGCCCCCGCTCGGCTCGACCGTCCACCTGGCACTGGCCTGGGACGCCGGCAGCGGAACCCTGACCGGATACCTCAACGGCAGCCCGATCGGCACCATCAGCCAGGGTGCCTTCGCCACGCCCGACCTCTCGAACGTGAGCTTCGGCTACTTCGGACGCTCCGGCTTCGACGACCGCGGCATCGACGGTGTGCTCGACGCGGTGGCCTTCCAGAGCGGGACCACCCCCTTCGATCCCGGCACCGGTTTCCTGATCCTGCCCGAAGGCACCAGCTACGCCACCTGGATCGGCGGCTACCCGGGTGTGGGCCCCCTGACCGGTTTCGACGACGACCCCGACGGCGACAAGCTGGACAACGGCGTCGAGGCTTTCTTCGGCACCGCCCCGGATGCGGCGAACGCCGGGATCACCCAGGTCGCGACGGACGGCACCACGACCACCTTCGCCCACCCGCAGGCCGATCCGGCGCTCATCGACATCAACGCCTCCTACGAGTGGTCGCTCGACCTCGAAAACTGGTACGCCGGCGATGGCATCGACGGCCCCCTCGACGGCCCGACCGTCGACATCCCCACCGTCGTCCCGGTCGAGGGAACCGCCACCGTCACCGCCACCGCCAGCGAGCCCCTGCCGCAGCTCTACCTCCGCGCCGTGGTCACCCAGTAGATCTCCCCCGGCCTCCCGCGGTCCGGGTGGACCGTTTCCCGGGCGTCCGGAAACACACAACCCCAACCCCAACGACATCACCGAATCCTACACATGAAGACGAACTACAGCACGTTGTTCGCCCTGGTGGCCCTGACGGGCCTCGGCCAGGCGGCCACCGTGACCCCGCAACTGCTGGTCAACTTCGACGGCAGCATCGCCGGCAACGCCTACACCTTGGGCGCCGGCGAAATCGACACCACCGGCACCTTCGGCGGCTTCGGCAGCCCGACGGTCGCCTCGGGAGAAGCTGACCTCGCCGGAGGCGGAACCCATCAGGGATTCGATTTCGACCCGACGTCGATCGGCACGCTCACCACCCTGAACTGGGTGGCGGAAGCCCTGGTTAACTTCGACGCCTTCGGCGGCGGTCAGTTGACCGTGATCGACGTCCAGGGCGACACCGACATCCGCATCAACAACGCCGGAACGGCGTTCGAAGCTGGATACTGGGATGGCAGCACCTATGGCAGTCAGACCACCTCCCTGTCGGCCACCGGCACGACGGTCCATCTGGCCATCGTGTGGGATGCCGCCGCGAGCAGCCTCACCGGCTATCTCGACGGCGTTTCGTTCGCCACCGTGGACAACAACGCCTTCGCGGTGCCCGATGCCAACAACGTCAGCTTCGGCTACTTCGGTCGTTCCACCTTCGACGACCGCGGCATCGACGGCCAGCTCGACGCCGTCGCCTTCTCGACCTTTACGGGAAGCTTCGACGCCGCCACGGACTTCCAGGTCCCGGAACCCTCCGCGATCGCCCTGCTCGGGCTCGGAGGGATGGGCCTCTTCCTGCGCCGCAGGAGGTAGGATCCGCTCCGAATGAATGCCCTATCGACCAGCCCGCCCGCGCGGCGGGCTGGTCCCTTTCCCCAGGCCCGCCCCCTTTCGACACGGCGGGCGATCCCTGCTCCATCCGTCCATCTCCATGATCTCCAGATCCCTCTTCCCGCTCCTTGCCGCCCTCACCGCCGTCCACGCCTCCATCACGCCCCACCTCGAGGTCGCCTTCGACGGTTCGCTCAGTGGGACGACCTACACGCTCGGCGCCGGGGAATCCGACGCCACCGGCAGCTTCGCCGGCTTCGGAAACCCGGCCGTCGGCTCCGGCGAGGCCGACCTCACGGGCGGAGGAAACCACGAGGGCTTCCATTTCGACCCGACTTCGATCGGCACCCTGACCGGACTCAACTGGGTGGCCGAGACGATCGTTTCCTTCGACACTTTCGGCGGCGGTCAGCTCACCATCATCGACATCCAGGGCGACACCGACATCCGCATCAACAACGCCGGTACCGCCCTCGAGGCCGGCTACTGGGACGGCTCGAGCTGGGACGGCGTCAGCACCGCCCTGCCCGCCGCCGGCACCCCGGTCCACCTTGCGCTCGTCTGGGACGCCGCCGCCAGCGCCCTCAGCGCCTACATCGACGGCATCTCCTTCGGGACCGTGGACAACAACGCCTATGCGGTCCCCGACGCCGCCAACATCAGCTTCGGCTACTTCGGCCGCAACGGCTTCGACAACCGCGGCATCGACGGCCAGCTCGCCGCCGTGTCCTTCGCCACCTCCACCGACCCGGTCCAGGTGGAGGATTTCCTGCTCCTCCCCGAGCCCTCGGCCTTCGCCCTGGTCAACGGTGACTTCGAAGCCCAGTCCGGCACCGGCGAGGAACAGGAGGTGGACGGCTGGTTCGAGTCGTCCGACAGCGACTTCCACGACTGGGTCAACGTCGCCCCGAACAACGCCGCGCAGTATCCCTCCGGTCAGGGAAACACCCTGAACTTCTCGACCGAAAGCGGCTTCATCTATCAGCTCCTCGGGCCGCGGACCGACAACGACGGCGGACTGCGCGTCTCCGGCAACGCCATCCTCCGCCACCCCGGCACCCCGCGCGGGTTCCGGCCGTTCCGCGTGAGTGTCTATCAGACCGACGCCGGCGTCACCGGCGCCGACGGCACGCACCCCTCGACCCTCCCCGGCGCCGAGCGGCTCGACTACAAGGACTTCACCGGCGCCGGGCTCGGCTTCTCCGCCTCCCCCACCGGACCCGAGCTCCAAGCTTTCAGCATCGACCTCTCGCTCGGCGACGCCACCACCGGCAAGCTGCTGTGGATCGCCTTCGACGCCGAAGCGGGCAGTGACGAAACCGGCCTCGACGACCTGACGGTCGAGGCGCTCTTCAGCGACCCCGGGCCGGCCACGACGCCCCCCATCGAGTATGCCACCACCCATTACCTCGAAGCTTCCGACTCCGAGGCGACCAAGGTCGAGAAGGCCGCCAAGCTGCTGCCCGAGCCCAAGCAGGTCGACTGGCAGCGGCTGGAGAACACTTTCTTCATCCACTTCGGCCCCAACACTTTCAACGGTTCGGAGTGGGGCAACGGCTTCGAATCGCCCTCCGACTTCAACCCGACCGCCTTCGACGCCACGCAGTGGATCGACGTCATCAAGCAGGCCGGCGGCAAGCTGCTGATGCTGGTCGTCAAGCACCACGAGGGCTTCTGCCTCTACCCGAGCCGCTACACCACCCACGACGTCGCCTCCAGCCCGTGGCTCGGCGGCACCGGCGACGTGGTCCGTGCCGTCGCGGATGCCTGCGCGGCCGAGGGGATCCAGTTCGGCGTCTATCTCTCGCCCGCCGACCTCTACCAGATCGAGTCCCCCTTCAGCTACGCCAACGGCTCCGGCTACTATGGAAATGGTAGTTCCACGCAGACCTCCACCATCCCCACCGACCCGGCGACCTTCGGCAGCAATCCGGCGCAGGGGCGCACCCCGGCCCCGGGCTTCGGGTCCTTCCAGTACGACGTCGACGACTACAACCGCTACTTCCTCAACCAGCTCTACGAACTGCTCACCGAATACGGCGACATCGCCGAGGTCTGGTTCGACGGTGCCAACCCCAAGCCCGGCACCGGCCAGACCTACAACGAGCCGGAGTGGTATGAAATGATCTACGCGCTCCAGCCCGACGCCTGCATCGCGATCGGCGGCCCCGACGTCCGCTGGGTTGGAAACGAAGCCGGCTACGCCCGCGAAACCGAGTGGAGCGTCATCCCCGCCCCGCTCTCGAGTTCCACCGCCACCGACCTCGGCAGCCGCTCGCAGCTCACCGCCGGCAAGACCCTCACCTGGTTCCCGGCCGAGGCCGACACCAAGGTGCTCTCCGGCTGGTTCTGGAAGGCCTCCCACGCGGTCAAGACCACCGGCCAGCTGCTCGACATCTACCACGCCTCGGTCGGCCGCAACGCCAACCTCCTGCTCAACCTCTCGCCCGACACCCGCGGCCTCATTCCCGACAACCAGATCGCCCCGCTGCTGGAGGCGTTTTCGGTGATCGAGCAGACCTACGCCACCGACCTCGCGGCGGGCGGCACGATGACCACCGACTCGTCCCTCGCCGGCCAGCCCGCCTCGAACATCCTCGACGGCGACCTCGACAGCTGGTGGGAACCCGAGGCCGGCAACTCGACCCCGACCCTCACCCTCGCCCTGCCCGCCCCGGTCACCTTCGACCGCGTGGTGCTGCAGGAAGCCATCGCCACCCGCAGCCAGCGTATCGAGGCCTTCGCGGTCGATGCCTGGACGGGCAGCGGCTGGAGCCCGATCGGCAACGCCACCACCGTCGGCCACAAGCGCATCCTCCAGGTCCCCGAGACCACCACCGACCAGCTGCGCATCCGCATCACCCAGTCGCGCCTGGAACCGAGCCTCGCCCAGATC
Organism: Verrucomicrobiia bacterium; assembly: GCA_030431475.1. Classification (GTDB taxonomy): domain Bacteria; phylum Verrucomicrobiota; class Verrucomicrobiia; order Verrucomicrobiales; family Akkermansiaceae; genus Haloferula. The sequence goes on along the minus strand of JAUIJD010000002.1, from coordinate 169,887 downwards.
AGCCTGCACAAGCAGGTCGATGTGGTCGCCTCGCCGACCATCGCCGACCGCGACGCCGCCGGCCGGGTCGTCATCACCGACCCCAATGGCAACGCCGTCCACTTCACCACCGACGGCAGCGATCCGACCCCCGACTCGCCGCTCTACACCGGCCCCATCGACCTCCCGCTCGGTGGCACCGTGCGCGCCATCAGCCACGACGGTGCCTCGGCGAGCTTCACCGTCAGCCGGCTCTTCGCCGGCGTCGCCCCGATCGGCTGGCAGGTCCACTCGGTCGATAGCGAGGAAGCCCCCGGCGAAGCCGCCGCCCTCGCCATCGACGACAACCCGGACACCCTCTGGCACACGGCCTACTCCGGCGGCACCACCCCGCATCCGCACCCCCTCGCCATCGACATGGGGGAAAGCCGCTGGCTGCGCGGCTTCACCTACCTTCCCCGCAACGACAACCTCGCCGGAGTCGTGCTCACCTACCGCTTCGAGGTCAGCGCCGACGGCACCGCGTGGACCGAGGTCGCCAGCGGCGAGTTCGACAACATCCGCAACAGCCCGGTGCTGCAGGAGGTCGAGTTCGCCGCCGCGGTGGAAGCCCGCTATTTCCGCTTCACCTCGCTTTCGGAAGTCAACGGCGACGATCACGCCAGCGCCGCCGAAATCAGCGTGCTGCCCGGCGGTTTCGACGAGTTCCGGCGCGAGTCGGGTCACCAGACGACCTCGCCCGAGTCCGACCCCGACGGCGACGGCCGGCCGCTGCTGCTCGACTACTACTTCCGTCTCTCGCCCGGCGAAACCCCGGCCGACCCGCCGCTGGTGCTCAGCGCGGGATCGCCCCCCGTGGTCAGCGTCACCCGCCGGCACCCGGTTCCCGACCTCGCCGCCACCCTGCGGGCGTCCCACGACCTGCTCGCCTGGTTCGACGCCCCCATCGCCGACCTCGACACCCTCGATCTCGGCAACGGTCTCGCCCGCGACACCTACACCCTCGGCAGCACCCCGTCCCCGACCTTCCTCCGGCTGCGGGTCCTGCCGTAGCTGAATACCGCGCGCACCACTCTCCCCACGCGGGGCTTCCCCATCATGGTCCGTTCGAGGGCGCGTGCACCGTCGGCACCACAACCGAGACACCGCTCCCAAACTCACCTGGTCGGATCAACCAACCAGAAAGATGGTATTGGAAAGAAATCCACCCTGCGGTTTTTGAGTTCTTTCGGGGTCGGGTTTCAACTGTCCCCGTCCCCATCTCCCTCATCATGGCCCATCTCGAACGACTCCACCATCCGACCTGGCTCGCCGGCGCGGCCGCCCTGGTCCAAGTGGCGCTCCTCCCCGCCCAGACCTACACCTATTCGGGCAACCAGAACGCCATGAATCAGGCGCAGGCCCCCGCGGGGACCTACGACACCATCGATTTCAACATCACCGGCGGATATTTCGGGACGAGCGGGGCCCGCAGCCAGACCTACACGAACGAGAACATCGTGGTCACGCAGATGACGATGAACAACGGCTGGGGAGAGGCGGTCACCACCTTTTCCGACGCCACCACCTTCTCCGGTTCGGGAGACATCACCCTGACCACCGCCGGCCTCGGGCAGGACTTCATCTTCGCCGGCAACATGCAGTCCTACCTCGGCGACATCAGCATCGCCGATTTCGGGTCCCTCAACCTCACCCTCGGCAATACCGGCTCGCAGATCGTTCAGTTCGGCGGCACGACCGCCGGCGGAACGGTCGCACTCGGCACCGTGACGCCCGATGCCGGCAACGGATACATCGACAACGTCAGCGGAACCGGTTCCGTCTCCGGCAACAACCTCGTCTTCAACTATGCCGCGGACGCCGGCTACGACTACCTCAAGGTCAACAACGCGATCACGGTCAACGACAGCGTCGCATTCAGCGGAAGCGCCGACATCGAGGTGAATTCGGTCGTCACCGGCACCGGCGCGCTCATCCAGCAGGGAACCGGCGAAGTCACCCTGACGTCGAACAACACCTACTCGGGTGCCACGAACGTCCAGTCGGGCATCCTCCGGGTCGGCGCGGGCGGAACCACGGGAACCGTCGGCAGCGGCGCTGTCACCATCGCCAGTGGTGCCGAACTGATCATCGACCGCAGCACCACCTACAATCCGTTTCCCAAGGTCACCGGTGACGGCGTCCTCCGCCTGCGCGGTGGTTCCGGCGCCGTCAACCAGTTCACCGGAAACTGGCTGCGCCTTGGCAACAACGAGTCCGGCGGTTTCCACCTCGACATGGGTGCCTCGCTCAACGATCGCGGCGACATCGTCTTCTCGGATATCTGGGGCGACGGCGGAGCCGGCAACCAACCCAAGTTCACCATCGCATCGCTCAGCGGCTACGGCTACTTCCGCAGTGACTGGGGTGGCGGCAGCGGCAACCGGACGATCTCCGTCGATCAGGACATCGACACCGAATATCACGGGCGGATTCTCCAGAACAACACCTCGTCCCGGAGCATCGACCTGGAGAAACTCGGATCCGGCACCCTGACGCTGACGGGGGCCCACAGCTATCAGGACACCTTCGTGGGGGGCGGGACCCTCGAGGTCGGCAACGGTGGCACCACGGGCAACCTCGGCTCGGGCACGGTGACCGTCGATTCCGGCGCCGAACTCAGGTTCAACCGCTCCAACGAGTTCAGCGTGGCCAACGTCTTCGCGGGCACCGGCACCATCACCAAGGCTGGCGGCGGCAGGATGAACATCCAGGCCGACAACTCCGGAGCCGTCCGCACCTGGAACTTCTCGGGCTCCGGGAATGGCGACATCGGCTTCACCAATGCGAGTTCCGTCGGAGCGACCGGCTCCAAGATCACCGTTCAAGATGGTGGCACCGGCAGCTTCTTCTTCTACTCGTCGCAAACCACGGACGTCACGATGGAGATCGGCTCCGGTGCGGAGCTCGCCTGGAACGGCTCGACGGGCGCGAGCTACACCGGCACGGGTGTGATCAGCGGCGCCGGAGACTTTCGCAAGCAAAGCGGTTCCACACTGATCCTGGCCGCCGACAACACCTATACCGGGCAGACCCTGGTCGATACCGGCACCCTCATCATCAACGGCGATCAGAGCGCCGCCACCGGCGCGATCACCGTCGCCTCCGGCGCCACGCTCGGCGGTTCGGGCACCATCGGCGGCTCGACCCTCATCCAAAGCGGCGCCAGCCTCGCCCCGGGAACCTCGGTCGGCACCCTCGGAATCAACAACACGCTCACCGTCGATTCCGGCGGGGTTCTGGCGTTCGAGATCGAGAGCCTCGCCTCCTTTGACCGGATCACCGACCTCACCGGCTTCTCGATGAACGGCACGCTCGCCCTCCAGCTCAACAGCTACAACCCCATCAACGGGGACACCTTCGACCTCGTCGATTGGTCCGCGGGGACCCCGACCGGCAGCTTCCTTCTCGACGACTCGCTCGCCCCGCTCGACCCGGGTCTGAGCTGGGACACCTCCAGCTTTCTCTCCACCGGCACGGTCTCCGTCATCCCCGAGCCCAGGATCTCGCTTCTCGGCCTGATCGGGGTGCTCGGCATCCTCCGGCGCCGGCGGCGCTGAGGCCGCTTCATTCCCCGGCGTTCCCGGGGCGGGTTCGCTCCAGGTGCTTGCGCAGTTGTCGCTTCATCTCGTCCCCACGCTTCGCGTAGCTGCTCTCGGGAAACTCCCGCGCCAGGCGGTCGATCACCGCGCCCATGGCCTCGTGATCCCCATCAGCCCGGTAGCGCGCGAGACCGACGTTGTAGATCAGCACCTGACGGTTGGCCTCGGGCAGATCCGGATGCTTCTCAAGGAACTCCGACAGCGCACCGTCCAGATCGGCGAAGGCCCCGCGTTCGATCATCGGCCGGATCGTCCCGGTGAAGAACGCCTTCAGGACTTCGGCCCGCGCAGCCACCGCCTCTTCCTGTTCCCGTTTCACACGCCGCGCCGCCGCCAAACCGAGCACGTCCTCGGGATCCAGCCGCAGGATCTCCGCCACCACCTCCGGATAGGCCAGGTCCGCCAGATCGGCATCCATGCAGGCCAGCGCCTTCATCAGCTCGCCCGCCTTCTCCACGCCGTCGAGCTCCGCCGCCCGCGCGAAGGCCTCGTCCCGTCGCTCGCGGATGGTCCGCAGCTCCTTGAGATGCTCCAGGTAGGGCTCCGCCCCCCCGGGCCGATAGCCGGTCCGGGCGTAGGCCCGCCCCTCCGCGTCGCACAGCATCACGGTCGGGTAACCATTGACCGCCATCTCCTCGGCCAATCGCCGGTTCTGCTCGGTCAGCTCCGGAGCCAGCTTCCGCTTCCGCGGGAAATCGAGTTCGACCAGCACCAGGTGCTTTGCGGCATAGGCCTCGAATTCCGGTTGCTCGAACACCTCCCGCTTCAGCCGGATGCACCATGCGCACCAGTCGGTGCCGGTGAAATCCAGCAGCAGGTCCTTGTTCTCCCGCGCGGCGCTTTCCTTGGCGGCCCCGAAGTCGGTCCGCCATTCCACTTCCGCCACCAGCGGCCCGAGCGCCACGCCCAGAGCCAGCATTCCGTATCCGATCGCCTTCTTCATGAGTCCTACCTTGCCTCGACCACCGCGCGTCCCAGCCGCTCCCCCACCGGACGCTTGTCCGGCGGATGCACGTCCGGGCTGTCCCAGCCTAGATCCTTCGTCACGATCACCTCCACCCCCTCGAGCTTCGCCGCCGCCCGCGCCTGGACTTCTCGATACTGCGGCCACCATTTCCTCAGGGGATCGTCGCCGCCGATCCGCGGAAGCTGGACCATGAAGAACGGCAACTCCGGCTGCTCCAGCACCCGGCGCCAGCCAAGCACCAGATCGGTGATCAGCCGCTCGTTCCACGCATCGTCGTGAATCTCGGCATTGGTCTCGCCCTGGTACCACAGCACCCCGCTCAGCGGAAACCCTCGCCACGCCCGCACCCCGGCATCGAACAGAAAGCCCGGCTGGAAGGGATGACGACCCTCCGAACCCCCGAGGTTCGACTTCGCCCGCCCCCGGGCCCAGGCGGACATCTTCTCCGACTCCACCCAATCCCCGCCGAGCAACTCCGCGTAGTCCTCGCGCGCCTCCAGCACCTCCCGCGGCAGCCACGCCTCGGTGCCACTGCCGCCGACCGACACGTCGATCAAGCCCACCGGCACCCGCTTCTTCCGATGGATCTCCTTTCCGGCCCACCAGCCGACCGCGGAAAAGGCCGCCGCGGACTCCTCCGAGGCCACCCGCCACTCACCCTGGAAGAAACGTTCGGGCTCCAGCCGCTCCCGCTCCGCCGCCGAGTAGCCGCGGCCCGAGGTGTGGACGCCACTCTGGTTCCGCAGCCGGATCGCCGGGAAATCCCCCGCTCCCTTCGCCTCCTCGCGCCCCCCGACCGCCCTCGACAGCGGGAAGTCCATGTTCGACTGGCCGGCACACAGCCAGACCTCACCAACCAGCACGTCCTGGAGAACCCGAGTCTCGGCTCCCGACTCGACGCGCAGTGCCATGCCCTCGGTCGAGGGCGGCATCGGCGGGAGCATTACCCGCCACTCGCCATCGGGACTCGCATAGGCGAACCGCTCCACCTCCCCAAGCTCGACACTGACACGTTCACCCGGTTTTGCCACCCCGAAAACCGCCACAGCAGCTTGCATTGGCAGGACCATGCGGTCGCCGAACGCCCGGCCCAATTCCAGGCCATGTGCCATCGGGGTCCAGACAAACAGGGCGAAGATCAACCGGACAGACACGTTCCGAGAATGCCCCATGACCCCCATACAGCGAACCGGAAAAACTGGTTTCCGAACAAGACCACTCCACGACATTTGCCTGATCGTTACCTAGTGTAAATTGTCGGGTGTAAGTTCGCAACGCGCAACCCGTCCGGCCAATCGGCATGCGCGATCACCAATTCGAAAACCCAACTCCACCACTCACATGAATACGCTATTCCCCCGCAACTTGTCAGGGTCACTCGGTTTCCTGCTGCTCTCCTCACTGGGCGCGTCCGCCGGCGATGTTGTGGACACCACTCCGCCGAACAACCAAGCGGGAATGAGTTCCCAAGCCGGCCAGACCTTCACCACCGGCGTTCTCGGTGCGGAGGACAAGTTGAGCAACATCACGATCATCACGGCCGCCGGATCGGGTGCGGGGACCGGGCCTTTCACCCTCAAGATCTTCAACGACGTCGATCAGGACTTCCAGACCTGGGATCCGGGCACGGAGATCGCCGCCTCCACCAATACCGCCTCGCTCACCCCTTTCGGCAACACGGCCATCGTCTTCAATTTCTCCGCGGAAGAACTTCAGGACAATACGGTCTATGCCTTCAGCTTCAATGACGGGACGATTGATCATGCGGGTTTCCGTGCCGGCTTGACCAATGCGGGCGGGGTGGCCATTGCCGACGGCGCTCTTTTCAGCGGAGGAGCCCAACCGTTCGGAGGTGCGTTCGATGTCTCGTGCATCATCAGCACGATCGATCCCGGTAACTTCGTCACCTGGACTGCGGCTACGGATACTGTCTGGGATGTTGCGACGACCGCCAACTGGCAGGTTCCGGGGCCGACGGCGGTCACGTTCGCCAATGGCAACGATGCGATTTTCGACGATACCGACCCGACCGGCACGGTCGTCCTGTCCGGGTCGATTGAACCAGGCAGCGTTCTCTTCGACGCAACCACCACGAGCTACACCTTGACGGGCGACCCGATCGCCGGAACCGGCGGGCTCACGGTCAGCCAGGGCAACGTCACCCTCGGAAACGACAACTCCTACACGGGCACCACCATCATCACCGCGGGCACGCTCACCATCGGCACCGGTGGAACCAGTGGATCCCTCGGAACCGGGGCGGTCACGAATTCAGGCTCTCTCGTCGTCGATCGCGACGGCACTCCCACCATTTCCAATGCCATTGGTGGTGCGGGAGACCTGACCGTCAGCGGCCCGGGCACCGTCACACTGTCCGGCGACAGCAGCTTCACCGGGGGAACCACCATCCTCGACGGAACCACCATCCTTGGCGACCCCGACGGCATCGGCCGAAGCGGGGCCTTTGGCGGCCAAATCTCCATCGTCGACGGCGTCTTTGATGTCAACGGTCAGACGAACTACTCGAATGTGAACCAAGGAGGCTCACCATCGACCTGGCTCACCACGGCCACCGTCACGCTCGGGGGCTCCGCCGGGGCCACTCCGGAGATTGCCGACAACGGCGGAACCCCTGCCGGCATCGCCTTCGCCAGCGGCAAGGCGCTCGTTTACGACGCGACGAACGATCCGGGAACCGCTACGGTGAGCGCATTGTGGGCGCAGGTCGGTTCAAGCAACCCGGGAGGAAGCCGTGAGGTGGAAGTCGGAGACAGTTCCGCGACTTCGGTGGAAGTCGATTTCGCCGGGGGCCTCGGCGATCTTGCCGCGTGGGATGGACGGAACATCACGGTTCTCAAGACCGGGCCCGGCACCATGCAGATCTCCAACGCCAACAACTTTCCCCGACTGCAGGTCAGCGAGGGCACGCTTCTCGTGAACGACACCGATGCCCTCGGTTCCGACCGCACGGCGAGTGGTGGTTCGACTTCGCGGCTGACCGTTGACGGCACCGGCGTGGTCGATCTCAACGGCTTCTCGCCCTCGACCGGCGCCCTCGCCGACAACGGCGTGAATACCGGCACCATCACCAACAATGCCGCTGCCACCACCAGCACCCTGACGGTGGGATCAGCCGGAGCGACGACGGCCTACAAGGGTGCCATCACGGATGGCGCCGGAACCGTCGCCCTGTCCCTCGAAGGAGGACAACTCACCCTCGGTGAGACCAAGACCTACACCGGTGCCACCACGGTCACCGGCGGCACCCTCTTCATGAACACGACGGCGATGGCGAGTCCGGTGACCGTCGAAAGCGGCGGAGCCGTCAGCTCCGGCAACGACAGCTCCATCGGCACCGGGGTCCTCGACACGCTCTCGCTGAATGGCGGAACGGCCACCTTCCGCATCGCCGATCCGACTTCCGACAAGCTCGTCGTCGGCGACTCCAACGGTTTCTCGATCGACGCACCCTCCGTGGTGGAGGTGGATGTCGATCCGGGCGTGGTCGCCCCCTTCACCGTGCCGATCATCGAATACGCCGGCAGCATCCAGGGCGCCGCCGGTTTCGCCGGCCTGGCGGTGCAGCAGCACGGACCCACTTCGCTGAATGACACCGGCAGCGCGATCGAACTGACCGTCACCGGCGACCCGGCCGACACCCTCATCTGGGTCGGCAACGTCGATGGAAACTGGACCATCAATGGCGACTCCAACTGGAAGCTCCTCTCCGACTCCTCCTCGGTTCCATTCTACGCAATGGACAAGGTGCTCTTCGACGACACCGCCACCGGGCCGACCACGGTGACCCTCGGAGCCGCCTTCTCACCCGAGACCGTCGAGTTCAACAACTCCACGCTGGACTATACCCTCAAAGGAGCCGCCATCAACGGCAGCACCGGCATCGTCAAGAACGGCACCGCCACGGCAACGATCTTGGCCGACTGTGGCTACACCGGCGGCACCACGGTCAACGCCGGCACACTCGCATTCGGCAACGGAGGAACGGACGGTGAACCGGGCTTCGGCGACACCAGCGTGGCATCCGGAGCGACGCTTGAGATCAACACCTCCGACTTCCTCGACTTCAAGGCCACCGCCAAGCTGCGTGAGGTCGGCGGCGCGGGTGACATCGTCCTCACCGGCGGTGGGACGCTCTGGAATTACCCGGGCACCGGACTAACTTTCAGTGGTGAAGCCAATTCGTGGGACGACTTCTCCGGCACCCTCACCGTCAAGGGCGGTTCCGAATTCCAAACCATCCGCAACGGTGCCACCGCCATGGGCACCGGCAACATCGTCCTCGGTGATGGCGCCAGCAGCGGCGTGCTCTCCCAGATCGAGGGCAACTGGACCTGGACCAACCCGATCGAAGCGGTGGGTTCCGACAACCTCATCCTCAACCGCTCGGCCGTTGGTCCGCGCTCCCTCAAACTTCAGGGACCGATCTCCGGTGCCGGCAACCTGACCTTCCTGGATGCGGTTTCAGGCATGACCGATGTCAATCGCGGCTTCGTCATCACCAACGACGTAACGATGACCGGGACGATCACGATCGACACCGGCGTGCCGGTCCGCGTCGGCGGTGTTCCCGGCGAGGTCGACGTCAGCGGCACCGGCCTCGATGCCGACAGCTCCGGCTCGCTCGGCACCACCACGGTGGTCAACGACGGCACGCTGACCTTCTCGCGCACCGACGCTCACACGATCGGCTCCGCGATCAGCGGCTTCGGCGATGTCCGCATCGGCATGCCCTCCGCCGCCGGCCGGGGCGACACCTCGACTCAGGTCGTCACCATCGCCGACGCGACCAAGACCTACGAAGGCACCACCGCGGTCGAGAGCGGCACCCTGCTGGTCAACGGCACGCTGCCGAACTCCCTGGTCGACGTGAACCCCGAAGGCACCCTCGGCGGCACCGGCACCGTCGGCTCATCCACCCTCGCCTTCGGCACCCTCGCCCCCGGCGCCTCGGTCGGCACGCTGACCTTCGGCGACGAGCTGATTGTCGTCGGCGACGCCTCCTACACCTGGGAGATCAGCGACTTCACCGGTTCGGCCGGCAGTGGCTACGACACCCTCGCCGCCAGCTCGATCGAGTTCGTCGAACCACTCAGCCTGTCCGATCCGATCACCGCCGCCAATCCGGTCACGATCGTCGTCACCCCGGATTCGGTGGCGAACTTCTCGGAAACGACCACCACCTTCACCCTGGCCACCTCGGCCGCGGCGATCACGGTGATCGACCTCGACGCCATCGAGATCGACGACAGCGCTTTCGCCACGGCGACCGGCAGCACCGGCTCCTGGGACGTGCAGCTCGGCGCCGGCGACCTGTCGCTGGAGCTGGTCTATACCGCCGGCGCCCCGGCCGACGACTACGCGGCGTGGATCGCGGGCTTCCCCGGGGTCGGCGCGATGACCGGCTTCAACGACGACCCGGACGGCGACGGCATCGAAAACGGTGTCGAGAACTTCCTCGGCACCGCCCCGGACGTCTTCAACGCCGGGCTGACGATCACCGGCTCGACCGGCACCAGCGTGACCGCCACCCACACGCAGACCAACGACCCGGCCAGCGACGTGACCGGCGGCTACGAGTGGTCGAGCGACCTGGCGAGCTGGAACGCCTCGGGTGCCACCGACGGCAACGGCGTGGAGGTGACGATCAACGCCGTGGTCACCGACGACCAGGTGGCACCGGCTCTCGACACCGTGGAGGTCACGGCCACGATCGACTCGGGTCCGAGCGAGCGCCTGTTCCTGCGGGCCACCGCCACCCAGACCCCCTGAATCCACTTTTTGTGAGGACGGTTCCCGAAAGGGAACCACAAAGGCGCCCGGCGGAGCTTCTCCGTCGGGCGTTTTTGCCGTTGGGCGAGGTCGATTCTAACCCTACCGGGGCTTGGCCACCGATCCACCCTTCACCCCATCGGGCACCAGCCACGGGTTTCCTCCGGGGGCGATGTTGCCGGCCACCAGCTGCTCGAGCCGCCGCACCACCTGCTTCGCCACCACCGCCGGGTCCGAACGATAGCCGGTCACCTCCGGCAGCAGATACTCAAGGAACGGCTCGCGGGCCAGGGAGATGAAACTCAGATCCTCGGGCACCCTCAGCCCCGCACGCGTCGCGCAACCGAACAAGGTCGCCACCTGACGTGCCCGGGTTGCGATGAGGGCCGTCGGCGGGTGCTTCAGCGCCATCGCCCGATCGAACACCCTCTGGAGACCACCCACGGTTCCGTTCTCCGCCAGCTCGATCACCTCGAAGCCCTCTTCGTGGATCTCACCAGCCCCCTTCACCGCGGATTCGACCCCGCGCAGTCGGTCCGGGGGCGTCAACACCCCGACCTTGCGGTGACCCAGCCGCCACAAGATGCCGGCCGCATGACGAGCCGTCGCCCGCCAGTCGATATCGAGAAACGGAAGCGGGATCCCTTCATACGGCGTTCCTCGTACCAGACACGGCACCCGGTTCTCGGCGAACCAACGCTGCACCGGGCGGCTCGAGCGGTGGAGGATCCACGCCACGCGGCGCTCCCCCTCGATGAAGTCGGCCAGTCGCGGTCCGGGCTGCTTCGACTCGTACCAACCCGGCGCGAAGATCTCGAAGCTTCCCCCTTTGTCCGCCAGCGCCCGGCGCACGTGATCGACCTCCAGCAACATCGGCTGGCTCAACCGTTCCAGACGCTGCGGCGAAAGCATGCCGATCCGCAGGCTCTTCAACACCGCGTGGTCGGAGCGCTGTCGCTCCGATGAAATCCGGCGTCGCTTTCCCGCCTCCGCCGGCTCCAGCCATCCCTCATGCTCGAGTTCCGAAAGGGTCAGCCGGACCGTGTCGCGCCCCACCTGCAGCAACTCGGCCAACCGCCGCTCACCCGGGAGATACTCCGACCACTCCCCGGCCTCGATGCGCAGGCACATCACCCGCAGGCACTCCGCCACCAAACTCCCGCGCTGCGGCATCCATCCGTCGCTCATGTCCCTGCTATGAAGCAATCGCCCCCCAAAGACAACTGGTTTGTGAAACCCACCAGACGATCCAGCCTCCCATCGGCAGGAGCATCCTGTTGAATCCCCACCCACCGGCGTCCCGCTCGTCCGGCGGCGGCTTCCGGTATCCTCAACCAACCAGACAGCGCCCATTCCCTCCCTTGCCGCGCCGCGGAAAACTCTTCAGCTTTTTTATCATGCTTCGCTTCCTCGGGTCATTCCTGATGCTTCTCACCTCTCTGGTGAGAGCGGAGGTGGCGTGGTCCGAACTCCCCGCCCTGCCCGACGAACACGGCTTCGCCGGCGCCTTCGCCGGCACCTCGGGAGGCACCCTGATCGTCGGCGGCGGCGCCAATTTCCCCGACGGCGCGCCGTGGGACGGGGGAAGCAAGATCTGGCACGACCGCGTCTTCACCCTCGCGAGCCCCGACGACACCTGGCAGGCGTCCAGCCCGCTGCCCCGACCGCTCGGCTACGGCGTGGCGCTGACCACCGATGACGGCATCGTCTGCATCGGCGGCTGTGACTCCCAGGAGCATCACGCCGACGTTTTCCGGCTGCGTTGGACCGGTGAAGGGGTGAGCGTCGATGAACTCCCCGCCCTTCCCACGCCCCTCGCCTACGCCGCCGGCGCCTTGATCGGGGACACCATCCACCTCATCGGCGGCTCGACTTCCCCGGACGCCACCACCGCCTCCAGCCGCCACTTCACCTTCGACGGCAGCACCTGGAACGAACTCGAGCCCCTTCCCGGCGAGGGCCGTATCCTGCCCGTGGCGGCGGCGCGCGGAGGCTCGTTCTACGTTTTCTCGGGAGCTTCACTCGCGCCCGATGCCGAGGGCAAACCGGTCCGCACCTACCTGCGCGACGCCTGGAAATACGACGGCTCCTGGACCCGACTCGCCGACCTGCCGCGGGCCGCCGTCGCCGCGCCTTCGCCCGCCCCGCCGGTCGGCGCCTCCCACCTGCTGGTGATCGGCGGCGACGACGGCACCCTGGTCGATTTCCAGCCGAAGTCCGAGCACCCCGGTTTCCCCCGCGGGATCCTCGCCTACGACACCGTCACCGACACCTGGACCGACGCCGCCCCGCTGCCGGAAACGCTGCTCTCGCCGGTGACCACGCCGGTGGTCGAATGGGACGGCACCTACGTCGTTCCGACCGGAGAGGTGCGACCCGCCGTGCGCTCACCCCAGATCGCGATCGCCACCCCCACCGCCTCGAAGACCGCCTTCGGGGCGCTCAACTGGAGCGTCGTCGTCCTCTACCTCGCCGGCATGATCGGCGTCGGCGTGTTCTTCATGAGACGTGAGGCCGCGTCGTCCACCGAGGCCTACTTCCGCGGCGGCCAACGGGTCCCCGCGTGGGTCGCGGGCCTGTCGATCTTCGCCACCATGCTCAGCGCCCTGACTTTCATGGGCATCCCGGCGCGCGCCTACCAGACCGACATCTCCTGGTACATCGGCCAGATCCCCATCCTCCTCATCGTCCCGCTGGTCGCCGCCTGCTACCTCCCCTTTTTCCGCCGGCTCAACCTGACCTCGGCCTACGAGTATCTGGAAAAACGCTTCTCGCTGCCCAGCCGCCTCTTCGCCTCGCTTTCCTTCACCGCCTTCCACCTCGGGCGCATCGCCATCGTCCTCTATCTGCCCGCGCTGGCCCTCGCCGCGGTGTCCGACATCGACGTGGTCACCGCCGTCGTCGTCATCGGCGTGCTGTGCGTGATCTACACCGTCATCGGCGGCATCGAGGCCGTGGTATGGACCGACGCGATCCAGGCCATCGTCCTGATGGCCGGCGCGCTGCTGTGCTTCGCCATCGCGGCGTTCCGCGTCGATGGCGGACTCGGCGGCATGCTCGAGATCGCGCAGGCCGACCACAAGCTCATCGAGAACCTCCGCTGGGATTCCTTCAGCATCGCCGACGGCACCACCTCGGCCGTGGTCCTCTTCGTCGCCTTCTTCTTCAACTCGCTGGTTCCCTACACCTCCAGCCAGGACGTCGTGCAACGCTACGTCACCACTCGTGACCTCGCCGCCGCGCGAAAGTCCCTGAAGGTCACGATGTGGATGTCGATCTTCGGCTCGATGGTCTTCTTCCTCCTCGGGACCGCCATCTACGCCTTCTACAAGACGCACCCGGAACGGCTCGACGCCACCCTGCCGGCCGCCGACTCCATCCTGCCCTTCTACATCGTCCACGAGCTCCCGGTAGGGATCTCGGGTCTGGTCATCGCCGCCATCTTCGCCGCCTCGCAATCGACCGTCTCGTCCTCGCTCAACAGCGTCGCCACCGCCTTCGTCAAGGACCTCGACAGCCGCCTGCTGCGCCCCGGGCGCGACGACCGCACCTACCTGCGCTCGGCCCAGACCGTGGTCGTGCTCGCCGGCCTCATCGGGATCGGCATCGCCGTGACCATGGCGAAATCCAACATCGAATCCGCCTTCAAGACCTTCAATGCCATGATCGGCCTCACCGCCGGCTCGCTCGGCGGCCTGTTCGCGCTCGGCGTCTTCACCCGTCGCGCCCACGGCACCGGTGCCCTGCTCGGCGCGCTCGCCGGCCTCGCCACCGTGCTCTCGCTGCACCTCTCGAAGGCCCCGGTCAGCGGACTGCTCTACGCCTTCATCGGCTTCGCCACCTGCTTCCTCACCGGCTGGATCCTCAGCCTCGTCCTTCCGGGACGTTCCAACCCCTCGCTTTCCCTTCACAAGTCATGAAACTCCACGGACTCGTCGCCGCCACCCACACCCCCTTCCACCCCGACGGCTCACTCGCGCCGGAGGTCGTGCCGATCCAGGCCGCCCACCTCGCCGGGCAGGGCATCCGATCGGTCTTCATCACCGGCTCCACCGGCGAAGGCCACTCGCTGACCCGCGACGAACGGCTCGCCATCTTCCGCGCCTGGGCCGAGGCGGGTCCTGCCCACGACCTCACCGTGGTCGCCCACGCCGGCACCAACTGCCTTGAGGACGCCAAGGTCTTCGCCGCCGCCGCCGCCGACCTCGACCTCGCTGCCGTCGCCGCCCTCGCCCCAAGCTACTACAAGCCTGGTAGCATCGACTCCCTCGTCGATTGCTGCGCGGAGGTCGCCGGCGCCGCCCCCGACCTCCCGTTCTACTACTACGACATCCCGGTCCTCACCGGCGTCCGTTTCCCGATGCAGGATTTCCTCACCGCGGCGTCGAAGCGCATTCCCAACCTCGCCGGGATCAAGTTCACCAACGACGACCTCGACAACTACGCCGAGTGCCTCGCGATCGGCGGCTTCGACATCCCCTGGGGCATCGACGAGAAGCTCCTCCCCGCCCTCCAGGCCGGCGCCAAGGGCGCGGTCGGCTCCTCCTACAACTTCGCCGCCCCGCTCTATCAGAAGCTCATCGCCGCCTTCGAGGCCGGTGACTTGGAAACAGCCGAACGACTCCAGCAGGAGTCCATCGAGCTCATCGACACCCTCGCCGCCGTCGGCTACCTCGGCGCCGCCAAGGCGCTGATGGGCTGGCAGGGCGTCCCGCTCGGCCCGGCCCGACTTCCGGTCGGCAACCCGACCCCGGCCCAACTCGACGCCCTCCGGGAAAAGCTCGATTCCCCTGTCCTCCAGCCGTGACCGAAGACCTCGCCGACTTCTACCTTCGACAGCTCCGCGACGACTGCCTGCCGTTCTGGTTTCCGCGCGCCGTCGACGAGGAACACGGCGGCTTCCTCCACTGCTTCGACCGCGACGGCACGCTGGTCGACAGCGACAAGTCGGTCTGGGCCCAGGGCCGCATGAGCTGGATGCTGCTCGTGCTGCATCTGGAACTGGAGCGCCGCCCCGAGTGGCTCGAGTGGGCCGAGAGCGGGCTGCGCTTTCTCGAGGAGAAATGCACCGACTCGGCCGACGGACGCCTGTTCTTCCACGTCGCGCGCGACGGCACCCCGATCCGCAAGCGCCGCTACGCCTACTCGGAAAGCTTCGCTTCCATCGCCTTCGCCGCCCACGCCGCGGCGACCGGCTCGGATCGGTCCGCAACGAAGGCCCGAGAGCTTTTCGACCGCTTCACCGACTGGAATTTCACCCCGGGCCGCATCGCGCCGAAGTTCACCGCCGCCCGCCCGCTCACCGGTCTCGGCCCGCGCATGATCACGCTGGTCACCGCCCAGGAACTCGAACGGCGCCTCGGCAAGAACGACGACACCACCACCTGGATCGATCGCTGTCTTGAGGAAATCGAGAGCCTTTTCGTCAAACCCGACCTCCGGGTCGTCATGGAAACCGTCGCCCCCGACGGCTCGATCTCCGACCACTTCGACGGCCGCACCCTCAACCCCGGCCACGCCATCGAAGGCGCCTGGTTCATCATGGAGGAGGCCCGCCGCCGCAACGACTCGCGCCTGGCAAAGCTCGGCTGCGACATGCTCGACTGGATGTGGGACCGCGGCTGGGACCGCGACCACGGCGGCCTGTTCTACTTCCGCGATGTCTTCGACAAGCCGGTGCAGGAGTACTGGCACGCCATGAAATTCTGGTGGCCCCACGACGAGGCGCTCATCGCCACCCTCCTGGCCCACCGGTTGAGCGGCGAGCAACGCTACCTCGACAGGCACGAGCAATGCCGCACCTGGGCCTTCGACCATTTCTCCGATCCGGAGCACGGCGACTGGTTCGGCTACCTGCATCAGGACGGCAAACCCTCCTCCACCCTCAAGGGCAACCTGTGGAAGTCCTTCTTCCACCATCCCCGCGCCCTCTGGCTGTGCCACCGCCTGGCCGCCGAAGCCGAATCCTGAGAAGACCGGGACGCGTCGGCATCCCACTCCACCCGGCACGGCCAAGCGCCCCCCCGGGACGCGCGACGCTGTTGCGCCAAGCGGAGTCAGAGAGAACGCCAACGCGCCAGGCGCACTCCACCAACAGGACGGCCGCAACGGGAAGCTTCTGCCGACAAGCTCAGGCGAAGCGCGACAGCGTCGCGCGTCCCTTCCGAATAGAACCCCACCCCGCTCCCCTTGCCCGAGCTCGCTCATTCCCCAGGGCGATCAAGCGGGGGAAGGGATCAGGCGGAACGCCGGGAATCGGGGAGCATGATGGACCTGATGGACAGGATCAATGGGATCCTTTTTCCGGTTTCCGGCATCTCGCAGGACGTTCCGCGCACCGTCGGACCGACAAAATTGAAATCTCATCAGGGTCATCCTTGGAATCTTCTCCATCAAGCAACCGATCTCTCCCCGGCTTGATCACCCTGGCCCACTCCTGATAATGTTCACTTGAACACTTTTACCCGCCGTGCTGAAGTGCCCTCATGGCGCCCGGGGTCGAGGAGTTGAGACGGCAGCTGCGGGAAAAGTTCCCGCAGGCCCACGCGTCTGATCTTCCACCAGATCAGGGGCTCCCTTCCGCGCCTCCTGCCGAACGTTTTCACCCCGGGCTCTTCCCCGCCGGCGCCATCTCCGAAGTCATCGGCTCCGGCCTCCCCCTCCTTCTGGCCGCCCTGATCGACGACACCGAAACCACGGCCGCACTCCCTGATTTCATCCTCATCGACGGCCGCGATCAGTTCGATCCCGCTTCCTTCACCGCCGCCGCCTGCTCGCGCCTGCTCTGGGTCCGCTGCCGCGAAACCGGAGAGATGCTCAAGGCCGCCGACCTGCTCGTCCGCGACGGCAACGTTCCCTTTGTCCTGCTCGATACCTGCGGCATCGACCGCCGCGAACTCACCCGCCTGCCCGCTTCGGTCTGGTGGCGCCTCAAGCTCTCCGCCGAGGCCCGCAGCTGCCGGCTCGTCGTGATGTCCGCACGCCCGCAGGTCCCCTGCGCCAGCCTGCGTCTTGCCCTCAACGCCCGCCTCGGGCTCGAAGACTTCGACCGCCCCCGCTGCGAACTTCTCGAGCGCCTCGAACTCACCCGCGAACGCGAAAGAAAGTCCGGCTGACCATCCCCATCCCCATCCCCATCCCCATCCCAACCCCGTCCGCCATCTCCCGCATGTTCGCTGCCCTCCATCTGGTCGACCTGCCCGTCCACGCCGCTCTGCGCGCCCGGCCCGATGCCTGGCGCCTGCCCTGCGGGGTGCTCGCGCTCGAGGACGACACGATCGTCGAGCGCGTGAAGCTTCCGCTGCTCGCGGTGAACGATGCCGCTCGCCGCACCGGGATCGACGCCGGCTGGCCGCTCAACCGGGCGCTGGTCCGCTGCCCCGGGCTGCAGGTGCTGACGCCCCGCCCCGACCACGAGGCGAGCCTGCTGGCGGAGATGATCGGCCACGCCGAAACCCTGACGCCCGACCTCGAGATCGCCACGACCGACACCCTCCTGCTCGATCTTTCCCGCGCCACCACCCGCCAGACCGGCCGCCTCGACTGGCTGGAAATGCACGGCGGCGAAGAACTGCGCCACGTCCGCGCCGCCACGCCCGACCTCGCCGGCCTCGCCGTGCGCGTGGAGAACTGCCACGGCAGCTTCGTCACGCCCGACACGGTGATGCCGCTGCCGCTTTCCCTCCTCGGTGTGCTGCCCGGCGGTGCGGCGCTGCTCAAGCTGCTCGAATCGTGGGGGCTCCACACTCTCGGCGATTTCATGAAGCTCCCCCGCCAGGCCCTCACCGAGCGCCTCGGCCCGGATGCCGGCACATGGCACGACCTCCTCCACGAACGACGACGACGCCCGCTCCGGCTCCATCGTCCGCCGGAGAACCTCGCCCAGACCCTTAATCTCGAGCATCCGATCCACGACAGCGAGCCGCTCGCCTTTGCCTTCCAGCGCCTGCTCGGTCCGCTCACCGCGCGACTCCATGCCCGCCACGTCGCCGCACGCACCCTGCGGCTCGGCTTCCACCTCGAGGATGGTTCGGAGCTCGAGCGTCTCCTCCACCTGCCCGAACCACGCACCGACGCCCTGCTCGACCCCGTGCGCCTCCTGCTTGAGAACCTCAAGCTCCCCGCCGCCGTCGAGCGCCTCTCCCTCGACGCCGAAACGGCCGATCCCGAGGTCGCCCAGCGCGACGCCTTCCAGCACCAGCTCCCCCGGCCCCGGCAGTGGCAGGAAACCCTCGCCCGACTCGAGGCCCTGCTCGGAGATCGACGCGTCGGCATCCCCACGCTTCCCACGGATCACCGGGAAGCGGCGTCGGACATCCGTCCGCCCTCCGTCGCCGCCGTGGAAAGCGATGCCTGGCCTGCCTGTCCGGTGCCGCTCCGGCGCTTCCGCCCCCCCTACGCCATCCACGTCGCCTTCTCCCCCGGCCCGACCCCGCTCGCCCTGCTTTCCGGCCCCCACCGTGGTGAGATCCTCCGCTCCCGCGGCCCCTTCCTCCATTCCGGCTGCTGGTGGGACGAGCAGGACCGCTGGCGCCGCATCGAGTGGGACGTCCAACTTGCCACCGGCTTCTTCCGCCTCGCCCACCTCCCCCCCGAGCAATGGCGCCTCGAAGGCCACTACGGAACCTGAGCTTCCATCCCATGCTCAGCGAGTTCCACGCCCGTTCCGCCTTCTCCTTTCTCCGTGGCGCCAGCCAGCCGGAGGCGATGGTCCGGCGGGCCGCCGAACTCGGCTACACCTCCCTCGCCTTCACCGACCACGAGGGCTTCTACGGTTCCGCCCGAGCCCACCACGCCGCCCTCGAGTGCGGCCTCCGGGCCCTCGTCGGTGCCACGCTCGAGATCGACGGCGCCCCGATCCCGGTCCTGTGCGCCACCCGCGACGGCTACCGCATCCTCTCCCGCCACCTCACCAACCACCACCTCGGCGCCATCGCCCCCCACGCCCCCCTCGACGGCGGTCACCTCGTCGCCCTCACCGGCGACCGGGAGGGACCGGTGATGCGTCATCTGGTCCGCGACGACCGGCCGGCCGCCCTCCGCGCCGCGAAGTCGCTCGTCGAGCTCTTCGGCCCCGGAAACGTCTACGTCGAGATCATGCGCCACGGCCTGCGCGACGACGAGCGACTCGTCCGCCACCTCGTCGACCTCGCCGCCCACCTCAAGCTCCCGCTGCTCGCCACCAACGCCCCGCTCTTCGCCACCCGCGCCGACCGGCTGCTGGCCGATGCCTTCACCTGCCTGCGCCACCACGTCCCGCTCGACCGCGCCGGCCGCCTCCTCGCCCCCAACGGCGAACGCCACCTCAAGCCGCCCCGGGACATGGCCCGCCTCTTCGCCGACCACCCCGGAGCCCTCGCAAACGTCCGCCGCCTCGACGAACGCCTCGACTTCACCCTCGAGAATCTCGGCTACCGCTTCCCGGATTTCCCCGACGATTCGGGCAAGCCGATGTCGATGCCCGACCAGACCGCCCTCCTCCGCCGGCTCTGCCTCGAGGGCGCCCGCGATCGATACGGCAAACCTCGTGGAAAAGCCCTCGCCCAGATCGACCGCGAGATCGAGCTCATCGACCGCCTCGGCTTCTCCGGCTACTTCCTCATCGTCCGCGACATCGTCCGCTTCGCCCGCCGCCGCGGCATCCTCTGCCAGGGCCGCGGCTCGGCCGCGAACTCGGTCGTCTGCTTCGTCCTCGGCATCACCCACGTCGACGCCTTCGGCCAGCGCCTCGTCTTCGAGCGCTTCCTGTCCGAGAACCAGCGCAAGTGGCCGGACATCGACATCGACTTCCCCTCCGGCGAGCGCCGCGAGTCGGTCATCCGGTACGTCTTCGAAAAGTACGGCGCCCGCGGTGCGGCCATGACCGCCAACGTCATCACCTACCGCCCCCGCTCCGCCTTCCGCGAGATGTCCAAGGTGCTCGGCTTTCCGCCCTCGCTGGCCGACCGCTTCTCCTCGACCGGCCACCATCAAAGGAGCGCCGATTATGAAATCGGCACCCCCACCGGCAGCACAGAGACCCCCGAGGACGATGACCCCTTCGGCGGCCTCGTCCCGCCGTCGCACCCGCGCGCCGCGGCTTTGGACAAGCTCTACCGCGGCGTGCTCGGCATGCCGCGCCACCTCGGCCAGCACTCCGGCGGCATGATCATCTGCGACCGCGGGCTCGACGAGATCGTCCCCATCGAACCCGCCGCCATGCCCGGGCGCACCGTCGTCCAGTGGGACAAGGACGACTGCGAGGACCTCGGCATCGTCAAGATCGACCTGCTCGGCCTCGGCATGCTCGCCGCCATGCAGGATGCCTTCACCCTCTGCGGAGAACGCGGCACGCCCATCGACCCCGCCCGCATCCCGCTCGACGACCCCGCCGTCTACGACCTGCTCCACCGCGCCGACACCGTCGGCACCTTCCAGGTCGAGTCGCGCGCCCAGATGTCCACCCTGCGCATCCTGCGGCCCGACAACTTCTACGAACTCGCCATCCAGGTCGCCATCGTCCGCCCCGGTCCCATCGTCGGCGACCTGCTCCACCCCTACCTGCGCCGCCGCAACGGCACCGAGCCCCCCGACTTCATCCACCCCGACCTCCGGCCCGTCCTCGAGCGCACCCTGGGCGTACCCCTGTTCCAGGAACAGGTGCTCAAGATGGCCATGATCCTCGCCGGCTTCACCGGTGCCGAGGCCGACGAACTGCGCCGCGCCATGTCCTTCCACCGCTCCGACGAGCGAATGAAGCAGGTCACCGCCAAGCTGCGAAACCGCCTGGACGAACGAGGCATCGACGGCGAGGTGCAGGAGAAGGTCGTCCGCTCCATCGGCAACTTCGCGCTCTACGGCTTCCCCGAAAGCCACGCGCTGGCCTTCGCCCTCATCGCCTACCACTCGTGCTGGCTCAAGGTCCACCACCCCGCCGCCTTCTACACCGGACTGCTCAACAACCAGCCGATGGGCTTCTACTCCGCCCACTCGCTGATCCACGATGCCAAACGCCGCGGCCTGCACATCCTTCCCGTCTCCTGCGTTCATAGTAGCCGGGAAACGGAAGTCATCGACGACCGCACCCTCCGGCTCGGCCTCCACCGGATCAAGGGCCTGTCCACCGCCACCCTCGACCGACTGCTCCAGCAACGCATCCAGCAGCCCTTCAGCGGTCTCGACGACCTCCTCCACCGCGTCGACCCGAACCTCCGCGAGCGCCGGCTGCTCGCCAAGGCCGGTGCCCTCAACGATCTCCCCGAACGCCCCCACCGCCGCGAGGCCATGTGGCAGGTCGAGCTCCCCCTCCACGACGACCTCCTTTCGGAAACCCCCAGAGCCCCATGCCAAAGGTCCAGGGAAGAAGGTCCTTCTTCCACTTCTCACCCGGCACCCGGCACCCGGCACTCCGCCGCAGGCGGCCCCCTCCCACCCATGACCCTGCCCGAGCGGCTCTCCGCCGACCTCGAAACCCAGGGGCTTTCCTCCGGGCCGCACCCGATGAAGCTCTGGCGCCGCCACAGCGGCCTGGAACTCACCGACGCCGCCACCCTGCAGACGCTGCCGCACGGTGCCCCCGTTGAAGTCGGCGGCCTCGTCATCTGCCGCCAACGTCCCGGCACCGCCAAGGGCCACTGCTTCATCTCGCTCGAGGACGAGACCGGCATCGCCAACCTCTTCGTCCCGCGCCGCACCTTCGCCGAACTCCGGCTGGTGATCGTCGCCGAAGCCTTTCTTCTCGCCGAGGGCCGGGTGCAGGTTTCCGAGGGCGACCAGCGCACCGTCTACGTCACCGCCCTGCGCCCCCTCCCCGAGGCCCGCTCCTCCCACGCCACCCGCTCCCACGACTTCCACTGATCCCAATGAACGGAATCGGCTGGGAGAATGGCCGGAGTTCCATTCCTTCGCGAAACGACGGAGTTCCCCTCCTTTGCGAAATTGCCCTTCTACCAGCCGATTCCGCGAGTCGGCAGGCGGCCGGGCCCGCCGGATTCGCACGAGCAGCTGTCCTTGACCCGCTCCCCATCCATCCGAACCCTCGCGTCGACGATGGACGACGACATCCGCAAACGCATCCTGGCGGCCCAAGGCTTCACGGAACTCGAGCTCTACGATGAGGCCCTGGAGGAGCTCTCGGACCTGGACCCCGAGCACGAGGCCATCGCCACCCTTTGCTGCCACGTTCTCTCCCTTCAGTCGAAGTGGGATGAGATGAGTGAGTTGGCAGGGAAATGGGCGGCACGCTCCCCGGATGAAGCCCAGTGGTGGATCAGCTGGGCCTACGCCGTTCGCCGGGCGGAGTCCGTCGATGCCGCACGCGAGATTCTCCTCAAGGCCCGTGACCGGCATCCGGAAGAGCCCATGATCCTCTACAACCTCGCCTGCTACGCCTCGGTGTCCGGCGAACTTGAAGCCGCCGGTGCCCTGCTGGAACAGGCGATCGAGCGGGACGCCGGCTTTCGCCGCATGGCCGCCGAGGACGACGACCTCAAGCCCCTGTTCGACTGAACCGGAAGGCGCCTCCTTCCCATCCCAAGCGCCACGAGTTGGCCCCTTCGAGAGGCGGTCTCATTCACAACTGGCGGCACCACCCGCCCCCGAAAAAGGCGAAAGCCCCAATCCTTTGAGGATCAGGGCTTTCCATTGGCTCCGGCGCTTGGGATCGAACCAAGGACCTATTTGACCGCTTCCCTTATTCTACAAGGGTTTGCGGCTGGTATAGGCACCGAAAAGCCTTGTTGAGCGTCTTTCGTGCCTATACCAATGCCTAGACCCACCCCGGAACCATGGCGACCCTCTACAAGCAAGCGAAGTCCCCGAACTGGTACGCCCAGTATTTCAACGCGGAGGGCCGGCGCGTCTCGAAAACGACCGGCACGACGAAGAAGCGGGAGGCGGAGAAGATCGCCGCCACCTTCGAAGCCAAGGAGCACGAGCGGCGACAGAGCGGCGACGCATTCCTTCCCCGAAAGCTCGCCGCAATCCTCGAGATCGGAGTGCGCGAGGCCGACGCCGGCAAGCTCACCCTCGCCCGCTTTGAGGAGCTGCTGACCGAAGCGCACCGGACCGCCAACCCGACGTTCCGCGAGGTATCGCTTGCCGAGCACCTTGGGGAATGGATCGAGCGCCAGCGCCCGCACGTCTCCGCCAAGTCCGCCCTCGTGTATGAGGACATGCGCCGCCGCATGCTCGCCGCTCTCGGGCCGAAGATTGCCAAGGCGCCCGTGGGGGCCCTGCGGCAATCGGACATCGAGAAAGCCCTTGGGAAGATCGTGAAAATGCCGATTGCCGCGACCCGCCGGCCGCGCTCCGCGCCACGCCGGAAGAATGCGAAGCGCCAACCCGCCCGGACCATCACGGCCGCAACGGCGAACATGGACCTTGCCGCGCTCCGCCGCGCCCTCCGCGATGCGGTTGCCCAGGATCTTGCCAAGGTGAACCCCGCCGAGGGAATCCGGGCACTTCCGACGAGCGACAGCACCGAACGCGCCCCCTTCACCGCTGAGGAAGTCCGCGCCATGATCGACCACGCCAGCACCCCCGACGAGTGGCGCGGGTGCATCCTGATCGCCGCCCATACCGGCCTGCGCTTGGGCGACGTGATCCGACTTCGCCGCGAGCACCTCCAAGGCTCCCGCCTCGTGATCCGGCCGGAGAAGACGAAGCGCACCCGCAAGACGCTTTCCGTGCCGCTCACGCCGCCGTGCCTGCGCTGGATCGGGGACCGGCAAGGCGACCTCTTCCCCAGCCTGACAGGGCGCAAGACAGGCACCCTCTCGACCCAATTCCGCCGCATCATGGAACGCGCCGGAGTGGCGCGGGAGATTGTCGAAGCCGGCGACGTGGTGAAACGCAGGAGCTTCCACAGCCTGCGCCACAGCTTCGCCTCGTGGCTTGCCGAGGCCGACGTGCACGCGGACGTGCGGCAGCGTCTCACCGGCCACAGTAGCGCGGGAGTGCATGCCCGCTACACCCACCACGATGAAGCCCTCGACCGGGCCGTTGAGTCTCTCCCGAACTTCGAAGCCCTCGGATCATGAAGCCGCGCCAGACTCGCCCGGAGTTTCCGGTTCATGTCCTCACCTTTCGATTCAGCCCGGCGGAAATGGAGCGCATCAACCGCGCCGCCAACCGCGCCGGCCTGCCGATCGAGGATTGGAGCCGGAGGGAACTTCTCAAGGCCAGCGACGGAACCGGCGACGACGACCGACGCGAGATCCTTTCCGGCCCGTGGCTGAAATAGGGCAGGAAGAGCCCTACCGAAGCGCCGAGCCCACCTCAAGCCGCTGAGCCTCAAAGGCTCGGGTACTACAGGGAAACATTACAAAGCGCCGCTGAGCGTTAAAACGCCAAACAAAGCGCCGGACGGTGCTGCATGCCTACGGAACGAAGGGAAAACAAGGGGGGGCAGTAGCGACAAAGCGCCGCTAAGCGGGCCGGTGCCTGATTCTAAGCCTTGCGCGGCTACCTGATCGGCCCAAGCCCGCTTTGCTCCGCCCGCCGAGTCGCTGAGCGCCGCCGTCAGGCGTAGGCATGGCGAAGAAATACCAACCGACCGGGGCACGCGAAGCCGTTGCCGAAGCCATCCCGCCGAAGTGGTTCGGGATCAAGGAAGCCGCCCATTACAGCGGACTCTCGAAATCCCTGATCGAGCTTCTCGTGCGGGATGGACACGTGACCTCTTCCAACGTGATCCGACCAGGCACCAGCCGAGGCCGGCGCCTGATCCTCCGGGAGTCCCTCGACTCGTGGATTGAAGCCGGGATCGAGCGGAGCCCCTCCGCGCTGGCGATGAACGCGAACAGGGGAGGGGGCGAGGGATGAGCGACCCGACACAAGAACGCCCCGGCCGCAAAGGCGACGCGGGGCAATGGGTGGCGACCCGTGGGAAGTATGCCGGCGAAGGGAGGCCAAGGCAAGCTCGCCGCGTGACGGTAGCGGAACACGCCGCATGGATCGAAGCCGGCCGGCCCCTCCCGGATGACGACTGGCCCCTCGACATCGACCCGCGAGTTGAGCGCCGAGCCCCGCGACGGTCCCGCCGCGAGGCCGAGCGCGTGCTTTCCATCCTCGACGACCTCGACACGGAAGGGAGGGCCGGCGGATGAAGTTCTTTGCCGTCCATATCTCCGACCTCGAAAGCGAAGCCTTCACCATCGCCAGCGCCGACCAGGTGGCGACGTGGCTCTTCCTGCATGCTCTCTGCGCGAAGCAGATGAACAGCGGACGGATCGAGGGAGCGAAGCGGATGCCGCCGAAGTTCTGGCAGCGCCACGGGATCGAAGCTCCCGACATCCTCCGCCAGCCCTCCCCCTTGTGGGAATGGGAAGGCGATGACCTCCGACTCTCACCCTACGACATCGAGGGCGAACGCATCACGTCCAAGAAGATCGAAGGGGGCAGGAAAGGAGGGAAGGCGCGAGCGGCCCAGAGGTGGCGGAAGAATGAGAGTGCCGAAAGCTCTCCTTCAAGGACTCCCAAAGGGACGGGCGGAAGCAGTCCAGATGCACCCGACCCGAGCAGTACCCAATCCGAGCTGATAGAACCGGAACAGACCACCCCCCAGAGCCCCCAAAAGGGGGCGATGCCGGCGGAACTCGTGCCGATATGGGAAGCCTACCCCGCCACCGGGCGGAACCGCTCCACCCGCGAGAAAGCCCGCCGGGCATGGCAACGGCTATCCCCGCGCCCCGACCCTGCCGAAGTGCTCCGCGTGCTCCAACTCTGGAAGACAGAGGAGCAATGGACCAAAGACGCGGGGAAGTTCGTTCCCGCCTGCGACCTCTGGATCAAGAATCGAGGCTGGCAGGATGAACCAGCGCAAGCCGAGCGCCCCGTTGTGGACATCGGAGGCCGGAAGCCGAAGACCCTGAGCCTCGACCCACCCGCGAGCCGATGAAACAGGAACCACAACCGCCCGAGCGCCTCGTGCTGACCGAGGGACAATCCGAGCACCTCCGGGCCGAGGGTGTGAACTTCGCGATTGTCGCCCCGGGGAGCTACCCCGACAGCACCGGCCGCGCCGTGCTCCACTTGCTGAGCATCGACCAGAAAGCCGCCGAGGATGCGATTGCCGTAGCTCTCGAGAAGGCAAAGGCCATCCGCCGCCGGAAGGGGACGCCTTCCCCTTCCCCGCCACCGGATCGCGGGTCCTTCCCCAGTGATCGAGCCGAGACGGCCAAGACCTCGAAAAAGCGCCAGATATGACCATGCCAGACCCACACACACCCCGCCCTTGCCCGCCCGTCGCATCGCGAAAGCGAACCTTTGCCAGCCTCGCCGCCGCCGCATCCGCCCTCAACCTTCCATCGGAGGCCCTGAGCATGGCCAAGGCGCAAGGGTGCGGTGCATGCCGCCCCAATGGCAACGTGAACGAACGCGAGTTGATCGAGTGGCTCGCCTTCGAATGCTGGCCGTTCTGGGGCGACCTACTCCGCCACCGGGATTCCGAGACCGTCGGGCGTCTCCCGAGCGAGGTTGCCGACTGGCCACAGAAGCCGCCACGCGGTCGCGAGGCTTGGCGGGTGACCGAGTTGGAATTCCAGTGGCTCCGCCTCGTGGCCGGTGACCAGGTAGCAAAGAGGGTGCGCAAGAGCGCGGAGAACGCCCTGAGGCGCGAGGCCCGCCGACTCCCCGCCGAGATCCTCGCCCTGATCCTCGACGGCCCGGACATCGCCCCAGAGCTCTATCAGCCGCCCGCGCTCCATCTCACAATCCCGCGCTGGCGACTCGACGGCGACCCGCTCGAGATCGTCGGGGCATGCCGGCGGGAATTCTGGGAATGGACACAGGACGCGGTGGACATGTTCACCGCGCCGCCCGACCCCATCCCGGAGCCCCCCGCCGGGCTGATCGTCCGCAGCACCCGAGCCGCCGGCCGCGCCTACCCTCCCCGGATTTGCTCCAACGTCCCGGCCGGGTGGCGGGAAGCGTGGGAACCACCGGCGAGCGACGCCCGGAGCCTGCTGGATTTCCTGCCGAAGTGAGCCCGAAATGCGGGAAACACTCCGGGAGTGCCTAGAATCGGTGCCTATACCGACCCCTACACCCAGAAAGGCGAAAGCCCCAATCCATTGAGGATCAGGGCTTTCCATTGGCTCCGGCGCTTGGGATCGAACCAAGGACCTAGTGGTTAACAGCCACCCGCTCTACCGCTGAGCTACACCGGATTGTTTGAATCACCCCTTGCGGGGCGGGCGGGAAGATGCCGTCAGGCGCGGACCGGAGGCAAGGGAAAAATGTGCCCCTTTACTCGCCGTTCCGCCGGCTTCCGTCGTCGGCTGGTCCGGAAGCCGACTCTCCACCGGAAGCAAGTTCCGGCTCCCTCTGGATGAGCTCGGCCGCCCGTTGGAGGACACGACGGGCGTAGAGGTCCTCGGGCGACAACCCGAGCCGACGAACCAGCGCCCGAGGGTCCGCGATTCCACGCCCGGCGAGGAGTGACAGCAGCCGTTCGTCGTCGAGCGTTCCCAGCCGCACGGGCAACTCCGAGAGGCGATCCCGGAGACCCCCGCTCAGCGCGGGAACGAAGGAACTCTCCCACACGTCGTCGTTCACCGAAACGATGAGATCCACCCGCGGCGCCTCCTGCCGAACCGTCGCAAGGAAACCGGCCACCCGGCGGGCCCCGTCGGGATCTCCATGCACCCCCTCGAGGTCGTCCACCACCACCACCACCCGACGCAGTCTGGAAAGCAGCGCCAGCAGCGTGCCGAAACGTTCGGCATCGGCCCCGTCCGCCGCCGTCTGAAGAAGCCGCCCGGAACGCCCCGGGTTCTCCGGTGAGGCGACGGCGTAGTGGAAAAGCGCGGCCACCCAGAAGGCGGTCTGGTTGAGCGATCCCTCGGTCAGCCGGCTGATCTCAAGCGACAGACGCGGTCCGAGCACTTCAAAGTTCTCGCGGGTCCAGTGGGCCGTGACCGCCTGCGGATGATGAAAGTCGAAGGTTTCCACCGGACGCCGGCGCAGGGCCTCGGCGGCGGCCTCCCGGTCCTGGCAGGGCACCTCCCCCGAGACCACCAGCGGCTCAAGACCCCGGGCGAACAAATGGCGGGCGTGGAGGTCGAGATGGGTCAGGCCGCCCGACGCAGGCAGCGGCCGCGTCAGGCCGCGCAAGGCGTCCTCGATCGCGGCAGCCGGATCGACATGCCGGCCGTCGAGCGGGCGCAGGGGTAGAAACTCGTGGCTTCCCGCCAGCCCGCGGCGGAGCTGCTCGAGGAGGTGGGTCTTCCCGAATCCCGCACGCGGAGCCATGAGCAGAATGCCGCGTCCCGGAGCTTCCACGGGGCTCTTCAAGGCGCGTTCGATCGTGGCTCCCGCGGCGGCGTTGACCGCGCCCGAGTGAGGAGCAGCATCGTGCCCGAATGTTTCGAAATACGGTTGAAGCGAGGGGACTTGCATGCGCGCCGAAAAGCTGTCTCAGACTGGAAGCCGGACTCCGGCTCCACAAGCAAAAGAACTCGGCCTACTCCTCGGGAGTCGTGAGATTGAAGAACTCATCCTCCAGTCCGCCGGCACCATCCGCCGCCGGCGGAATGGTCTCCAGGGTGCCCGCCAGCTGGCTCGCCAGATCGTCGGCCGGAGCCTTGGTGGTGCCCGACAGTTCGATGGTGGCCCAGTGATAGCCCCCCGCGGTCTTGTCGAACACCCGCGGCACCGCCCGGGTCTCGGCGAGCACCAGGAAGGAATCGGCCACCCCGAGCTCGATGGTGCCGGAGAGCCGGCCGCCCGCCCCCTCCTCGATCCGACCACGAACCCGCATCATCCCCTCGGCCACCAGGTCCAGATCCTCGAGGGCGACCTTGTCGGCCGTCCGGACCACCCGCAGGGAGGACTCCGGATCGAAGTGCGGTTGGACGAAACGGGCGGTATCGAGCGCGTCGCCGAGCACCTCGAACATGGGAAAGCGGTAGAACTTGAGGTCGGAACCGGCGGTGCTTCGCACCGGCGCGTCGATGCCGAGACCATCGAGACGGGTCACATCGATCCGGGCCCGCCCCGTCGAGTCCTCCGGCAGGGTTTCGAAGGTCCCCTCGATCACGGTGCCGAGTCCGTTGCCGAAGAGCACCAACGACGGCATTGCCGAGACCCGCAACTCAAACTCCGCCTCCCCGCCCTCGAGCGGAATCGCCGGATATCCCTCGCCGAGAATCTCGAACTCCGAGTCCTCCATCCCTTCGGGCGACAATCGCAGGGCACCGAGGTAGGTGCCGTCGCCGCCCAGTCGGAGCGAGGCAAAATCGACCACGAAGCGCCCCCACTTCCCGACACGGCAGGTTCCGTTCTGGAGGATGACGTTGGGCTCCGGTTGCTCCGGGTCGGGCACCGTCATGCTGGCATTCGCCTTGTAGACGGCGAAAGCCGCGCGCTCCCCCTCCCCGAAGCGGACGTTGAGCTGATTGACCCGGATCGGCATGCGGAACGGGAGAGGCTCCTCGGGCATGGACATCGCCCCGGGTTGCGGGACCGCCCGCAGCACCAGTTCGCCGCTGCTCGCGCCGAGCTGTTCGCCATCCCAGCTCCCCGTGAGGTGGCTGGAGAGGCGCAGGTCGCCGCGCAGATGGTGAAGCTTCAGTCGAGCGGCCGGCATGTCCTCCGGCCAGGTCAGCTCCACCAGATCCGCCGCGGCGTTCACCGGGGTCGCCCGAAAGGCACGCATCTCCAGATCGGCCCCCGTCCACGCCTCGATGCGGCCCGCGACCTCGTCCCGGTATCCGCCGCTGTTGAGATAGAAGAACCAGCCGATGAACGAGAGCACCCCGGCCATCAGCAGCACCATCACGATGGAGGTCACCAGCAGGGTTCGACGCCGACGCTTTTTCTCGGCCTCCTTGTGGGGCTGGTGGCTGCGGCGCTTGCGCTTGCGCACCTTGACCACCTGGGACCCGTCGGGTCTCGTCACGAGCTGTGGCTCACCCTCGGCAGGGCGCTCACCGCGCGCCTGCAGGCGCTGCATCATCTCGTCGATCGAGTAGTTGTCCGGTTCGGTCTCGGGCATGGAATTCGGACGGAAAGGCCGTTCGAGCGGTGGGGCGCCTGATCGAGCGCCTCAGGGATTGAAGGGGCGGCCGGCGGCATCGACGACACGCACCTTGACCAGGAAGATGATCGCGCGGCGCACCGGCGCCGTCGACTTGGTCTGGAAAAGGCGGCCGACGACGGGCACGTCTCCGAGAACGGGAACCTTGTCCTCCACGTTCTCGTTGCGCTCCTCGAGAAGGCCACCGATCACGATGGTCGCCCCGTCGGCCACGGTCAGGGCCGTCTCGGTTCCCGACTTCGAGAAGACGGGCATGAGGATCGCATTCTCCGTGATCAGCTGCGGTTCGGTCGCCCCGAGGAGTCCTCCGAGTCCGAGAGCCCCTCCACCGCCGAGAATCGGTGAACCGTAGTTCACAAAGCCGTCGAAGTCGGTGAACTCGGGCTTGAGGCTGATGTCGACGTGGCTCTTGTCCTGGCTCGCCGTCGGGAGCACTTCAAGCGTCACGCCGACCCGGCGCATCTCGAAGGCGGTCGGCGTCGCCGGGGTCACCGGGTAGATGCCCTCGGCGTTGGTGCCGACCGAGTTCGGCAGTTCCGGCGGCTCATACTCCGTCGGGTAGATGAACTCGCGCATGATCTCGATCGACGCCTGCTGACCGCTGCGGGTCGTCACGGTCGGCACGGCGGCCAGGTCGGTGCCGGTCTTCTGGTTGAGGCCCCGCATCAGCACGGCCACCTGCCCGTCGCCGAAGACCCCGTTGAGGCCGAGGATTCCCGGCGCCCGGAGATCCGGGGACACCGCGTTGCGCCCGAGGATGGCCTGATCGATCGCATTGCTGCTGATCGCCGAGTTGCCGCTTCGGTTGCCGGCAGTGACCGGGCGACCATCGAAGGCGACCGGCGGGAAGATCGGCACATCGCCCAGGTCCCCCCCGTTGCCCTGCGTGCCACCGCTCAGGAAGGTGCTGTTGGCGGAGAGTCCGAAAGGTGCGAGCACCCAGTCGAATCCCAGCTCCTCGAGGATCTCCTGCTGGGTCCGGATGAGTTTCACCTCGACCACCACCGAGGTCGGCTCCTCGTTGGCGATGGTTTCGACGATCTGCTCGACGAGAGAGTGGTTCACCGGGGTGTTGCGGACCTGAAGGGTGCTGCTGCTGGAGTAGAAGGCGGCCGAGGCCCCTTCGGGAAACGGCACGCCGAGCTTCTTCAGTTTCTCCTCCGCCGTCAGCCGGCGGGCCAGCAGTCCCTCGTTCTCCTGCTCGGGTGCGAAAGGATCCAGATTCGCCTGTTGGGCACCCTCTTCATCAAACACGCTGCTGGTGAGGAAATCCGGAGGAACCCGGTAGGTCCGCGCGACGAGATCGCCGAGGTCGGCCCCCACCGGACGGAACACGATGGCAAAAGGCTGACGCACCGCCTCGGTGCCGGTGGACTTGGCGACGTAGTCGACCAACTGGGAAAGGGTCGCTCCCCGGAGGCTGAGCGAGAAGGCCCGGCTGCGGATCTCCTTTCCGATCTCGGAGTCCGGACCGCCGACATCGATCACGAAGTTGATGCCGCGTTGCGCGGGGTCGGGCTCACCGCTGTCGAGCTGGATCGACTGGGCGCGGAGAAAGTCCACCGCCTCGGGAAGCGTGACGTCTTCCAGCGCGACGATCGGGACGGTCAGCGACTCGAGCTTGTCGATGTAGTCGACCACTCCGCCACCGCCGGAGAAATCCCCACCGACCCGGAGCGGCACTTCCGGAGGCACGGAGGTCTCCCACTGCGAGTCGACCATCGCCAGCATGTCCGAGCGCGTCTGGTCGTAGGCCGCCTTGTGATACAGCGAACGGGCCGCCGCGACCCGCTCCATGCCCCGGCGCGCCGCCGAGTTGTAGGGGTCGACCCTCAGCACATCCTCGTAGACGGCGTGGGCTTGATCATACTTCCCGAGGTCGAAAGCCCCCTGCGCCTTGTAGAGCAGCAGGCGAACCTCCTCAATGTCGGAGCTGTGCTCTTTCGAACTGGCCGGGTTGGTCCGGATCGGGTCCTCCAGTTGCTCGCGCATCGAGAGCGCGGCGGCATCGTCGGGCGCCACCGTATCCTCGAGCACCGCATCGAGTGCCCGGTTGGCGCCCTCGAGATCGCCGAGGCGGCGCAGCTCCCGTGCCCGCTCGACCGACGCCTGGGAAAAACGCTGGAGGGCCGCCTCCCGCTGGTCCGCCACCACCGGCGCATTGTCCGGCAGCAGATCGACCGCGCCACGGTAGGCCTCGGTGGCCTCGGCGTAGCGCCCGGCTTCGTAGGCCTCGTCTCCCTTGATCAGAAGCTGCTGGGCCTCGGCGGACGCGTTCGCGCGACGATTCACCTCGGCCCTCGCCAGATCGGAAAGCTCGGACTCTCCGGCGCGCACATCGCCGGCCGCGCAGGCGATCGCCACCAGGCCCAGAAGCGGCCGGATGGATGAGGATTTCGAAAAGCGAAGAAAAGGCATCGGGTTTCCGCGGGCTTATAGGGGGCCGAACCCTTCAGCGTAAGCCGAAAATCCGGAAATTACGTTCACGGGAGCTCCTCTTCAGGCCTCGTCGCCGGAGCGCAAAATCCCACAGGCCCGCTCGCGGTCCCGGGCGATCTGCGCTTTGAGCGCCTCGAGCCCCTCGAACCGCTCCTGACCCCGGATGCGCCGGACGAACTCGACCTCGAGCGTCTTCCCGTAGAGATCGGGCGGTGGATCGAGAAGATGCACCTCCAGCAGCCTCGATTCGCCATCAACGGTGGGCCTCAGGCCGAGGTTCGCCACGCCGTCCTCCACCCTGCCGTCGAAGGAGGCCCGGACCGCCCACACCCCGTCGGGCGGGTACTGCTCCTCACCGCGCTCCAGGTTCGCGGTCGGAAACCCCAGCTCCCGACCGAGCTGGCGGCCTTTCACCACCTCCCCCGCCACGGTGTAGGGTCGGCCGAGCATCCGGGCGGCCGCCTCCAGATTGCCGTCCCGGACCGCCTGCCGGATGCGGGTGCTGCTGATCCGGTCGCCGTCCTTCATCACCGGAGGCACGGCCTCGAAGTGAAAGCCGAGCCGATCCGCCATCGATCTCAGCAGCAGGCGGTCCCCGCCCCGCCGATGCCCGAAACGCCAGTCCTCCCCCGCACAGATCGTGCGGGCCCCGGCATCCACCAGCGCGGCCACGAAGTCCTCCGCCTCGACCTTCGCCTGCTCGCGGTCGAAGGGAAGCGCCAGCAGGAAATCCACCGACAGGTCGCCGAGAATGCCGGCCTTGTGATCGAGCGACGCCAACAGCCGCTTCGGCGCCTTCTCCGGAGCCAGGACCCACAACGGGTAGGGGTCGAAGGTCAGCACCCCCGCGGAGCCGCCTTCGCGACGGGCTGCCGCAACCGCCCGCCCGATCACCTCCTGATGGCCGAGATGGACTCCGTCGAAAACCCCGAGCGCCAGATGCACCGGCGCCTCAAGCCCGCGCAATTCCTCCATCGATGAGAGCCGCCTCACGCAGCGATCCTGCAAGGCGTTCGACGATCTGGCCACCGCAAAGCCGTCAGGGACGAGGCGTGACCAACCACACGATCGACCCGACGACCACCAGCACGACGAGCAGCAGGATCGCCCACATCCACCACGGCGTCCGGTACTTGATGTGAGGGGTCTGGCGCCGGACCTCGCGATACTCGGCGGAAAGAATGCGACGTCCCTTGGGAGCGATCAGCAGGTAGAGAAAATAGCCCCCGAGCAGGGTACCCACCGGAAAACTGAAAAGCGAAAGAGCGGAGGCGATCAGGGCGGGAATCCACGACCATGGCGCGAGCCCGCGGAGCCCGATCCCGACCGTGATCTGAAACGCGCAGAGGATCACGAAGACAAGGAGCAGCACCATCTCCGATCCACTGATCGATCCGGCCTGGGTCGCAAAGCCCGCCACGGAGGTCGCCGCCACGATTCCGAGAAGCAGCCCGCCCAGAAAAATCAACGAACCCGCCCCTTTCAGCGAGGTCTCATGCTTCAGGTGCTCCCGCCGGATGCGCTCCGGGTCGGAGATCGCCTCCTCGGCCGCCACCTCGGCGACACGGGGCGCCTGATAAGGGTTCTCTTCCATCGATTGCCGCCAGGACTTTCCGGAGCATCGACATTTCTGTCGATCCCCATTGCTTGAAGATCGACAGAAATGTCGATGCTCCAAAAGTCACGCCCCGCGCATCAGCGAGATCTCCGCCAGGCTGATGATCTGCTTGTAGAGATCCTCGCGCGGCGCGGTCTTGAGGGTGTCGATATCGATCGCACGATCGAGGGTGAAACGCCCCGAACGCACCCGCCGCAGGGCGCTGAGGTGGGCGCCGCAGCCGAGCTTCTGGCCGATGTCGTGAGCGTAGGTGCGGACGTAGAAGCCCTTCGAGCACTCGACGGTGAAGTCCACCTCCGGCAGCTCGACACGGCTCACCTCGTAGCGTTCGACGCGCACCGGGCGCGGGTCGCGCTTCACCTCCTGGCCCTTGCGGGCGAGTTTGTAGAGCGGCACCCCGTCCTTCTTGATCGCCGAGACCATCGGCGGGATCTGTTCAAACTCCCCGGTGAACTCGGAAAACGCTCCGTCGATCTCCTCGGCGGAGAATGCTGGCACCTCCTTCTCCTCCACCGGCTCGCCCTGACGGTCCTGGGTGTTGGTGGTGGTTCCGAGCGTGAGGGTCCCCACGTATTCCTTGTCCTCGCTCATGAGGAGGTCCTGGATCTTCGTCGCCCGCTCGACCACCAGCATCAGGAGACCGGTCGCCATCGGATCGAGCGTGCCACAGTGCCCGATCTTCCTCGTGCCGAGCGAGCGCCGCGCGATGGCGACCACGTCGTGCGAGGTCATGTCGGGTGCCTTGTCGATCACCAGCACCCCGGCGGGGACATTCGAAACAGGATTGGGTCGGCTCATCAGTCGAGTTGGGAAAGTTCTTCATTCACGGCGGCGATCACCTGGCGTCGCGCCTCGTCAATCGGCCCGGGCATCCGGATGCCGGCCGCCAGCGAGTGGCCACCGCCTCCGAACTGCTGGCACACCTTGCAGGCGTCCACCCGCTTGTCCTTCGAGCGCATCGAGACCCGGATCTTCCCCGTGTCGAGCTCCTCGAAGAACAGGGCGACGATCACCCCCTGGATGGCGCGGATGATGTCGATCAGTCCTTCGCTGTCCTCCGGCTTCAGGCCGAGACCGCGCACCGCGTCCATCGTCAGCTGCCAGTGGGCCACACGGCCCTCCGACTCGACCTCCAGCGTGTTCAGCAGCGCGCGCATCAGCTCGACCCGACGCATTGGATGGTTGTCGTAGGTCAGTGCGTTGATTCCGCCGACGTCGAGACCGCGGCGCACCAGGTCGGCGGCCATTTCGTAGGTATCGACCGTGGTGCCCGAATACTGGAACGAACCGGTGTCGGTGGACACGGCGACGTAGATCGCGTCGCGCGTCTCGGGCGGCATCGGCAGGCTGAGCTCGGTGATCAGGTCGTAGAGGATCTGACCGGTCGCCGGGCTGCCGTCGTCGATGTGGTTGAGGTCGCCGTAGCCGGGATTGGACTTGTGATGATCGATGTTGATCCAGCGCTTGCAGCCCTCCACGCAGGCCAGTGCCTTGTCACCGAGCCGCGGCTTGGTCGCCGTATCCAGCGCGATCACCACATCGACCTCCACCGGTGCCTCCGGCGGTGTCTCGATGCGGTCGCCCCCCGCCATGAAGGCCAGGTTGTCGGGAAGCCCGTCCTCATTGATCAGGCGCACCTTCTTGCCCATGGCTTCCAGCGCGAACCCGAGGGCAATCTGGGAACCGATGGCATCGCCGTCGGGCCGGACGTGGCTCAGCAGCGCGAAAGACTCCGCTTCTTCAAGACAGGCACCGATCTCTTGGAAAGTCGCGTTCATGGCTCGGGGTCCCGGAAACCGGGGGCGCGGATTCTCCCGATCCGCCCCGCCGGGGCAAGGACAAACCGGAGCGGTCCAGGGACTCGCGACGCTGTCGCGCTCCGCGGAGTGAAGGAGAGGAGGGGGTGATCGACCAGGATGCCCGGGCCGGGAGCGAATGGGGAGACGACGCAGAAGATCGCTCACGCCGCCGGGGCCAGGCGATGCGCGACCGCGTCGCGCGTCCCTCCCCTCACAGAAATGCCGGCGCGAGATCGACCCGCTCGTAGTCAACGCCATGCCGCTCGCACAGCAGGTTCGAGGAGATCCGGCCGCTTTCGTAGATGGTCGGAAGTCCGCTGCCCGGATGGGTGCCGCCGCCGACGAGGTAGAGGTTCTCGAAGCCCTGCATGCGGTTGTGCGGACGCAGGTAGAGCATCTGGTCGAGGGTGTGGGCGAGATTGAAGGTCGCGCCCATGAACACGTCGAGTCCGTCGCGCCACCCGCCCGGGTCGATGATGCGCTCCTCGACGATGTGCGCCCGGAGGTCCTTCATGCCGGTGCGCCGCTCGATCCGCTCCAGCACCTTGTCGCGATATTCCTGGCGCAGCGGATCCCAGTCGGTGACGTGGCGCGTGTTGATCGTCGGCACCAGCACGTAGAGACCGGAGTGCCCCTCCGGCGCGACGAGGGGGTCGGTCACGCTGGAGTTCCGCACATAGATCGACATGTCGTCGGAAAGCTCGCGCTCGCCCTGGATCTCCCGGACGTTCCGCTCGTAGTCGTCGGCAAACAGGATGTGATGGTGGGGCTCGTCGCGGTAGATGGTGTCCAGTCCGAGGTAGAGCATGAAGGTCGAGCACGAGAACTTCTTGCGCCCCATCCGTTCCGGAGACCGGGAGCGACCGTTCATCAGCGAGGTCATCGCGTGCGCGTAGTCGGCGTTGACCACCGCATCATCGCACTCGAGCAGCTCGCCGCCGTCGAGTTCGACCCCGGTCACGCGTCCGCCGGAGAACTTCAGCTCCTTGACCGAGGCACCGAGGCGGATCGTGCCTCCGTGCTCCTCGAACACCTTCGCCATCGCCTCGGAGATGCGGCACAGCCCGCCCTGCACGTGGTAGATGCCGTATTTGTATTCGATGTATGAGAGGATGCTGAACAGCGCCGGACATTTCCACGGTGACATGCCGAGGTACTTCGCCTGGAAGGTGAAGGCGAGCTTGAGCCGGTCGTCGGGGAAGTAGTGGTCGAGGACGTCGACCACCGACTTCGTCGTGGCGACGTAGGGCAATGCCGGCACCAGCGAGGTGTTGAGATAGGACCGGAGCTGGTGGTAGGGCCGCTGCAGACACGGGAAGATCGCCTTCAGTTTGGCCGCATGGTCCTCCATGAAGCGGCGATATCCGTCCTCGTTGCCGGGGAACGCGGCCGCCACGTTGGCATGCATGCGCTGCTCGTCGCAGGTCGTCTCCATCGACACCTCGCCCCAGGTGAGACGGGTCATCGGGTCGAGCAGCACCAGGTCCAGATAGTCGTCCGCGTCGCGTCCCGCCTCGCGGAAAACCTCATCGAGGGTGAACTTCTGGTGAAGGAAGGTCGGGCCGGTGTCGAACGAGTAGTCGCCGACCTTGAGTTCCCCGTTCCGGCCGCCCACGCGGTCCTGCTTCTCGACGATGGTCACGTCGAATCCCCGGCGGGCGAGGATCATGCCCGCCGTGAGTCCACCGGGGCCCGCCCCCACGATCACAACCTTCTTTGCTTTCATCGCCGAATTTCAGGGCATTCTTAGGCCTCATTTCTTGTCGCGCTAACAAAATCTGCCGAGCCTGATGCCGACGTGAGCCAAACCCGCTTCGCTCCCAGCCCCACCGGCCTGCTGCACCTCGGCCACGCCTTCGCGGCCCGGGTGGCCCGGGAACAGGCATCGCCCGGCGGCTACCTGCTGCGCTTCGAGGACATCGATCACACCCGCGTGCGGCCGGAATACTACGCCGCAGCCCGCGAAGACCTGGCCTGGCTGGGCCTTGCCCCCGACCGCGAGACCCCGCCGCAACTCGAGCGCGCGGCGCGCCACCGCGAGGTCCTCGCCCGCCTCCGCTCGCTCGAGGCCGTGTATCCCTGCTTCTGCACCCGTCGGGAGGTCGAAGCCGAGATCTCCCGCATGACCTCCGCCCCCCATGGCCCGGAGGGCCCGCTCTACCCGGGGACCTGCCGGGCCCTGGAACCCGAGGAGCGCGCCAGGCGCCTCGAAACGGGGGGGGCTCCCGCCTGGCGCCTCAATGCCACGAAGGCGGCGACCCTCGTCGGGCCCCTCGACTTCGACGATCGGCGCCACGGGCGGGTCCAGGTGGATCCCGGACTCCTCGGCGACCTCGTGCTCGCCCGCAAGGACATCGGCACCTCCTACCACCTTTCGGTAGTCGCCGACGACGCCGACGACGGCATCACGCTCGTCACCCGCGGCGAGGACCTGCTCCCGGCCACCCACGTCCACCGCCTCCTGCAGGCCCTGCTGGGCCTTCCAGCGCCCGAATACCTCCACCACCGGCTGGTCACCGACGAAAACGGCCGCCGCCTGGCCAAGCGCGACGACGCCCGGTCGATCCGGCATTTCCGCGACGCCGGCTGCTCGGCGGGCGAGGTCCTGGCCATGCTTCCCGGCGATTGAGGCCCCGCCGCCACCGTCTCCGCATTGGACATTCCCGGGCAATCACCGATCATCCCCGGCATGAGCTCCAAGCGCCTTCTCATCGATCTCAAGACCCTGCCGGAGGAAGGCAGGGACCACGAGGGCGACCTCTCGCCCGACATTTTCCAGCTCCCGAAGGGCGACGCCGTCCCCGCCGGCCCGCTGCACTACGAGCTCCGGGCCCAGCGATTCGGCTCCGAGCTCCTGCTCACCGGGCTGCTCTCGGCCCCCTTCGAGTTCACCTGCGTCCGCACGCTCCACCCCTTCGTCCAGACCATCACCGTCGAGAATGCCGCGGTTTCCCTGGAAATCGAGGATGGAGGGCCGATCGACGCCACCGAGGCGGTCCGCGAGGAGGTCGTGATCAACTTTCCCACCGATCCGCGCTGCGATGACGCCGACGAACCGCAGCACTGCGAAATCGATCCTCGATATTTGGCGGTGGACAAACCGGGGGCGGATGCGGTAGAGACCCCGCCCCGCGACGAGGGAGACGACCGTTGGTCGGCCCTCGACGCTCTCAAGAACACCGATCCCGAACGCTAACCTCTTTCCGTCATGGCCGTACCCAAGCGTCGTCAGTCCAAAAGCCGCCAGAAGAAGCGCCGAGGCGCCAACCGTTGGCGTGCGCCGATTTTCAAGACCTGCCCGGAGTGCGACAGCCGCGTGCCGTCCCACATCGCGTGCCCGTCCTGCGGCTACTACCGCGGGCGCAAGGTGCTTGAGGTCGACGCTTTCTGAGCTCGTCCGGACTCCTTTTTCTTTCATCGCCGCTCCGGAACCTCCGGCGCGGTGATTTTCTGTATCCGGCCCCATGAAAGTTGCGCTCGATGCGATGGGTGGCGACCGCGCCCCCGAAGTCAACCTGGAGGGGGGTGCCGACGCCCTGAAGCGCTGCCCCACCCTCGAAAAGCTGCTGCTCGTCGGCGACGAGGAACGCCTCCGGGCCGAGGCCCCTAAACACGGACTCGACCTGGCCGACAAGCGCGTCGAGCTGGTCCACGCCCCCGAGGTGATCGGGATGTCGGAGCCCGGCGCCAAGACCATCCGGCGCAAGAAGCAGTCGTCGATCTCGATCGCCATGGACCTGGTCAAGGCGGGTGAGGCCGACGCCTTCGTTTCCGCCGGCAACACCGGCGCCTGCGTGGCCGCCGCCCAGCTCAAGCTGCGCCTGATCCCCGGCATCGAGCGCGCCGGCATCGCCTCCGGCCTGCCCAACGACCACGGGGCCTGCCACCTGCTCGACGCCGGAGCCAACCCCGAGGCCAAGCCCTCCCACCTCCTCGGCTACGCCATCATGGGCGCCGCGTTCTCCGCCGGAGTCTACGGCGTCGACAAGCCCCGCGTCGGCCTCATGTCCAACGGCGAGGAGGACGAGAAGGGCACCGCCTTCACGAAGCAGACCTTCGCGATGCTGAAGGAGTTCGTCAGCACCGGACGCGCCCCCTTCGAGTTCGTCGGCAACATCGAGGGTCATCACCTTTTCGACACCAAACTCGACGTCTGCCTGTGCGACGGGTTTGTGGGCAACATCGTGCTCAAGAGCTGCGAGGCGACCGCCAAGGCGCTCTCGAGCCACCTCAAGTCATCCCTGACCGCCACTCCCCTGCGCAAGCTCGGCGCCCTCATGGCGAAGGGCGCGTTCATCGAGCTCAAGGAGCGCATGAGCGCCGAAACCTACGGCGGAAGCCCGCTCCTCGGCGTCAACGGCACCGTGATCATCGCCCACGGCGGCTCGACCCCGCTGGCCATCCGCAACGCGATCCGCACCGCGGTCGAGAGCGTTGATCACCGGGTCAACCAGCACATCCGCGAGGCGCTGGAGCTGATCCAGGGATCCGACGCCGCTCCTGCGTCCTGATCGAGGGCACGCCTGCGGCCGGAGAACCCGCCGGAGCATCCGGACACCGGATTCGCGCGGTTCGCCCGACATCGGGGACGAGGCGCGGGCGCGCCGGCGTCGCGCTCTTTCCTGAGGGTTGCCTGCCGCCGCCTCAGCGCAGGGCGACCTTCTCCGGCGTGTTCGCCTTGAGCATCGAATCCGACTGGCCCTTGGCCCACTCCTTGTAGGCCGAGGCGGAGATGACCTCCATGTTGCCGGCCATCCGGGCGTGACCGTCGCCGCAGAGCTGCGCGCAGACGACGTAGGTCTCCATCTCCTTGTTCGGCGTGAACCACATCGGAATCTCGCGTCCGGGAATCGCGTCCTGCTGGATGCGCATCGGAACGATGGCGTAGCCGTGGATCACGTCGTTGGAGGTGATGTTGAGGATGGCCGGACGCCCGACCGGGAGCTTGAGCACCGAGGCGATGAAATCGTCGTGGGCGTTCGGATCATCCAGGTCGATGCCCGGGTCGCTGTTGGCGTTCTTGAGGCGGTGGTCGATGCGCCCGAACTTCCCGTCCTCGCCCGGATAGTGGTAGGTCCAGCCGTACTGCCAGCCGATCACCCGCACGCGCACCGGGTCCTGCTGCTGGACGATCTGCCAGGTATCGGTCCGCTCCTTCCACAGCGGGAAGGCGAAACCGAGGAGAAGGACCGCCTCGAGAATCACAATCCCGATCTCGAGGTGGGACGAGACGTGGTTGCGCACCCCGTGGTAGGAGGCCTTGGGATTGGCGCTCTGCCGGAAACGGACCAGGCAAAGCAGGAAGAACAAGGTCCAGCCGATGAACAGGGCGATCATCAGCCAGTGGACCACATCGATCATGTGATCGACCCGCCCGCCGTGGGTGGAGAACGAGTCGGGGATACCGAGGAATTTCGAAGGACTCAGGGAGGTCATGCGGAAAAAGTGGGCTTAGGAGTTGGAAGCGGGCGCCGGAACGTCGTCGCGCAGCTCGGGGTCGAGCCCCTCCTGCTCGCGGCGCGCGATGCGCACCATGAAGAAGCCGATCGACCCGAGCATCCCGAGGATGACCACCAGCAGGAACATGATCGACCAGCTCGCGGCGTTCGGGCCGTCGGCGTCGACGAAGTTCTTGGCGCAGGTCGTGCAGGCGATCAGGGCGTTCATGGCGGGATTCAGAGCAGGATGTTGCGGGCCTTGCGGTAGAAGTAGATGCCGTACGCGGGCATGCCGAGAGAGCCGATCACCCCCAGCACGCCG
Source organism: Verrucomicrobiia bacterium (assembly GCA_030431475.1). Classification (GTDB taxonomy): domain Bacteria; phylum Verrucomicrobiota; class Verrucomicrobiia; order Verrucomicrobiales; family Akkermansiaceae; genus Haloferula. Next base: position 127,877 of record JAUIJD010000002.1, on the reverse strand, counting down.
AGGCCGGTGACCGTCACGCTTTCCTCGCGCGTCAGACCGAAGGCCCAGACCGCGAGAAACAGGAACAGCAGGGTGCTGACCGTGACGAAGACGATGTGGAAGGCTCGAAGGGACATGCTCGGGAAAGGGTAAGCGGCAAATGACGAATGACAAACGACGGCCTACTCGGACATCACGGCTGCGGAGACTCCGCCATCCTCGAATCGGTCGTAGTGGATGGGATCCCCCTTCGCGAGAAAGATCAGGAAAACCATCGCCGCCCCGAAGAACAGCCCCATCCCGAAGAGCCAGTAAACCCAGGCCTTCTCGTGGTTGAGGTGCATGAAGACCGCCGCGACGAACGAGGCCTTGGTCGTCGCGATCGCAAGACCGAGCCACATGTCCCAGTGGTCGAATCCGTGCCCGCCGATGTCGAGGGCGGGAACCGTCGCCACCAGCACGGTCGCCACGGTGCCGGCAAACAGGATGGCGCCCACCAGCAGGTAGGTCTTGATGGACTTCTTGATCTCTTCGGGGCTGTCAGCCATGGGCTCGGAGGTGATGGAATTTGAAATTCAAGATTTGGCGGTGCGACCACCGGTCGCTCACATCAGGTAGAAAATCGGGAAGGCAAAGATCCACACGAGGTCGACGAAGTGCCAGAACAGGCCTCCGACCTCGACCCGGTTGGCGAGCCACTCGGGATTGGAAAGATACATCGAGCGGCCGAAGAAGAGGTAGTAGGCGAGCACGATCGCGCCACCGATCACGTGGAGACCGTGGAGGCCGGTGATGGTGAAGTAGATCGCGTAGTAGGAGTTCCACTTCGGAGTGAACTTGGCATCGAGGAGCACCTCGCTGCGCGGGATCGTCAGGTGCGGGAAGCTGCGGGTGCCGTAGTCCGGCCCCATGAAGTGCTCCTTCGGCGTCATCGTCACCTTGGGCGCCGCATTGGCGTCCTTCGGCAGGTCGATCTTCGGCACCCCCTCCCCCTCGTGCTTGTCGAGGAGGTCCATGTAGTAGGCGATCTCCTGCCAGCCCATGCGGTAGCGGTCCTTCTCGGTGGGAACCCGCTTCGCCACCGGATTGCCGGCGGCATCCTCGAGCGGCTTGCCGTCCTTGCCCTTCCGGTAGCCGTAGTGGTCGATCAGATTCTGCTCGAGCTGGGCGATCGCGTCCTTGTGCATCGTCCAGAGGTCGGCGACGACCGGGTTGTTCTTCACCAGCCACGAGTTCTCGATGGTGATCTCCGGGTCGAGGTTGCGCTTCTCGGCATCCATCGCGAGGTGCTGGAAGTCGATCCCGTCGACGTCGTGGAAGTCCATCGGGCTCGGCTTGTAGGCACCGGCGAGGCTGGTCCCGTCGCGCAGGCTGATCGTGCTGTTGTCGGCCTTGTAGTCGGTGATCACGTCGTGGCTCTTCTGGCGAAGCACCAACGGCTTGCTGCAGGTGAACTTGGCCGATCCCGGAGCCGGCAATTCGCGGCTGGCGTAGCTCTCGTCATCGATGGTCACCGGCTTGCTGCCGCTGCTCAACTTGACCTCGTCGATGGTCACGTCCTGCGCCATCCGGGCGCGCATGCCGGCCTTCCAGCGGGTGTAGGCCTTCTTGCGCTCGTCGCTCTCCAGTTCGAGCGCCTTGGGAAAGTCCGCGGCGAACGAGGCCTCGCCGAGCAGGTTGTTTTCTTCGACATCCTCCCACTTGATGTCCCAGGCCTTGCGGAGGTAGCGTTTCCGCCACGTCGCGTTCCGGGTCAGGTTGTCGGCGTAGGCGTCGGCGAGATCGTCGAGCAAGTCCATGCTCAGGACGGTCCCCGCCTCGAAGACGGGCTCCTCCCCGCCCTCTCCGGCATTGAAGTCGAGCGTCTCCGCGAGCTTCACCTCGACCCCCTCGCGGGCCGCCTCGGCGATGAGATCCTCGGCCCAGGGCTTGTGGTAGCGGGCGAGATTGAAGGCCACCGACTCGGCGGCGAAGACGTGCTGGTTCGCCTCGATCTTCTCGCCGTGAACGTCGCGGGCATAGTCGGCGGCGTGGTCGTCCCCGTGTTCCTCCCCGTGGTCGTCGGCATGGTCGTCGGCATGGTCGTCACCCCCCTTGGCCTTCACGTAGCCGATGTGTCCCTCGACCATGGTGAAGTCGTTCATCCGCAGCGCCTGGTGCTTGAACTTCACCCCGTACTCGACGCCCTTGAAGACCATGAAGATCAACGCGCAGGCGACGGTGATCCCCATGAAGATCTGGAACTGGCGCCACTTGCGCATCTTCAGCGCGGCCCAGGCGAACACCACGGTCACCGACGAGGCGATCAGGATGAAGGTGTTGATCAGGCCGGGGAGCACCGGAAGCGTCCGCTCCGGCCACGGGTAGTCGGCGCCGATGCGCAGGAAGACGTATCCGGAGAACAGCCCGCCGAAGAGCATGACTTCCGAGGCGAGGAACAGCCAGATGGCGATCTTCGAGTTGAAGAGGCCGGTGTCCTTGCGCGGATTGACGACGTAGGGAATTTCCATGTCTGGGATGAAAGGCTGGAAGGGTGATCAGTGCGCCGCGGGGCTCTCCTCCGGCTTCTCGGCCGGCTTCTTCGGCTCCGTCCACTGCGGCAGGAAATCCTCGTCGTGGTCGGGGCGGCTGTATTCGTAGGGGCCGCGGTAGACGACCGGTTCGGTGGTGAAGTTGCCGTGGCCGGGAGGCGTCGGGGTCGCCCACTCGAGGGTGGTCGCATTCCACGGGTTGTCGCTCTCGACCTTGCGGCCGGCCAGCTTCGACCAGACGAGGTTGATCAGGAACGGGACCTGCGCGAGCGCCATCGCCCAGGCCGCGTAGGACATCACGATGTTGAGGTCGATGTGTTCGGCGACGGTCCGGCCGAAGACGTTCGCGCTCTCGGGGTCGGTGGCGAGGTAGGAGTCCCCCCCGTTGTACCAGCGGCGGTGGAAGCCGGCCATGCCCTGCGTGAGCATGGGGAAGAAGATCAGGTTCATGCAGATCAGGCTGGGCCAGAAGTGCAGGTGGCTGAGAAAGCGGCTCATGAAGCGCCCGGTGATCTTCGGATACCAGTGGTAGACCCCGGCGAAGAGGCCGAAGAGGATGCCCGGCGCCACCACGTAGTGGAAGTGGCCGATCACGTAGTAGGTGTCGTGAAGGTGCAGGCCCACGAGGTTGAAGGCGAGCGGCAGGCCGGTGAGGCCGCCGATGCCGAACATCGGAAGAAAGGCGCAGGCCCAGATCATCGCCGGGGTGAAGCGGATGGATCCCTGCCACAGCGAGATGATCAGCGAGGTCAGGAGGATCACCGAGGGGATGGAGATCAGCACCGTGGTCGTCTGGAAGAAGGTCGACACGACCGGACCCATGCCGGTCATGTACATGTGGTGGGCCCAGACGATGAACGAGAGGAAACCGAGCACCAGCACCCCGTAGACCATCGCCTTGTAGCCCCACAGCGGCTTGCGGGTGTTGGCCGGGATGATTTCCGCGACGCAGGCGATCGCCGGCAGGAGCAGCACGTAGACCTCCGGGTGACCGAGGAACCAGAACAGGTGCTGGAACAACAGCGGCGAGCCACCGCCCGAAATCTCCATCAGGCCCTCGGCCGAGGTGTAGAGGCCGCTGGGCATGAAGAAGGAGGAGCCGGCGACCCGGTCCATGAGCTGCATGATACCGGCCGCCTCGAGCGGCGGGAAGGCGAGCAGCAGGAGGAAGCCGGTGACCAGCATCGCCCAGACGAAGAAGGGCATCCGCATCCAGGTCAGGCCGCGGGCGCGGAGGTTGATGATGGTGGTGATGAAGTTGACCGAACCGAGCAGCGAGGAGGTGATGAGCAGCACCAGGCCGATCAGCCACTGGGTCTGGCCGGCCAGCCACTGGTTGACGATCTGGCCGTCGGCGATACCGGCGAGCGGCGAGTAGTTGGTCCAGCCCGACTTGGCGGCGCCGGACTCCATGAAGAACGAGGCGCACATCACCAGCCCACCGGCGAGGTAGATCCAGTAGCTCATCATGTTGAGCCGCGGGAAGGCCATGTCGGGCGCCCCGATCTGCAGCGGGGTGACGTAGTTGCCGAAGGCACCGAAGCCGAGCGGCACGACGCCGAGGAAGACCATGATCGTGCCGTGCATGGCGCCGAACATGTTGTAGGCGTCACCGGTCAGTTTTCCGTCCTGGAGCCAGCGGGCCTCCCAGCCGTCCGGGAAGAACATCGCGATCCACCCCGGCAGCGGCTCGTGGGGAAAGGCGATGCTCCAACGCATCGCGATCATCAGGAAAAAGCCGAACAACAGGAACAGTCCGGCGGTGATGCCGTACTGGAGGCCGATCATCTTGTGGTCGGTCGAGAAGATGTACTTCCGCACGAATCCGGGGTCGTGATGATCGTGGTGCAGCTCGTCGTGGGTCGCGGTGGCGCTCATGGGCAAGAGTTGGGCTGGAGTGAACGCAAGATAGGCTTCTTTAAAAGCAAAATATGCGGATCAGCGGAGATGATTCTTCGTTTGACTGGATGGCACAAGGGGAAAGCCCCTTTGGGGAAGCAGCTCAACCGGCGGCATCTTCGACCGGCTCGAGGGTGACCGGATCGATCTTCGTCGATGGATCCATCGGTTCGCCCTCGAGGGGTGCAAGGTATTTCGACTCGAGCTCTTCCTTCGTCGACTGGGCGTTCGGATCGGAACGCTCCTCGGCGAGCTTGAAGGCGTGCTCGGCCATTTCCTCGGTGATCACGTCACCGGTCTCGTTGCCGAAGGAGTTGCGGACGTAGGTCATGACGCCCGCCAGATCGACCGGAGCCATGCCGACCTTCTGGGTGGGCATGCCACCGGCGAAGGTCTGGCCGGTGCTGGTCGGACCGGCCAGGCCATTGAGAATGATCATCGCGAAGCGCTGGGTATCCCCGAGGGCCCATTCGCTGCCGACCAGGGACGGCGCGGCGGCCCCTCCCTTGCCGTCGCCGCCGTGGCAGCCCTGGCACTTCGAGCTGTACATCTTCTGGCCCTTCTTCATGTAGACGGCCAGCGCCTCGGCGGGCGGCGGCCCCTTGGCGCCATCCTCACTGAGGTCGAGGCGGACGTAGCCGGGCTTGACCGTCTGGTCGTAGTCGAAAAGCGAGCCGAGCGACCCGATGTTCCCGAGCGCCAGGCCGGCGAAGATCAGGATGAGGCCGCAGGACGCGAAGATCCACAGCGAGACCGGTTCGCGACCTCCCTCGTCGACGTGCTTCTCACGCGACACGGCCGCGGCTTCGCGCAGCATCCGGTCGTGGGACTCGGTGACGTTCAGCGTCTCGTCGAGATCGGGCTTGTTGGGATCTTGCATCGGGTGTCGGGAAGGGAGGTTCAGCCTTGCGAGTCGTCGGCCGGAGCCGCCGGGGCGTAGTCCATGGTCGCGGGAACCGGATCGTCGTGTTCGAGCGAGAGCAGATAGCTCACCAGCGCCTCGGCGCGGTCGCCGGGAACGACCTCGTGGCCGGCTTCGACGGTGACATCGAGCGCGTCATCCGAAGGCTGGCCCTTGATCTCCCGCTCTTCGAACAGGAAGGGCATCGAGGGGCAACTCGACCAGTTTTCGAGCCGGGCGAAGCTCCGCGGGTTGTAGAGGTGCTGGAAGAGGTAGTCGCGCACGCGACCGGCCACCACGCCTTCGGAGATCTCCTCGCCGTCGTCCTTCGCCTGCTGGCGGACGCGGGCCTTGAGACGGGGCACGAGGTTCATCAGGTCCGGGCCCGTGCGCGTCGTGCCGATCATCGCGAAGTCCAGTCCGCTGTAGTCGAACACGTTCGACTCGCGGCGGCTGTCGATGCCGTCGGGATTCACCGCCGGCGAGAGGCCGCCGACGTCCGGCCGGGCGAGATCCATCCCGGCGTAGGTCGGGCGAATCACCTGGGTGTGGCACTGGTAGCAGCCGTTCTCCGCGTAGACGGCGGCGCCGTTGGCGACGCGACCGGCGCGCTTGGGGTGGTAGATGCCCTCCTGCTCGTCGAATCCCTCCTGGAAGGAGATCGGGGACGGGGTGCGAAGCTTGAAGAAGGGAACGACCACGACCGAGAGCCAGGCGAGGCCGAAGCTGGCGGTGAGACCGATGGCGAAGAGGCGGAAGGACATGGATTCGAAGTGCCGAATGTTAAAACTCCAATGACAAATGGCCGCGGGTCAGTGGGCGGAGGCGGTGCCGGTGTTGTCGATGTCGCCCTCCGGGCCGTGCGGGCTTTCCGGCTCGTGGTGGACCAGCAGCGTCGGGTGGGAACTGCGGCGGCCGAGGCGCAGCCACATCAGCGTCAGGTGGATGAAGAAGAAGAAGTTGGAGATCAGCAGGAAGCACCAGGCGATGGTGGTGAGCACCGCGTAGGGAAAGACGGTGGAGGCGGCGTTGTACCAGAGGCCGTCGTAGGTTCCCTCCTGCGCGATGCCCTGCATCAGGGCGCCGAAGAGCGTGACCACGACGATCGCCATCACCGCGTAGATCGAGACGAAGAAGTGCCACTTGATCAGGCGGCGGGAAAGCCACTCGCGGCGGGTGATGCGCGGGACGATGAAGTAGATCGCGCCGAAGGCGATAAAGCTGAAGAAGCCGTAGACGCCGAGGATGTCGAAGCCGTAGCCGGCGATCGTGAACTGGGTGACCTGCGTGATCCCCGGGCTGTTGAGGACCAGGCTGGCGAAGCCGAACGCCAGCAGGAAGACCAGGCCCCAGACGGTGAAGCGCAGGGTCGGACTGTGGTTGACCGTCTCCATGTCGGCGGCCGCGGTCTTGAGCAGGTTGATCCCGGCAACGGCGGCCGGCACCGCGAACAAAATCGCAGCGAAGGCCCCGAGGTAGGGAAGGAAGTTCGGCACCGGGGCACCGGTGAGCTTCTGCATCCCGGCCCATGGCACGATGATGGCCAGGCTCCAGAACCCGATCAGCGACAGCGCGTAGTTGTAGACCGGCCGTCCCATGACCTTGGGCACCAGGTAGTAGGCCATGCCGATGCCGACCGGCGCGAAGAACAGAAGCAGCATCGCCGAGTGGAACCAGGCGTTGACGCCGGCGGCGCCGAGCGGGCTGCCGGAGAAACCGTGCACCAGCAGGTGCGCCGAGCCGAAGAACCACGGGAACCAGATCAGCGCGGCCATCAGGTACCACTGCGAAATGTAGGTGTGCCCTTCCGGGCGGACCTTGAACTGGACCATCGACCAGATGGTGATGGCGACATAGGCCAGGAGGAGCGGGATCCAGGCGAAGGAAGGCATCTCCATCCACGGCATGCCCGTGCCGCCGCCGGCAAGGATGCCGATCACGCCGAGCGAGAGGGCGAAGTTCCACACGTGGCCGGCCATCAGGATCGTGCCGACATTGCGACAGGTCTGGCGCGAGAGGCGGGACATCAGCCAGATGATCATGCCGAAGGCCGCCTGGCAGCCCCAGCCGTAGACCAGCGCGGTCTGGTGGGCGGCGGAAACCCGGCCGTAGGTCATCCACGGGCAGCTGTCGAGGAAGCCCGGCGCGTGGACCTTGGCCGAGGAGATGATGCCGAGAAGAATGGCAACGGCGAGCCAGGCGGCACCGCTGGTGAAGAAGAACATCACCGGGTGGCGCAGTGAGCGGTCGATCTCACTGCGGAGCTGCACGTCGAAGGCGTTGTCGGAAGGCGTGGACATGATGGATCAGGAGCCGGGGGCCACGGGAATGAGGTCGTCCTGGGTGAGCGGCGGCTTGCCGATCTCCGAGCGCAGCATCTTGACCTGCTCGGGCAGGACCGGCGGGGCCGAGTTGCCGAAGGAGTTGCGGATGTAGGTGAGCACCGACGCGACGTCCTCGTCGCTCTGGGCGGCACCCATCGGCGCCATCGGCGCGGGGAAGGTGTATTCCTTGCCGGAGACGGTGATCGGCCCCTCGAGACCGCGCATCTGGATCCGGATCAGGTTGGAGACCGGGCCGGCGACCCAGTCGGAGTTCGCCAAGGGCGGGCCGACGGGACCGCCTTCCCCATTCATGCCGTGGCAGGCCATGCAGACCATGTACTGCTGCTTGCCCTTCTCCATCATGGCGGGATCGGGCTCGGTGCCGGCCTCGGGCGTCAGCGCGTCGACCCCTTCGGTATCGGCTTCCCCTCCGGCGGTGGCCAGCGCCTCGGCGGCCGCGGAACCCGGAACCACCTGGGCCGGGTCATCGACCTTGGTCGGCTGGGCGGCGAGCAGCTGCGAACCGACGTGCTCGAAGACCCCCTCGGGATCGAGTTGCACCGTCTTGCCCTCCTCGACGACCTTGGCCTCGAAATAGGCCTGCTGGGCGGCCTCGATGCCGGCCAGGGTCTTGAGGCGGTTCTTGCGCGCCGTTTCCTCGAGCGGATCCTCGGCGTCGCCTCCGCCGACGATCGCGCGGGTGACGAGCAGGATGACGAAGAACAGCAGGATCACGCCGATCCCCCACCAGAAGGCGGCGAAGCGGACGAAGGGATTGTCGCGGGAAGACATGGGGTTACGGAAATACTGAGACGCTGGAACCGGATCAGTTGGAGACGTTGGCGGACTCGAGCAGACGCGGGTCCCGGTTGGGATAGAGATTGTTGCTGCCGAGGGCGCGCAGGAAGAAGAAGACGAAGCCCGAGCCGATCGCCGCGAAGGCGAGGAGGTCACCCCAGAACGCGCCGGGCACCGCGGTGGTCACGTGGCCGAACTGCTCCGGAAGGATGTTCATCAGCGAGACCGAACGCTCGGGAATGACGATGAGGTAGTGGTCGACCACGTGCATCACCAGCGTGTAGACGGCCATCAGGCTGAGCAGCTTCGGGCTCTTCTTCAGCCACGCCTGGAGCAGGATGACGAAGGGCACCACGAAGTGGCCGAAGACGAGGAAGATGTTCGCCGTGTTCCAGCCGCCGGTGTTGCGGATCAGGAAGTAGCTCGTTTCCTCGGTGATGTTGGCATACCAGATGAGGAAGAACTGCGAGAAGGCGATGTAGGCCCAGAAGATGGTGAAGGCGAGGAGCAGCTTGCCCTTGATGTGGAAGTGCTCGGGGGTGACCACCTTCTTCATGTAGCCGGCGTGCTGCAGCAGGGTGACGGTGATGATGATGACCGCCATCGAGTTCAGCGCCGATCCGGCGAAGAGGTAGACGCCCCACATGGTGGAGAACCATTTGAAGTCGAGGCCCATCAGCAGGTCGAAAGCCGCGAAGGTGATGGTGATCGCGAAGAGAATGAAGGTGTAGGTCGAGTGGAACCGGGCCTGGAACAGGCGCTTGGTGCCCGGGTTCGGGTCGGTGTCCTGGGCGACCGAGAGCTTGCGCAGCCCGCGGATCACGAGGGTCATCGCCACGAAGTAGAAGACCACCCGCACATACCAGGCGAAGAGGTTCATGTACCAGGCCTTGTTGTAGAGGAGGGCGTGGTGGTGCTCCTCGAACCAATGCTTCAACGAATCGGAGCCGTAGAAGCCGAGCAGCGCGCCGTCGAAGAGGCCGACATTCTCCTGCGACAGCCCCTCGCGGTGGGTGGTCATCCACTCGTAGAGGTACTGCTGCACCGCCGGGCAGAGCAGCGGGATCGCGAAGAGGAACATGAAGGGGTAGATGGAACCGAGATTCTCCATGACGCGGCGGACCGCGGTCCCCCACCCCGAGTTCGAGACGTTGTGCAGCAGCGTCCAGAAGATCCCGCCGATGGTCAGCGTGAAGAAGAAGAAGAACGCGAAGAGCCACGAGTAGGCGAAGGGCGCGCGCACCGACTCGGGCGCGACGAAGAGCAGCACGAGGCTGACCAGCGTGAGCAGCGCGCAGACGCCGCCGGCGATCATCTTGACCTTGGACGCGGTCGCGTTGTGCAGCCGCTCGCCGTCGGCGGGGATGTCTGCGGAGGTGACGAAATGGGATGCCATGGTGGGAAAGGGATTACTGGGCGGCTTGCTTCTGCTCCTCCATCTGGGCCTCGAAGGCCTCCTGGATCGACGACTCGGAGAGCGGCGCCTTGCGGGCGAGCTGGAGGGCGCGGACGTAGGCGACCACGGCCCAGCGGTCGCGCAGCGGAATGTTGTGCTTGTAGGCACCCATGTTGTTCTTGCCGTTGCTGATCACGTCGAACATCCGGCCGTCGGGGTAGGTGGCCTGTTGGAACGACTCCAGCGTCAGGTTGGCGATGCCGGGGACGCCGTAGTTGGCGGTCACCCCGAGCCCGTCGCCGGACTCCCCGTGGCAGGGCATGCAGTTGATGTTGTAGACCTCGCGCCCGCGGCGGAGGAAGGTGACGACGTTGTCCTCGGTCAGGCCCAGTTCCTCGGGCATGCCGTTGGAGTAGTAGCCTTCGATGCCACCGGTCTCGTAGTAGCCGGTGCCACCGCCGAACTCGTAGCTCGGAATGCCTCCGAGTTCGGTTTCGCCATCGGCCTGGAAGCCGAGCGGGCGGGTGCCGTCGACCGGATGCCGGCCGCCGGCGCCGTCGGCGAAGAATTCGCTCGGCGCCTGGGCGTCGAGCCGGTCCTGGTCGTCCATGTCCGGGAACAGGCGCAGCGGCGTTTCCGGCGACTTTTCACCGCGCATCGGCAGCAGCCCGATGACCAGGGCGGCGACGATGGCGTAGGCGAGGAAGAAGTATTTCACGGTGGGAGCAGAGAGCTGGGAGCTGGGAGCTGGGAGCGGGGAGTTAGTCCTCCTCCTCGATGAGTTCGATGTTCGAGCCGCCGATCTCCTCGAGGAGCGAGCGGGTGCCGTCGGGGCTGAACTTCGGGTCGCGGGCCTCGATGGCGATGAAGAAGGCGTCGTCGGTGGCGCGGTGGAACTGGCGGCTGGCGAAAAGCGGGTGGTTGAGCCGCGGGAGTTTCATCAGGGCCAGCAGGCCGAAGAGCACGGTGAAGCCGGAGAACAGGATGGTCAGCTCGAACATCGGCGGGAAGAAGGCCGGCACGGTGAAGATGTTGGCCGGCTTGGCCTGGACCACCGTCGGGTAGATCTTCACCTGGGTGATGAAGGCGAGGAAGAAGCCGGTGGCGAGGCCGGTCGCGCCGCCGAAGAAGACGAACCACGGGAGAATCGACCGCTTGATGCCCATCGCGCCGTCGAGGCCGTGGATGGGATAGGGCGAGTGGCAATCCCACTTGCGGAAGCCGGCATCGCGCACCTTCTCCGCCGCCTTGTAGAGGGCGGAGGCGCTCTTGAACTCGGCCAGGTAGCCGTAAACTCGTTTGCGGGTCGTACTCACGTCGGGAAATTCCAAATGCTAGATTTCAAATGCCGGGACCATCAGGCGGTCGCCTCCTTGGAGCCATGAAGTTCCTTCTGGTAGGCGGCCTCGGCGGCGACGCCGTCGTCGGGGTGATCCTCGTGGTCGTCGTGGTGCGGATCGGACTGGGGAAGCGTCCACTTCACCTCGGCGATGTTGATGCAGGGGAGGAAGCGGAGGAAGAGGAGGAAGAGGGTCAGGAACATCCCGATCGTGCCGATGAACAGCAGCATGTCCTGGCCGCTCGGGGAGTAGTATTTCCAGTCCCCGGGCAGCCACATGCGGGCGAGGGTGGTGACGATGATGACGAATCGCTCGAACCACATGCCGATGTTCACGCACATCGCGACGGCCATCACGACCCACAGGTTCTCGCGGCACCACTTGAACCAGAAGACCTGCGGCGAGATGACGTTGCAGAACATCATGCAGAAGTAGGCCCAGTTGTAGGGACCGGTGATGCGGTATTTGAAGGCCTCCATCTCGAACTTGGCGCCGGAGTAGAAGGCGACGAAGAGCTCCATCAGGTAGGCGTAGCCGACGATCGTGCCGGTCAGCAGGATGATCTTCGCCATGTTGTCGATGTGCTTCATCGTGATCAGGTCCTGCAGGCCGTAGATGAAACGGGCCGGAACCATGATGGTGAGCACCATCGCGAAGCCACCGAAGATGGCGCCGGCGACGAAGTAGGGCGGGAAGATCGTGGTGTGCCAGCCGGGAACGACCGAGGTGGCGAAGTCGAAGGAGACGACCGAGTGGACCGAGAGCACCAGCGGCGTCGAGAGCGCGGCGAGGAGCAGGTAGGCCATCTCGTAGTGGCTCCACTGGCGGTTGCCGCCGCGCCAGCCGAGCGAGAACAGGCCGTAGAGGAGCTTGCGCAGGCCCGGCTTGCAGCGGTCGCGGATGGTCGCGAGGTCGGGCACCATGCCGAGGTACCAGAAGATCAGCGAAATCGTGAAGTAGGTCGAGACCGCGAACACGTCCCACAGCAGCGGCGACTTGAAGTTCTGCCAGATCGCGTTGGCGTTCGGGATCGGAGCGAGGAACCAGGCCATCCACACACGGCCGACGTGGAAGGCGGGGAAGATGCCCGCGCACATCACCGCGAAGATGGTCATCGCCTCGGCGGCGCGGTTGATCGAGGTCCGCCAGTTCTGGCGGGTGAGGAACAGAATGGCCGAAATCAGGGTTCCGGCGTGGCCGATACCGATCCAGAAGACGAAGTTGACGATGGGCCAGCCCCACATCACGCGGTTGGTGTTCCCCCAGACACCGACACCGGTCGACACCAGGTGGAACAGGCCGAAACCGACACCGGTCGCCGCGATGATCGCGCTCGGGATGAAGAGCAGCCACCAGAGGAAGGGCTGACGGTTCTCCAACACGCCGCAGATCCGCTCGGTGATCCAGTGATAGGACCGGTCGTTGAGGATCAGCTTCTCGCGCTTGAGGACCGGAAGCTTCGGTCCCTGGCGGGTCGGTTCATTTTGGGTGGCAGTGGCCATCTTGGGAAAATCAGTTGGAGACGACAGACTTGAAGACAACAGACGCCAGACTTGAGCAGGCATGGGTCGGAAGCTTCATGGCGTTTCGCATTCTGTTGAGGTGAGATGAGGTGCGGAGAATTCCAGTCTGACGTCTGGGGGTCTGAGGTCTCCCCTAGTGCATGTGAATGGTCGCCTTGCCGATGCGGCTGGCACCCGGCATGTTCTCGTTCGGATTCTTGACCCGCGCCAGGTAGCTGGTGCGCGGCCGCGTGCCGATGTAGTTGAGGAGATCGTAGTTCCGCTCGACGCTCTTCGCGCGGCCCATGCGGCTGTCCTTCTCGTCGAGCAGGTTGCCGAAGCTGATTGCCTCGCTCGGGCAGGCCTCCTGGCAGGCGACCTTCACGGAGTCGACCGGGATCCGTAGTTCGGGAGTGCCGATCTTCGTCTTCGTCGACTCGCCGGATGCCAGCGACTCCTGCTTCTGGCGGCGTTTCTGGCGGATCTTGGCGTCCTTGAGGCGCTGCACGCAGTAGGTGCACTTCTCCATCACCCCCCGCATCCGGACCGAGACGTTCGGATTGCGCTGGAGATGGGCGGCGGTGCCGACCTGCTTCTCGCCGAGCGGGCCCCGGTAGAGGTTGTGCGGGACCAGCGGGTTGCGCTTGTTGTAGTCGAAGAAGTTGAAGCGACGCGCCTTGTAGGGGCAGTTGTTCGCGCAGTAGCGGGTGCCGATGCAGCGGTTGTAGGCCATCGCGTTGAGGCCGTCCTCGGTGTGAACGGTGGCGTTGACCGGGCAGACGGTCTCGCAGGGCGCCGACTCGCACTGGACGCAGGCCACGGGCTGCGGAATCAGCTCCATGTTGTCCTCATCGAGCACCTTCTCCCCGTTCTCCTCGACGTAGTTGCCGTCGTCATCCTTGAGCGGCTGGACGGCGAAGTAGCGGTCCATCCGGATCCAGTGCATCTCGCGGCCCATGGCGAGCTGCTCCTTGCCGACGATGGGGATGTTGTTCTCGGCCTGGCAGGCGACGAGGCAGGCGTTGCAGCCGGTGCACGAAGTGAGGTCGATCGCCATGCCCCACTGGTGGAGCGGATCGCTGAGAAGAGACTCTCCCTTTTCGTCGACCGGCTTGTAGAGCGAGATGTTCGGCGGCGCGTGGGAATCCATCCCGTGCTTCTTCACGCTCGCGAGCTGGTGCTCGAAGTCGCCCTTCTTGGAGTCGTCGAGCGTCGAAACCTCGCGGGCCAGCGCGCGGCCGTACATCGCGTGGTGCTCCTGCACGGCGGCGATCTTGTAGGACTTGCCGGTGATCGCCGGGGCGCCCTCGAGCGCGGCGAAGTAGCCGGCGGCGGCGGTCCGCAGCGGGTAGGCGTTGAAGCCGGTGTTGATCCCGACGAGACCGACGTTGGACTCGTTGAGCGGACCGCGTCCGAGTTCATCCTCGGCGCTGAAGCCCTGGCCGTATCCGAGGCTCACGATGACGGTGTCCTCGGCCTGGCCGAAGCCGATCTGGACGGGCACTTCCATTTCGACGCCGTTGGCCTTGATCCGGATGAGCTGACCGGTGCGGTGCTGCCCTTCGCCGTCGGCCGGCTTGGCGGCGGTCGGCGTCTCGAGCGTCACGATCTTGTCGTAGATGCCGAGGTTCTTGGCGGTCTTCGGGGCGATCAACGCGACGTTGTCCCAGGAGACCTTCGAAATCGGATCGGGCGCCTCCTGCAACCAGCCGTTGTCGATCCAGCGTCCGTCGTAGATCGAGCCGTCGGTGGCGAAAACGATCTCCAGCTCGCCGTCCTTCGCCTTCGGCGCCTTGGCAACCAGCTCCCCGGCCTTTCCGGAGTCGAGCTGCGGGGTCGCGGACTCGTAGGTCGAGCCGGCGTAGAACCCGTCGCGAAGGAACTTCTTCCAGTCCTCCTCCTTGTCACCGGCGAGCCCCTCGAAGGTCTTGCGGACTTCGACCAAGGCCGGCGAGGCCGCGCCTTCCTCCCCTTCCCCGGTGGCCAGCGCGCCCTCCTCGGAAAGCAAGGCGGCGAGGACCTCGAGCTCGCTCGCACAGTCGGCGTAGAGCGGCAGGATGAGCGGCTGGACGACGGTGTGCACGCCGGTGGCGGTGCGGCTGTCGGACCAGCTCTCGAGATAGTGGCTCGCGGGCACGTGCCAGGTCGCGGCATTCGCGGTGGCATCGGTGCGGAGACCGAAGTGGATGCTGGTCTTCGCCTTCGCGAGCACCTCGCCGAACTTCAGGTCGGCCGGAGCGTCGTAGACCGGGTTCGAGGGCGTGAAGAAAAGCACGTGCTCGACCGCGCCGGAGCCGAGGTCGGCGGTCAGCTGCTCGATGTCGCCGAGACCTTCGGTGCCGGTCCGGACGAAGCGCAGGGGCTTGTCGTCCCCGACGTTGCCGAGCTTGGCGTTGATCGCGGCGACGAAGTGGTGGACCACCTCGGGCGCGCGGCTGCCCGCAACGACGATCGACTTTCCGCCGTGGGCCTTGAGGTCATCGACCATCGGGTTGATCCAGTCGCCGAGGCGCTTGTCCGGAATCGGCACGCCGCCGACAGGGGCGTCGGCCCCAAGGCGCCGGGCGATGTGCGCCGCGACCTGGAGCAATTGGCTCGGCTTGATCCGCAGGCGGTGGTCGGCCATGCCACCGGTGAGCGAAAAGCCGCTCTCGACGGTGTAGAGGCGGTTGAGGGCGTCCTTCGAAGCGTGTTGGTCGTAGCCCTTGCCCTCGGGCTTGCGGCGCTCGGAGAACGGCGTGACCGGGCCGATCGGGTCGAGCCCGGCGAAATCGCAGTCGAGCGAGACGATGCGGTCGGCCTTGGCAAAGTCGGCGACGTAGCGGGTGCCATCGCCGTGGGCCTTGTGGGCATCGCCTTCGAGCGCCTCGTAGGCGTAGAACTTCGCGTTGCCGAAGCGACCGGCGAGTTCCTTGCGCAGGCGGGTGCGGGTCGGCGAATCATCGCGACCGAAGACGAACCCGACCTTCGCCCCCGAGTCCTTGGCGAGTTCCGCGAAGGCGGCGTCGAACTCCTTGCGCGACGAGGGCTTGCCCCCCTTCAGCACGCGGGTCGAGCGGTAGGGCGAATAGAGATCGAGGACCGAGGCCTGGGCGAAGGCGTCGGTGCCGGCGGCATCCGGATGAAGCGTGTTCGGCGCCAGCTTGGTCGGGCGTCCCTCGAAGGAGGTCACCACCAGTGGCGTGGCGCCGCCACTGCGGGGGAAGCTGCTCGCGTAGTAGGTCGCCTTGCCGGGGATCACCCACTCGGGGGCCTGCGCGTAGGGCAGGATGTGGGCCTCGGGGCGACGGCAGGCGGCCATGCCGAAGCCGGCCAGCGCGGTCGAGGCACCCATCAGCTTGAGGAAGCTCCGGCGGGAGGTCTCGGCCTCCTCCTGGTTCGCCATTTCCGCGGCCCCGCGGGGGAACTCGCGTTCCAGCCACTCGCGGAAGTCGGCGGTGTTCTCAAGCTGTCCCGTGCTGCGCCAGGCGACGGTGGTTTCGTCGGCGGGCACGTCGGGGTGTTGCCAGATGCGTTTGCTCATGGTCGGCGAAAGAGGGAAAAATCAGTGGTGGCAGGTGGCGCAGGACTCGCGGGGCTGGACCTGCCACAGTTCCTTGAGCTTGAGGCCCAGTTCTTCGGTGGTCTTGACGCCGAGATGCGGATTGTCGGCGATGTACTGCTCCGGATCGTATTCGAGATTGTAGACCTCCTCCATCGGCCGCAGGTGCTTCTCGGGCGCGCGGTGGCACTCGAGGCACCAGCCCATCGACAGGTTCTCGGCCTGGTAGACGACCTCCATCTTGTCGATCCGGCCGTGGCAGCTCTGGCAGGAAATGCCCCGGTTCACGTGGGCCGAGTGGTTGAAGAACACGTAGTCGGGCGTCTTGTGGATGCGCACCCACTCGACCGGCTTGCCGAAATCCGGATGGTCCGGATCAAAGCGGTCGCGCAGCGGCTGGAGCTTGGGGCTCTCCTGCTGGACGTGCTGGTGGCAGTTCCAGCAGGTGTTCGACGTCGGCACGTTCGAGTGGCCGGCGACATCCACGAAAGAGTGGCAGTAGCGGCAGTCGAGCCCGAGCTGCTCGACGTGGATCCGGTGGGAAAAGGGAATCGGCTGCGACGGCTGGTAGCCCACCGCAAGGGTCTTGGGCGTCGCGTAGTAGGTGAAGGCCGCCACGACGCCAGCGCCGAGTGCGATCACACAGATTCCGATCTTGAACGGCAGGAGATTGGTCCAGCGCGGAAAGAAATTGGCCATAACGATCGACGACGGGGTGCTCGGCGGCGGGGAAAAACAGAGCTTGTGAAATTTTTCACAAGCGATTTCGGGGCATTGCCGAAAGAGGCTTTCGGCGGGGCGCGCCGATGTTGCAAACCCATCCCCTGCTGGCAACCGGAAAAACTGCTGGATTTCTGAAAAATCATGCGCGGTCGCCGAACCGCGCATTTTCTCGCATGCCCCCGGCCCCGTCCGACGATCCCGTCAGGCCCCCGGGTCGCCGGGACTCCAGTTCATCCCCTGCTCGGCGCGCCATTTGCGGAATCCGGCAAATTGCTCCTTCTTCGGCAGATCGCGACGCGACGGGTCCTGATCGAGCCACTGCTCGAAATGGCGGCCGCCCTCGCCGCCCGAGGATTTGACGCGCTGGAGCTCGGGTTCGGTCGACGATGAGGGTTCCGCCAAACGCCGCTCGATCCGCCGCAGGCGGGCGCCCTGGATCAACTGGCCGAGCCAGAGCAGAAGCAGCAGCGCGGTCTGCACCCCGAGCAGGATCCAGAGGACGAGCGGGAGAGGTTCGGCGGGCACGGGCATGGGTCAGCTCTAGAAAATCACGCTCCCAGACGCAACCCACCGCTACCACTCGATGCCGACGCCCTCTTCGGGGATCAGCATCCGCTCGCTGATGCCGAGCCGGTCGGCCTCCTGCAACAGGCGGTCGAGCGCCTCCCCGGGGGCCTCGTTGCCGAGCGGGAAGGTGTCGTGGTGCATGGGAATCATGACCCTGGCCCCGATCTCGGCGAAGGCACGAACCGCTTCCTCCGGGTTCATGTGGACGTCGCGGCCGCTGGGCGCGTCGTAGGCGCCGATGGGCATCAGGGCGACGTCGATGTCCGGGTGGCGGCGGCCGATTTCGGCGAAGCCGTCGAACCAGGCCGAGTCGCCGCAGTGGAAGACGCTCTTGCCGCCGGCCTCGATCAGGTAGCCGCCGTAGTCGCGGTGGGTGTCGTGCAGGTAGCGCGCTCCCCAGTGATGACTGGGGGTGTGAACGATGTGCAGCTCGTCCAGCGCGAGGTGGTCCCAGACCTTCATTTCATGGACCTCGGGAAAGCCGAGCCGGCGGACCAGCGAGCCGCTGCCGAGGGGGACCACGATGCCGTCGCGCGCCTGCAGCACCTTCAGGCTCGGCTTGTGGAGGTGGTCGAAGTGGGCGTGGGTGACGAGGACCAGGTCGAGCTCGGGGATCAGGTCGATCGGCAGGCCCGGCTCACGCTGACGGCGGACAACCCCGTGCCAGCGGGCCCAGTTTGGGTCGATGACCATCGCATGATCGGCGAACTGGAGGAAGAAGCCGGCGTGGCCGATCCAGGTCACGCGCACCCGGCCCTCACCCGGTGGATCGAGCACCGGCGCCTGCACCCGGCCATCCGGCCGACGGAACATCCCGGGGACGATGCGATGGCGCCAGAACTTGTAGTTGCGCTGCGGCCAACCCTTCTGGGGAAGGATCCCCGAATAGTGCGCGCTGGCGCGTCGGGCCTTGGGTCGCTTCTTCGCCATCGCCTCCTTCAAGCGGTTGCAGCGCCCGCGTATGCCTCGGAAATCTTCTCCGCCCAGTCCCGCGCCCTCTCTCCGAAGCTGCGGGCATCGCCGGCGTAGGAAATGCCCCGGGAGACGTTGATCACATCCGGCGCGGACCGTCCGGCGGCGGCCAGCGAGGCGAGATCGCCCCCCTGCGCGCCGAGACCGGGGACCAGCAGCGGGGCGTCCGGCACCTTGGACAACACGCCGGCGGCATTGGTCAGGCCGACCACGTAGCCGACGTCGGTCGCCCGGCCCTCGTCCTTCGAGCGGTCGCCGAGCGCGGTGACGAGCTCGAACACCGAGCGGCCGTCGGCGAGCTGCTGACGCTGGAAGTCGGCCGAACCGGCATTGGAAGTCACCGCCAGCAGGTAGATCCCCTTCCCCTCCCAGTCCAGGAAGGGCTCGAGTGAATCGTAGCCGAGGAAGGGATTGAGGGTGACCGCATCGACCTTCCAGTGCTCGAAATAACTGCGGGCGTAGTATTTCTGCGTTTCGCCGATGTCGCTGCGCTTGGCATCCAGGATCACCGGCACCTCGTCGGGCATGCCCGCGAGCATTTCGCCGAGAATCTCGATCCCGCGCAGGCCCATCGCCTCGAAGTAGGCCATGTTCGGCTTGAACGCGGCCGCCTGCTCCCAGGTTTCATCGATCAGCCGCTTGAGAAAGTCCGGCACCGCTTCGATCCCGTCGTCGCCCGGCCGGGGGTCGATGCCGACGCAAAGTCGCGATCCGGTGGTGGCGATGCGGGCCTGCAGCCGTTCGGTGTAGCGCATGAGCCCAATTTGGGTCCGTTGCCCCGTCACCGCAAGACGAACCCGGGTTTGCGCGGGCCCTCCAAAGCCACCCGGAATCCTCGCAAGGACTCACCCCGGCAAGCGCATGCGGGCCCCGCGGAACACCTTCCGTCCGACCTTCCGCTCGGTGGCCATGAGAAACCCGAGAAGGGCGAGCTGGACCACCAGCAGCACCATCTTGCCCCCGATCGACAACTCGAAGAGCTTGCCGAAACAGCCGCAGTCGGGATCGAGTCCGCGGACCATCGCCTGACCATTGACGAAGACGAACATGACCGTCAGCGCCAGCAGGATGCGCACCGCCCCGCGATGAACGAAGCTCGCGACCAGGCAGAGCCCGGCGAGCAACTCGAGCCAGGGGATGAAATAGGCGACCATCATGTTCCACGGGTCCTGGAGGATGCCGAACTCCGCCACCTGGCGGGCGAAGGCCGGCGCGCCGACGCGGAACAGCTTGTCGCCGCCGATCCCGGCGAACCACACCCCCAGCAGCACACGCAGACCCACAATGGTGTATTCGAAGGGAGTCTTCGGCTGCATCGGTCTCCAGATTAGAGAATCCCCCACGCGCCCTCCAAGCGAAGAATCGATGGACGACGACCGGGCTTCTCCGCCAAACGTCGCCATCCACGGATTCTTTCTGCCGATCCGCTTCACCTCCCCGGGGGAAACCCCATGGCGTTCCGGTTCATTTTTGAGGTTTAAAGTTTCGAGTTTGGGGTTTCCCTCGGTCCGTGCCGATTACCGAACTCCTCCAACACCTGATCCGGGTGCCATCGGTGAACCCCGACAACGCGCCGGGGACCGAGCAGACCGGCGAGGGCTGGCTGGCGGCGTGGCTGTCCGAGTGGCTCGAGCGGATCGGCGCCACGGTCGAGCGCGACAAGATCAAGCCCGGGCGCCCGAACCTGATCGCCCGCTGGGCCCCGCGCGACGGTCGGCCGCGCATCCTCCTCGGACCCCACCTCGACACCGTCGGCATCGAGGGCATGACCATCGAGCCCTTCTCCGGCGAGGTCCGCGACGGCCGGGTGTGGGGCCGCGGCGCCTCCGACACCAAGGGCCCGATGGCCGCGATGCTCTGGGGCTTGAAGGAAAACGCCGGCCACCTCGCCGACGCCCCGGTCGCGATCGACTTCGTCGCCTTCATGGGGGAGGAGTCGGGACAGTGGGGCTCCAAGGACTTCGCCGCGAAATACGCGGAGGAGTACGAGTTCGCCATCGTCGGCGAACCGACCTCGCTCGACATCGTCCACGTCACCAAGGGCTCGCTGTGGGCGACGCTGCGGACCCCCGGCAAGGCCGCCCATTCCTCGCAGCCGGAGAAGGGCGACAACGCGGTGATGAAGATGGTTCGGGCCCTGCCGGATTTCGAACGCCGCCTCCGCGACCGACTGGCAGGCTTCACCCATCCGGTGCTCGGGGCCTCGACCCTCAACATCGGCGTGATCCGCGGCGGCACCCGCCCCAATGTCGTGCCCGACGCCTGCGAGGCCGAGATCGACCTTCGCACCACCCCCTCGCTGCGCGATGCCGGAGGGGGCCTCAAGCTCCTCGCCGAAGCGCTCGACGGGACCCCTTTCGAACTCGTCGATCCTCACGACAATCCGCCCATGGAACTGCCGGCCGACCACCGGTGGATCGAGCGCATCCGCTCCGTGCGCCCGGCATCGAAACCGGTCGGCGCCCCGTGGTTCTCCGATGCCGCCCACCTGTTCGCCGGCGGCATCCCCGCGATCTGCCTCGGCCCCGGGTCCATCGACCAGGCCCACACCTGCGACGAGTTCATCGAAATCGCCGCCCTCGAGGAAGGTGCCGCCTTCTTCTCCCGCCTCATCCAATCCACAATCCACGATCCGCAATCCGCAATCGGATGACCACGGTTCTCGACATCCTCGACAAGGGCACCGCCTACCTCGAGAAGCGCGGGATCGACGATGCCCGGCGCAACATGCAGATGCTCGTCGCCCACCAGCTCGGCTGCACCCGCATGGATCTCTACCTGCGCTTCGACGAGCCGATCGAGGAAAGCGGGCTCGGCCCGCTTCGCGAGGCCCTGAAGAAGCGGGGAGAAGGCGTGCCGGTGCAGCATCTGGTCGGCTCCGTCGGTTTCCGCCAGCACGAGTTCAAGACCGACGCCCGCGCCCTCATTCCCCGCCCCGAGACCGAGGAACTCGCCGAATGGCTGGCGAAGCACGCCGAACTTCCCGGCGATGCGGCGATTCTCGACATGGGCACCGGCAGCGGCTGCCTCGGGCTTTCGCTGGCCGCCGACTTCCCCGGGGCGACGGTCACGCTCGCCGACGTGTCCGCCGAGGCGCTCGCCCTCGCCCGCGAGAATGCCGAAGCGAACGGCTTCGGCGCGGTCGAGCTGGTCGAAAGCGACCTCTTCAGCGCCATCCCCACGGACAGGCGCTACGACCTGATCGCCGCCAACCTGCCCTATGTCCCTGAGGACGAGGAACTTGCCCCGGAAGTCCGGCACGACCCGGCACTGGCCCTCTTCGGCGGAAAAGACGGATTGGACGTCATCCGTCGCTTCATTCCCGAGGCCGCGACCCACCTGCGGTCCGGCGCCTGGCTGGCGCTCGAAATCGGTCACGACCAGTCGGCCGCCGTCGAGCGGATGCTGACGGATGCAGGACTCACGGACGTCTTGACCCTCAAGGACCTCTCTGGCATCCCCCGCTTCCCGATCGCCCGCAAGGCGTGAGTTCCGGAGCATCGACATTCCTGTCGATCACCCCCCTTCCGCGGGAGCAAGCCACGGAGGAATGGCTTGTCTGATGAAGAAGATGAGACGGATGGGGATTGACCGAAAACCGAACCACCCTCCTCTTCATCGTTCCCATCAAGTTCATCCTGCTCCCAGATCCCCAAAGTCCCGCAGAAGCCTCCCCGTCGCTGGATCGGCCTCTCCGACACCCGGGCAAGGACGCCTTGACCCTCCCCTCCCGCTTTGGCATTTCCCTGCGCCCCGGAGGTCCGGAAGACGGGCATCGGGAGGGGGTGACGCTCTGTTGTTGATCGACAGGAATGTCGATGCCCCGCAATCCCTCCTCCTCCACTTTCCCAACTCATGGACAAGCTTCTCGTTCACGGCGGCACGCCGATCCACGGTGCGATCACCATTTCCGGATCGAAGAACGCCTCCCTGCCCATCCTCGCCGCCGCGCTCCTGACCGAGAACGACGTGGTCATCCGCCGCGTGCCCGACGTTTCGGACACCAACTACATGGTGCAGATCCTCACCGGGCTGGGCGCCGACGTGGAGCGCTTCTCGGGCACCGTGCGCGTGACCGCCGCCGACATTTCCGACACCGCGCCCTACGACATCGTCCGTCGCATGCGCGCCTCGGTGTGCATGATGGGTCCCCTGCTCGCCCGCAAGCGCCGCTGCGTGGTCGCGCTGCCCGGCGGCTGCGTGATCGGCGACCGGCCGATCGACCTCCACATCCGCGGCCTCGAGGCGCTCGGGGCGAAAGCCGAGGTGGAAGGCGGAAACGTGATCCTCTCGGCCCCCGACGGCCTCAAGGGCGCCACCCTCGACCTCCGCGGCGAGAGCGGCCCGACCGTGCTCGGCACCGACAACGTGATGATGGCCGCGACGCTGGCGGAGGGCACCACCACCATCACCTCCGCGGCCTGCGAACCGGAGGTCGTCGATCTCGCGGACTTCCTCAATTCGATGGGGGCGAAGATTTCCGGAGCCGGCACCTCGACCATCACCATCGAAGGCGTCGAGAGCCTCCACGGCACCGTCCACAACGTCATCCCGGACCGCATCGAGGCCGGCACCTTCATGGTCGCCGCCGCGCTCGCCGGCGAAGGGGTCACGCTGCGTCGCGTTCACGAGGGCCATCTGGTCGCCATCACCGCCGCGCTGCGCAAGGCCGGCCACCAGGTGCACTTCAACGACAGCGGCGACGCCTGCACCATCCACCGTGGCGACACGCCCATGCCCGCCGAGATCGTCACCGATCCCTACCCCGGCTACCCGACCGACATGCAGGCGCAGATGACCGCCCTCTTCGCCACCACGCCGGGCAAGAGCAGGGTCACCGACACGATCTTCCCGCAGCGCTTCATGCACTGCGCCGAGCTGAAGCGCATGGGGGCCGACATCCACGTCGCCGACGGCCAGGCCGAGATCACCGGCGTCGCCCGGCTCAGCGGTGCCCCCGTGATGGCCAGCGACCTGCGGGCCTCGGCCGCACTGGTCCTCGCCGCGCTCACCGCCGACGGCACCACCGAGATCAACCGGCTCTACCACATCGACCGCGGCTACGAGCACATCGACGAGAAGCTCGAGGCGCTCGGGGCCAACGTCGAGCGCGTGCGGGAGTGACTCCTCCCTGATCGCGGAATGGCGGGCACCGGTCCGATCGGGCATGGTCCACCCATCCGCTCCGGCGGGTGACCCGGCTTGCACACACCCGGGGAAACCCACACACACGACGGCGGGAAAACCAAACCAAACACACGCGGAAAGGCGGGTCGGCTCCATCGGGAGCGCCCGCCTTTCCCATTTCCACTGTTCCACGATCTGGAAAACGCTTGCGCACGATTCCGATCTGACCGGTCTGACCTGGATGAAACAAGTCGGGCTTTACGAGGCGAAAACCTCTCTCTCGTCGCTGGTGGCCGAGGTGGAGAGCACCGGGAAAGCGATCGCACTGACCAAGCACGGGAAGGTGGTCGCCGGACTCTCGCCGCCGACGGTGGCCGCCCCGAAAGCCGGCATGCTGGTCGCCAAGGCGCGACGGCGCGGCCTGCCCATCCTCTCGACCGACCCGCAGCTCGATGCCCACGGGGTCGAGCGGATCGGAACGTAGGCGCGGTTCTTTCCACGAGGCACCTGGAAGGAGCCCCTCCATGAAAAAGCCCGCCATCCACGCGGGATGACGGGCTTGGGAAATGAACCGGAAGCGGATTACTTCTGGCGCTCCTCCTCGCGCTTCTTGGCGGCCGCGATGACGTCGTCGGCGACGTTCTTCGGGCAGGGCGCGTAGTGGCTGAACTCCATCGAGAACTGGCCGCGACCGGAGGTCATCGTGCGCAGGTCGCCGATGTAGCCGAACATCTCGCTCAGCGGGGCCTCGGCCTTGACGCGGACGCCGGTCGGCGTCGGGTCCTGACCCTGGATCATGCCCCGGCGGCGGTTGAGGTCGCCGATCACGTCACCCACCTTCTCCTCGGGGATGAACACATCGAGCTTCATCATCGGCTCGAGGATCTGCGGGCCCGCCTTGGGCATCGTCTGGCGATAGGCGGCCTTGGAGGCGATCTCGAAGGCCACGGCCGAGGAGTCGACGGCGTGGAAGCCCCCGTCCGTCAGCGTCACCTTGAAGTCGAGGCAGGGATAACCGGCGAGCGGCCCCTTCTCGATCGACTGCTTGAAGCCTTTCTCCACCGCCGGAATGTATTCCTTCGGCACGTTGCCGCCGACCACGGACGACTCGAACTGGAAGCCGTCGCCCGGCTCGAGCGGTTCGATGGAGTAGTCGATCTTGGCGAACTGACCGGAACCCCCCGACTGCTTCTTGTGGGTGTAGCTGTCGGACACCGGCTTGGTGATGGTTTCGCGGTAGGCGACCTGCGGGGCGCCGACCTCGACCTCGACCTTGTGGGTGCGCTTGAGGATGTCGACCTTGATGTCGAGGTGAAGCTCGCCCATCCCCTTGAGAATGGTCTCGCCGGTTTCCTCGTCGGTCTCGACGCGGAACGACGGGTCCTCGGCGACCATCTTGCCGATCGCGGTGCCCATCTTCTCGGCGTTGGCCTTGTCCTTGGCCGAGACGGCCACCGAGATGACCGGATCGGGGAACACCATCGGCTCGAGCGTGGCCGGATTCTTGGCGTCGCAGAGCGTGTGACCGGTCTGGACGTTCTTGAGGCCGACGATGGCGATGATGTCGCCCGCCTGCGCCGACTCGAGCTCATTGCGGTCGTCGGCGTGCATCTCGACCATCCGGCCGACCCGCTCGGTCTTGCCGGTGAAGCTGTTGAGGATCGTGTCGCCCTTCTCGATCTTGCCGGAGTAGATGCGGGTGAAGGTCAGCGCGCCGAAGCGGTCGTCCATGATCTTGAAGGCGAGCGCACGAAGCGGGCCGTCGGGGGTCACGGTGGCGAACTCGCCGGTCTCGTTGCCCTCGGCATCGACTTCCGGCTGGGCCGGGACCTCGGTCGGGCTCGGCAGGTAGTCCACCACCCCGTCGAGGACCTGCTGGACACCCTTGTTCTTGAAGGACGAACCGCAGAAGGTCGGGAAGAAGGAAAGGTTGATCGTGCCCTTGCGGATGCACTTCTTGATCGTCTCGATGTCGGGCTCGTTGCCCTCGAGGTACTGTTCCATCACCTCGTCGTCCTGCTCGACGGCGATCTCGATGAGCTCGTGGCGGTACTGCGCCGCCTTCTCCTTCATGTCATCCGGGATCTCCTTGATCTCGTAGTTCTCGGGAAGGCCGGTGTCGTCCCAGTAGTAGGCCTTTTCCTCGAGCAGGTCGACCACGCCGACGAAGTCGCTCTCGGTGCCGATCGGCAGGACCATGACCAGCGGGTTGGCGCCGAGCACGTTCTTGACCTGTTCGACGACGCGGTAGAAGTCGGCGCCGATGCGGTCGAGCTTGTTGACGTAGATGAGACGGGCGACCTTCGAATCGTTGGCGTAGCGCCAGTTCGTTTCCGACTGGGGCTCGACGCCGCCGGAACCGCAGAACACGCCGACGCCGCCGTCGAGCACCTTCAGCGAGCGGTAGACCTCGACCGTGAAGTCGACGTGACCGGGGGTGTCGATGATGTTGAAGCGGAAGGGATCCTTCGCCCACTGCTGGTCCTTGCCGGGCCAGAAGCAGGTGGTGGCGGCGGACTGGATGGTGATGCCGCGCTCCTGCTCCTGCTCCATGAAGTCGGTGGTGGCGGCACCGTCGTGAACCTCGCCCAGCTTGTGGATTTTTCCGGTGAGCTTGAGAATTCGCTCGGTGGTGGTCGTCTTGCCGGCATCGACGTGGGCGAAGATGCCGATGTTGCGGTATTTGCTGAGGTCCGTCATCGGGTCGTTGTGGCTTGATTGTCAGGCGACCAAGTCGCGAGGCGGCGAATTGCTATCCACCTCGGAGAATTTGGCAACCCCGGACTGGGGGAAAATCCGCCCCGCGGGATTGATCCGGCGGCGAGGAGAGCGCAGGCTCGCCGCCGCCATGCTGCAGAATGGAATCCTCAATCCCCACATTCTCGACCTCCTGGCGAGGATCCGCCACACCAACACCCTGGTCATTTCCGACTGGGCCTTCCCCTACTGGCCGCAGATCGAGACCGTCGATATCAGCCTGACCCACGGCATCCCCACCGTGCTCGACGTGCTCGGCCTGATCCGCCCGAATTTCAAGATCGGGCGGCTGTGGCAGGCGGAGGAATTCCTCGCCCACAACCCCGGCGAAACCATTCAGGCCTTCGACGCCGCCTTCGAGGGCATCCCGGAGATCGAGAGGCTGCCGCATCTCACCTTCAAGACGATGGTCCCCTCGGCCATCGGCCTGATCCGCACCGGCGATCCGACCCCCTACGGCAACATCATCATCGAATCGGCCTGATGAAATCCGCCGTCACCCTCTGTCTCGTCCGCGAAGCCGCCGCCGGGCCTTTCGTCTTCCACGACCCTCTCGAGGTCGGTTTTCAAAAGGCGGCCGCGGCGGGTTTCGACGCCGTCGAGCTCTTCCTGCCCGGCCCGGACGCGGTGGAGATCGCCGAAATCCAATCGCTTCAGGAAAAACACGGCCTCGCCATCGCCGCGGTCGGTACCGGCGCCGGGATGGTGAAGCACGGGCTGAGCGTGACCGATCCGGACCCGGCGAAGCGGCAGGCGGCCCTTGAGTTCATCCGCAGCATGGTCGATTTCGGAGCCCGCCTCGGAGCGCCGGCCATCCTTGGCTCGATGCAGGGCCGCGCCGGCGCGGGGGTGAGCCGCGAGCAGGCGCGCGACTGGCTCTACGCAGCCCTCCTCGACCTCGGCCGTCAGGCTGCCGGAAGTGGGGTTTCTTTCATCTACGAGCCGCTCAACCGCAACGAAACGAATCTCTTCAACCACGCCGCGCCTGCCACCGACTTCCTCCATGCCGACGGGCTCGAGGGCGTCGTGCTGCTCGCGGACCTCTTCCACATGGCGATCGAGGAGCGCGACATCGCCGACGGCCTGCGCGAAATGGGCGACCGCCTCGGCCACGTCCACTGGGCCGATTCGAACCGCCAGGCGATGGGTTTCGGCCACACCGACCCGGCACCGATCACCGCCGCCCTCCGGGAAATCGGCTACGCCGGCTACCTTTCCGCGGAGGTTTTCCCGCAGCCCGATGCGGAGACCGCCGCCGGGCAGACGATCGCCAGCATCAAGGCCGCGCTTGGCTAGGATTTGGAGTGCGCGCGGCTTGCCGCCGCTTTCCGGGCGAACCCATCGCGCCGCTCCCCTGAAGCGAGCCTCGGATCACCAGGCGTGCGCTCATCAGCAAACTGTGGCTTCCGGTAGCTCGCAAAGCGGAGGCAAGCCTCGCGCACTCCAAAGAATCACCCCGCCGCCGCTTCGAGAGCCTCGCGGGTGAGACGGGTGATCTCGTCCCAGCGCTTGTCGGCGACCAGCTTGCGATCGACCATCCACGAGCCCCCGATCGCCGCCACCACAGGCAGCGCGAGGTAGTCGGTGAGGTTGGCGGCGCTGATGCCCCCGGTCGGGATGAATTTCACGCCCGTGTGCCCGTAGGGCCCCGCCAGTGCCTTGAGCATCCCGGGGCCACCCGCGGCCCCGGCCGGGAAGAATTTCAGCAACCGGCAGCCGAGCGAAAGCGCGCGCTCGATCTCGCTCGGCGTCATGATCCCCGGCGAAAAGGTCAGACCGGCGGCGGTCGCGGCCTCGACCACTTCGGGATTCAGCCCCGGGGCCAGCCCGAAGACCGCTCCGGCATCCCTCGCCGCCCGCGCTTGGTCGGGCGTGAGCAAGGTGCCGGCACCCACCAGGATTTCGGGAAACGACTTCGCGATCCGCTCGATCGACCCCGCGGCGGCCTCCGTCCGGAAGGTGATCTCCATGATGTCCAGCCCGCCGGCCAGCAGCGCCTCGGCCAGCGGCTCGGCATCATCGACCGAGTCCAGAACCACCACCGGCACCACCTTCTTCGCTTCAACCCGATCAATCATGCCGTCCGTGTAATCCCTCGCGCCCTCGCGCGGCAAGCGATTCCACCCTTGCCTTGTCATGCCCAGCCGCGAAGCTCGCTCCACCCATGAAGACACGACCGCTCGGCAGCACCGGCATCGACCTTCCCGTCCTCTCCTTCGGTGCCTCGTCGCTCGGGGCCGAGTTCCGCGACATCTCGCTCGATGAGGCGATGCGCTCGACCCGCACCGCGCTCGATCTCGGGATGAACTTCATCGACACCTCCGCCTACTACGGTCGCGGCATGTCGGAGATCCTCCTCGGCATGGGGCTCAAGGGCGTGCCCCGCGATTCCTACCTGCTCGGCACCAAGCTCGGCCGCTACTCGGACAAGCACTTCGATTTCTCCGCCCGGCGGGTGGAGGAATCGGTGCACGTCTCGCTCCAGCGCCTGAAGACCGACCACCTCGACGTCCTCCTGCTCCACGACGTCGAGTTCGTCGAGCTGCCGCAAATCTGGGAGGAAACCCTGCCCGCCCTGTTGAAGATCCGGGATCAAGGCAAGGCCAGGGCCGTCGGTTTCTCCTGCTACCCGCTCAAGACCTTCCACACGGTGCTCGATCACGTCGAAGACGAGATCGACTGCATCCTCGCCTACAACCGCTACACGCTGCAAAACACCAGCCTCGCCACCGAGCTGCTGCCGCGGCTCAAGGCGAAGCGGATCGGCGTGATCGGCGCCGGTCCCTTCTCCGCCCGGTTGCTGACCCACGCCCCGCTGCCCGACTGGCTCAAGGAGCCCGAGGAAGTCCGGGCCGCCGCAAAGGAGGCGGACCGCCTCTGCGACCAGCGCGGCGTCGATATCGCCCAGCTCGCGCTGCAGTTCGCCTGCGCCCACCCGGACATCGCCTCCATGGTCGCCGGCTCGGCCAATCCCGACAACATCCGCAAATGGGCCGAGTGGCTCGAGCAGCCGATCGACGAGGCCCTGCTCGCCGAGGTGCTGGCGATCTTCGAGCCGGTGAAAGACATCGGCCACCTCGAAGGTCTTGCCGAAAACAACTGACTGCCGATGAAAGCCATCGAGTTCACCGCCCCGGAGACGATCACGCTCGTCGATGCCCCCGATGCTCCCGCCCCGGGGCCGGGCGAGGCCACCGTCCGCACCCACCGCATGGGCATCTGCGGCACCGACCTCGCCTGCTACCTCGGCCGCTTTCCTTTCTTCAGCTACCCGCGCATCCCGGGCCACGAACTCGGCCTCGAGGTGGTCGCCGTCGGCCAGGGCGTGGATCACGTGAAAGCCGGCGATCGCTGCTCGCTCGAGCCCTACGTCGATGACCCGCAGTCCCCCACGTCCCGCTCCGGGCACTCGAATTGCTGCCCATCCGTCGAGGTGATCGGCGTCCACACCCCGGGCGGACTCCGCCAGGGCACCTTCAACGTGCCCGCCCGCAAGCTCCACCCCGGCAACGACCTCTCCTACGACCAGCTCGCCCTGGTCGAGACCCTCGCGATCGGCTTCCACGCCGTCGAGCGCGCCCGGCCCCGGGCCGGAGAAACCGTGCTCGTCATCGGTGCCGGTCCCATCGGCCTCGCCTGCCTCGAGTTCCTGCGGCTCATAGAGGGCGTCACGCCGCTCGTCATGGACCGCGTCCCCGGGCGTCTCGACTTTTGCCGGGAAACCCTCGGCATCCAGGGGATCCTCGCCGGTCCCGACGCGATCGGAGCGCTCGAGGAACGGACCCGCGGCCAGCTCGCCGAGGTCGTGATCGACGCCACCGGCAGCCCGCAATCCATGTCCACCTGCTTCGACTTCGCCGCCTTCGCCGGGCGCGTCGTCTATGTCGGCATCACCACCGCCGAGCTCACCTTCCCTCACGCCCCCGTCTTCCACCGCCGCGAGCTCACCCTGCTGGCATCGCGAAATGCCCTGCCGCAAGACTTCGACCAGATCATCGGGCTGATCCGCGCCGGCCGCATCGACACCGACAAGTGGATCACCCACCGCCTGCCCTTCGATCAGGTGCCGGACGGCTTCGCCCGCTTCACCGATCCCTCGACCGGGGCCATCAAGGCGCTCATCGAAATCCGCTGAGATCCCACGATGAAGGTCATCGATGCCCACCACCACCTCTGGCGCTACTCGCCCGAGGCCTACGACTGGATCCCCGCCGGCTCGGCCCTCGCCGCCGACCACCTCGCCCCGGAGCTCGAAGCCAGCCTGGCCGCCGCCGGCGTCGATGGCACCATCGCGGTGCAGGCCCGCCAGATCCCTGCGGAAAACGACTTCCTGCTCGACCTCGCGGACCGCTGCCCGGCGATTCGCGGCGTGGTCGGCTGGGCGCCGCTGATCGACTCCGAGGTCGATGCCCTCCTCGAGACCCTCGCCGCCCGCGACCGCTTCGTCGGCGTGCGCCATGTGCTCCAGGACGAGCCGGACGACTATTTCCTGCGCGACGATTTCCACCGCGGCCTCGCGCGACTGCCCACCCACGGCCTCCGCTACGAGCTGCTTCTTTTCCAGCGCCAGCTCCCGGTGGCGATCCGCCTCGTCGATCGCCAACCCGACCTCGGCATCATCGTCGATCACATCGCCAAGCCCGAGGTCCACCCCGGCCGCATCGAGCCCGCATGGCGCAGCGGTATGCGCGAGCTGGCGCGCCGCGACCACATCCTCGGCGTCAAGTTCTCCGGGCTCGCCACCGAGTTCCCCGAGGGACCGGTCGATCCCGAAACCGTCCGCGCCTACTTCGAGGAAACCCTCGGGATCTTCGGCGCCGAGCGCGTGATGTTTGGCACCGACTGGCCGGTCTGCCTGCTGCGGCTCGACCACTATCGCCAGTGGGTCGATACCGTCCGCGATCTCGTCGGCACGCTGAGCGAAAGCGAGCGCGAGGCCATCCTCGGCGGCAACGCCCGGCGCATCTACTCCCTCGATTTCCCATGAGCGCACCTCCCCTTTCGATCCAAGGCGTCGTCAAGCGCTTCGGCGATTTCACCGCCGTGAAGCAAGTCTCGCTCGACGTCGCCGCCGGCGAAACGGTCGGCCTGTTAGGCGTCAATGGCGCCGGCAAGACCACACTCATGAACATGGTCCTCGGCCTGATCACGCCGAGCGAAGGATCGATCCGGGCCTTCGGCATGGAGCTCGCCAAGCACCGCATCGAGATCCTCAAGCGCACCAATTTCTGCACCACCTACGCCACCCTACCGGGCAACCTCAAGGTCCGCCACAACCTCGAAATCTTCGCCCGGCTCTACGAGGTGAGGCAGCCGAAGCAGAAGGTCGCCGAGCTGCTCGACCTGCTCGAAATCCCGCGCCTCGCCGACAAGATCACCGGCCAGCTCTCCGCCGGCGAAAGCACCCGCGTGAATCTCGCCAAGGCCCTGCTCAACGATCCCGACCTGCTGCTGCTCGACGAGCCGACCGCCTCGCTCGACCCCGACATCGCCGACAAGGTCCGCAAGCTGGTCCGCCGCATCCAGCGCGAGCGCCATCCCGCCATCCTCTACACCTCGCACAACATGCGCGACATCGAGGAGGTCTGCGACCGCGTCCTCTTCCTCCACGAGGGCCGCATCCTCGCCGAGGGCACGGCCGAGGAAATCACCGAGCGCTTCGCCGGCCGCGACCTCGACGACGTCTTCATCAAGATCGCCCGCTCGGAAATCGAGGCCCTCGGGGCCTCATCTTGACCACAGCGACCCAATCGTGACCACAGGCACCGTCATTGGCGGTGGGGTTCGCTCCATCGCGTTGAGTCTCGGAAAGCTGCTCGCCGCCCTGATCCTGCTCGCGTCCGGGTTCTTCGCAGTCGTCCTCGGTACCGCATGGAGCGAGATCGAAGTCGTAAACCGGCAAACTTCCCGGGCTCTCCAGCTCGATGCGCGAGGCCTGCATGAGCTTGAGCCCTACCTATTTGCGATGCTCCTCATTGCCACGATCGCATTCTACGCGTGCGGGCATTTTCTGCTGATCCTC
The DNA here is from genome assembly GCA_030431475.1 of Verrucomicrobiia bacterium. Taxonomy (GTDB): domain Bacteria; phylum Verrucomicrobiota; class Verrucomicrobiia; order Verrucomicrobiales; family Akkermansiaceae; genus Haloferula. The sequence continues at coordinate 95,498 of JAUIJD010000002.1, read as the reverse complement.
TGTCACGCCATGACTTTGGGACGAACACTTTGGGTCCCGTCAACGCACCCCGGACGCTGGTTCATTCTCACCACGCTGTCAGCCCTCATCACGCTTCTCACGATCGGCACCACGATTGGCACTTTCACACCGCTACTCTTCAACTCCCTCCCGCCGCCCTCCACCCTTCTACCGGGCTTGTGCATCCTCGGCATCCTGGTGTCGTCGTTCCTCGTCATTCAGAGGCAGCTCAAGCGGCTCCGAGGCACGCCACTCCCGGGAGGGGAGCGCCCGCTCCCTTGACTTCCCGCCCGAGAGCTTCATCCTTTTTGCCACACGACAGGGGTGCCCGCCGACCGCCGGGCCGAGATTTTCCGACGCGCGGAAAAGACCCTCCGAACCTGACGCGGGTCGTGCCGCCGTAGGAAGTCGCCCTTGTTTTCTTCCCCCGGTCGCACCTTCCGTGCGACCGTTTTCATTTCCACCACCAACCTGCTCCCGCGCCATGAATCCCCACGACACCATCACCCCCGAGAACGCCCACCAGCGCTCCGACTACACCGGCAACTTCGTCGAGGAAATCGACAACTCCGAGGAACTCGCCGCCCTCGAGAACGACCCGACCATCTTCCCCAACTCGTCGCGGATCTACGTCAACGGCACCCTCCACGAGGACGTCCGGGTCCCGATGCGCGAGATCCGGCTGGCCGACACCGAACTGCCCGACGGCTCGAAGCGCCCGAACGAGCCGGTCCGCGTCTATGACTGCTCCGGTCCGTGGGGCGACCCCTGCTTCGAAGGCGACGTGACCCAGGGTCTGCCCGCGCTCCGCGCCGAGTGGATCAAGGCCCGCGGCGACGTCGAGGAATACGACGGCCGCTCGACCAGGCCGGAGGACAACGGCTACCTGTCCGACGCCCACGCGGAGAAATACAACGAGAGCAAGGCGGCGAAGAACAAACTCAAGGAGTACCCGGGCCTCAAGCGCAAGCCGCTCAAGGCCTCCGCCGGTCACCCGGTCACCCAGCTCTGGTATGCGCGCCAGGGCATCATCACCCCGGAGATGGAGTTCATCGCGATCCGCGAGAATCTCGGCCGCGAAGAGGAATACAAGACCATCTGCGACCAGTATCCGACGCCCGCCGACGCGCCGGCCGAGGTCCACGAGCGGATGGCGCAGCTCTGCTCGACGCCCGAGGGCTACAACATGCCGCGTCCCTCGGAAATCGAGCCGCACGCCCAGGTCCCGCGCAATGCGATGAACCACCAGCACCCCGGCCAGAGCTGGGGTGCGCAGATCCCGGCCGTCATCACGCCCGAGTTCGTCCGTTCCGAAGTCGCCCGCGGCCGCGCGATCATCCCGGCCAACATCAATCACCCGGAGAGCGAACCGATGATCATCGGCCGCAACTTCCTGGTGAAGATCAATGCCAACATCGGCAACTCGGCGGTTGCCTCGACCATCGACGAGGAGGTCGAGAAGATGCGCTGGTCGACCAAGTGGGGCGCCGACACGGTGATGGACCTTTCCACCGGCAAGAACATCCACGCGACGCGCGAGTGGATCCTGCGCAACTCGCCGGTCCCGATCGGCACCGTCCCGATCTATCAGGCGCTGGAGAAGGTCAACGGCCGCATCGAGGACCTGACCTGGGAGCTCTATCGCGACACCCTCATCGAGCAGGCCGAGCAGGGGGTTGACTATTTCACCATCCACGCCGCGGTGCTGCTGCGCTTCGTCCCGCACACCGCCAAGCGCATGACCGGCATCGTCTCCCGCGGCGGCTCGATCCTCGCCAAGTGGTCCATCCACCACGGCAAGGAGAACTTCCTCTACACCCACTGGGACGAGATCTGCGACATTTGCGCCGCCTACGACGTGAGCTTCTCGATCGGCGACGGCCTGCGCCCCGGCTCGATCGCCGACGCCAACGACTACGCCCAGCTCGCCGAGCTCGAGGTCCAGGGTGAGCTCACCCGCCGCGCCTGGGAAAAGGGCTGCCAGGTGATGAACGAGGGCCCCGGCCACGTGCCGCTGCACCTGATCCAGGAGAACATGCAGAAGCAGATCGAGTGGTGCGACGAGGCCCCCTTCTACACGCTCGGACCGCTGACCACCGACATCGCGCCGGGCTACGACCACATCACCTCGGCCATCGGCGCGGCGAACATCGGCTGGTACGGCTGCGCGATGCTGTGCTACGTCACCCCCAAGGAACACCTCGGCCTGCCCAACCGCGACGACGTTCGCGAGGGCGTGGTGACCTACAAGCTCGCCGCCCACGCCGCCGACCTCGCCAAGGGCCACCCCGCCGCCCAGGTCCGCGACAACGCGATCTCCAAGGCGCGCTTCGAGTTCCGCTGGCGCGACCAGTTCGCGCTCGGCCTCGACCCGGCCAAGGCGATCGCCTTCCACGACGAGACCCTGCCGGCCGAGGGCGCCAAGACCGCCCACTTCTGCTCGATGTGCGGCCCGACCTTCTGCTCGATGAAGATCACCGCCGACGTCCGCGAATATGCCCGCGAGCACGGCTACGTCGACAGCTGATGATCATTTGATAGGATTGAGACCGTCTTTTGATTGACGCTCGGGAGGATCCGGGTGATCCTCATGGCGTGAAATACAACCTCGCACCGGTCGTCCGAAATCTGCTTCCCAGGCTCGGGGAGTCCTCGGCCCTCCACGACGAGCACCTGGTCGCGCCGCCTCTGGTCGAGCGCATCCGGGAGGGGTTGCCGTTCACGGAGTTCCGGGTGCTGCTCGAGCTCCTTGCCATTCCCGAGGAGGAGCTCGGCCGGCTGCTCGGCATTTCGCCCGCCACCCTCAATCGTCGCAAGAAGGCCCGCCAACTCGGCATGCCGGAAAGCGAACGGGTGGTCCGCTTCGCCCGGCTCTTCGGCATCGCGATGGAGGTGCTGGGCGGTGAGGAGGCCTCCCGTGAATGGCTGAAGACGCCGAATCCCGGCACCGGCGGCGAGTCCCCCCTTTCCTACGCCGACACCGAGTTCGGCGCCCGCGAAGTCGAAAACGTCCTCGGCCGCCTCGACCATGGCGTCTTCTGAAGACTGGATCGCCGGATATCGCATCGTCGCCCCCCGCTGGGAGGCTTCCGCGTTCTCGGGCGACGGGGCGGCGAAGTACGGCGGCCGATGGAACTCGCCCGGCCGCCGGGTCGTGTATGTCGCCGGGAGCCGGGCGCTGGCGGCCTTGGAAATGCTGGTCCATCTCACGGCCCCGGGCAGCCGCGCCAAACCCTACCTCATCTTCGAGGTCTTGTTCCCCGCCGCCTCCCTCGTCGCGGCCGCCACCACCGGGCCATCGATCGAAGCCGGAAACGCCTGGCTCCAGACAGGGCGCTCCCTGGCACTGCGGATCCCGTCGGCCCTCATCCCCGAGGAATCCAACTTCGCACTCAACCCGGCCCATGCCGACATCGAGCGGATCCGCATCGGTCCCCCGAAGCCGTTCCGTTTCGACCAACGGCTCTGACCCCGGGCTGGGTCAGCTTCGTTTCTCGACCACCGCGTAGGCGTTGTGGTTGTGGATCGACTCGAAATTCTCGGCCTCGACCCGGTACCAGACGATGTCGTCATGGGCGTTCGAGCGCGAGGCGACGTTGCGGACGAGGTCCTCGACGAAGACCGGGTGGTCGTAGGCGCGCTCGGTGACGAATTTCTCATCCGGCCGCTTGAGCAGGCTGTAGAGCTCACAGCTCGCGGACCGCTCGACCAGTTCGATCAGGTCCTCGATCCAGATCGGCTCGCGGAAGCGCACCGAGTAGGTCACCACGCCGCGCTGGTTGTGGGCGCCGCGGTCGCTGATCTCCTTCGAGCACGGGCAAAGGGTCGCCACCGGCACCTTCACGGTCACCGCGAAATCCACCTCGCCGCCCTTCTCCGCCTCGACCTCGAAGGTGATCCCGTAGTCCATCAGGCCCGGCTTCCCGGTGACCGGTGCCGGCTTCGATCGAAAGAAGGGAAACTCGAACTCGACGTGAGCCTTGCGGGCATCGAGACGCTCCAGCAGTTCGCGCGGCAGGGCCGCCATCTCGCGGACGTCGAGGCAGCCGCCGTGGGCATTGAGCGCCTCGACGAAGCGGCTCATGTGGGTGCCCTTGTAGTGCTCCGGCAAGTCCACCGCCAGCGCCACGGTGGCCACCGTCCGCTGCGTGGATCCCCCCTTGTCCCTCACCTCCACGGGGAACCGGAGCCCCTTCACGCCGACGCGGTCGATCGCAATCCGCCGGTCGTCGCGCTCATTCTGCGTGTCCTTCAGCTCCTTCATGGCATCAGAAAAAAGGCCTGCCGCGGGAAACCCGGACAGGCCTTGGAGAAAGCTTGATCGAACCCGTGGCTCAGCGCATCAGGTTCACCGCCCGGGCGCGCTTGATTTCGCGGGTGATGCGGCGGTGCAGCTTGGCCGACACACCGGTCACGCGACGCGGCAGGATCTTGCCCGTCTCGGAAGTGAACTTCGCAAGCAGATCCGGATTGGTGTAGATCACCTGCTCGACCGGAATGTCGAGGCGGCGGCGGGGCATCGTGCGGTTCGCCTTGCGGAAGGCGATCCGGCGCTGAACGGTTTTCGGTTCGGACATGAGTCGGGGAAGTTAGCGGAGTTCGCGGTGCAGCGTGCGGCGCTGCAGGGCGGGATTGAATTTCACCTTCTCCAGACGGCCAGGCGTGCGGAGGCTCTTCTTGTTCCGGGTGGTGACGTAGCGCGAAGGCGATTTGCCCTCCGGGCGCGCTTCGGTGCACTCAAGGATGATGATGTCGCGTGGCATGGGATGTCCGTCTGGAAAGTTGGGGGCGGGAGACTAGGTCACTCGTCCGCCTCGTCAAGCGAAACCGCGTCAGAATCCTCGTCGGCGACATTTCCGTTGCTGAAACCCACTTCGGACTTCGGTCGGAAGCGCTTGTTGCCCCACTCCTGCTCCCACTGGGCCTGACATTCCACGGTCAACCGGGCGAAGGGAATCGCCTCGAGGCGCGCCTGCGGAATCTTGTCGCCGGAAAGCTCGCACACCCCGTAGACTCCCCGCTCGATGCGCCGCAGGGCCTGCTCGATCTCGTAAAGGGCATCCTGTTCCTTGGCCAGGACGCTGAGCGCGAAATCCCGGTCGTAGGCATCGCTGCCGGCATCGCCCTGGTGCATGCCGCTGCCGGAGGCCTCGCTGCCCTCGGGGCCGTTGCGGATCTCGCCGGTCACCCCGGACATCGCATCGACCAGTTCATCCCGGAGCTCCAGGAGGCGTTGCTGCTGCTTCTTGATGAACGACGACAGCTTTTTCGGGGCCTTGGGCTTGGCGGCCTTCGCCGCGGGCGCCTTCTTCACCGGGGATTTCTTCGCAACTTTCTTCACCGCCTTCTTCGCCGGTGCCTTTTTCGCAGCCTTCTTCGCCGACTTCTTCTTCGCAGCCATGGATCGTGGTTAGGGAAAATTAGGATCTGCCCCCACCCGGCGCCGCAGCGCTTGCCCGTGAGAGGCGCGGTGGATTAGCGCCTCTGCTCCACCCCTTCAAGTTGAATTTTCGATCATGGGAGCACCTCCCCGGTGCTTGATCTGACCCGGCGCTTCCCTAAGCTGCGCGCCCATTCATGCAACTCAGCTCCATCATTGAAGCGCTGGTCACCGCTTCGGACAACGCCCTCTCCTCGGAAGAAATCGCTCGTCTGGTTCGCGCACGCGTCGCCGAGGCCGAGGATGTGAGAGCCCGGCAGATCGAGGAGGAGGAGGAACCCGAGCCCCTCCCCGGGTGGCTGACCGACCTGGCCGAAGTCTCCGAAGAGCAGGTGGTGGCGGCCATCGCCGAGTTGAACCGCAGCTACGACGAGACCGGACGGGCCTTCACCCTGAGCGAACGGGCCCGGGGGTGGCGCATCTTCACCCGCGTCGACTACGGCGAGTTCGTCCGCCAGCTCTATCCCGGACGCCGACCCGAGCGGCTCAGCGCCCCGGCAATGGAAACCCTCGCGATCATCGCCTACCGGCAGCCCATCACCAAGTCGGCCATCGAAGCCGTTCGCGGGGTGTCCTGCGATGGCATGCTGCAGAAACTCCTCGACCGCGAACTGGTCCGGATCGGTGGCCGCGCGGAACTTCCCGGCCGTCCGCTGCTCTACGAAACCACCGACCTGTTCTACGAGCACTTCGGGATCCGCTCGATCGACGACCTCCCGAACGCGGGTGAGCTGCGCAAGGTGAAACTCCCCGAGCCCGAGGAGGAATCGACCGGGACCTCCCCCGAGGAGCAACTCGCCCTGAAGGCCGCCGGCACCGACACCGAGGCGGCCGACGAGACCCCTGCGCCCGAAGCCGAATCCTCCGAAACGCCATCGTGAACCTCGACGACATCCGCAACGAGATCGATCGCATCGATCGCCAACTGCTCTCCCTGCTCAACGAGCGCGCCGACCTGGTTCACGAGGTGGGCGTGGTGAAGAAACGGGACGGGCTGCAGATCTACGCTCCGGAGCGCGAGGACGCCCTGCTGCGGAAACTCGTGGAGATGAACGAGGGCCGGCTCCCGGAGAAGTCGATCCGCGCCATCTATCGCGAGATCATGTCCGCCGCGCTGGCCCTGGAGGATGACCTCAAGATCGCCTATCTGGGGCCCGAAGGCACCTGGACCCACCAGGCCGCGATCAAGAAGTTCGGGCACTCGGTGGATTACAGCGCCCAACCGAACTTCGCCGAGGTGTTCGACCAGGTCAGCCGGCGTCGTGCCGACTACGGGGTCGTCCCGATCGAGAATTCGACCGAAGGCGCGGTCTCCCACACCCTCGACCTCTTCGTCGACTCGCCGCTCCACATCTGCGCCCAGATCCTGCTGCGAATCGAGAACGGCCTGATGGCCGCGATCCCGCGCGAGGAGATCCGCACGCTCTACTCGCACCCCCAGGTCTTCGGCCAGTGCCGGAACTGGATCCTGCGCCACTTCCCGGAGGCGGATCTGGTGGAGGTTTCGTCAACCACCCGCGCCGCCGAGCTGGCGCGGGACAAGGCCCTCGAGGGGGCCGCCGCCCTCGGCGGACCGCTCGCCGCCGAACTCAACGGTCTCGAGATGCTCGAAGAATGCATTCAGGACCGGGCCACCAACACCACCCGCTTTCTGGTCATCGGTGAGAAGACCTGCCCGCCGACGGGCAAGGACCGGACCTCGCTGCTCTTCGCCATCCACGACCGACCGGGCTCCCTGGTGAAGGCGCTTCAGGCCTTCGAGCACTTCGACATCAACATGTCCAAGATCGAGTCGCGTCCGTCGAAGCGGAAGGACTGGGAGTACGTGTTCTACGTCGATCTCGCCGGTCACTGCGAGGACCGGAAGGTGGCCGAGGCCATCACCGAACTGGAGCGGCATTGCTCCATCGTCAAGCTGCTCGGTTCGTATCCGGACACGACCGAGTAGCGTTCCGGAGGATCGACCTTCCCGTCGATCCTCACCCCGGTGGCCCCTACACCTTCATCACCTCCGCCTCCTTGGCGGCGACGTTCTCCTCGATCTGCTTGACATACTTGTCCGTCAGCGTCTGCACCTCGGTTTCCTGATCCTTCTGACCATCCTCGGTCAGCACGTTGTCCGCCTTCATCTTCTTGGCCGCGTCCATGCCGTCCTTCCGCGCCGAGCGGATGCGCACCTTGGCCTCCTCGCCGAGCTGCTTGACGAGCTTGGTCATCTCCAGGCGACGCTCTTCCGAGAGCTCGGGGATCGGCACCCGGATCGAGCGCTCGGCCGCGACCGGATTGAGTCCCAGCTTCGACTCGCGGATCGCCTTCTCGATCTCCTGGGTGGTCGAGGGATCGAAGGGCGAAACGTTCAGCAGGCGCGGCTCGGGCACGCTGATCACGGCGAGTTGCTTGAGCTTCATCTGACTGCCGTAGGCATGGACGAACACGTCGATGTTCTCCAACAGCGTCGGCGACGCCTTGCCGGTGCGCACCGAGGCAAAATCGTGGGTCAGGTGATCGACCGCCTTCTGCATGGCGTCTTCAACTTCGAGGAGGCTTTCTTCCGGGTCCATGACTTGCTGGGGCTGGGGATTGGGAGTGAGAGGGTCATTCACCGCCGTCGACGACCGTGCCGACCGACTCGCCGAGCAGGGCCGAGGTGACGTTTCCGTGGCGGGTGAGATCGAAGATAACGATCGGGATGTGATTGTCCATGCAGAGGCTGAAGGCGGTGGAGTCCATCACTTGGAACCGGCTGCTGATGCATTCCTGGAAGCTGACCCGGTCGAAGCGCTTCGCGTCGGGGTTCTTCTTCGGATCGGCATCGTAGACGCCATCGACCATGGTCGCCTTCAGCACCTGATCGGCGCCCATCTCGCTCGCGCGGAGCGCGGCGGTGGTGTCGGTGGAGAAGAACGGACTTCCGGTGCCGGCGGCAAAGATCACCACCCGTCCCTCGGACAGATGACGGGCCGCCTTCCGGCGGATGAAGGTCTCGGCGACGTTCTTCATCTCGATCGCCGACTGCACGACGCACGGCACGCCCTTGTGTTCGAGCGCTCCCTGCAGGGCCAGGGCGTTCATCACCGTCGCCAGCATGCCGACGTAGTCGGCGGTGGCCCGATCCATCCCCCGGGCGCTCGCCGAGGCCCCGCGCCAGAAGTTGCCGCCACCGACGACGATGCCGAGCTCGACGGTTCCGCTTTCCATCGCCGCCTTCACCTCATTGGCGATCCGATCGACGATCTCCGGCGAAATGTTGTCCGTGCTCCCCGACTCGCGGAGGGCTTCGCCACTCAGTTTGAGAATGACCCGGCGTCTGGCGGAGGGTTCGTCGCTGCTCATCGTCCGGGCCGATCCAAGCGCCCGTCCCGCCGCTTGCAAAGGTAAAAGCCCTTCAGGCTCCTTCGATCTCGAAGCGACACTCCAGTTCGTCCAGACCCTGGCGCTCCCCTTCCGCACCGAGGATGGAAATCGCCACGTCGAGGTGGTCGGGCTGGGGCTTCTGGTAGGCCTCCAGCGTCTTGCGGATCGCCACGATGGCGAGCTTGATCACCTGGCGTTCCGTCAAGTCGATGCCCTCGGGGATCTCCATGTCCGCGACATCGAGCCTCACCCGCAGTTTCTGGTCCACGATCTCGGCGGCGACGCCCACGCGACAGAGCACCAGCAGGTTCACCTCGGTCACCCCGTAGTTCGGGTCGTTGGTCGGCAGCCGATGGGCGGTGCGGACGGCATCGACCAGCGTCTCCGGGAACGCGCCGCTCAATGCCATCGGCCGCGCGATCACCGTCGCCTGAAGCGCCTCACCGGTCTCACTCACCGCTTCATCCACATCGGTGCCGTGCAGGGTGATGGGCTCGAAAATGGGGACCACCGAAAGCGTCGTGGCGCCCAGAGCCGCCATGCCGAGCCCCAGAGCACCGAGGATTCTCAAAATCATGCCGGCAGGCTGCCACGCCCCCGGAACCCGATCAATCCACATGTCCCGAGGTTGGACGCCTCTCGTCCCTCGCCCCTCCGCTCCTCCGGAATCCCCGAGGCGAGGTTTCCGCGCCTTTCGCCTTGCCATCCCGGGACGCGCCCCCTAGTTTCCGCGCCCCGCGACCTGAAACCGCGCGTTTTTCCCATGTCCAAGCACAACAGTCTCAAGCTCAAAGGCGGCGCCGAAGGCAAGCGCTCCGTGATGAAGCGCTTCGAGCGCGTCAAGGCCCTCAAGTCCCGCGGCCAGTGGAAGGAAGGTCAAAGCCCCATCGGTCTGCCGAAGACGAAGGGCGAAGACTGATCCTCTCGTCCGACTCCTTTCTCCAAGCGCGCGGTTCCCTGCTACGGGGCCGCGCCTTTTTTGTCCAACGACCCCACGTTCCGATGACCGACGGCACCCGGCTCAACAAGTTTCTCGCCTCCTGCGGCGTCGGATCCCGCCGCACCTGCGACCGTCTGGTCCAGGAAGGCCATGTCGAGATCAACGGACAGCCGTGCCTGAACCCGGCGACCCGGGTCGGCCCCGGGGACCACGTCAAGCTCGACGGCCGCAAGGTGCTGCCGAAGCAGGAGAGCGTGGTGGTGCTCAACAAGCCCCGCGGGCTGGTGTGCACCAAGGCGGATGAACTCAAACGCGGCAACATCTTCGAGTTGCTGCCCGACTCGATGCGCCACCTCCAGCACGTCGGGCGCCTGGACCGCGAATCCGAAGGACTGCTCGTCCTCACCAACGACGGTGATCTCGCCCATGCCATGCTCCACCCGTCGAAGAAGGTGGAGAAGGAGTATGTCGTCACCTCCAACCAACCGGTCACCGACGAGCACCTCGCCACCTTTCTCGGCGGCATCTACACGGAGGAGGGCAAGCTCTCCGCCGACCGCATCGAGCGGCTTTCGCCCCGTCGCCTGAGCATCGTCCTCACTTCGGGCCACAAGCGCCAGATCCGGGTGATGTACCAGAAACTCGGCTACCGGGTGCAGCGCCTGCTCCGCGTCCGCATCGGCTCGCTCGAGCTCGGAGCCCTTCCTCCCGGAAAGTGGAGCCGGCTGACCCCGAAGGAGGTCGAGTTGCTGCTGGAGAATCCGGCTTCGAAGAAGCGGTCGCCGACCCCGTCCAAGCCGAGGAAGAGCCGCTCCCCGCGGAAGCCGGGAACTCCTCCGTTCCTGAAGCGGAAGAAAAAGGACTGAGGCACGACGCCGACTCTGCCTTCCCTTGGCGACGGATTCGAAGTTCAGCACTTCGTGGACCGACGAAGCAATCGACTCGCTCGATTCGGATCGCGGAAGCCCCGGGATATCTCCTCGTCAACGGCGCGGAGTCGCGACCGGGTTGCAAAAGCAAATAAAGCGGAGGATTCGCGACGATTGCCGCAAGAATTGGGTCGAAGGCATTCGGCGGGAGTCCCTAGTCTCCATCGAAGTCTGCTACGCAACTCAACCCATGAGCACGAAACGCAAGCCCAAGTCGTCCGAACCCCAGGTTTTCAAACCCGACAAGGAGTTCTCCAAGAAGGCCCGCATCTCCAGCATGGCGCAGTACCAGCGCATGTGGAAGGAGTCGATCGAATCGCCCGCAAAGTTCTGGGCCAAGGAAGCCAAGGACCTGACCTGGCAGAAGAAATGGTCCAAGGTGCTCGACTGGAAGGCTCCCTTCGCCAAGTGGTTCGTCGGAGGCAAGCTCAACGTCTGCGAGAACTGCGTCGACCGCCACGCCGAGGGCCCGCGCAAGAACAAGGCCGCGATCATCTTCGAAGGCGAACCGGGTGACCGGACGGTGCTCACCTACGCCCAGCTCAAGCGCGAGGTCTGCAAGTTCGCCAACGTGCTGGAGGCCAACGGCGTGAAGGCCAAGGACCGGGTGATCATCTACATGCCGATGATCCCCGAGGCGGCCATCGCCATGCTCGCCTGCGCCCGCATCGGCGCGGTGCACTCGGTCATTTTCGGCGGCTTCGCCGTCGATGCCATCGTCGATCGGCTCGAGGACTCCGGCGCCACCACGGTGATCACCGCCGACGGCGGATGGCGTCGCGGCAAGGTGGTCCCGCTCAAGGACAACGTCGATGCCGCCCTGAAGAAGCACAAGGGTGTGAAGAAGGTCCTCGTCGCCAAGCGCACCGGGCAGGACGTCACCATGAAGCGCGGCCGCGACCTGTGGTGGGACGAGGAATGCGCGAAGGTCCCGGGCACCCACAAGCCCAAGGCCTTCGACAGCGAACACCCGCTCTTCATCCTCTACACCTCCGGCTCGACCGGGAAGCCCAAGGGCATCCTCCACACCTCCGGCGGCTACCTCATGGGGACCTACATGACCTGCAAGTACATCTTCGACATGCAGGACGACGACGTCTACTGGTGCACCGCCGACGTCGGCTGGATCACCGGCCACTCCTACATCGTCTACGGTCCCCTTGCCAACGGCGTGACCCAGGTGATGTACGAGGGCGCGCCGAACCAGCCCGACTTCAGCCGCTTCTGGCAGATCTGCGAGGACCTCGGCGTCACGATCTTCTACACCGCGCCGACGGCCATCCGCGCCTTCATCCGCGCCGGTGAGAAATTCATCAAGCCCTACGACCTCTCGGCCATCCGCCTTCTCGGATCGGTGGGCGAACCGATCAACCCGGACGTCTGGCTGTGGTATCGCGAGCACATCGGCGGCGGCAAGGCCCCGATCGTCGACACCTGGTGGCAGACCGAGACCGGCTCCATCCTGATCTCGCCCCTGCCGGGCTGCACGCCCACCATCCCCGGCACCGCCACCCTGCCCTTCTTCGGGGTCGACGCGGCGATCGTCGACGAGACCGGCGAGGAGTGCAAACCGGACGAATCCGGCCGTCTGGTGATCCGCAAACCCTGGCCGTCGATGCTGCGCACGATCTACAACGACAAGCCGCGCTACCGGAAGACCTACTGGGGCGACTTCAAGGGAATGTACACCGCCGGCGACGGCGCCCGCCGTGACAAGAAGGGCAACTTCTGGATCACCGGCCGTATGGACGACGTGCTCAACGTCTCCGGCCACCGGCTCGGCACCGCCGAGATCGAAGGGGCCCTCGTTTCCCACGATGCCGTGGCCGAGGCCGCGGTGATCGGCCGCCCCGACGACCTGAAGGGACAAGCGGTGGTCGCCTTCGTCACCCTGAAGGGCGGCCAGGCCGGGAGCGACGCCCTGCTCAAGGAGCTCCGGAACCACGTCGGCAAGCTGATCGGCGCCATCGCCAAGCCGGATGACCTGCACTTCACGCCGGGGCTGCCGAAGACCCGCTCCGGGAAGATCATGCGCCGACTGCTCAAGGAGCTGGTCAGCACAGGAAAAGTCACCGGCAACACAACAACGCTTGAAGATCCCACGGTTATCGACAATTTGAAGGAAATCATCGGCCGCTGAGCAGGCCGCCTTCATGACGACGACCCGCTATTTCTTCGCCCGCATCGCCCTTGCTTTCGGCATCAGCCGGAAGCAACGGCGCATGGCCGAGGCCGCCACCGAAAGCCACCTCCTTCGCGAGGCGGAGCAGATCCTCGGTCGGCGGGTCTGGGAACGCGTCGAGTCGGTCGAGGAGCTCGGGATCGAGTACTGGAACCTGCGGAGGCTCCACACCAAGCGCAAGGAACTCGCCAAGCAGCTCGAAGCCTCGCAGGCGAAGCTCGAGAAGGCCCACGAACAGCGGGCCGAGCTTCTCGGCGCCAAATCCGAGGCCGCCGAGGCGCTCGAGGCGGAGAGAGCCGAGGTGCTCGACCGCCTCGACGAACTCGCCCGGAAGCGCGACGACGTCGTGCGACGCGCCCGGGACCTGCGCCGCCTCTACGACGGCATCAAGACCAAACTCGAAGTGCTTCGTTCGGAGAAGCGCGACGACGCCGAGACGGAGGCGGCGGCGCGGAAGCGCATGGAGGAGCTCCGCGGGCAGTTCGACCTCCTCAAGGAGGAGCGGTCCGGTATCGCCGCGCGGATCGCGGAGCACAACGAGACGATCGACGGCTTCGACAAGCAACTCGAAGACGAGCGGAAGAAGCACCGCACGGAGGCTGCCGGAGCCTTCCAAATGATTGGTGAGGCCAACCAGAACATCTCATCCTTCAAGGCCGAAATCGGCCTGCTCGAAACCGAGATGCAGCAGCTCTACGGCGAGATCGGCCGGCATGTCAGCCGGGCGACGAAATCGAATCCGACCTGCCGCGAAGCGACCCGCGAATGGTCCTCCATGGTCGAGGTGATGAGCGCGCTGCGGCGGTCCATCAATCTCAACCACCGGCTTGCCGGCGCCTGAGGCCGGTCAGCCCTCGAGACGCTCGAGCAGCAGGCGGTGGATGCCGCCGAATCCGCCGTTGCTGAGGACCGCGACCACGTCGCCCGACACCGCTTCGCTCGCGACCGCCTCGACGATGGCCTCGACACCCGGAATGTAGCGCCCCTTCCCGCCGGGCACGTTCGCCGCGACCGCCGCCGGATCGAGCCGGTCCTCCGGCGGGACCTTTTCCGGGTCCGGAAGCGCCGCGATCACCGCCACGTCCGCCCCCGCCAGGCACTCCGCGAGTTCGTTCTGGAAGATCTTGCGCTTGGTCGTGTTCGACCGCGGCTCGAAAAGGACCCACAGGCGCCCGTCGGGATGCTGCTGCCGAAGCGCCTCGACCGCCTGGCGGATCGCCGTCGGATGGTGGGCGAAGTCATCAATCACCTTCACCCCCCCTGCGACACCCCGCAGCTCCTGGCGTCTGGCGATCCCCTCGAAGCTCGCCAGCCCCTCGCGGACCTCGTCTTCGGAAAGCCCGGCCTGACGGGCCGCCGTCGCCGCCATCGCCGCGTTGCGCACATTGAACTCCCCCGGCATTCCCACCGAATACCGCGCCCCTCCCAGGGTGAAAGCACTGCCGGCGGGCGAGTACTCCACCGCTTCGATCCGGACGTCGCAGTGCTGGCCGAAGCCGACCTTCGTCACCGGGCACGGCGCCCCCGCCGCCACGTCGAGGCAGTTGGGATCGTCGCCGTTGATCACCGCCAGACCGCTCCGGGGAACCACCCTCAGCAGCCGCTCGAAGCTCAGCTTGATCTGGTCGAGGTTGTCGTAGATGTCGGCATGGTCGAACTCGATGTTGTTGATGACCGCGACCTCGGGCAGGTAGTGCAGGAATTTCGACCGCTTGTCGAAGAAGGCGGTGTCGTATTCGTCGCCCTCAAGCACGTTGAACTCGGAGGCGGAGAAATTCGCGCCCCTTCCGAGATTCCGGGGCAATCCTCCGATCATCCAGCCGGGATCCCGCCCGGCGGAAAGCAGCAGCCACGCGAGCATCGAGCTGGTGGTCGTCTTGCCGTGCGTGCCGCTCACCACCAGGTTGCGTTTTCCGCGCAGGAAGTGCTCCTTCATCACCTCCGGCAGCGACACGTAGAGCAGCCGCCGGTCGAGTGCCTCCTCGGCCTCGTCATTCCCCCGGCTGATCGCGTTTCCGATGACGATCTCGTCGGCCGTCTCCGGGATGTTCCCCGCGCGGTAGCCCTCGACCACCTCGACGCCCTCCTCGCGGAGGAAATCGGACATCGGCGGATAGACGTTCGCGTCCGAGCCGGTGACGGTGAACCCCTTGCGTTTCATGGCCGCGGCCACCGACCCCATGGCCGTGCCGCAGACCCCGACGAAGTGAAAGTGCTTCTTCTCGGGCATGGATCAGAAAGTGGGCGCGGACACCGTCCCGCGGTCGGCTTCCTCCCGCCGATCCCGGAGCATGCGATCGGCGATCTCGCGGACCATCTCGCTCAAAAGCAGCCACAGATGGCTCCCCTGGCGGTAGTCGGCCGGCGCGATGTGCTTCACCCGGTTGGCGTGCGCGCAGAGCTGGAAGCACTTGCGGAAGCTCCGCCCGCTCTCGTCCTCCGGATTGTAGACCGCGATTCCGTGTCCGCCGTTGCGGGAGATCACCGTGAAGCACGGCACGTCGGTCGGGCCGTCGCCGACGTAGACCATGTTCTCGAACGGCACCGGACGGAGCTCCGGCGGCATGTGGTCGTTCACGTCCTGGGAATACTCCAGCATCCCCTTGTTGATGCGGAAGAGGAACTGGGTCTTGGTCGTGTGCGAAATGGCGCGCTTGGGGAACGAGATGAAGCCCGCGTCGTTGGTTCCGAACTCGCACCCGAAGATCGCCTTCACCTTGTGGCGCAGACGCGATCCTTCCAGCAGCTCCTTCAACCCCGAGGAGATGATGTAGAACTCGATCTCGATCCCGGCCGCCTCGTGGTCCGGCGACAGGATCCGCTCGGGCAGCTCGTCGAAGATCTCGGGAATGCCCGGGAAGAACCGCAGCCCGCCGCCGAGCTCGCGCAAGCGCTCGTTCGTCACGCGGTCCATCTCCAGATAATCAAGCAGGCACTTCAGGTAGGCCAGCTCGCCATCCCACTGGGAATCGGCCACCAGCGAATTGCACTTTTTCCAGAACTGCTCCGGGTCGATCCCGAACTCGGGAAACACGACGTCGTCCTGCATGTAGCGCGGACTGAGGGTCTGGTCGTAGTCGAAGACCAGGGCGATCTTGTTCTGGGGTGCAGCCATCGGTGTCCCGAACCCAAGCCCGCCACCGCTGGACCGACAAGCGCAATTGCGCTCAAAGGAGGTCGTCCAGCGCCGCCCCCAACTCGGGATACCGGAAGCGATAGCCGCTTTTCAGCAGGACGCCGGGCACGACGCGTTGGCTCGCGAGCAGGGCGTCGGCGAACTCGCCCAGACCCAGCTTCAGCGCCCACGCCGGTGCATGGAACACCGCCGGCCGGTTCATCGCTTCCGCGAGCCGCCTGGTGAAATCCGCATTCCGCTGCGGCTCCGGCGCCACGCCGTTGAAGGCCCCCGACACCTCCGCGGTGTCGAGCGCATGCACAATCCCCCCCGCGAGATCGGCGATGTGGATCCACGGCATCCACTGGCGCCCGTCTCCGAACCTCCCGCCCATCCCGAGCCGGAAGACCCGCTCCATCTTGGCCCATGCCGCCCCTCCCGCTCCCAGAACGATGCCGGTGCGCACCTTCGCCACCCGCACTCCGGCGGGAACCCGCTCGGCCGCCGCCTCCCAGTCCCGGCAGAGGTCCGCGAGAAAACCCGCGCCCGCGGGCGCTTCCTCGGTCAGACGCTCGTCCCCCCGGTCGCCGTAGATCCCGACCGCGGAGCCGTTGACGAAGACCTCGGGCGCGCTTCCCGCCATGGCCTCGACCAGCGTCTCGGTCACGCCGATGCGGCTGGACCTCAGCTTCTCCCGGACCGCATCGGTCCAGCGACGGTCGATCGGTTCACCCGCGAGATTCACCACCGCGTCCAGGCCCGACAGGTCGACTGCGTCCGACCACCGCCTCCACTCGGCGATGCTCCCCCCGGGCGCCCGGTCCCGGCGGCTGAAGCCGACAACCCGCCAACCTTTCGACGACGCCTCCTCCGCCACCGCACTCCCGATGAATCCCGAAGCTCCCACGATCCCCACCGACCTGCTCATGCCACCCATGCCCCACGATGCCCCGGCCGTCCCCACCCGCAATCGCTTTCCACCTTTACTTGGGCGCCGGCAGTCCCTGTGATCCAGCCCCGATGAGGTGTCTCTCGGTTTTCCTCCTTTTCCTGCTCCCGATCGCTGCTCAGGACCTCCTGCCCGACGACGCCGAAGCCCCCCCGATCGCTCCGGTGGAACCCGTCCCCCTGCCGACCGAACAGGACCTGATCGACGCCGAGGAGCTCGCCCCCGCCAAGCCGGAGTCGGTGTCCCTCGATTTTGCCGGGGGCGCGGACTACAAGAAGGAAACCGAAACGCTCACCTCGCGCGGGGCGGTCAGCGCCCGCACCGACACCGGCATGACGCTGCGCGCCAACCGCGGGCGCTACCTCGGCAAGCAGAAGCGCCTCGAGGTCGACGGCAACGTCAAACTCCGCACCGACACCGGCGTCGAGATCTTCGCCGATCACGGCGTTCTCGACGACGCGGCGAAAACCGTCACCCTCACCGGAAACGTCAGCATCTACCAGGGCCAGACGCTCCAGCGTGGCGAACGCGTCGTCTACCTGATGGACGAGCAGAAGATCGACGCCTCCGACCTGCGGACCGGCGTCGATCCGGTCCTGCTCGAAGCCGGGGCCTTTTCGGTCGAGGACCGGAACGGCGAACGCGTCTACGTCGGCCGCGATGCCGGCATCACCACCCACGACGTCGAGCAACCGGGCTACTGGCTGCGTGCCGATGAGACCGCGGTCTACCCGGACGAACGCATCACCTTCCGCAACCTCAAGCTCTACGCCGGCGAAACCCCCATCTTCTGGCTCCCCTACCTTTCGCAACCGCTCGACGGTGACCTCGGCTACCATTTCGTCCCCGGTGCCCGCAGCAACTGGGGTGCTTACCTGCTCAACAGCTACGGCATCATGCTCGGCGAGGGCGACGGCGCTTCGTCGGACGAGGCCTGGCTGCTCTCCCGCTGGAATTTCGACCTCCGCTCGAAACGGGGCCTCGGCGGCGGGGTCGATCTCATCGACCGCCGCTACGACGACAACGACCACCTCGAGGGACTCTCGCTCTACTACGCCAACGACCTCGACCCGACCATCAGCCGGACCGGCCTGCCGCGGCCCTTCGTCAATGAGGACCGCTGGCGTGCCCGACTCCGCTACCGGGTGCCGCTCCCGTTCGAGGACGGCGAGCGCTGGCGGGTCGACAGCAACCTGACCGCCCTCAGCGACAACTACTTCCTCGAGGACTTCGATCCCCGGGAGTTCCGGACGGACCCCGCTCCCGACAACACGCTCGGACTTTTCCGCCAGGGCGAGAACTCGCTCCTCGGCATCGTTTCCCGCGTCCGCCCGAACGACTTCTACCGCTCCGATACCCGGGTCGAACTCTCCTTCGAGCAATCGCGCCGTCCGATCTTCGGCACCTCCATCCTCCACGAGGGCCAGACCACCCTCGGCGTCATCGAGGAGGAAATCGGGGGACCCACCCAGGCCGACATCCGGGCCATCTTCAGCCTGCCGCCGGGAAGTCCGCGGATCCCGACGCTGCTCAACCGCCTCCCGCCGTACGAGCGCCAGATCGTCCAGCTCATCCGCTCGCTTCCTCCGGGCAGCCCCGCGATTCCGTCGCTCACCACCCAGCTGCTCAACCCCTCATACTCCCGCTTCCACACCTATCAGGAAATCTCCCGCCCGATGAAGCTCGGCGGGTGGCTCAACTTCACGCCCGAGGTCGGGGTCGGCTACAGCCGCTACGGCGCGGTCAACGGCCCCGCCACCTCGATCAGCCGCGCCCACCTCTACGCCGGCGCGGAGGCATCGGTGAAGTTCACCAAGGACTTCGGGGACCATCAGGACCGCTTCTGGGGACTCGACGGCCTGCTGCACGTCTTCCAGCCTTACGCCCGGTTCTCCTACCTGAACACCGACGACCTCGATCCGCTGTTCCCGTCGATCGACCGCGAGAACTTCACCACCCGGCCGCGGACGCTCGCCCCGAACCGCTTCACCGCGGTCGACTCGCTCCGCGACTGGTCCATTCTGCGCCTCGGCATGCGCAACCGGCTCATCACCCGCCGCGACGGCCAGAGCTTCGAGTGGCTCTACCTCGACACCTACATGGACGCCTTCTTCGAGGACCCCGAGCTGAACCGCTCCTTCTCCAATCTCTACAACGACCTCTCCTGGAACCCGCTGCCGTGGCTCGGCGTCCGCCTCGAGACCCAGGTTCCGGTGATCGACGATGGATCCGGGTTTTCGGAAGTCAGCGCCCGCCTCCGCTTCATGCCGAATGAGAACGTCGAGTTCTCCATTGGTGCCCGACACCTGAACAACCACCCCATCCTGGTCGACTCCGACCGGCTCGACCTGCGCGGCTACGTCCGCCTGAACGACAAGTGGGGCGTCGGCGCCACCCAGATCTGGGAGCTCGACGACGGCACCCTCGAAGTCCAGCAGTACACCCTTCACCGGGACTTCAACCACTGGGTCGCCTCGCTCGGCGTCACCGCGCGCGACAACCGGGTCGACGAGGAATACGGCGTCGTGCTCGCCTTCTCCCTGAAGGACTTCCCCTCGGCCTCGCTGCCGCTCTCGCTCGACGCGCAGTAGGGCTCCGGAAACGCCCCGCTCACACGGTGTCGAACACTCCCCCCCGGGGCACGACGTTCCGTGCGTCGTCCACCCTTGCACCCCCCCGCCAGCTCGCCAGACTGCCGGCATGACCCCGTCCGCACTCCTCGACGCCCTCAACTTCCGCTACGCCACGAAAGCCTTCGACGCCTCGAAGTCGATCCCCGCGGAAACCTGGAGCGCCCTTCTTGACTCACTGGTCCTCGCCCCGTCCTCCTTCGGCCTCCAGCCCTGGCGGTTCCTGGTCATCGAGGACCCCGCCATCCGGACCAGCCTCCGCGAAGTCTCATGGGGTCAGGGTCAGGTGACCGATGCCGACAAGCTCGTCGTCTTCACCACCCGTACCGACCTGACGCCCGAGGACACGAAACGCTGGCTCGAGCGCGTCGCCGAGGTTCAGGGCCAGGACCCGGCCGATCTGGAGGGCTTCGGCAAGGTGGTCGACGGTTTCGCCAACAACATGACCGTCGAGCAGCGGCACGCCTGGAACATCCGCCAGACCTACATCGCCCTCGGACAGTTCATGACCTCGGCCGCGGTGCTCGGGGTCGACACCTGCCCGCTCGAAGGCCTCGACCCCGCCAGCTACGACCGCATCCTGGGCCTCGAGGGCAGCGGCTACGCCACCTGCGTCGGATGCGCCGTCGGCTATCGCTCCCCTGACGACCATCACGCGGCGCGCCCGAAGGCGCGATTCCCGAAAGACGACGTGGTCCGCACCGTTTGATTCCTCACGCCCATGAAATCCATCGCCCTGCTCGCCACCTTGAGTGCGACCACCTTTGCCCAGAGTTCCGCCGACTGGGAGAACCAGGCCATCTTCCGCATCGACAAGGAGGCCCCGCGCGCGGTCGCGATGCCCTTTCCCTCGCCCCAGGAAGCGGCCTCGAAGAAGCGTCTCGAGTCGCCCTACGCACAGCTCCTCAACGGTGACTGGAAGTTCCACTGGGTCGATCATCCCGACAAGCGTCCCGTCGAATTCTACAAACCGGACTTCGACACCTCCAACTGGGGCACCATTCCGGTCCCGGCGAACGTCGAGATGCACGGGCACGGCACGCCGATCTACGTCAACCAGCCCTACCCCTTCAAGAAGGACCCGCCCCACGTGATGGGCGAGCCCCCGCGGAACTACACCACTTACGCCGAGCGCAACCCCGTCTCCTCCTACCGGCGGACTTTCACCCTCCCGGAGGAATGGAAGGGCCGTCACACCTTCATCACCTTCAACGGGGTCTCCTCCGCCTTCTACCTGTGGGTGAACGGCGAGAAGGTCGGCTACTCCCAGGACTCACGCACGCCCGCCGAGTTCGACATCACCAGGCACCTCACCGACGGAGAGAACGTGCTCGCGGTGGAGGTCTACCGCTACTCGGACGGATCCTACCTCGAGTGTCAGGACTTCTGGCGTCTTTCGGGCATCTTCCGGGACGTCTACCTCTGGTCCTCCGCCCCGCTCCAGCTCCGGGACCATTTCGCCCGCGGCGGTCTCACCAACGACTACGAGAAGGGCACCTTCGTCTTCGAGGCCGACGTCCGTCACCTTGCCGGCGGCGACCCGAAGCACTCGATTGATCTCGCCATCACCGCGGACGACGGTACCACGGTCGCGAAGGAAACCGTCACCGACGGCCGGCTCGAGCTCACCGGACTGGACATCGAGCCGTGGTCGGCGGAGAGCCCGACCCTCTACAACCTCCGGCTCACGCTGAAGGACGGCAGCGGCAGCCCCGTGGACCACTACGCCTCCCGTATCGGGTTCTCCCGCAGCGAGATCCACAACGGCCAGCTCCTGGTCAACGGCAAGCCGGTGATGATCAAGGGCGTCAACCGCCACGACCACGACCCGGACACCGCCCACTACATCACCGAGGAGCGGATGCTCGAGGACATCCTCATCGCCAAGCGCAACAACATCAACGCGATCCGCACCTGCCACTACCCGAACGACCCACGGTTCTACGAGCTCTGCGACGAATACGGGCTCTACCTCTGCTGCGAGGCCAACATCGAATCCCACGGCATGGGCTACGGCCCCGAATCGCTGGCCAAGGATCCTTCGTGGAAGGAGGCCCACGTCGACCGGGTGGTGAACATGGTCGAGGCCTTCAAGAACCACCCGTCGATCATCCTCTGGTCGCTCGGCAACGAGGCCGGCGACGGCGTCAACTTCGTCGCCGCGTCGAAGTGGGTCAAGGACCACGAACCCTCGCGCCCGGTCCACTACGAGCGCGCCGGGCAAGCCGGCCACGTCGATCTCTACTCCCCGATGTATGCCTCGCCGGGAGGCTGCCTCAACTACGCCCGCAACGAGTCGAAGAAGCCTCTCGCGAAGCAACGTCCGCTGATCCAGTGCGAGTATTCCCACGCCATGGGCAACTCCTCCGGCGGGCTCGCCGACTACTGGGAGCTCTTCGAACGGGAGCGCCTGCTCCAGGGCGGATTCATCTGGGATTACATCGACCAGGGGCTGCGCAAGGCCAAGCCCGCGCCGGCGAAGGTGGCCGACACCTCAGAAGCCCGGCGCAGCGTCCGGCTGTCGGGCTCGGTCGAGGAGGATCGAGGACTCACCGCCGGCGGCGCGCTGGTCGCCGACGACGCGGCCTTCCGCTTCAACGGGCCCTTCTCGGTCGTCGCCGAGATCACTCCGAAGGGCTATGGGGCCGACAACGACATCCTCACCAAGGGAGACAAGTCGTGGGCTCTCAAGATCAACGCCTCGCGCCAACTGGAGTTCTTCGTCTACGACACCACCTGGCAGGCGGTCACCGCACCGGCTCCCGATGACTTCGACGGGAAGCGCCATACGCTCGCCGGCGTGTTCGACGGCAAGACGCTTCGCCTCGTCCTCGACGGCGAGACGCTCGCCACGCGCCCGTGGTCCGGGAAGATCCACCACACCCCGGCCCCGGTCGGCGTCTCGACCAACGCCGACCACCCGAACCGCTCGCTGAATGGCGACGTGCACGCCGTGCGCATCCACGACACCGCGCTGGCCGACGACGCCCTCGACACCGCGGGCAACGTGCTGAACGTCGACTTCACCCGCTTCGAGCGGCAGGGGGGCGAGCGCGAGTTCTTTGCCTACGGCGGTGACTTCGGCGATACGCCCAACGACGACAACTTCTGCTGCAACGGCATCATCGCCTCCGACCGCTCTCCCACCCCGCAGCTGCCGGAGGTGAAGAAGTGCTACGAGGACATGGAGCTCGAATGGATCGACGGGAAGCTGCGCGTGACCAACAAGCGCTTCTTCGAGGACCTCTCCGATCTCGAACTCTTCGTCGGAATGCTCAGCAACGGCAAGGGATCGGCCGAAAAGCAGGTGGCGCTGCCCGCAATCGCCCCGGGAGGATCCGCGGACCTCGAGCTGTCCCTTCCCCAGCCGATGGTGACCCCCGGCACCGAGATCATGCTGACCGCCGAGTTGCGCCTGAAAGGCGACACCCCTTGGGCCCCGGCCGGACACGTGGTCGCGTGGGAACAATTCCCCATCCTCGGCGATGCCCTCGTGGCCGTTCCCGCGGACGCCCCATCCGGAGAACTCGAGATCACGAAGACCGAGGGTCTGGTGACCTTCTCCGGTGATGACTTCGCCGGCAGCATCGACGCCGCCACGGGTGCCCTCGCCAGCTACCGCATCGACGGCGTCGAACAGATCGTCGCTCCGATCGGCTTCGACTTCTGGCGCGCTCCCACCGACAACGACCGCGCCAACGGCTACGCCAACCGCTGCGGCGTGTGGCGTGACGCGGGTGAAAATGCCTCGGTGACCTCGGTCTCGACCGACGACAGCAGCGATGCCGTTTTCGCCCGTTTCGAGCTCGACGTGCCGGCCGGGAACAGCACGGCCGCGCTGGTCTACAAGATCTCCACGGACGGCCGCGTGTCGGTCGACGCCAAGCTCCGCCCCTCCGGAGGCAATCTCGGACGCGCGATCCCACGAATCGGCATGAGCGGACGCCTCCGCAAGGAACTCGACACCTGGTCGTGGTACGGACGGGGTCCGCACGAGACGATGTGGGACCGCAAGAGCGGCGGCCGCTTCGGCGCGTGGTCCCTCAGTGTCGACGACGCGTGGTATCCCTACGTCGAACCGCAGGAAACCGGCAACCGCACCGATGTCCGTCACGCGAGCTTCACCGATGCCGCCGGCAAGGGGCTGCGGATCCAGGCCATCGGCACGCCGCTGGAAATGACGGCCCATCCCTTCGACGCCGCCGACCTCGAGGGCACCCGCCACCCCTGCGACCTCGAGAAACAGGACTACATCACCCTGCACATCGATCTCCAGCAGATGGGTGTCGGCGGCATCAACTCGTGGGGCGCCTGGCCGCTCGACAAGTACCAGCCGAAGCCGGACCGCGAGTACCACTGGCAGTTCGCGATCGAACCGGTGCGGTAAGCGACGCTATTCCGCCTCCAGCAGAACCTCGCGCACCTTCAACCAGTTCGTCTGCGGATCCGTGACCCGGATCCGGAGCCGGCCGCTGCCCTCGGGCAGCGGACCGTTCGCCACGCCGTTCCGGAATCTGGCAACCTCGGTCCACTCGGTGCCTTCAGGCGAGGCTTCGACCACGCCGTTCTCCAGCGTATCCTCCTCGCGCCCTTCCGCCCCACCGGTCCGGACCTCGACTTTCCCCGCCATCGGCTGCTTGAAAGCGATCGTGAGATGGTCCCCGGCCTTCAGCGCCCGGTTGCTCCAGAAGAAGGTGTCCATTCGCCCGTCGAAGACCAGCTCGGGCCAGTGATTCTCGTGGATGCCGAGCGAGGTCGAAACCGTTGACCCGTCCTTCGTTTCGCGCTTCGGCGGGTCGAAGGGCTCCGCACGGTTCACTCCCGCCGCGTCGTAGCACGCGAGGATCCCGTCGAGCCGGCTACGGAAGTCGTCGTAGTTTCTCCGATCCGGCCGCGTCCACGCCACCTCCGACAAGGCCGCGATCCGGGGGAAGGCCATGTATTCGACCTTGTTCCAGGTTTTCATGTACTCGGTCCAGAGCTGCGCCTGCACGCCGAGGATGTGCTTCGCCTGCTCCGCGTCCAGCGCACCCGGCACGGGCTCGTAGGCATACACCTCCGACAGCGGGGAAAAGCCCCCGATCGCCTCGAATTCCGCCCCTTTCGCCAGCTCGGCGCCGGCCGGCGCCTGATAGTGGTCGAAATACAGCGTCGAATTCGGCGCCATCACCACGTCGTGGCCCTCCTTCGCCGAGGCCACCGCCGAGCCGATTCCGTCGCCCCGCCAGCACATCACCGTCGCGCTCGGCGCCAGTCCGCCCTCGCGGATCTCGTCCCAGCCGATCAGCTTCCGCCCCTTGGCCTCGAGCATCTTCTCGACCCGCTTGATGAAGTAGCTCTGCACCTCGTGGCCGTTCTTCAGCCCCTCCTCCTTCATCAGTTCCTTCACCCGCGGCGAGTTCTCCCACTGACCCTTCGGAGCCTCGTCTCCCCCGATGTGGATGTACTCCGAGGGAAAGAGTTCGCAGACCTCGGTGAGGATGTCGTCGACGAAACCGAACGCCTCCTCCGTCGGCGCGAGCGTGTAGGGGTGCACGCCCCACCGGGTCATCACCTTCGGGGCGTAGCCGGGAACGTCCGAATTCCCGAACTCCGGATACGCCGCGATCGCCGCGGCCATGTGTCCCGGCATGTCGATCTCCGGGACGATGGTGATGTGTCGCTGCCGGGCGTAGGCCACCACCTCACGAATCTCCTCCTGGGTGTAGAAGCCGCCGTAGCGCTCGCCGTCGTCGCCGTTGCGATTTCCATACGGTGGAGTGGATTCACGCCAGGCACCGATCTCCGTGAGCTTCGGGTATTTCCGGATCTCGATCCGCCAGCCCTGGTCCTCGGTCAGGTGCCAGTGGAAGACGTTCAGCTTGTGGAAGGCCATCCAGTCGAGGAACTCCTTGAGGTCCTCGACGCCGAAGAAATGCCGCCCCACATCGAGATGCATCCCCCGCCACTGGAAGCGGGGCTCGTCCACGATCGACACCGCGGGAACCTTCGGATTGTCCTTCGCCCCGCATCCGATCAACTGCAACAGGCTGCGGGTTCCGTTCCAGACGCCGGCGGCATCTTTTCCGACCACCTCGACCCCGTCGGGAGAGGACTCCAACCGATATCCCCCCGGCGCCAGATCCAGCGTCGCGTCGAGATCGATGCGGATCTCCGACGGAAGAAGGATCTTCAACCTCTCGCCGAAGAGCCGCGGCTCGTGTCCGGCCGCCAGCTTGAGATCTCCCGCCAGCAGGGCCGCTTCCCCGGCCAGGGCGTCATCATGCCGGATCGCCGTCGCCGGCGAGATTTCGAAATGGCCGTCTCCCTCCTGCACCGAGTGGGGAAGCGGAACGAGGGCGGCGGATCCGGCGGCGATCCATGAACCAAGCGCGAGAATCGATGTCATGACAACGTCGTTGAAACGCAGGATTCCCTCCAAAAACAATTCCAAAGTTCGATCCGATGGCTGCTAGACAGCCCTGCGGTCCCGGTCTCATAGTGTGCGACGCCAATGCATCGCCCTCGCCCCATCTTTCTCCTTTTCGCGCTCCTCCTGCCGCTGATCGGCGCGATCACCCCCCTCTCCGCTCAGGACGAGCCGGCAAACACCGACGGCAAGAACCTCGAAGCCCTCCGCTCCACCCTGCCGCTCATCCAACGGGAGGAAGCTTCTCTCCAGACGCTCCGCGAACGGCTCAAGGAAACCGCAAGCGACGTCGAGCGCGAG
Source organism: Verrucomicrobiia bacterium (assembly GCA_030431475.1). GTDB lineage: Bacteria > Verrucomicrobiota > Verrucomicrobiia > Verrucomicrobiales > Akkermansiaceae > Haloferula. The sequence goes on along the minus strand of JAUIJD010000002.1, from coordinate 69,250 downwards.
AAGCTCGAGGCCGAGATCGCCGCGGTTCGGAACCGCATCGACGAGCTTCGCGACAATTTCCGCACCCTCGCGTCAGGTGTCGACGAGGACGTCTACTTCGACGAGCCGGAGAAGAGCACGACGATCAACGATCAGGTTCAGGAGATCGTCCAGCCCCTGCTCGACGAGCTCCGGGATGCGACCTCCGCCCCGCGCGAGATGGAGCAGCTGCGCGACGCCCTCGGCGAAGCCAGGGAACGTCGTGAACTCGCCGAGAACGCGGTCGGGCGGCTTGAAGGCCTGCTCCGGGACGAAGGCCTCGGCGAGGCCATCGCCGCCCAGGTTCGCGAGACCCGTGATCTCTGGCAGGAGCGCCTGGACGAGGCCGTCGGACGGATCGCCGTGATCGAGGCGAAGATCGCCGAGCGTGACCGCAACACCCCCACCATCCTCGAATCCGTTTCCAACGGACTGTCGAGCTTCTGGAAGAGCCGGGGCCTGAACCTGCTGCTGGCCGTGGCCGCGTTCATCGTCACCTTCCTTCTCCTTCGCCGTCTCTACCGTCTGTTCCAGCGCGTCAGCCCCTTTCACCGCAAGGGCGAACCCCGCTTCACCGCGCGCCTGATCAACCTGCTGGCCGTCGGCGTCGCGGTCATCGTCGCGATCGCCGCCGCGCTCGTGGTGTTCTATCTTCGCGGCGACTGGCTGCTCCTCACCGTTTCCGCCATCATCCTCGCCGGCATCGTCATCGCGTCGAGGAACTCCCTGCCGCCCTACATCGACCAGATCCGCACGATCCTCAACCTCGGTCCCGTGCGGGAGGGCGAGCGCCTCGTCCACGACGGCGTGCCGTGGCGGGTCGATCGTCTCGGTGTCTACTGCCGCTTCAGCAACCCGCTCCTGGGCGGCGGCACGCTCCGCCTGCCGATCCGGGTCGTCAACGACCTCTACTCGCGTCCGTGCGACAAGAAGGAACCCTGGTTTCCGACCAAGGAGAACGACTGGGTGATCCTCGGCGACGAGACCTACGGCAAGGTGATCCACCAGACTCCGGAACGCGTCACCGTCCTGCGCCTCGGCGGCAGCCGGAAGACCTATCCGACCGCCGACTTCCTCTCCCTCTCGCCCGAGAACCTCTCGACCGGATTCCGGGTGAGCTCGGTCTTCGGCATCGACTACGCCCATCAGGAGATCTGCACCGGAGACGTGCCCCTGATCTTCTCCGCCCGCCTGGAGAAGGAGCTCATCGACAAGTTCGGCCACGAGGTCCTTCACAATCTCAACGTCGAGTTCAGCGCCGCCGGTGCCTCGTCCCTCGACTACACCGTCCTCGCCGACTTCACCGGCGAGGCCGCGTCACGCTACAATGCCATCCAACGGCTTCTCCAGAAGCTCTGCGTCGACGTCTGCAACGAGCGTGGTTGGACGATTCCGTTCACCCAGATCACCGTCCATCAGGCCGACCCGGCGATTACCGTTGACGCCACCGGAGAGCGGTCCTAGCGATCGTGCACGGAGCGGCCACCAACCTCGTTCCCCCACCCTTTCCCATGCAAATCTGCGTTCTTTCCCGCAACGGCAAGCTCTACTCCACCCGCAGGCTCCTCGAAGCCGGCAAGGAGCGGGGCCACGACATCCGACGCATCGACTACCTTCGGTGCCACATGAACATCACCACGATGCGTCCGAAGATCTACCTCGGTGACGAGGAGATCGCCGGAGTCGACGCGATCATCCCGCGCATCGGCGCCACGCACACCTTCTACGGCACCGCCGTCGTCCGGCAGTTTGAAATGATGGGCACCTATCCGGCCAATGAATCGGTCGCCATCTCGCGGTCGCGCGACAAGCTGCGCTCGCTCCAACTCCTCGCCCGCAAGGGCATCGGCCTGCCGGTCACCGCCTTCGCCCACGACACCAAGGCGACCGGACACCTGATCAAGCTCTGCGGTGGCGCTCCCATCGTCATCAAGCTGCTCGAGGGAACCCAGGGGGTCGGCGTGGTGCTCGCCGAAACCCAGAAGGCGGCCGAGTCCGTCATCGAGGCTTTCCGTGGCCTGGAGGCCAACATTCTCGCCCAGGAATTCATTGCCGAGGCCGGCGGGTCGGACATCCGCTGCTTCGTCGTCGGAGACAAGGTGGTCGCCGCCATGAAGCGCCAGGGAGCCGAGGGGGAATTCCGCTCGAACCTCCACCGGGGCGGCAGCTCCACGGTGGTGAAGATCACCCCCGAGGAACGCTCCACCGCCGTCCGCGCGGCCCGCGTGATGGGACTCAACATCGCCGGCGTCGACCTGCTGCGCTCGAACCACGGGCCGGTGGTCATGGAGGTGAATTCCTCGCCAGGACTGGAAGGGATCGAGGAAGCGACCGGAAAGGACGTGGCCGGCAAGATCATCGAGTTCCTCGAGAAGAACGCCAAGGCCGGAGCGACCCGCACCCGCGGCAAGGGGTAGCCGGCACGCATCCCCGGTGACGGACCGCGTGGCTCCCGCCGCGCACGCCTTGCGAGGGTGGCCGGCTCAAGCTCTCGCGAGCCGGAGCGGTTCGCAAACCCGCGGCCTCCCTCATGCCTGACTCGTGCTGCGCGGCCGGAGCTACGCGGTCCTTGCCGGCATCCGCTTGATGTTCCGCCGGCGGCGCCCCAAGCTCCCCCATGCCCAAGCGACCTGCCGCCGATCCCTTCCGTCTCGGAGATGTCGATGTCGCCCCCGGCACCCGCCAGCGCGTGCTGCTGGACGTCGGCACCTTCCTGACTTCCGAACCCCTGCGTCTCGCCGTCCATGTGCTGCACGGCAATCGACCCGGGCCCGTGCTGCTCGTCACCGCGGCCATCCACGGGGATGAAACCAACGGCACGGAGATCGTGCGCCGCCTGCTGCGCGACCGCCGACTCAACCGGCTCGCCGGCACACTGCTGGCGCTGCCGATCGTGAACCGTCCCGGCTTCGTGACCCGCTCGCGCTACATGCCCGACCGGCGCGACCTCAACCGCCTCTTCCCCGGCAGTACCGGCGGGTCGCTCGGCTCCCGGCTGGCCAGGGTCCTCACCGAAGAGGTCGTCCAGCGCGCCGATGTCGTGCTCGACCTCCACACCGGCGCGGTCAACCGACCGAATTTTCCCCAGATCCGCATCTGCCCGGATCGCGACAAGGATCTCGAGCTCGCGCGGGTCTTCTCGCCCCCGGTCATCCTCGTCGGCCATCCCAAGGAAGGCACGTTCCGCCATGCCTGCCGGACGCTCGGCAAGCCCTTCCTTCTCTACGAAGCCGGCGAAGCGCTGCGACTCGACACCCCGGCCATCCGCTTCGGCGTCGAGGGCGCGGTCTCGGTCATGCGCCAGCTCGGCATGCTCCGTGGCAAGGCGACCGTCAGGCGCCTCCCGCTGGTCGCCTCGAGGTCGTTCTGGGAACGAGCTCCGGCCGGAGGCATCTTCACGCCGCTGGTGCCGCTCGGGAAGGCGGTGGAAGCCGGCACGCAACTGGGCTTCGTTGCCGACCCCCACGGCAGCGGCGACACCCCGGTGATCGCCGGCAAGGCGGGTGTGCTGATCGGACGAACCAATGACGCCGCGGCCGACGAAGGCGACGGGCTCTTCCATCTCGCCTCGCTGGAGGAACTCGACCGCGCCGAGTCACGCATCGCCCGCACCGCCGAAACCCTGCCGACCGCCCACGAGGACGAGGATGACCATCCCGTCCCGTACGACTCGCTCAACGACACGATCTAGTGGCCGTCCCGCGCGTCGAAGGTCCCCATCAGGTGGTCCCGGGCGGTGTCGATGAGGAAATAGCCGGACAAGGCGCGGCGTCCGAGCAGCATCGAACACAACATCTTCGAGCGATTCGCCAGCGTCAGACGGGCCCGCCACCGGAACCCCCCGGGAAGCTCGAGATCGGTCTCCACCCAGATCCGCGGCTTCGCCTCACCCGTCGAGCTCTTGACCCGACTTACTCCGCCGACCGGCATCTCGCACCAGCGGCGGCGCCCGTAGTGGTCCCGGGTGAAGAATCCGACCCGGGATCGATCCTCCGACAACTCGATGCCTTCGGCGTGGATGCTTGAACTCCGCGCCCCACTGTCGGTTTTCGCGTGGAACGGACCGGCATCGAAGTCCGGCAGGCGGATCCACTCCCGGCGTCCGATGATCAGCTTGTCCGCCGAGCGTTTCCGTGTCGGCAGCCCGAGCTCCGACGCCACCTCACCGGCCGGCCGCGCCACCCGGCGAGGCGCCCCCACGAAACATTCCGGCTTTCCCTTCTTTCTCATCAGGCTTTCAAAAGACTCTTCGCCATCTCCGTGGCCGATGCCCCACCGCCCCCGAGCATCCGGACCAGTTCCTCGACCCGCCCGTCGCCATCCACCGGGAACAGCCTCGAACAGGTCCGGCCGCCAACCACCTGCTTCTCCACCACATAGTGCCTCGCGGCGCTCGCGGCGACCTGCGGAAAGTGGGTGATCGCCACCACCTGGTGCCGTTCGCCCAGCGCCGACATCTTGCGACCCACCGCCCGGGCGATCTCACCGCCGACGTTGGCATCGATCTCGTCGAAGACCATCAACGGTGTCGAATCCTGATCGGCCAGCGCGCTCTTTACCGCCAGCATCACGCGGCTGACCTCGCCGCTGGACGCCACCTGCCGCAGCGGCTGGACCGGCTCTCCGGGATTCGGACCGAAGAAGAACTCGACCGCCTCGAACCCCGCCGACCCCGGCTCGCGCTTCGGTTCCAGCCGGATCTCGAAGGTCGAGCTCTTGAAACCCAGATCCCGCAGTTGGCCGGCGATCTCCTTCGCGAGGCGCGGCGCCGCCTTCTTGCGCTTCAGGCCGACCGCCCGGCCCAGCTTGTCGACCTTCTCCCTGAGCTTCGCCGCCTCGTCCACCAATCGCTGCAGCCGCTCCCCCCGGTTCTCCACCGAGTCGAGACGCTCCGCGCAGCGGTCGCGATGGGCGAGGACCGCCTCCAGCGTCGCGCCATACTTCCGCTTGAGGGATTCGAAAAGATTCACGCGTTCCTCCAACTCCGCCGCCTCGGAAGGATCCAGGTCCAGTTCGTCGGCATAGTCGCGGAAGACCCGCTCGAGATCCTGCAGTTCCACCACCGCGCCTTCGAGCCCCATCGCCCGATCGGACATCGAGGGATCGAGCTTCTCCAGCTCGCGCGTCAAGCGCTGCACCTCGCCGAGCCGGGCCACCACCCCCGACTCGTCGTCGCCGAGCAGGTTCGCCGCGGCTCCCGACAGCTCCACCAGCCGCGTCGCATTGCCGGCCCGGCGCCAGCGATCGGTGATCTCCTCCTCTTCCTCCGGTTTCAGCTCCGCGGCGTCGATCTCCGACACCTGGTGCCGCAGCAGTTCCAGCTCCTGCTCGCCCGCCGACTCGGCCTCCCGCAGGTCCTCCAGTTCCGACTGCTTCTCGCGCCATGCCTGCCAGGCGTCGCGGAACGACCCCAGCTCCACATCGGCGTAGGCATCCAGCATCACGAGCTGACGCTCGGTCGAAAGCAGGGACTGGTGATCGTGCGGCCCATGGAGATCCACGAGCCGCTCGCCGATCCGCTTGAGCAGGCTCAGCGTGACGGGCGAATCATTGACGAACTGGCGGTTCGCCCGGGCTCCGATGACGCGCCGGACGATCAGCAGGCCGCCGTCGCAGGGCTCAAGCCCGCCCTCCTCCAGCACGGCATCGACCTCCGAGGACTCCTCGAGTTCGAACACCGCCTCCACCGTGCAGGAATCCTCCCCGGTGCGGATCAGGGATTTGTCGGCCCGCTCGCCCAGCACCAGCTTGAGGGCCCCGACGATCACCGATTTCCCCGCGCCGGTTTCGCCCGTCACCGCCACCAGCCCCTCGCCGAGCTCCCACACCAGTTCATCCACCAAGGCGAGGTTGCGAATCTTCAGCAGGGTCAGCATGGCGTCGGTCGTCGCCGGAGTATGCCTGCGAGGTCCGACGAATCAATACCGGGCCGTGCTTCCGAAGCATCGACCTTCCTCTCGACCGGAACGCCGACCTTTCGAAAGTGCTGATCGACAGGAATGTCGATTCCCCCGAAAAAGCCGCCTGTGTTCACGGCCTCCGACTGGATCGTCCTCGCCGCCGGCTTCCTCGCCGGCGCGATGAACGCGATCGCCGGGGGCGGCACCATGCTGACTTTTCCGGCCCTGCTCGCCGCCGGCCTCCCGGCGGTGATGGCCAACACCACCTCCACCGTCGCCCTGTGGTTCGGCATGCCGGGCTCGGTCTGGGCCTTCCGCCACCGTTTGCGGGAAATGCGGTCCTGGATCCTGCCGCTGGGTATCGTGTCGCTGGTCGGCGGCCTGGCAGGCGCGCTGCTGCTCGTCCGCCTTCCGGAATCGGTCTTCGAGGCCGCCGTCCCCTGGCTCATCCTGGGCGCCACCATCCTCTTCCTCGCCAACGAACCCATCCGCCGCTGGGCCTTCGCCCACGCCGGCGACCGGGATCCGGACCAACCACCGCGCTGGGGGAATGCCTTCCAGTCGCTGGTGGCCGTCTATGGCGGCTACTTCGGCGCCGGGATCGGGATCATGATGCTGGCCGGCCTCGGCCTGCTCGGCATCCGCGACCTGAACCGGATGAACGCCCTCAAGAATCTCCTCGCGCTGCTCTGCAACACCGCGGCGATGCTGTTCTTCCTCCTCACCGGCAGCTTCGACGGACGGCTCGCGCTGATCCTCCTCGTCGGCTCGGTGCCCGGCTACTTCCTCGGCGCCCATTTCGCCCAACGGGTGCCCGCCAAGGTCGTCCGGTTCATCGTTGCCGCCATCGGCCTGTCCATCGCCGCCAGCCTGTTCGCGAAGCGGTGAGGACCGCGTGGTCCGCCTCAGAACGGTTCGTCGACCTCGCCTTTCCACTCGGCCTCGTCCCAGTCCGGCTCCTCCCAGGACGACCGCACCTTCCATTCCTCGACCATTTCCTTCGGAAAGTCTTCGAGAAAGCGCGACGGGCGCTGGATGACGTCGCCCGAATAGCTCTTCGGGTTCACCATCGGATAGCTCAGGTAGAGCTCATCCTTCGCCCGGGTCACCGCCACGTAGAACAACCGCCGCTCCTCCTCCATCATGTCGGGATCGTCGGCCTCGATCACCCGGCCGTTCGGAAACTGCCCCTCGGCCAGCCAGACGACGAAGACCGCCTTCCATTCGAGGCCCTTGGCCTGGTGGATGGATGAGAGCGTGACCTTCTCCCGGTCCGGCTCGGTCCGGTCCCCGCCCGGCTCACCGTCGGCCGATCCGAGAAGCGAAAGCTGGGAGAGGAAATCGAGCACATCGTCGAAGCCGCCACCGTAGCTCATCAGCTGCTCGATGTCGCTACGACGGTTCTCGTAATTGTCGTAGCTGGACCTCAGATGCTCGTCGTACATCCCCTCGAGCACGCTGTAGACCATGTCCGACGGTGTCGCGAATTCACCGTCCGGGGTCATCTCGGCAAAGATGTAGCCGAGCTGCTCCCAGTGGTTGGCCGCCTTCTTCGGCACCCCCTTCAAGCCCCCCAGCACCTCCGGCCAGTCCGGCGTCTCCTCGCGCCCCGCCCAGCCGGTATCCAGCCACGCCCGCCACAGTTTTTCCGCCCCTTTCGCCCCGATTCCGGGGAGCAGGAGGACGATGCGCTTGAAGCTGGTCTCGTCGCGCCGGTTGGTCACGAAACGGAGAAACGCGGCGACATCCTTGATGTGGGCCTGCTCGAAGAAGCGGAGCCCGCTGGTGATCGCGAAGGGGATCCCGTGCGAGGTCAGCTCCATCTGGATCTCCAGCGATTGGAAGTGGGCCCGGTAGATCACCGCCATCTCCTCCAGCGGAACCCCCTCCTCGTCGCGCAGCTGCAACAGGCGCTGGGCGATGAAGCGCGCCTGGGTCGAGGGATCCTCCAGCGGAACCAGCGCCGGCTTGGTCCCCAGCGCCGCCCGGGCCGAACGCAAGTCCTTCTCGAAGCGCGCCTGGTTCGCGCGGATCGCCGTGTTCGACAGTTCGAGAATCTCCGGCACGCTGCGGTAGTTGGTCTCGATCTTGAACACCCGGCACCCGTCGTAGCGTTCGGGAAAGGTCAGGATGTTCTCCATGTCGGCCCCTCGCCACGAGTAGATCGACTGGGCATCGTCGCCGACCGCCATCACCGAACCGCCGTCGGCCGCCAGCAGGTCGATCAGCTCGCATTGGACGGCGTTCGTGTCCTGATACTCGTCGACCAGGACGTGACGGAACCTCTTGCGATAGAGCGCCAGCACGTCGGGCTGCTCCTTGAACAGCCTGAGCGTGAGCACCAGCAGGTCGTCGAAGTCCGCCGAATTGGTCTGCAGCTTGCGCTTGGTGTAGCGCTTGTGGACTTCAATGATCTCCCGCGTCCAGTCCTCGAAGTACGGGTAGCGGGTTTCGATCAAGGCCTTCAGCTCCACCCCGGTGTTCTCCACCAGGCTGAACATCGTCGCCAACACATCGGCCTTGGGAAATCGCCGCACGCTGGTGTCGATGTCCATGCCGCCGACCACCCCGGAAAGCAGCGACTTCTGGTCGTCCCGGTCGAGGATGGAGAAGGCCTTGGTCAGCCCGAGGTCCTCGGCGTGGCGGCGGAGGATGCGGTTGCCGATCGAGTGGAAGGTGCCGCTCCACAGTGGAGAGAGGTCGTGCGGCACCAGCTCGCGCACCCGTTCGGTCATCTCGCGGGCCGCCTTGTTGGTGAAGGTCAGCAGCAGGATGTGCCGCGGATCGACACCCTGGTCGAGCAGGTAGGCGACGCGGTAGGTCAGCGTCCGCGTCTTGCCCGACCCCGCGCCGGCGATCACCAGCGCCGCCCCGGGCGCCGACGTCACCGCGGCGAACTGCTCCTCGTTGAGCTCCGCCCGGTAGTCGATTCCCGATGCCCCCTTCTTCGGTCGGCTGGTCAGGTTGAACTCGCGCGCCATGCCGTCAAGGATGCGTCGGGGGCCGCCACGATCAAGCGCTTCCCTGCTCGGCCCGGTCGGCCTCCTCGAGGCTGGCACCGGCATCGACCCGACCGGCGAAGGCAACGAATCGGTTCAGCTCGCGCCGGATCCGCGGCAGCATGAAGTAGAGGCCGATCAGGTTGGGAAGGACCATGGCGAAGTACATCGCGTCCGAGAGCATCAGCACATTCTTCAGTGAAGCCGCCGCCCCGATCACCACGCACCCGCAGAACACGAGCTTGTAGGCGATGATCACCCCCTTGTTGCCGCCGACGAGGTAGTAGATCGCCTGCTCGCCGTAGTAGGACCACGAAATCATCGTCGAGAAGGCGAACAGGAACACCGCCACCGCCAGCACGTAGGGGAACCACGGAATCACCGAGCCGAAGGATCGCGAGGTGAGCCAGATCCCGCCCGACCATCCGGATCGTTCCGTGACGCTTTCGGCGAGCACGAAGCCCCCGGCATCCCGGTCCTTCATCTCGATCTCCATCCACCTGTCGTCCTCGAGTTCCTGATCGACGATGTGGATCAGATCCCCGTCGACCAGCTGCCGGACGACCGGGGCATTGGCCGAGGCGGCCTCGCGCATCACCGTTTCACCATTGATGTTGGCATCCGCCTTCCAAACGCCGGTCGTCACAATCACCAGCGCGGTCATCAGGCAGATCACGACCGTATCGGTGAACGGCTCGAGAAGGGCCACCACGCCCTCGCTCGCCGGACGCCGGGTCTTCACCGGGGCGTGGGCGATCGCCGCCGACCCCAGGCCGGCCTCGTTCGAGAACACACCGCGCTTGATCCCCTGGATCAGCCCGCCGATGAAACCGCCGATCCCCGCCTCGGGGGAAAGCGCCTCCCGGAAGATGGTCGCCAGCGCCTCCGGAATGTCGGAGAGATATCCGGCCAGCACGATCACGCAGGCCAACACGTAGATGATCGTCATGAAGGGCACCAGCACCTCCGTGACGCGGGCGATCCAGACGATGCCGCCGATGATCACCGCGCCGACCATGACCGCGACGATCACGCCGAGCAGCCAGCTCTGCCCGTCCTGGAAGACCCCGAAGGTCTCGCCGATCTGCTCGGCGGACTGGTTCATCTGGAACATGTTGCCGGCACCCAGCGCTCCGCCGACGCAGGCCACCGCGAAGAGGATGGCGAGCACCTTGCCGAGCCCCCCGGCGCCGTGTTCCCGCATGCCCTTCTCGAGATAGCGCATCGCCCCGCCGTGGACGCGGCCCTCGTCGTCGATGTCGCGATAGGCCACCCCGAGCGTACACTCGGCGAACTTGGAGGTCATCCCCAGCAGGCCCATGATGATCATCCAGAACACCGCGCCCGGCCCACCGACGCCGATGGCCACCGCCACTCCGGCGATGTTGCCGAGGCCCACCGTCGCCGAAAGCGCGGTCGACAGGGCCTGGAAGTGGGTGATCTGCCCCGGATCATCCTTCGACGAGTAGCGTCCGCGCACCGTTCGGAGCGCGAGACCGAAGGCCCTGAAATTGATGAACTTGAAATAAAGGGTGAGAAACAGGCCGGTCGTCGCCAGCAGGATCAGGACGATCGGGACATTCTCCCCCAGGATGGGCACGGAGTAGAAAACGATCCGGTCCGCCCAGACCGCCACCGGCTCGAGCACGGCGTCCAGACGTTCGTCCAGCGAAGGCCCGGATTCCTGGGCGTTCCCCACCGATGGCAGGAGCAGGGCAAAGGCCGCCAGAACGACCGAAAACAGGGAGCGGAACGGGCGAATTGCGGACATGTTCCGCGCAGGCTGGCAACTCCCGTGCCAACCGGCAAGACCGGAACCCCTCCGGATCAGGGCAGCGGCTCGGACTCGAAACGGAGGGTCACCGGGATCCGGGCCACGGCGTCGCTCGCTCCCACCTTCGCCTCACTGATCATCGTGCCGTTCAGGCGCAGCACCATCGCGCCGGGGCGGTCGAGCTCGACGGTCATCTCGCCGGCGAGCAGGCCCTCGGCACCGACGACCTCGCGGGACGACTTGACCTCCTCGCCGCCCGCCCGGATGACCACCTTAATCCGTGCCTGCCGACCTCCGCCGGGCTTCTCATCGACGGCGACCAGCTCCATGACCCCGACGGCGACGGCCTGCTTCACATCGCGCCGGAGCGTGTCGCGCACGAACTGCGGGGTGAACTCCCAGGTCTCCCCGATCGCCACCTTGCGATTCGGCAACCACCGTCGGTTCTCGATCGCCTCCATGGCCTCGAGCTCATCCACCTGTGCTCCCACCGCCGAACCCTCGAGCAGCGTGAAGGTCCAGTTGCCGGCGCCGTTGCGCTGGCCGACGGTCACCTTCCCGTGCAGCGGGCCGGCCTTGACGTCGTCCTCTCCGTCGAGCCGCGTCGCCACCTCGTCACGCAGCATGTGATAGTGCACCTTGCCCCCGAGGGCATCGGGACGGAAGGTCCGCTTCCATTCCCTCCATCGGACCACATCCGCCTGGTGATGCGTTCTCGTGGCTCCCGACGTTCGGGTGGTGGTCACGGCCCCCTTCGCCACCGACAGGGTCTCGACCTTCAGCGAGAGCTTTTCGTCCGGCTCCTTGAGCAGATACGTTTCCGCGGCAAATCCCGGAGCGGAGCAAACGAACACGGCGAGCATCAGAGCCTTCATGCTGGGAATCCACCTGCTTTCGCCCCGATCGACAAGCGGCAATGTCCCGCACTCCGCTCCACAAATCACTTGATCCAAACGCCCGGCCACGCTCCCCTCCTCCCCGAAAGCACGGGTAGCTCAGCGGTAGAGCAACCGGTTTACACCCGGTCGGTCGGCGGTTCGATCCCGTCCCCGTGTACCACCCGTCCCGCTCAGCCGGGCTCGATCACGCAGATCGCGAACGGGCGGGTCCATGCGTCGCCGTCGGCATCCCGGACGGTGAATGTAAAACCGGCCCGACCGAAGCGGTTCGGCTTGAATCGCACCAGTTTGCCGCCCGCGCCCCCCTGCTTCGCGGTGCCGCCGACGACCTCCGTAAGTTCGAACTCCGGAGAGCGCGTGAAGCCCGAGGTGTAGCGCGAGAGGTCGAGGTCCACCGTCACCCCGCGCTTCGCCACCACGAAGCAATGGGGCACGGCCTTGAAGTGCAGGTATTCCTCCAGCCGGGTGTAGCCCCCCGGTGAAGCTTCCGGCAGGTAGCTCTCGCCGCGGACCAGTTCGTTGTGGTCCTGCTCCTGCGGATCACTTCCGAGCACCGCCTCGTAGGCATCCGGCATGCCGTCGCGGTCACCGTCGGGCATCGCCCGCGCCTCGCGGAATACCCCGAAGCCCTCGTTGCCGACCCCCTCGAGATCGCTCGCCCGTTTGATGTGGTTGGCTCTCAGCTCCACCACGTTCTCGATCAACCGGGCATCGACCTCGTCCCGCAACCCGTCATCGAAGCCATGATCGAGACGAAGCGCCCCGGCGTCCGACACGACCTTCTTGTAGGCCAGGCGTGGGGAATCCATGACCAGCCGCCCCGAGCCCTCGACCGGATCCTCGAGCCGGATATAGTTGCCCTTCGGATTCTTCCGCTCGTCGAAAGGCTCGCCGCGCACGATCTCCCAGCCGCGGTCCTCGCCATCGAGCCGGCGGTCACCGTCGTGGTCGTGAAGATTGTCGGAAACATGCACCGAGAAGTTCGGCCGTCCATGACGGTCGAGCCGCGCCTTCTCCAGCGGCGTGCTCCGGAGGTTGCCGGGCGGGCAGATGAAGTAGTTGCCGATCACGTTCGCCTTCCACGACGCCGGCGTCGCCGAGTCGCCCATGATGAAGCCGATGTCCCAGTCGAAGACGACGTTGTTGGTCCACTCGAGCAGGCCTCCCGGTCGCGCCTTCGGGTTGCGGGTGTGGTTGTGCGCCCACAACGAGTGGTGACAGGTCGCGTGATTCTGATCCCACAGGCCGCCGCAGGAGTGGGTCTCCAGACCCCAGGCATTGAGCGACCACTGGAGGGTCACGTTCTCCGGAGGACGCTTGAACGAGGACATGTTCTCATCCTTGCCAAACTGCAGCGACACGTGGTCGAGCATCGCGTTCTCGCACTCCGAGTCGAGATTCAGGCAGTCGCCGCCCGAGCCACCCCGTCCGTGCCGGATCCGCAGGTGCCGGAGCACCAGGTCGTCGCCGGAAAGGCGCAGCGTTCCGTCGCGCAGCAGGATGCCGTCGCCCGGCGCGGTCTGCCCGGCCACGGTCAGGCGGTTCCCGGTGATGCGTGTCTTGATGCGGCCCGCGAGATGGATCTCGCCGCTGACCTCGAAGACGACCGTGCGGCCCTCCGGCGGGACGGTTGTCACCGCCTCGTAGAACGACCCGGACCCGGACGACCCGAGCTGGGTCACGACGTACACATCGCCGCCGCGTCCGCCCTTCGCCATCGCCCCGAAACCCTCCGCTCCCGGAAAGGCCGGGAGTTCTTCGGCCACTGCGGCAAGCGGAAGCAGAGCCGCAACTGCGGGCCAACGATACACTCGGAGTCTCCAGCTCCCCTGCTTCACTGGCCTGCTCCCCGTTTCATCAGCCGCACATCGAAGACGCCACCGGCCACCTGACGGGTGGCGGCGAAGCGGAAGGTAATCTTCCCGCCTCCGGACGCCGAGATCACCGCTTCGGGCACCGGGTAACGCCGCTCGATGAACTCGCCGGGCCGCTCACCCGTCAATTCGACCGTGGCGATCACGCGGCCGTCCGCGAGGATCTCGAAGGCGCGCCCCGCGTCGCCTCCCCAGTAGGTGAGTTGTAGATCGACCTCCTTCTCGCCCCGCGTGTCGAGGGTGTACTCGAACCACTGGCCGTGCCGCCACCTTCGCCCTTCGTGGATGCCGGTCTCGGTCTGCTCGCCCTTGAATCCGTGCTCGACCTCCGGCTGCTGTTCGCCGGGCGCCACACGATCGAGCGTTGCCGCCTCCCGCGCCGCTTTCAGCTTCTCCTCGGCCGCCATCCGCTCCTTCATCGAAGCGAGTTCCTCCTTCGAGGTCAGGCGCCAGTAGATCTGGTATCGCTGGTCGTAGAGGTCGAAAAAGGGCATCAGGCGCTGACCGCCGTCCGGCTCGGGCGTCACCACCTCCGTCAGGCGGAAATGCAGCGGGCCGGCGTCGGGATCGGGCTTCAGCCGCGCGGCGACCTCCTCCTCGGAGCCGACCAGCACCGGCGCCTGGTCGAGCGGCACCATCGGCCCGTGGGCGACATGGGCCATGCGCTCGGCATTCGCCCTCAGCCCGGCAAGATGCGACGCACCCGCCGGTGAGGCCAGTACCACCGGCCCACGGAGGATCGCCGCCCAGTCGGAGCCGTCGGGCAAGCGCTCGAGCCGGGTCTTCATCGGCAGATCGACCTCGATCTGGTCGCCATCCTTCCACTCGCGACGGATCTCCGCGTAGCTCTGCGGGGCGCTCTCCACCTCGAACTTCTCACCGTTGAGCCGCACCGACAGCGCCTCGGCCGCCAGCCACTCGGGATGGCGCAGGCGCAGGGTGAAGGTCGATGGTTTCTTCAGTTCGAAGCTCAGGCGCGTCGATTCCTCGTAGGGAAACTCGGTCTCCTGCCGAAGCTTCATTCCCTCGGCGATCGTCAGGACCGATGGAATGAAGAGGTTCACGAAGAGCCCGTCGCGATCCCTGGCGTACACGAACTCCCCGTACTTCCCGGGGTTCTCGATGCCGCTGCCGACGCAGCACCAGAAGCACTGGTCGGGCTCCGAATAGACGCGGTAGTGGTTCGGACGAATCGGGGTGAAGTACACGTAGCCGGGTTCCTCGCGGTGGATCGACGACAGGATGTGGTTGTAAAGCGCGCGCTCGTAGTAGTCGGCGTAGCCCGCCTTCGGCTCCATCACGAACAAGCGCTCGGTAAGCCGCAGCATGTTGTAGGTGTTGCAGGTCTCGGGCCCCTCGCGGCTCTCGAGCAATCCCCGGAAGTCCTCGAGCGGGTGAAAGTGCTCGTTCACGCTGTTGCCGCCGAAGGCGACGCTGCGGTCCTGGGTGACCGCCTTCCAGAAGAAGCGGGCGCCATCGGCCGCGCGACGGTCGTCGTCGAGGATCGCCTCCCGGGCGAGGCCGACCACCTTGGGGATCTGCGTGTTGGCGTGGAGCCCCGTGAGCTGGTCCCGCCCCTCCATCAGCGGATCAAGCACCGCCTTGTGGTCGAAGCGGCGGGCCGCCTCGAGATACTTCTTCTCCCCGGTGACCGCGTAGAGATCCGCCATCACCTCGTTCATGCCGCCATGCTCGGAGCGCAGCATGTCCTGCATCTGCTCGTTGCTGAGGTCGGAAATCAACTCGAGACACCAGTCGCCAATTCCGACGAACATCGTGCGCGCCTTTTCCACCCCGGCGACCTGCCAGGCGTCGCGCAGGCCCGCGAAGGTCTTGTGCACGTTGTACCACGGCACCCACTTCCCGTTGAGACCGAATCCGTGGGCGTCGATCCTCCCGGCCGCCACGTCCTCCCACAGCTTTTTGCTGCCCGGCACCCCGCCGATGTAGCCGTTGCCGTTGGCCTTCTGGCAGCGCTCCATCTCGTCGAGCATGTAGTCGAGGCGTTGTCGGAGTTCCCCGTCCGGCGTATCCTCGCCCGAGGCGATCATGTTCGCGAGAGCCGTGAGGTAGTGCCCGCCGGTGTGACCATCGAGGCCGGTGTTCTCCCAGTTCCCGTAGGATTCCGCCTTCGGTTCCAAGCCGGCCTCGCGCAGGAACGGCGCCAGCAGACGGTCGGGTTCGAGAGCGAGGAGGTAGAGGCGGTTCGCCTCGGTCGCATGGGCGAAAGGCCCGCCCGTGATCCGGACGCGAGTCAGCGGAAAAGTCTGCGCTGCGGTGTCCGGAACCACCGGCTCCGCCGCCACCGGAATCACCCCGAGGCAGGCGGTGGCGATGAGCGTCGATTTGAAATCCTTCATGAACCCACTAAAAACCCGATCCCGATTCGTCGCCAGTGCGGCTTGGGACATACCGGATTTCACTCGCCGGCGGAAAGCCACCCCACCGACTTTCTCGGTGCCTTGAACACCGTGCCGTGACGCAGGTCCGGCGGCATGTCGAGACGATCGGTCTCATCCTTCCACGTCTCGAGGTCCTCCGAGCTGATGCAGGAGTAGTGGTGGCTGGTGAAGGCGTCGGCATAGACGAACCAGCGCCCGTCGTGTCGCAGCAGGCTCGGCCCCTCGACCTGCTCGCCTGGGCGAATGGGCGAACCGGGCCCCAGGATCGGCTCCGACAATTCCCCGAATCGCAAAGGCCGCCTGCCCGCCTCCGCGAAGGCAAGCCGCAGGTTCTTGCCGCCGTCCTCGCGCATCAGCTCCTTCTTCGCCACCATCACCCAGCGCTCGTTCTCCGGGTCCGGATGCACGACCGGATCGATGACCGTGAACCCCGGGTCGTAGAACAAGCGGGCATCGCTGAACGACTTGCCGTCCCTGGTCCGGACCACGTAACTCCGGTGATCCAGGTCATGCGGGGTCTTGCTGTCGCCGTCGTCGCGCTCGCGCGGGGTGGTCGTGGAGAACAGGATGAAGAAATCCCCCGCCTGCTCGTCGCGATGGATCTCCGGCGCCCAGACATTGAGCGGCTGGTCCTTTTCGTCGAGGTCCTCGGGAAACGGCCGCACCCTGACCGGCTCCGACCACTTCACGAGATCCTCGGAAGTCGCGTAGCCGAACACCCGGCCCTCCCAGTTGCTGGTCCAGACCATGTGGAAGGTGCCGTCGTGAAAGAGGATGGACGGATCCCGGGTGAGCGCCTGCTTCGGCCAGGCCGGCGGGGAAAACACGGGCTTGTCGTCGTTCAGCGCCCTGAACTTCAGACCGTCATCACTCGCCGCCAGAAATACCCCCGCCTCGCCATTGCCGCGGAAGAACGAGAGCACGAAGACCTCGTCCTCCGCCGCCAAGAGGGAAGCCGCAAGACCCAGGCCAAGCGTCAACAGGCGCGCGATCATTCGGCTTCGAGGTCGAGGGTGACGGATCCCGGTTCCAGCCCGTCGGCGGAGACCTTCACGGTGACCTTTCCTTCGTCACCGGTCGCCCTCACGATGCCCAGAGCGCGTCCCTGGAACGCCGAGCGCTCGCTACCGACGAAGGACTCGTGGCTGGTGATCGAACCGTTGTCCAGACCGACCAACTCACCGGCGCCCTCAATCTCGAAGCGCAGCAGGTTCGAGGCCCGCGGACAGACCGCACCCTCGGCATCGACGACCCGCACCTCGACGTGCGCGACCCGCTCGAAGCCGGGCTTCAGCGATTCCACATCCGAGCGCACCTGGAGCTTCGCCGGCTCGCCGGCCGTCTTCAGTACGTCGCTCGCGACTTCCTTGCCGTCCGTCCGGGCGACCACCTTCAGGGTGCCTGTTTCAAAAGGCACCTTCCAGACCACCGCGATGTCCTTCTTCACCCGCTTGGTGCCGAGCGAGCGGTCGTTGAGGAAAAGCTCGGCCTCTTCGGCGTTGGTGTACACCTCGACATGCTGCTCGCCCTCCTTCTCGGGATTCCAGTCGGGGAAGAGCACCTGACGGCGCTTCCACTCGACCACCTCGTAGCCGGGATCCGGCGGGGTCGCTTCGGTCGCGGCGACGCGTCGGAAGGCCTTCACCATCGGCTCGTCGCTCCACCAGCTCGCACGCTCCCAGCCACGCGGCTGGACCCAGCCGGTGCGGTCGAGGAGGCCCGCGTTGAAGGTCGTCACCGGCCAGGTGCGGGACTCGCCGAGGTAGTCGATGCCGCACCACAGGAACTGCCCGGCGTGCGGCGCATGGTCGCGGCAGTGGAACCAGGTGCTGCGCTCGTGGCCCTGCTCGGTGCCGATGATCTTCCGGCTCGGGTCGTCCTTCCACGCGTCGAGCAGCTCGGTGTCGCGGTAGTTGGTCCCGATCACGTCGAGCAGGTCGGCGAGACCGTTGTCGTAGTCCTTCGTCACGTTCGGACGGAAAAGCGCCTGGGTCACCGGTCGGGTCGGATCCTCCTCGTGGCAGACGCGGACCAGATCCGCGAGGATCTTCTTCGCATGCCCGGCGTCGTGGGTGTCGCGGATCTCGTTGCCCACGCTGTAGAGCACGATGCTCGGGTGGTTGCGGTCGCGGCGGACCATCTCCCGCAGATCGCGCTCCCACCACTCGGTGAAGTGGCGGTGGTAGTCGTGCGAGTTCTTGCCCTTGGTCCAGCAATCGAACGCCTCGTCCATCACCAGGAAACCCATTTCATCGCAGAGGTCGAGGAAGCCGGGATCGACCGGATTGTGGGCCGTGCGGATGCCGTTCACCCCGAGACTCCTGAGGATGGTGAGCCGGCGCTTCCACACGTCGAGCGGCACCGCGGCACCGACCGCTCCCCCGTCGTGGTGCAGGCAGACGCCCTTGATCTTGAGGTTCTCCCCATTGAGCCAGAACCCGGTATCCGCGCGGAACTCCGCGTCGCGGATGCCGAAGGGCACGCTGACCCGATCCAGCACCTCGTCCCCCTTCAAGACCGCCACTTGGAGCTGGTGGAGCACCGGATCATCGACGCTCCACAGGTCGGGGTTGGCGATTTCGAACCGCAGCTCGCCCTTCGCATGAGCGACTTCCTCGCCCTTCGCATCGAGAATCCGTGCCGCGAGAGTCACGTCCTCGTCGCGGGACAGTTCGACTCCGGCCTCGATCACCGCCTTCTCTTTCGAAACCTCGGGAGTCTTCACGTGCACCCCGTTGGGAACGACATGGATGGCATCGGTCAGCACCAGGCGGACGTGCCGATAGATGCCCGAGCCGGCATACCAGCGCGATGCCGGCTGCGCGGAGGTGTCGGTCCGCACCGCCAGCACGTTGTCACCCTCCTTGAGCTTTCCGCTCAGGTCGCAGCGGAAGGTGGAGTAGCCGTAGGGGCGTCCTCCGACCTTCTCGCCGTTGAGCCAGACCTCGCTGTTGGCCATCACACCATCAAACTCGACCCAGGCCGCGCACTCGTGGGCCGGGGCCTCAAAGGTCTTGCGATACCACGCGACGCCGGTCGGCAGCCAGCCGCCGGCTCCGCCGCAGGGCGCGTCCTCCTTGAACTCGCCCGCGATGCTCCAGTCGTTGGGCACGTCGACCTCCTCCCACGAACCCACATCGAAGCCGGGCTCGTGCGCCCCTTCGGCCTCTCCCTGATGGAAATCCCAGCCCTCGTCCAGCGGACGGACCTCGCGGGCTCCGAGCGAAACGGTGAGGGCCGCACCCAGCAGCAGTGCACTTGCTTTTGCGTTCATGAATCGATCTTCCTTACTCGTCGTCCGAGTCGTTCCCCACTCCGAGCTGGACCGCGCCGTGGTCGGCATCTCCCGCCTTCTCCTTCGCCGCCTTCCATTCCTCCCGGGAAAGCTCCCCGGTCGCGGGCGGCTCGACCCCCTCGCAGTTCTCAAGCTTCACCTCACCACCACCGACCACGCGGAGGGTGACGTCCTCGAAGCTCCAGTCGGCGGCATTCGAAATCTGCCCGGCTTCCTTCGCCTCGATGGTGACGTTCCGCAGGCGGATGCCGGTCATCGGCTTCTCCGGATAGGCGTTGGCATGGATGGCGGTGTCCGCACCGGTCGCGTGCAGGTCCCGGATCTCGATGTTGCGCACCATCGGGATGCCCTTCTCCGGCGGGTCGACACGGGTCGTGAGGACCTTCCAGTGGCGCGGCATGTTGTCCTGGTCCACGTGGTCCGGAATCTCCGGGTAGCTGTATGCCGGATACCAGTTGAGTTCGAACTGCAGCGGATTCGCCACGCCGATCATCTTGAGGCCGGTCAGCTTGATGTTCTCCGCGCCGCCGCCCCGGACCCGGGCCGACTTGATCCGCACCCCGTTGCTGGTGCCGATGGCGGTGATGTTCTCGACGGTCACGTTGCGGATCCCGCCGGAGGTCTCGCTACCGAGGGTCAGCATGCCGTGACCGGAGCGCGTGATGCAGTTGCGGATGGTGATGTCCTCGCACGGACGGTTGACCCGCAGCCCGTCCGAGTCGCGACCGGCCTTGAGGCAGATGTTGTCATCGTTGCAGTCGATGTCGCAGTTCTGGACCAGCACGTCCTTCGAGGAATCGATGTCGACCCCGTCGGAACTCGGACCAAATCCGCCGATGTTCGCGCGGATCTTCACGCCATCGACCACGACCTTTTCGCTGTAGGTCAGGGTGATGCTCCAGAAGCCCGAGCGAAGGACGCTCACGTCGCGAATATCGACATTCTTCGACTTGAAGACCGCGAGCGCCCGCACCCGCTTGCAGTCGTAGTCGACGGCCCAGCGCAGGCCCTTGTCACGGTAGGGGCCGAGCATGCCGCTCTTGCCGTCCTCCCCCCAGAACTTGTGCCACCAGTACTTGCCGTTGCCGTCGATCGCCCCCTTGCCGGTGATCTTCACGTTCTCCTCCTCATAGACGTTCACCAGGGCGGCGGGCCATTCCATCTCAAGGCCCGCGACCCGCGTCGGCTTGTCGGGATAGAGCGCATCGTCCTGAATCGCCTGGATCGTCACTCCCTCGTCGAGGTGCAGGGTCACGCCCGATTTCACGAAAAGCGCCCCGCTCGGGTAGAGCCCCTCGTCGAAGACCACGGTGCCGCCGCCGGCCTCGGCCGCGGCGTCGATGGCCTTCTGGATGGCTTCGGTGTTGTTGCCTTCGCCCGGCTTGGCGCCGTAGTCGTTGGCTTTGAACTCCGCCGCGAAGGCGGAGCCGAGGGTGAAGCAGGCGAGGAGGAAAGTGCGGGCGGTCATGGTTCGGAAGTCTCGGGTTTTCTGAGGAGCGCGGTCGCCGTCCACAGCATCGGCGCCTGACCATGCAGGTCGCCGGTCGCGCGCGGCCGGTCGTCGTAGAATTTCTCGCTGTGGCCCTTGTCGGTGCCGATGCAGACCTCGCGGATCCGCCCGTCGTCATCGAGATAACCGACCAGCGCGATCCACACCTTCCTCGCGGCGGGGCCATACTCGGCCGTGTCCAGCCAGCCATGCTTGACGCCGTTCACAAAGGCGAAGGCGAACATGGCGGAGGCCGAGGTTTCCGGCCACGAGTCGGGCTTGTCGATCAACTGCCGCCACATGCCGTCGTCGCCCTGATGCTTCTTCAGAGCCGTCATCATCCGGCGGTAGCCCTTGAGGATGAGCTCCCGATCGGCGTGATCCTCCGGCATCGACCGCAGCACCTCCGCCATTCCGACCGCCACCCAGCCGTTGCCGCGGCCCCAGAAATAGGGCGAGTCGGGTCCGTGGTGAAACAGACCGTTGGGCTGCTGCAACTTGTCGAGGTAGGCCACCATCGCCTTCGCCGCATGATCCAGATACCGCTTCTCTCCGGTCGCCCGGAATGCCTGCATCTGGATGATAGGGATCATGTACATGTCGTCGATCCAGTATCGTGCCTCGGCGGTGATCCCGTCGTCGGTGGTTTCGCTCCACTGCGCGTCGGCGAAACCCTGGCCGAGCTTCAGGCAGCTCTCGTCGCCATCAATCATGTAGATCTCGAGGGGCACCGCTCCGATCATGCGGTAATCGACATGGTTGCGGTGATTGACGTGCTGCGACTCCGGCGGCGTGAGATACGGCTTGAAGCGCTCGATCAGATCCTTCTGCAGTTCCTCCTTCCCCGCCTCGCGGGCGAAGGTCAGCGCGCCATACCACACGCAGGCCTCCGGATAGATCAGGCCGTGATGCGCCTTCGCCGGGTTCGTCTGATAGCGGAACTTGCGGGTGAAGAAGTCCTTCGCGACCCGCTCCCCCACCACCTCGGGCGCGGCGCCCTCCGGCCACCCGTCGAAAGGGTCGCTGCTTTCGGCGCCCGCCAAGGGCAGGAACAGCGGACTGGTGAGGGCAAGAGCGGCGGGAATGAGCTTCATGATGGGAATGCGACGGCCCTCGCACCGGAAGGCTGGTGCAAGGATCGTCCTGAGAAAGCCACGCTGCCACCACTTCATCAATACCCCTCTCGGGGAGGGCAATTGCCCCCTTGCCACAAATGCGGGATTCCGGATGCTGGACCAACCCGCCAAGCTCACCGCGAAACCCATGCGCCTGTTCCTTCTTTCCCTGCTCGCCCTCGCCGCCCCGCTCTCGGCCGAACCTGACACCGCCAAGCCCTGGACGCGCTGGTGGTGGCTCGGCAGCGGGGTCGATGAAAAGAACCTCACCCGCCAGCTCGAGTCCTTCGCCGAAGCCGGCATCGGCGGCGTCGAGATCTGCCCGATCTACGGCGCGAAGGGCTACGAGGACCGCGACCTCGAGTTTCTCTCCAAGGAATGGACGGCCATGCTCGACCACACCTCGAAGGAATGCGCGCGCCTCGGCCTCGGGCTCGACCTCACCACGGGCACCGGCTGGCCCTTCGGCGGACCCTGGGTGACGCCGGAAATGGCCTCGCACTCGCTGATCCCGGTCGAGAAGGAACTCCCGGCCGGCCCGGTCGAGCTCCAGCTTCCCGCCGGCGACCGACTCCTGCTCCGGGCCTGGCCGGAGCAGGGCGACCCGGTCGATCTGCTCGACCACGTCCGGAAGGGCATCCTGCGCTGGGAGGCCCCGCAAGGCGGCGCCCGCCTCTACGGCATCTTCACCAAGTCCCCGATCCAGAAGGTCAAGCGCGCCGCCCCCGGCGCGGCCGGGCCGGTGGTCGATCCGTTCTCGCCCGACTCGCTGGCAAAGTATCTCGCCCACTTCGACAAACCCCTCGACCGCCTGCGTGCTCCCCAACCCCGCGCCCACTTCCACGATTCCTTCGAGTACTACGGGGCGGCCTGGACGCCGGACTTCGTCGAGGCCTTCCGCACCGACCACGGGTATGACTTCGCCGACCGCCTGCCCGCGTTCTTCGGCGAAGGCCAGCCGCGGGAGATCGCCGACATCCACCACGACTACCGCGCCACCCTCGACCGCCTCCACCGCCAGTACCTCGAGACGTGGCACGATTGGGCCAACGAGCGCGGCTCGCTGACCCGCAACCAGGCCCATGGTTCGCCCGGCAACCTGCTCGACCACTACGCCGTCGCCGACATCCCCGAGACCGAGATCTTCCGCCACGTCGAGGACGAGCAGATCCCGATGCTCAAGTTCGCCGCCTCGGCCGCCCACGTGACCGGCCGCAAGCTCGTCTCCGCCGAGTCGTTCACCTGGCTCGACGAGCACTTCCAGGTGAAGCCTGCCGAACTCAAGGCGGCGGCCGACTTCCTGTGGCTCGGCGGCGTGAACCATCTCTTCTTCCACGGCATCCCCTACTCGCCCGAGGATGCCGTCTGGCCCGGCTGGTTGTTCTACGCCTCGACCCACATGGGCGAAAACGGCGGCCTGTGGCGCGACCTCCCGGCCTTCAATCACTACATCCAAACCGTCCAGACGGAACTCCAGTCGGGCCGTCCGGACACCTCCGTCCTGCTCTACTTCCCGGTTGATGATCTGTGGGCGGAACCCGCCGACAAGCTTCCGCTCTTCACCATCCACAACCAGAACGAGTGGCTGCACGGCTCCGCCTTCCACCGCATCGCGATGATGCTGTGGGAGCAAGGCATCCCCTGCGACTTCGTCTCGGACCGGCTGCTGCAGAAGTCCCGGGTCGAGGACGGAAAAATCCTGCTCGGCGGCAACCGCTACGACCTCCTCCTCATCCCCGAGCACGTCCGCTCGCCCGAGTCCTTTGACGAGAAATGCACCGCGCTGCAGAAGGGCGGCGCCACCATCCTCTCGCTGGCCGGTGAACCCGATCCGGACGAACCCGGCGATCCCGCCCCCCTGCTCCGCGCGCTGGGGGAACACGACATCCATCCCGAACCAATGACCCGTCACGGCATCCGTTTCGTCCGCCGCTCGACCGACGACGGCCACTCCTGGTTCCTCGTCAACCACACGGACGAACTCATCGACGAATCGATCGCCCTCACCACCCCCTTCGCCTCGGCGCTCTTCATCGACCCCTCGCGTCCCGGACGCAACGGAACCCCCCGCGTCACCGACGGCCGGATCCGCTTCCACCTCGGGCCCGGCGAAACCCGCCTGCTGCGCACCTCGACCACCACCCCCAACATCGCCCGGGCCTGGATCGATTTCACCGCTGCAGGGGATCCCGTCCCCGTCGCCGGCCCGTGGCAGGTCGAGTTCATCGAAGGCGGCCCCGAATTGCCCGACGCCTTCACCAGCGACTCGCTCGACTCGTGGACGTCCCGTGGCGAGACGGCGCGCAATTTCTCCGGCACCGTCCGCTACCGCACCACCTTCGAAGCATCGCCCGGCCCCTTCCTGCTCGACCTCGGCAAGGTCGCCGAAACCTGCCGCGTGACCCTCAACGGCAAGCCGCTCGGAAGCTCCTTCTTCCCGCCCCATCGGTTCGATGTTTCCGGGGTGCTGGAAGACGGCGAAAACACCCTCGAGATCGAGGTCACCAACCTTGCCGCCAACCGCATCGCCGACGCCGACCGCCGCGGTGTCGAGTGGAAGGCCTTCCACGAGATCAACTTCGTCAACATCGACTACAAACCTTTCGACGCCTCGGGCTGGAAACCGCTGCCTTCGGGGCTCCTCGGGCCGGTCCGGCTGATTCCCCTGAAACCCTGACTCCCCCAACGGGTTATCGCGCAAAACCGGTGAAGGGTGCAACGTCTCCCCATGCGGATTCTGCTGCTTGTTTTGTTGATGGCGCTCACCGCGGGCGCCAGGCCGACGCTGTGGATCATCGGTGATTCCACCGTCCGCACCCAGAGTGGTGGTCAGATGGGCTGGGGCGACCCGCTGGTGGCCGAATTCGACCCGGCGAAGATCGAGGTCGTCAACCGTGCCATCGGCGGCCGCAGCAGCCGTTCCTTTCTGAACGAAGGCCGCTGGGACGCGATTCTCGCCAACATCCGGAAGGGCGACTACGTGCTGATGCAGTTCGGCCACAACGATGGCGGCGACATGTTCACCGGAAACCGCCCGAGGGCCAGCATCCCCGGCTCCGGCCATGAGACCGAGCGCGGCGTGGTCGAGCAAACGGGCGAGCGCGAGACGGTGCGGACCTACGGCTGGTATCTGCGAAACTACTGCGAGACCGCGAGGAAAGCCGGCGCCCATCCCATCATCGTCTCGCTCATCCCCCGCAACAAGCGCGACGGTGAAGGCCGGATCCGCCGCAGCGGCGGCGACTACGCGCTCTGGGCACGCCAGGTCGCCGAGCAGGAGAAGGTGCCCTTCGTTCCCTTCAACCGCGTGCTCGCCGAGCACTACGATGCCCTGGGGAAAGAGGAGGTCGACCGCCTCTTCGCCACCCCCGACCACACCCACACCTCGCCCGATGGCGCCGCCTTCAATGCGCGCGTTCTCGCCGACCAGCTGCGTCAACTCGACGGCACCGATCTCGGTTCCTACCTGCGCGACGCCGACTGCTGGACGCCGCATGTCTTCGCCGACCACATGGTCCTCCAGCGCGACGCCCCGATCCCCGTCTGGGGCCGCACCCGCCCCGGAACCTCGGTCACGGTTTCCCTCGCGGGCAACCGGGCCACGACCACTTCCGGCGATGATGGCACGTGGTCGGTGAAACTCCCCGCCCAGCCGGCCGGCGGTCCATTCACCCTCGAGGTCGCCGCCGCCACCACGAAGACCTTCACCGATGTCATGATCGGCGAGGTCTGGCTCTGCTCGGGTCAGTCGAACATGGAGTTCACCGTCGCCCCGACCGAGCGCGTCCCTTACGCCGGGACCCGCGACTGGAAGAAGGAGCTCACCCGGGCCGACGTGCCCGGAATCCGCCTCTTCACCGCCGCGGCCACCTTCCGCGAACATCCCCAGCCGGACGTCGCGGGATCCTGGACCCTCGCCACCCCGGAATCCGTCGCCGATTTCTCCGCTGCCGCCTGGTTCTTCGGTCGCGACCTCCATGCCGAGTTGAAGGTCCCCGTCGGTCTCATCACCTGTGCCTACGGCGGCAGCAAGATCGAGGCCTGGACCAGTCGCTCGATGCTCGGCTCCGACGACGAGATCGCTCCTCTGCTCAAGAACCTCAACCAACGCTACCGCTACTTCCGCGACCACCCGGACCTTTTCCTGAAATACGGCGAGGCCCTCGGGGAGCGGAAACGTCCGGAGCACCCGAACCCCTACCTTCATCGTCACAGCCCGACCGTGCTCTTCAACGGCATGATCCATCCGGTCATCCCCTACGGCATTCGCGGTGCGATCTGGTACCAGGGCGAGTCGAACCTCGACACCCGCGAGCTCTATCCCCGACTCCAGCAGGCCCTCATCGAGGACTGGCGCGGTCGCTGGGGGCGCGGCGACTTCCCCTTCTATTTCGTCCAGCTCGCCGCCTACAAGGAAGCCCAACCGGAGCCGGCCGACAGCTCGCTGGCCACCATGCGCGCCTCACAGGCCGCCTCCCTTTCCCTGCCCAACACCGGCATGGCGGTCACCACCGACATCGGCGACGCCAAGGACATCCACCCGCGCAACAAGCAGGACGTCGGCCACCGGCTCGCCCGTCTCGCTCTCGCCCATACCTACGGGCGTCCCTTCGTCCCCTGCGGTCCCACACTGAAATCCGCAACCGTCGAGTCGGGTGCGGTCCACCTCACCTTCGACCACGTCGCCGACGGTCTCGTCGCCAAAGGCCGGGTCCTGAAACATTTCGCCCTCGCCGGGGAAGACGGGGAGTTTCACTGGGCTGACGCCCGCATCGACGGCGACGAGGTGATCGTCCGCCACCGCGCCATCGAGCATCCGGCCGAGGTCCGCTACGCCTGGGCCGACAACCCGGACACCGCCAACCTCTTCAACTCCGAGGGCCTGCCCGCCGCGCCCTTCCACCACCGGTTCTGACCGTGGCTGCGGCTTCCAGCCCCGAATGCGCGGGACCGTCCCGCCGCCCAACCCCTTCACCCATGACCCGAATCCTCTCCAGCTTCCTGACCCTCCTCGCCCTCCCCGTCCTTGCCCAGATCCCGGCCTTCCCCGGCGCCGAGGGCTTCGGCGGACACGCCAACGGCGGCCGCGGCGGTGACGTTTACGTCGTCACCAACCTCAACAGCAACGGTGCCGGCTCACTGCGCGAGGCCGTGGAAACCGCCCCCTCGGCCGGCCGTACCATCGTCTTCGCGGTCAGCGGCTACATCTCGCTTCCCGGCTCGAACCTCCGCATCGTCCAGGACAACGTCACCATCGCCGGCCAGACGGCTCCCGGCGACGGCATCGGCCTGCGCGACGGCACGGTGCGCATCACCGGCGACAACTGCGTGATCCGCAACCTCCGCATCCGCCACGGCAAGTACGGCGGCGGCGGCGACTGCCTTAACGTCGATTCCTCGGCCCACGACTCCATCGTCGACCACGTCTCGATGCAGTTCAGCACCGACGAGAACATCTCCTTCTTCAACAGCACGCTCGACAAGTTCACCATGCAGCGCTCGCTCAGCGCCTGGGGACTGGAAAGCCACAACGCCGGCGGGCTGTGGGATCTCGACCGCGGGTCCTGCATCGACTCGCTGTGGGCCCACCATCACACCCGCAACCCGAAGGCCCGGCCCTACGGACTGCTCGAGTGGATCAACAACGTGACCTTCGACTGGGGCATCGGCTTCATCATGGGCGACTCCCAGACCCCGGCCCCGTGGAAAGCGAACGTCATCGGCTCCTATTTCCTGTCACCGCCGACCTACACCGACAACTACGCTCTCGAAAAGGCGACCGTCGACCGCAACGGCAACCCGAATTTCTCGCTCTATCTCGATGACTGCCTGCACGACGCCGACGGCGACGGGCTGCTGAACGGCACCGACAAGGGCTACGCCATCGTCCGCGGCTCGGAGTTCCAGCCGGGCGACCCGTCCGGAGCCAACCGCTACGTGAAGGCGACCACCCCCTTCGCCGGTGCCTCGGGAAACATCGCCGCGACCATCGACGACCCGCTCACCGCCTACAAGAAGGTGCTTTCCCAGGCCGGCGCCGTGCGCATGAGCGCCAACCACGCCGGCACCCTGCGCGACGAGGTCGATACGCTCCTTTTCGGAAACGTCGCCAACCAGATTCATTCGCGCATCTCCCGCGAGTCCGACCTGCCCGTGTCCAACAGCGGCTTCGGCACGCTCGAATCGACCGCCCCGCCGCTCGACACCGACCTCGACGGCATGCCCGACATCTGGGAGTCCGCGCTCGGCTCGAACCCCGTCGTCCAGGACCACAACACGGCCTTCGCCAGCACCGCCGGCACCTTCTTCCCGCCCGGCACGCCGACCGGCTACACCTATCTCGAGGAGTATCTTCACTTCAAATCCATCCCCCACGGAGTCGTCGCCAAGAACACCACGGCAGTCACCTCCTCGATCACCGTCGATCTCCGGCGCTACACCTACGGCTTCGCGTCCAACGCCGCGTTCAGCATTAGTTCGGTGTCGAACGGCAGCATCCAGCAGTTCGCCGCCAACGGGACCACTCCGTCGGCCACCGGCCCGATCGTGACGTTCACGCCGACCCTGAACTTCGACGGGCGCGCCGGTTTCGACTTCACCGTCAACGACGGCTCTTCGTGGACCCAACCCTTCGCCCTGCTGGTCACGGTCAGCGCCCTGCCCCGCGACATCCACTGGGAGGGAGGCCTCGCCGGCAACACCTGGGACACCGCCACGTTCAACTGGGCCACGGATTCGCCGACCTCCTTCAACGACGGCGACAATGCCCTCTTCGACGACCGGGGCGATGCCTCGCCCGTCGCCATCAGCGGCACCCGTTCGCCGAACTCGGTCACCGTCACCGGCTCGCAGGACTACCACTTCACCGGACCCGGCACCCTTTCCGTCGCGACCAGTCTCACCAAGGCCTCCGACACCTCCCTCACGCTCGACACCTTCGTCAGCTCGGCCACCGGCACCTACCTCAACGGTGGCGAGACGGTGCTCAACAACGGCGGCAATCTCGGGGGCGGCCCCATCCGCTTCACCGGCGGCAGCACGCTCAACGACAACACCGGCAGCAACTATCTCACCCTCGAACCCGACATCGTCGTCGAGGCGGGTGCGGTCGGAAACCTGAACCTTTCCTCCCGCATCAATATCAACGGATCCTTCTCCGGCGGCGGCACCTTCAACATCTTCTCGCCCTCCACCCTCGGCACCGAGGGCCGGGCTTACCTCCGGGGCTCGTCCGCCGGATGCACCGGGAACGTCAACATCTCCGGTGGGGCCACCGCCCCCGGAAACGGCGGACGCATCGTCTTCAGCGACAACCCCGGCGACTTCAACGGCTTCCCAAACGCCCGTGTCCACCTCTCGGGCATCGACCTGTTCAACGGCAACAATTCCGGCGGCAATCCGTACGGCATCGGGGCCCTCAGCGGCGACGCCAACTCGCGCCTTCGCGGCGCCTACCTCGGCGGCACCACCACCTGGCAAATCGGCGCGCTCAACGATGACACCGAGTTCGCCGGCGTCATCATGGACGGCCTCACGGGAACCACGGGTGTCGACAAGTACGGCAACGGCACCCTGACGCTGTCGGGCGACAACACCTACAGCGGCGTCACCGCCATCTACGGCGGCTCCATCCACCTTCCCGGCTCCCTCGCCAACAGCTCGACCGTGTACGTCGGCACCGGCACGACGCTCGACGGCGACGGTTCGATCGGAAACGACCTCGTGGTCCGCGACGGCGCCCTGGTCGCCGGCAGCCTCGACATCGGCGGCTTCGCCACGCTCGATCCCGGCGCCATGGTGTCCCCCGACCCGGACGATCTCACGATCGGCGGCGGGATCGACATCGACAACAACGAGCTCTACTTCGACCTCTCCGACTCACCCGCCGGCGACAACGACCGGCTCCACATCACCGGCGGCTACGCCGACATGAGCGGCGACAACACCTTCCACATCCGCTTCGCCGACGGCGTGCTCGGAGCCGGAATCTACAAGCTGATCGACTGCGCTCCCGGCGTGCCGCTCTACCGCGTCGGCGCGATGAGCATGTTTGTCGAGACCGAGGCCCCGCCGACCATCCGGCAGTCGTTCTCGGTCAACCGCACCGCCAGCGGCACCGCCGGCGGCTACGTCTGGCTCGAGGTCACCGGCAACGCGGCGGACCTCACCTGGCAAGGCAACTCCGGCTGGGACTGGGACCTCAACAGCACCGCCAATTTCAGCGGCAGCACCTTCTACAACCTGGACCTCGCCCGCTTCACCGAT
Organism: Verrucomicrobiia bacterium; assembly: GCA_030431475.1. GTDB lineage: Bacteria > Verrucomicrobiota > Verrucomicrobiia > Verrucomicrobiales > Akkermansiaceae > Haloferula. Next base: position 39,220 of record JAUIJD010000002.1, on the reverse strand, counting down.
GCCGCCTCCAACGGCACCGTCAACCTGATCGGCGAGCTGCAACCCCGCGATGTCATCGTCGACAACGCCACCCGCAGCTACAACTTCACCGGCTCGGGCCATCTCGCCGGCCCGATGTCCCTCGAGAAGTCGGGTCCCGGCACCCTGACCCTGTCGGGCACCTCGACCCACACCTACTCCGGCGGCACCCGGATCTCCGGCGGCAACCTCATTCTCACGAACTCCGTCGTCGGCCTCGGCACCGGACTGGTGGAGATGTCCGGCGGCCAACTCCAGCTCCCGGGCTCCGCGACCTTCCTCGACAACTCCTTCCTCATCACCGGAGACTGCGCCGTCGCCTCCTCCTACGGCGGCAATAGTACGATCGTCGACGACTACGGAGCCACCTTCGCGAGCACGGGTTTCCCGACCGTCGACTTCTCCGGGGTGGCCGGCATCCTCAGCCTCAAGGGCCCGATGTCCGGCTTTTCGGGCACCCTCGACTTCGGCACCGGCTCGGGAATGCTGAGGCTCAACTCGGGCACGGTCGCCGCCCAGGACGTCAACTTCGGCAGCCCCGCCGCCCACTTCGACCTCGGCAGCGCCGGCGCCACCCTGACCAACCGCAACGGCGACAAGCTCATCGAGCTCGGGGCCCTCTCCGGCGGCTCCGGCACCCACCTCAACGGCCGCCAGTCCGGCTCCGGCACCACCTCCACCACCTACCGCATCGGCGCCCTCGGCCTCGACACCTGCTTCGACGGCACCATCTCCAACGGCGGCGACCTCTCCGGACTTCGGATCGAGAAGGTCGGCAGCGGACGCCTCTGCCTCGGCGGGACCTCCGACTACCCCGGCTCCATCCTCGTCGAGTCCGGCACCCTCGCGCTACCCGGGTCGCTCACGATCACCGGCGGCACCGAGGTCGAGGACGGAGCCGTGCTCGAACTCGACGGCGGCACACTCGAAACCGAAAGCGTCCAGATCGCCCCCGGCGCCACCCTGCTCGGCCCCGGAACGATCCGGGGGGAACTCACCAACGACGGAACCCTGCTCTGCAGCTCGGGAACCCTGCTGCTCGACGGCGTCGTGGTGAACAACGGCACCGCCCGCCTCACGTCCGGCTCCGTGCTCTCCACCACCGACACCTTCTACAACAACGGCGTGCTCGACCTCCTGACGGCCGACGGCGAGGTCCCGGCCAACCTGATCAACAACGGGATCATCATCGACTCTTCCGGACTCGATCTCGAAACCTTCGGTATCAGCGGCAACGACTTCACCCTCTCGCTCCCGACCTTCGAGGGCCACACCTATCAGCTTCAGTGGTCCGACAGCCTCGAGTCGGACTCCTGGCATGACGTCGGGGCCGCCAAGACCGGCAACGGCACCGTCCAGCCCTTCACCGACCCCGGCGGCGCCACCCACGGCACCCGCTTCTACCGTGTCCTCGTGACCCCGTAGCGTGGTCGCTGCGGCTTCCAGCCGCAGGCCGTCACGGCGGCATCCTGCCGCCTGATCCTCTCATGCACCGCCTCCTTCCACTGCTGCTTCCCCTCGCCCTCACCGCCGGCGAGCTGAGGGTCGACATCAACCGCGACACGAAGAACGGCGACAACTACACCGAACCGGGCTTCACCAAGTGGAGCCAGGGCTCCTACGACGGCGCCACCTCGGCCAGCGGCACCGCACCCATCGCCCGCACGTTCACCACGACCACCGGCGAGAGCGTCACGGTCACCTTCGCCCAGACCGCCACCTCTCAATCGGCGGGAGGCACCGGCATCACCTTCCTCTACGACAACGCCGCCGCCAGCGGCAACGCCAAGCTCATCGGCGACGGCCTCACCGTCGATCCCCGCACCTTCGCCGGTGGCGGGCAGCTGGAGATGACGATCACCGGCCTCGAAGCCGGCGAACACACGCTGCTGACCTACCACAACGGCGCCGACGGCGGGTGGTCTCCAGGCTCCGTCGCCCCGCTGGATGTCCACGTCAACGGCACGCTCGCCCACGACGACCTCCCTCAGACGGTCAACGCCGCCGACAAGGTCTCCGCCGCCATCTCCTACCTCACCTTCAACGTCACCGGACCCGCCGACACGACCACCTTTCTCTTCGACGCCGAGCCGGCATCCGGCGCCTTCACGATCGGCAACCCGATGATCAACGGCTTCGAGGTCGATACGCCCAACCTGTATCAGGCCGCCGGCAACCCCTCGCCGGCCGACCGCGACGGTCACCTCGACGCCGACGACGGCACGGTCACCCTCTCCTGGGACGCCGCGCTCGCCGGCGACACCGCCACCCACGCCCTCTACTTCGGCACCGACCGCGACACCGTGGCCAACGCCACCACCCCCCTGATCACCCTCGGCGAACCGACCTCCACCGCCCACACGGTCGCCGTCGCCGATCCGCACGCCACCTACTACTGGCGCGTGGATCAGATCAACACGGCTTCGGAAACGACCCGCGGCACCGTCTGGTCCTTCCGCCCCCGCACGCTCGCCTTCCCCGGAGCCGAGGGCTACGGGCGCTTCGCCCGCGGCGGTCGAGGCGGCGATATCGTTCACATCACCTCGCTCGAAGACTACGCCGAGGGAGCCACCCCGGTTCCCGGCACCCTGCGCCACGCCATCGAGGAGGTCGACGGCCCGCGCACGATCGTTTTCGACATTCCCGGGCTCATCACGCTCGTGCGGAAACTCACGCTCAGCGACGACCACGTCACCATCGCCGGCCAGACCGCGCCAGGCAAGGGCATCTCCATCCGCGGCTACGCCCTCGGCCTGAGCGGGTCCGACGACACCATCGTCCGCTTCATCCGCAACCGCCCCGGCGACATCAGCGGCGCCACCATCGATGGCGGCGGCCTCGCCGGATGCGACCACTCCATCATGGACCACTGCTCGATCAGCTGGTCCATCGACGAGGCCTTCAGCGGCCGCGGCGCCGGCAACATCACCCTCCAGAACACCCTGATCTCCGAATGCCTCAACATCGCCGGCCACCAGAACTACCCGCCCGGCACCGAACACGGCTACGCCGCCACCATCAGCGGCGACATCGGCAGCTACCACCACAATCTTCTCGCCCACAACGAAGGCCGCAACTGGTCGCTCGGCGGCGGGCTCGACGCCGACGGCGAGTTCGCCGGCCGGCTCGATATCCGCAACAACGTCGTCTACAACTGGGGCAACCGCACCACCGACGGCGGCGCCCACGAGGTCAACTTCGTCAACAACTACTACAAGCCTGGAGCCGCCAGCACGATCTTCACCGCGCTCAACCCGACCTACGACAACTTCCCCGGCACCCAGCAGTACTACATGAGCGGCAACGTCATGCCCGGCTACTTCACCGAAGCCGACCAGGCCGCGGGACGCACGGTCGCCGGCAGCAACGGAGGCTCGGTCCCGACGGAGTATCCGGTGTGGGTCACCGCGCCCTTCTTCGACTCCCACGTCACCACCCACACCGCCGCGGAGGCCTACCGCCGCGTCCTCTCGGACGTCGGCTGCACCCGGCCGATGCTCGACGAACACGACGCCCGCGTGATCGAGGAAACCCGCACCGGCACCTTCACCTACACCGGCCAGGGTCCCTACGGCGGGTCGCCCGGGCTGCCGAACTCGCAGGCCGACGTCGGCGGCTGGGAGAACTACCCGGGCGAATCCCGCCCCGCCGACTGGGACGGCGACGGCGACGGCATGCCGAACTGGTGGGAGCAACTTCACGGCTCCGATCTCCAGTCGCCCGACTTCTCGGAAGCCCACGCCGATCCCGACCAGGACGGCTTCACCCGCCTCGAGGACTACCTGAACTGGATGGCGCAAACCCACCACCACACGGCGCCCGACACCCCACTGCGCTTCGACCTCTCGTCGCTCGGCCGGGGCTTCACCAATCCCTCCTTCGCCGTCGTCTCGACCACCCACGGCACCACCACCACCGACCGTGACATCGCCGAGTTCACCCCGACTGCGGGCTACACCGGGCTTGCCGAGATCGAGGTGACCGTCACGGGCAACAGCGTGACCATGACCCGCACCATCGGCGTCGCCGTCTCCGGCCATCCGCACCTCGCCCTGCGCATCAAGGACATTCGCCGCGCCGGCGCCACCGTCGAACTCGACATGTTCCTCCCCGCCGGGCGGGACTTCACGCTGCGGAAATCCGGAACCCTCTCCGGGTGGAGCGATGTTCCGGGCCAGACCAAACCCGGCACCAACGCCACCGAGACCTTCATCGACCCCGCCGCCACCGCTTCTCGCGCCTTCTACCGCGTCGAGACCGCACCGTAAGGTGGCTTCGGCATCCTGCCGCAGGCGGTCCCGGCGGCATCCTGCCGCCTCCCACCTGAGAACATCATGCGCCTCCTCACTTCAAGGTGGCTGCGGCTTCCAGCCGCAGTCCGTTCCAGCGGCATCCTGCCGCTTCTCCTCGCCACCGCCCACGCCGCCCTCGAACTCACCCCGGCTTCACCGGACAGCTTCCCGCTCGTCGCCGACGGCAAGGCCGCCGCCATCCACCTCCCGGCCGACGCCCCCGAGGTCGTCCGCCTCGCCGCCGAGGACCTCGCCGACGACATCGAGCGCGTCACCGGCGTCCGGCCACAGCTCACGGTGCGCCGACTTCAGCCGGCATCCCCTCTCGTCTCCCTCCGCCTCACCGCCACCGACCACTGGGAAACCTACCGGCTCACCGCCACCGCCGACACCCTCACCATCGCCGGCTCCGACCCCCGCGGCCTCGCCTACGGCATCTACGATCTTTCCCGTCGAATCGGCGTCTCGCCCTGGCACTGGTGGGCCGACGTGCCGGTCCAGAAGCGCGAGTCCCTCCACCTCGCTCCCGGCGAAGGGCCCACCGAATCCCCCGCCGTGAAATACCGCGGCATCTTCCTCAACGACGAAGGCTGGGGCCTCCACCCGTGGGCGACGAAGACCCACGACCCCGGGACCGGCAAGCTCGGCCCCGAGACCTACGCCCGGATCTTCGAACTCCTCCTCCGCCTCCGAGCCAACGCGATCTGGCCCGCGATGCACCCCTGCACCACGCCCTTCTTCCAGGTCCCGGGCAACAACGAGACCGCAGACAACCACGCCATCGTCGTCGGTTCCTCCCACGCCGAACCGATGCTGCGCAACAACGTCGGCGAGTGGGCCACCGACAAAAGCCACTACAACTACCTCACCCACCGCGACGAGGTGCTCGGCTACTGGGAGGAACGGGTGAGGCAACGAGCCGCCGGCGAAAGCCTCTTCACCCTCGGCATGCGCGGCATCCACGACAGCGCGATCGTCGGCCCCAGGGGACAAAAGGAACGCATCGCCACCCTCGAGCGCATCTTCGACGACCAGCGCGGCCTCCTTTCCAAACACCTCGACCGTGACCTCGCCGAGATCGGCCAGATCTTCTGCCCCTACAAGGAAGTCCTCGACGACTACCAGGCCGGGCTCGACGTGCCGGACGACGTCACCCTGGTCTGGCCCGACGACAACTTCGGCTACATCCGCCATTTCGCCACCGAAGCCGAACGCGCCCGCCCCGGAGGCAGCGGCGTCTACTACCACCTCTCCTACCTTGGCAGCCCGCTGTCGTGGCTGTGGTTCGACTCGCAATCGACCGCCCTCGTCTGGTCGGAGATGAAGCGCGCCTGGGAGCTCGGTGCATGCGACGTCTGGATCGGCAACGTCGGCGACCTCAAGGGCCACGAACTCTCCACCGCGTGGTTCCTCGACCTCGCCTGGCACGCCGACGACCACGGCCCGGAATCCGCCGTCGGGTTCCTGAAACGCTTCACCGCCGAGTGCTTCGGGGTCGAACATGCACAGGCCGTCGCCGATCTCTGGCGGCGCCACCAGCACCTCGCCACCGCCCGCAAGCCGGAGCACCTCCAGTGGCACCTCTCGCTCACGCCCTATCAGCCGAGCGCGATGACCACCCGCGAAATCAACGACCGCCTCGACGCCTGTCAGGCCCTGCGGCACGACGCCACGCAGACCGTGGCCCGCCTCCCCGAGGCTGCGCAGGATGCCGCCTTCCAGTTGATCACCTATCCGATCGCCTGCGCCGACGCCGCCAACCGGCGATACTTCGGCCTCGAACTCACCCGTCGCGGTCACCCCGAGGCGCTCGAAGACGCCAAGGCCGCCGACCGCGAGATCCACGACCTCACCCGCCGCTACAACGAAGGCGTGTCCGACGGAAAATGGCGCCACATCATCACCGCCCACGGCGTCTCCCGTCGCGACTGGATCCGCTTCCAGCCCACACCTTTCGCACAGCAACTGAAGGAGTTGAAGATCGCGGACTCTCCTCCGGTCGAGGAAACCTCAACCCCACCCACGCCCCCCGCCGGACTCGAAGGCCCCGGCTTCTTCGAACACGGTGGTGTGGTCTCCATCCACGCCGGCCATTTCACCGGCAGACGGGATGCCGACGACGGAGGCTGGCAGATCGTCCCCGGTCTCGGACGCACGGGAAACGCCATCACCCCCCTGCCGGCCACGCTCGAGAGAGAACCGAGCGTCTCCTACCGCTTCCACGTCTCAACCGGCGGCCCCGCCACCCTCCGCCTGCGTCTGCTTCCCACCCACCCGGTCGAGGGCAAGGAGCGCCGTGTCGCCATCACGCTCGACGACGGCGACCCGATCGAACTCCGGGCGCCCGACCCGAAACCGAAGTCCGACGCCTGGAACCGCGAGGTGCTCTCCAACGCGACCTACCTCGCGAAGAAACTCCCCTCCGAACTCAAGCCCGGCTGGCACACCCTCGAACTCATCGCCAGCGCTCCCGGCATCGTCGTCGACAAGATCGTGATCGACCTCGGAGGCCTCACCCCTTCCTACGACGGCCCGCCCGAAACCCGTCTTCCCGACTGATCCAGCCACGGCCCGAAGGGCCGACAGGCCACAGCCCGAAGCCAGCCGCTGGGCGACCGGAGATCGCCCACCCGGCGCATGGCGCTTCGACAAGCGCCACTCCGGCTCAGGGCGCCTGGAGGCCGCCACTCCCAATCCTCACCCGGTAGAATCCGGCTACCGGGCCGATCGGCCCGAAGGGTCGACAGAACAAAGCCCGGGGCCAACGGCCCCGGGGCGTCGCGGTTCCGAAGCACCCCGCGGCCTGAAAGGTCGCGAGAAAGACCCGCCCCACGCGCCTCTACCGCGACACCGGCTCGATACCCTGATGCGTCGGCGTCACACGCCGGATCCCTCCATCGGCTTCAAACTCCATCCGATCGATGCACACCTCCCGGTGGAAACCGGCGCGATCACCCATCGCGATCCCCTGCGGATACGTGAACCGGTGATACACGAGATAGCGCTCGTCGGTCCCGGGCACTCCGACGGTCGAATTGTGGCCCGTGCCGTAGATCCCCTCGCCGTCCTCGCGAGCGATCACCAGGTTGTCCTTGGGGATCTCCAACGGCCCGGTCGGCGACTCGGCCATGGCGTAGCGCACCCGGTAGTTCGGACTGCGGGTGTCGTCCTCCGACCAGAGGAAATAATAGATGCCCTTGCGATGGAACACGTGCACTCCCTCGCGGAAGGTCGGGTCGGGCGTCATCACCCGGATGGTCGACTTCTTGATCGCGGCCATGTTGTCCTCCAGTTCGGCCACCGCCATGTAACCGTTCCCCCAGTAGAGGTAGCACTTGCCGGACACCGGGTCCTGGAAGACATCCGGATCGATCTCCTGACCGCCGTTCACCCCTTCGGGCCGGAAGTCGATCAGCGGCTTGCCGAGATCCCGGAACGGACCGGTCGGGTGATCCGCCGCGGCCACCCCGATCTTCTGCGCCGCCGTGTAATAGTAGTAGTAGCGGAACCCACCGTTCATCTTTTTCTCGATGATGCAGGGCGCCCAGGCGTTCCGGTCGGCCCAGTCGACGTCCTTCTTCAGATCGAGGATCACCCCCTCGTCCTTCCAGTGGACCAGATCCGGGGAGGAAAAGGCCTTGAAGTACGTCCCCGACCAGCCGTCGAAGCCGTCACTGGTCGGATAAATGTAGTACTTCTGCTCCTTCTCCGACCAGATCACGTCGGGATCCGCGAAGTAGCCGGTCAGCACCGGGTTGTGGTTCTCGACGACGGAGACCTGATAGTCCTCGCCGCCCACCGTGTAGCCGACCGGTCCCTTCGAGAAGTCCTGCGGTCCCGCGGGCGCCACCTCGGTACCGAAGCTCGCCTTCAGGCCGGGATCGAAATCCGAAAGGTCCGTCCCCGGAAGTACCGGCACCTCGATCGTCCGCGCCCCGGTGTCCAGCACGAGATTGTTCGACTTCACCGACGGCGAGGTCGATCCGACCTCGAGCTTGCCCCATTTCCGGCCGAGCCGGGCCATCTCCTCGCGGGTCACCGGCATCACCGTCCCGTGCCTCACCGGGTGGAAGGGGAAATGCATCTTCTCGCGCTCGATGAAGTTTCCACTCATCAGGTCGTCGGTCACGTACGGCTGATAGCCCCGCCCGGTGGCGTACCAGTCGAGCAGCAGGCACCAGTCGCCCTCGCCGCCGTCCGTCTTCGGCTTGAGCCGGAAGCAGGTCGGCCCTTCGTAGCCGGTCAGCTTGCCGAGTGAGAAGTCCTCCACCTCCTTCCAGCCGTCCATCAGGTCTCGGCTGTGCTCGAGCGTGATCGCCTTGTGCTTCTCGTCCTTGGTGAAGCGGTAGTAGATGCCGTCCTCGCGGACGATGGTGGTATCGATCACGGTGGTCGGCTTCTCGATGTAGACGAAAGGCTCACCGAACTCCTTGAAGTCCTTCGTCCGCGCCGCCCAGATCCGGTGTTTCGAGAAGTTATCGTCCGCCGTCTTCGAGGCCCAGAAGACCATGTACTCGCCCCGCTCCTCGTCGTAGATCACCTCCGGCGCCCAGGTGCAGCCGGCGTTGTCGGGCGCGACCTTCACCAGCCTTGGCTCGGACCAGTTCACGAGGTCCTCCGTCTCCCACACCACGATCGACTTGCTCGCCGCGGTCTGGGCCCGGCCCCAGTCGCCATTCAGATGGATCGAGAGGTCCGTGGCGATCAGGTAGAATTTCGAGCGGTCGGGCGAGGGCAGGATGTAGGGATCCCGCACGCCCTTCTCCCCGACATCGCTCACCAGCACCGGTTCACCCCCGTTCAGCGCCGTCCAGTCGAGCCCGTCCTCGCTGATCATGAAGTACACCTGTTCGGTCATCGGGGTTCCCTCGCCACGGAAAGTGACAAACAGATACCCCCCCTCGTCCGATGCCGGGACGGACGAGCTGAGGGCGACAAGGAGCAGGGCAATCAGGAGCTTCTTCATGGGTTGGAGAGCAGGGATGGGTCGGGTGTCAGCGATGGGCACCGTCCCGGTCGCTGCATCTTGGGAAAGTCCGGCACCCTACCCGAACTCGCGACCGTGTGCCGCAGGAAAATGCCCCCCCGTTCTGGGTAGAGGCCCCGCGATGCCATCGACAACCCCTCTCCGTCCCGGTTCAATGACGCCGTGCTCCCGCTCGACGCTTCCATGCGCTGGTTCGGCCCCGCCGACCCCGTCCCGCTCGCCCATCTCCGACAGGCCGGAGCGTCGGCGGTCTTCACTTCGCTCCACGACATTCCCTACGGCGAAGCCTGGCCGCGGACCGCCGTCCGGGAACGCCGGGAGCTCGTCGAGGCGGCCGGGCTCCGGTGGACCGCCGTCGAGTCCATCCCCGTCCACGAGGATCTCAAGACCGGTCGTGGCGATCTCGCAGGCCTTCTGGAGAACTACGCCTCCAGCCTGCGTGCGGTCGCCGCCGAGGGCATCCGCACCGTCGTCTACAACTTCATGCCGGTCCTCGACTGGGTCCGCACCGACATGGCCTTCATGCTGCCGGACGGCTCGCGCTCGATGCGCTTCGATCCGGTCCATTTTGCCGCCTTCGATCTCCACGCTCTGCAGCGCCCGGGGGCGGAATACGACCATCCGCCCGAGATCCGGGAGCAGGCCGCCGCCTGGTGGGGCACCCTCGATGAACCCGCCCGCCAGCGCTTCATCGCCTCCATCATCGACGTCTTTCCCGGCGTAAAATGGGGTCTCACCCTCGACGACATCCGCACCATGCTGGCCCGCTACGAGGGCATCGGCGAAAGCCAGCTCCTCGCCCATCTCGAGCGCTTCCTCGATTACATTCTGCCGGTCGCCGAAGAGGTCGGGGTGAAGCTCGCCATCCACCCGGACGACCCGCCCTTCCCCGTCCTCGGCCTGCCCCGCATCGTCTCCACCGAGGCCCAACTCGCCTCCATCCTCGACCTCGCGGACAGCCCGTCGCACGGACTCTGCTTCTGCACCGGATCCCTCGGCGCCCGTCCCGACAACGATCTGCCCGCCATGGTCGCACGATTCGCCGACCGCCTCCACGCCCTGCACCTGCGAAGCACGACTCTGGAAGCCGACGGCTCCTTCCACGAGGCCGGCCACCTCGACGGCACCACCGACCTGCTGGCCGTGCTCCTCAGCTACCAGAAATCCCGTACTTCTCCAGACTCCGTCCCCTGGCGCCCGGACCACGGCCTGGTCATCATGGACGACCTCGACAAACCCGAGGGCATCACCCCCGGCTACTCCGCGATCGGCCGCCTCAAGGGCCTCGCCGAGATCCGCGGGATGCTCCGCGCGATGCCGTGACCCGACCGCGGAGCCGTCGGTGCCGATCTCATTCGTTCACGATCCGGATCATCTCCATCAGATGCCCCTGCCCCTTCCGGATCAACGTCTCCTGCTGCGGGCGGAGCTCGTTCCGGAACCACTCCACGGTCACCCCCTCATCGCCATCACCATCGCCGAAGATCATCGACCACGCCGGAGCGAAAAGCTCGGCCCGCTCGGCCAGCACCGCTTCATAGGCCGCCACCTCCCCCCACATCGCCTCCTGCCGATGCGGTGTCGCCGCGGCCGAGCTGGCATACTCCGAACACAGGGCATCGAGCTTCCACCACGCCACCCGGTCGAAGTCCGCATACGCATCCATCGCGCGGCTCCGGAAGTTGGCCGGATCGACACCCTCCCCCTGCCCGTCCAGCTTCAGCGTCAGCTCCATCGCGGTCGTCAGTGAATTCAGGTGGGTGTTCACCTCGCCGTCGAACTGGTGGATCTCACGGATGAAGCGGGTCCGCCGGGCCTCCTCCTCTTGTTGCTTCAAGCCGTTGGCCTGATACGCCGGCACCAGCAGCGAGGAAATCCCCGCCCCCAGCAGCAGCACGATCATCGGATGCCGGCTCCAGTGCTTCTCGATTTCCTCACTCATACTCCGAACAAAGGACCAGACGCCTTCGATCCCGGTCAACCCCATTCGGACCGTCCTACCGGCTCGGGATCTTCCCCGAAAGCCGCGGCACCAGCCTCACGGAGTCCAGCTCCAGCAAGGTGCCTTCCTCGGGCTTGTCCGGGAGAAAGATCGGCGCATTGGCCCGCACCGGGAGAATCTCGAGCACGATCCTCTCGCCGCTTTCGAGCGCTCCGGCGTGACGATTGAGCCCAAGCTCGAGCGGAGATCCATTGTAGAAATCATCCATCACCAACCGGTCTCCGACTTTCACCCGGGCCACATCCCCTCGGTAGGAGATCCTCAGCAACGCATCGGTCGCCGACAGATCGAAGTCGGCGGGCAGGGTGATCTCCCAAGCCGCAGCGTTCTCGAAATCACCGTCGCCGGGCGCCTCCGCCACTCCCTGCTTCCCTTTCCCCACCTCGCGGGCGGGTCCGGCCTGCCGCAAAGGCGTCAGACCGACCTCGAGTTCGCCGGTATCGGGTGGATCCAGGCGGACCGACTCGAACACCCCGTCGCTTTCCCCGGCACCGGAGAGTGGCGGGAAAACCCGGGCCGCGAGATGATCCGGATTCTCAGCGCGCAATCGCATCCCATCCCGGTCGAACAGGACGTCCGCCCGGCTCAACACCACCCGGTCGCGCCCGGCCACGGAGCCTTTCCAGAGAGCCCGCGAGTCGGCGTCGTCCAGCAGCACGATCCGCACCTCATGCGCTCCGCTCGTCACCCGCATCCCCACGCCACGACCCGGCTCAAGGACCTTCCGGCTTCCGTCCGACAGGACGAACTCGGCCGGCACCCCGGGGGTCTCGGCGAAGAACAGGGTGACATCCCCCTCCTCGTCGCAGCGACAGATCAGCTGTGCGCTCGCATGTTCCAACCTCAGCCCCCCGACGAGATTGAGCCGATAGGGCCAGACGAAACTCAAGCCCGGCGCCACCTTGCAGGGCTCCGAGGGAATCCGCCGCTCTTCCGCGCCTCCGCGAATGACGAACTGCACGTCCTCATGCGCCGGAAGCTCCGCACCCCGTTGGTGATTGTTGACGAAGAGGAAGCCGGAATCCCCATTGGATCGAACCGCCCACCGCAGGGTCGCGGTGTCGCCGGCTTCACCCGGGGTCTCCTCGGGCAGGAAGGATGGCATCGTCGCCAGTTTGCCACCGAAATCCCGGCACAGAAGGTGCAGCCGACGCAGCCGGTGATAGTGCCCGCGCGTCTGCCCGAAGGAGCCCAGCGGCGCCTGGAAGTCGTAGTTCTTCACCGGCATGTCGTTGTAGTTCGTCATCGGCGTGGCCTGCGCCTCGTTCAGCGTGGTGAGCTTCCCCTCGGGATTCACGCCGCCGTGATACATGTAGTACCCCGGCAGGTTGCCGCCCGAGCCGACCTTCACGAGGGCCACGGCCTCGATGTCTTCGGGCTGGATCCGGATCCGGCGGTGGTAGCTGTTCATCATCCCCCCGCCGAGCTCGCAGGTCAGATAGGGATAGCGGTTCGCGTCCTCCTCGTCGCGGATCGCCCGGTCCCCGAGCTGCTCGGTCGCGATCGCCGCGTCGGTGCGGGTCTCCATGAACCGGAACGCCGCCCAGTACTTGCCGGGCATCGAGCGCAGCTTGCGGTCCCAGAAGCCCTCCGCGTAGGCGCCGAAAAGCGGGGCGATCTCGCCGAAGGGCACCGGCGAGGCGAGCGCCGGCCACCCGGTCCGGGTGTAGAGAGGCACGTCGAGCCCGACCTCCCGGGCGATCTCCTTCAGGTGCATCAGGTGCCCTCCGTGCCCGCGGTACTCGTTCTCCACCTGGATCGCCACCACCGGGCCGCCGTCCTTCCACAGCTGCCCCTCGAGCTGCTTGGCGATCTGTCCATAGAGCCGTCGCACCTGCTCGAGATAGGCCGGATCCTCCGAGCGCAGCTTCCACTCCTTCTCCAGCGCCCAGTCGGGCACGCCTCCGTTGCGCACCTCCCCGTGGCACCACGGGCCGACCCGGATCGCCGCCAGCATGCCGGTCTCGCCGCAGAGGCGAACGAACTCACGCAGGTTCCGCCGACCCGACCAGTCCCACTCGCCCTCAACCTCCTCGTGGTGGTTCCAGAAGACGTAGCTGGCCGCGATGTCGATCCCCCCCGCCTTCATCCGCAGCAATTCCTCGCGCCATTCCGCGGCCGGGCAGCGACTGAAGTGAAATTCACCCATCACCGGCATCCACGGCTTGCCATCCCGGGTGAGGTAACGGCTGTTGATCCCGATCGTCTCGCCGGCCGGGTTCGTAGCCGTGCCCATGTGGAACCCCTCCCCGTCCGGCTTCGAAACCGGGGACACCCGGACTTCGAGCGGTTCGGCCCCGGCAAGGGCGGTCGTTAGAATGACGGAAAGCAGGGTCAAATGGCGGGTCATGAGTCTCGCGTGGGCGAATAGGGTTCGAAGAAACTCCGGAAAGGCGGTGCCGACCGGCGACACAGTGCATCAGCCGCCCGAGTCATCGCTCCTCGCGTCGATCTCGTCGATGGCGATCAGCTTCGGCACGGTCCTCCCCGGTTCGTCAAGGATCACCGCCAGGCGCCGACGCTTCTCCCCGAGGAACCAGTTGGTCGTGACGAAGGGACGCTTCCGACCGTTCTGGAGCATGTGAAATCTCACCGCGTAGCGATCCCCCATCTCCCCGCCGGGGGTCATCACCCACTGCCGGCCGGCCTCCACGCTGCTCGTCTGCTCGCGAATCTCCGCTTCGATCTCCGCATCCGAGAGATTCAGCACCGCCACGCCCCCCTCCTGGACCGCCGACGAATCGAGCACCTGAACGCTCAGGGAAGCCGAGGTTTCGCCCCCATCCGACAACGCTTCGGACTCCTTCTGATGGAACACCAGCCACACGCTCGAAGCGGCGGGCGGATCGATCCGGCATTCCTCCTGAAACGCTTTCGAGCCCGCCACGTTCGTCCAGAACCCGAACACCCAGGGCTTCTCCCGGGAGAGCTGGAACTTCTCCGAGAACCGTCGGTTGCCGATGGGGAGCGGTTCCACGGGCGTGCGATCTTGGAGATACACCACCGAGGCTTTTTCATCGGGAGACGACCCCACCATCACGGCGCGGACCGTGACCGGTCCATCGGTTTCACCCCGGCAGATCGCCATCAAGAGCACTCCACCAAGCACCAGCAGGTGCCGCTTTCCCATCTTGTTCATGATCATGGTCTTATCCGTGCGGTGACATCCGGGGCGTGACGCCCTCCAGCGATCAGCGAGCCGGCTCATCTTCCTTCGCGGCAATGTCGTCCACCGTGAGGAGTTTGGGCGGAGTCCCTTCCCCCGCCTGCAGCACGATCGCCAACCGCCTCCGGCGCTCCCCGTGAAACCAGGTCGTGGCCACGAACGGCCGGAGCTGCCCGTTGTGCGGATAAAAGAACTTCACCGGGTAGCTCTGTCCGCGTTTCGAGCCAGGCTCGACGACCGCCTGACTGCCCGGCTTGACACTCACTTTGCGGTCTCCGATCTGCGCACCGACCGGGTTGACGGACAGGTTCATCACCACCGCCCCGCCCTCCTTGAGCGACCCCTGGTCCACGCTGAACGCCCTCACCTTGAGTGGCGAATCCGCTTCGGCCTTCTCCCGGAAGAACACCAGCCAAAGCCGCTGTCCGGCCGGTGGCTTCACCCGTCCGCGCTCCTTGAAAACCGGAACCACCTTGCCCTGGTCGTTGGTCCCGGTTTCCCATTCACCGAAACGCCAGACTTCCTGCCGGGGCAGCTTGAACTCGGGAGAGAATTTTCCTCCCCACACCGGAACCTCCGCCCCCTCCTTGCCTTCACCGGTGTAGAGCACCAGTGAATCCTCGATCCCGGCTCCGGGAAACATGGCGGAGCGGACCGTGACCTTGGCGTTCTGCTGGGCGAAGGCCGGCACGAGGCAGCCCATCGTGACGATCGCGGCCACGAAGGCGATGGAGGGCAATTTCAGCATGGATTCAGACTTCATCGGGAGAGAGCCAGCGGAAGGAAACCACTCGCAGTTGACGCCCGAACCTCTGGTTCACCGGGCTGCTCAGGTCCCCCGCCTTGACCTCGGGATCATCCGCCTCGTCGAGATAGGCCGGCATCCGCTGGACGACCGCCTCGCAGTAGGCGCGGGCGACGACCTCTCCGTTCGCATCGGTGGACTCGCCACAGGTTCTGACCACGAAGGTGTCGCCACGGGGAACCAGCCTGGTGTCGATCGAGCGGAGGATGTCGGCCTGGTCGATGTAGGCGGTCGATCCCTGGATCACCGCACCCTCCGCCGCCTCGCGGAACTCGATCGGATCCCGGTCCCGCTGCCTCAAGGTGGCCATGAAATACGATGGTCTGCCCATGTCGGCGGTCCGGGAGGAATCGACCTGGCGGTTGAGACCGGCTTCGTCGATCGCCGCCTGCAGCGCTCTCTTGAGCGCGAGCTCGGAATCGCTGTCGAGCCGGCGGTTCATGAAGTCCGATAGCGAAAGGAACGGGCCACGCTTCCTCACCTCCTCGACCATGGCTTCGGCGAGTTCCCGGATCTGTCCGTCGTTCAAGGTGAAAGAGCCCGTCCATTGCTCGGGGGCGAAGCCGTCGCTGCGCAGGTCCGAGTCGGCGGGAATCGCCTCGTCGGTCCCCACGCCGAAGGTCACGACCGGCGTTTCGTCGTCGTGGTCCCGTGTTTCGAAACGAAGGCTGTCGGCATCGCCGGGGATGCTCAGGGTCGGCCGCCCCTTCAACGACGCGAACAGCGACTCCCAGGCCGCCACGGAGGTCGAGTTGACGTTGAAACCACCGTCCAGAAGAAGGTAGCGGGCGATGATCTCATGCGCCCGGTCGTCGGGCCTGCTGCCGCGGAAGATCTCGGACCGCAGCTCGCTCCAGCTCGCATCGGCCACCGGGACGAAACGATGATTCGGAAGCGACTCCCCCTCGTCGCCGAAGAAGGCCTCGGCCAGTTGCGACGCGGACGCCGCCTCGAACTCCGAACTCTCGTGAAGCCCCCGCTTGCGGTCCGCGATCGAGGACATGAAATACTCGTCCCACAACGCGTAGTTCGCGAGATACGAGTGATCCACGAAGGGCTCCTCTCGCTCCACATCGTGATACTTCCGCGTGTTCCACGTCGTGAATGCCTGATCCTTGGGAATCAGCGGATGCGCGTAGGAGTTGCCCACCGGCATGCTGACGGCAGGAAAGAGCCCCCCCTGCCCATGGGCTGTCGTCGTTTCATGCGGCTGCAGTCCCCCCGATTGATCGGTGGGGTGATTCCGAGCGATTGACCACCCTCCGAGCGAGGCATGGGCAAAGTGCGCGAGGGAGTGGAAAGGGCGCTGCGGAATCTCATACTGCACCACCCGGTCCTGCCCGTAGGCCGCCGACCAGCCGCCTCCGAAACGCCCGCGAACCCCGTCGACGACGATCTCGTTGCTCGCGGCCTCGCCGTCCTCGATGCGCCAGTTCCAGCCGAGGTTGTAGAGGGCCGCGGTGGTCACATCCTGGATCCAGGGGGAGGCGACCGTCGGCAGGCTGTGAAGGAAGGGCCGGCACGGAAAACGCGGGTTGCGACCGAGGAGATTGGAAATGACCTCGTCCTCCCCGGCAACGCCGTAGCTGAAGACCGCGACCATCTCTCCCTCCGGCGACTCCAGATTACGGATGCTGTATGGCTTGCGGATGAACTTGCCCCCACCCTCGCCGCCACGGAACGCCAGCTCCTCCCCGTCGAGGAAGCTCCCGAGCCCGAACACGAGTTGGTTGAACTCGTTCATCTCCGCCGCCGTGCGCTCGTCGGGCCGCTTCATCGGTGCCCGGCGCGAGTAGAGCGCCTGAGTCCGCCAGCTGGTCTCGCTGCCCGGGTAGTCGGGGCGCACTTCGATCGACACCCCCTGCGAGTACTTGAGGTCGGTCACGCTGGTGTCGGCCGTGCCTCCGGCGAAACCCACCCCGATCATCTGGTCCGGCTTGAAGGTCACCGAGTCGCTGTCGTAGGTCACCCCCACCGAACCACCACGGCTGATACGAATGTCGTAGTAGTCCACCTCGTTGCCCGAGATCGGCCAGTAGCCCGGCTTCAACTCACGTTCCGTGGTGAGGCTTTCATAGACCTTGTCGAGGGAGAACACGCGCACCTCGCCGGGCGCGAAGACGATCTGGTCCTCGATCACCATCTTCGCCAGCTCCTCGGAATTGCTGGCGTCATCGCCCCGCCCGGTCGTCAATCCGCCGAGGGAAGAGGATTCGCGTCCGCGGTCGGAGCCGGCCACATATTCGGGCCACACCGCGATGTCGGCCGAGATGCCCAGGATGTCGACCCGCAACCCGTCGCTGCCGCTTGAGTTCAGCGTCAGCGGCACGTTGTAGGGATTCCACAGCGTCAGGATGGGGCTGAAGCGCAGCTTGAGGCGGTAGGGGCGCTCCGGCTTGCTGCCGCTCTTCTCCGCCCGCGCCCAGATCGCGAGTTGCAGCTTCACCATTACCGGCTGGCGATAGAGATTGGTGGTGAGTGCGTTCCGGTCGGCACTCCATTCCTTCGCGGAAATGCTCGGAACGTAGGGCTTGTCGCGTCCGCTCGCCACCAAGGCGCCCCGGGATCCCGCCGGGCGGGCCTTGTAGAGCGAGTAGTAGGTCAGCAGGTCATGAAGCGGCACCCGGTGCAACTCGCCGAAATCGTAGAGCATGTAGTCCTCCGAAAGCGGAAGACCGTTGCGGCTGGAGAAGTCCGCGTCGTAGCGGTCCGCGAGCAGGTTCAGGTCGCGCTTGAGCCCCCCCTCGCGCACATCGGCCAGCACCGACCGCGCGTCGGTCGTCAGGTCGTGGAAATGGCGGCCCACATCCTCGGCGGAAGTGACCAACTCGAGCGAACCCGCCGAAACCACGGCGCGGCGGAGTTCGTCGGGATCCAGCGGCCTTCCGATCGCCTCGTAGAATTCCTCGCCGATCGAAGACGGCGACTCCGTCTCATCCATCACGGCCGACATCCCCTCAAGATCCTCATCCGCCCGCCCGGCCCGGATCAGCCCCTTCTGGCTCTGGTCGCAGACCCACCATGACAGCCCCCCGCCCGCACCATCCGGGCGTCCGGACACCACCACCCGCGGCACCGACACCCGGAGCGCCTCGTCGTCCGCCGCACCGAGCGTCCCCGGCCCCACCAGCTCGACCGCCTCGTCACCTCCCGTCGCCGATGCGGCATCGAGGTCGGTGAGCTTTCCGGCGGGAGACGAGACCAGCCAGCGCCGGAACGAGTCCCGACGGTGATCGGACAGATCGGGCACCAGGTCCGAAGGTCCGTGCACGCTCGAAAGATAGCGGTTCTCCCCTTCCCATGAATTCCACACCCCGACCCACCCACGGCTCACCCCGCCATCCGCATCCTCCTCGCTGGCGAGGATCGACGCCGACGCGCTGATCCGCTGGTCCGGGCCGAGTTCCTTCTGCAATTCCCCGATCGCCAGAGTCAGTGCCAGCCGGGCATTGGCGCGGGCCTCGGCCATCGCCTCCTGACGCGAAGCGCCGCGCAGCGACACACTGGACAGGGAGAGAAGGCCCACCGCCAGAAGGCTGAGCAGGACCATCAACGAAATGGTGATCACCAGGGCGAAGCCACGTCGCCGGGCGGAGTCGGGTTTGGAACTCAGCATGAGGGTTACCATGTGAATACCCCCGCCGCGGTGAATCTCACAATACCTACACGGGACTAACCCTTGAGGCTTATACCCGAACTCCGCGGACTTTGCAGGCCGTCCCGATGGACCGTGGACCCGACCGCACGCGCCGCAAAACAAAACGGCTCCGAGCTTGAACAAGCCCGGAGCCGGAGAGAATTGACGGCTTGTCGCCTGCTTCAAGAACGCGAACGACGGCGGCGGAGAAGACCGAGAACTCCCAGTCCTCCGAGCAGCGCGACACCCGGCTCGGGAACCGAGGCCACCTCAATGTCATAGAGCAGGCCTTCACCGCTTCCGGTGACGTGATACGCCATGTCGATGATGAACTCGTCGGTTCCTGCCAGCGTCCAGGTGTCGAAGTCAGTGTAGGTCTGGGTGGTGGTGCCGTCACTCAGGATCAGGCTCGCCGTCACCGTGGATCCCGCGTCGAAGTTTCCATCGTCGAAGACCAGATCGAGTTGGAAGGTGAAGGGGTTGTAGTTGCCGAAGTTGTAGGCACCCGGATCGACATCCGTGCGGTAGCGAGGGGTGGTCGTGCCGCCGTCGAAAGAGATCATGCGGTCGTTTTCGAAGCGGATGCCCCAGTCGGCGCTCGGGTCGGAATACACCGTCCCGAAGCCCGATCCGACCGGATCGGTGCCGTCCATGCCGAAGCCGAAGGCGAGGAAGTCACCACCGTTGCCGGTGCGCATCAGACCGGAGATCCTCAAGCCGTTGAGGGCGATCGTGCTGGCATGGGCACCGGTCGCCCAGTTGTAGCGGGTGCCATTGGCATCCCAGCTGAGACCACTGATGTCGCTGACCGAGTCGGCCCTCCAGCGATCCACGTGGTTCTCCTGGGATCCGCTCCCGTACTGCTCGAGAACGTTGCTTGCACCCAACAGGTTCACCTCGGGCGTCGAGGATCCGTCGAAGGCCTGTGTGGGAGTGCTGCCGTTGTCGAAGGTATCGCTGTAGAGAACCACGGCGCTGGCAGAGCCGGCCACAAAGGTTGAAGCCACGAAGAGGGCGAGGGGTTTTGTCATTGGTCTGTTGGTTGGTTGGTCTGAGCTTCAAGGCTGCGCTCCCGCGGAAGCGCTTGCACCCTCCCACCATGGAAGGGGCTGACGAAAACGGTCAATACCCCCAGAGGATTAGTGGAGGATACCCCCCGTCCAGCGCCGGATCTCGCCGCATCCGCGAAGTCCGAAGATCCTCACCGTTCACTCTGCGGGCCCGTGCCATCGTCGAGATCCGGGTCGAACCGCCGTTCCGGAGGGGCATTCCCCGGTCCGCTCCCGGGTTTCCACAGCGCGTCGGCCCGCTCCGGGCTCAGCGCGGCCAGCGGCAGGACCGTCTCTCCTCCGGCGTAGTCGAGCAACGACGCCCGGAGCTGCCGGGTCACCGGTTCATCCCGATCCAGCGGCACGGCCGAGACGATCAGACGCCCGTGACCGACCCGGCATTCGAAGATCACGCCGAGCCGCCAGTTGCGGTTCCAGTCGTCGATCGCATACACGATGGGCTGGAGGTCCTGCGGCGCATCCGTCAGGTTCACGGAGCGCACGTTGTGGACGATCGAGGTCCACTGCCAGTCGCAGTGCGCTTCGGTGGGAAAGCCGGCCAGCGCGGGGTGCTCGGCGTCGACGAGCAAGCCGAGCATCGCATCGAAGCGCGGCTGCGGGTTGCGCGGCGGGCGCACCGTCATCTGGATGTTCCAGAACACCGGCATCCGCTTCATCGGCGGCGATGCGGCGGGATCGAGGTCGTCCTCGCCCGGCGTGAAGACCACCGTGCCGCCCTCGCCCAGCTGCTCCCTTGCCACCGACCAGTCGCCGGTGACCCGCACGCCGTCCGGGGCGGGCGCGGCCGGGGCGTCCGGGTAGAGCCAGAAGCTCCAGTCGTTCTCGATCGAAGTGCCGTCGAGCCCGACCACCAGCCGGCACGCGGCAGGCGCCGGCAGTCCGGCGAGCGGCACCTTCACCGTGCCGACCGGGAGGTTCTTCCCGATCGGAAGGTCGCGGGCGTCCCATTTCCCCTCGCGCAGCACCTCGCCGTCGGCACCGACGACGCGCCAGTAGGGTCTGGCGTTGCGGAGAGGGCCTTGCCCGAAATGATACATCTCCACCTCCGCTTCCAAGGTCTCCGCGGTGGTGAAGGTCCGCTGCCGCAGCCGGGCCAGCGGCACGGTCTCGCTGTGGAAACGCCGGAAAACCTCCCCGCTCACGTAGTCCTTCGGATCCCAGAAGGCATCGAGCACGCCGATGAGCGCCGTGCCCTGACCGAGGTAATCGCGGATGTCGAGCATCTGGTGCCCGGCGAGCCCGGGCGTCCGCAGGTTCGCCTCGAGTTCCTCCTTGTAGCACGCGAGCTGGAATTTCCCCGACGCCATCGCGAACTCGTCGTTGAACTTCGCCACCCCGTTGCGTTCCGCGATGCGGCGGAAGATCCGGTAGTTCGAGGGCCGCATGTAGCCGGTGAACTTGTCGATCACGTCGAAGTCCGGATACGCGCACCACTGCCCGATCTCGTGCGCCAGCACCGGAATCTCCACCCCCTCCAGGGCGACCCGGAAGTCCCGGCCGAACCATCCGGTGGTGTTTCGCAGCTCGCCTTCCCCGAAACGCACCAGGACCGCAAACTGGGCCCCGCCGGTGACCTGCTCCGGACGGTTCCACCCGGTGCCCGCCGCATACAGCCGGCGCGGATCCCGTTCATACCAGCGCTCCGCCCATTGCGGCGTCACCTGCGTGTAGCGGCCGGCCGGCTCGTTCGAAGGCGAGAACAGGATGAAGGACGGGTGGTTGCCGTAGGCCTCCAGCAGCAATTCGGTCTCCTCCTCGAGATACTCCGTGTAAACCCCGTCCGGATAGAACGGCGCCCACAGGCCACACTCGGCCTGCAGGTAGAAACCTAGCTCGTCGGCGGCGGTGAACGCCGCCTCCGGCGGGCAGCACGAGTGAAAGCGGATTCCGTTGAGCCCGAACTCCCGGCAACGCCGGATGATGTGCTTCCACGAATCGACATCGGTCGCCGGGTAGCCGGTGAGCGGGAAATCGAGGCCGAACTGGGTGGTCCTCAGGTTCACCACGCGGCCGTTGACGAGGAGGTCCTTCCCCTGCCACGAGATCTCGCGCAGCCCGAAGACCACCTCCCGGGCATGGGTTCCCGACGGGGTCTCAAGCACCACCTCGAGCCGGTGCAGATGCGGGTCGAACTCGTCCCAGGTCCGGGCGTCCTCGCCGAGCGGCACCACGATTTCCTGGTTCCCGCCGGAGGCGTCCCAGACGACGACCTTCTCGACCCCAGCCACTCGTATCACCCCGCGTCCGGATCGGCCGGTGACGTTGCCGACCTCGACCCGCAGGCGGGCCGATTTCTTCTCCACATCGGGAAATGCCTGCACGTCGGACAACCAGACCCGGGGCGTCGAGCGCAGTTCGATCCGGCCGGCGATTCCGTTCCAGGTCGAACCCAGCGCGTCCGACACCGCGTGCGAGTCGGGCATGTGACCGACATTCCCCTTCGGATCGCGGACGATCGTCCGGTTGTCGAGGCGCACGGTCAGGCGATGGGCCCCGGGCTCGAGCACTCCGAGGTCGAAGACATGGGGCGCGACCAGACTGCGCGACGACCCGACCTCGTCCTCGTCCAGCCAGACCGTCGATTCCCACCGCGGACGCTCAAGAAACAGCTCGACCCGGCGGTCCCGCCACGACTCCGGAATCTCGATCTCCCGCTGGTACCACGCAGCCCCGAGGTAGTGCCGTGGTGGCTGGGAAAGGAAGGGCACCTCGACCCGCCCGGGCTGCGAGAAGGCCGTGCGAAGGTCTTCGGGCTGGAGCTTCCACCACTCGCCGCCGAGCCCGAGCACCCAGGGCGTCTCCGCCGAAATCTCGTCACCGAATCCCTGGGACTGCAGCACCCCCGGCAGCTCGATCCGGTCGAGCAGATCGCGCTCGAACCAACGCGCCTCCCGGCCGGCATCCGCCCGGTCCATCTCGAAGCGCCAGCGCCCTTCAAGCGGGATGGAGTCCTCCGCAAACACCGCCGCCGAAAGAACCAGCAGCAGCCCGAACATTTTCTTCAGGGGTTTCATGATCACAGTGCGCATGGGGAGCGATCTCAGTTTCCATCCGGTTTCTCGGTCCGCACGAAGGGCGACGGGGCGATCCGCACCGTCTCCGGCGCATCCGGATCGGACGGATCGAAATCATCCAGGCCGTCCACCAGCCATTCGGCCAGGTCCGGCACCTCTTCCCGAATCCCCTCGACCACGCAACGGGCCAACTCGTAGCCGCCGTAGCCGTTGTGATGGGTGTCGTCCTTGAAGGCCTTGTCCTGCCCGGGATAGCTCCCGGCCGGATAGTGGACGAAGGCCCGCTTCGAATCCTCCTCGCCCAGCGCGGCGTAGAACTCGAGACTCATGGCGTGGAGGTCGATGACCGGCACCTTCTTCTCCTCACCGACCTGTCGCACCGCCTCGGCGTAGTCCTCGAGAGTCGTCTGCGGCTCCCCTCCCTTCCAGCGACGGCGTTCCATCGGCGTCACCAGCACCGGGTGCCCCCCCTTCTCCCGGGCCGCCTCGATGAACTCACCCAGCTCTCGCCGGTAGGTTGTGAACGGCCCCGCCCCCTCGCGGCGGTCCTTCTGGTCGTTGTGGCCGAACTGGATGAAGAGGTAATCACCCTCCTTCATCAGGCTCCGCACCTTGTCGAGCCGCCGCTGGCCGGCGAAGGAAAACAACGCGAGCCCTGACTCGGCGTGATTCGACACGGCGATGCCCGGTTTGAAGAAGACCGGCAGCATCTGGCCCCACCCCGCCCACGGCTCGTCGGTCTGGTCGGTCACCGTCGAGTCCCCGGCGAGGAACACCGTGACCGCCTTGTCGTTCGGCACCACCTCCATCGTCACCAGACCCGGGTTCTCGCCGTTGATCTCCAGCGTGAGCCGCCGGTCCCAGGTGGGCGAGATCGGCGGCCCCCACTCGCGGGGCTTCAGCCCCACTTTCCGGCCACCTTCCAGCTCCGGGCGCCGCACGTTGACCGTGAAACGACGCGTCACGAACTCGCCCGGCCGGGTCTTCACCTCGTGGAGCATCAGCCGCCGGGCCTCGGCCTTGATCGTGGTCGAAGTCGCCTCGGTTTCGGATCCGAGCGTCACCACCACGTCGTGATTTCCCTCATCCATTTCGATCGCGAAGAGCCGGGCCGCTCCATCCGCTTCATCGGTGCAGCCGAGAAAACCGTAGCCCTTTTCCTCATCGAAGGCCCGGTCCTTCACCATCTCCGCACCTTCCGCCGCGGGCGGGGACGGCACGAAATGAAAACGGGCCGGAGCGGCGCCGAGCACACCCGTCGTCACGGCGGCGGCGATGCAGCGGAGGATTCGGAGGCGGAGACTCATGGTGGTTTGGATTTCGTCGTCGGGGATCAGCGGATCAGATCCACGCAGTCGATGGTGTAGCCGGGGCTGAGGAAACCGCTCCCCCCCTGGCCGCTGATCGGCCAGATCGTCAGCCGGTTGGTGCCCTCGACGAAGGCCGCGGCCGGCACCTCGAAGGTGTACATCCGGTTGTTGCCGCGGTAGGTACCGATGGTGATCGCCCGCGAGCGCGGCTGGTTGGAGGGCGGCGGGTTCCGGGCCTTCCACTGGTTGAGATCGATCTTCGGCCGCCCCCCCGCGTGGGCCGCGGTGATGCCGATCCGCACCGTCATCGCCTTGCGCGGTTTCTCCTCGAGCTCGAACTCGATCACACGGCTGCCGTTCACATCCGCGAACTGACCGCAGGGAAAGTCGGCGGCCTGGTTCTTGCCGACGACGAAGTCATCGTCTCTCCAATCCTCCATCCGCGGGTCGGACGGGTGCATGAGACTCAGCTTCGACCCGTTGCGGAACTCCAGCGGGGTGCCGTCCCAGTCGCCGATCCGCCACACCGCTTCGTCGGCCGAGGGATCGTCGGTGACCTTGCAGCGCGCGATCCGGGTGGTGCGCCGCGCCATCACACTCACCTCTTCCTCGAGCACCGCCAGCTCCCCCTTGTAGATTGTCATCTTGTAGCGCCCCGGCTTCATGCCCGAGCAAACGACCTCGCCCCCAGGCACGGCAATGTCGGCCCAGTACTGGGCGGTCTCATTGGCGAAGCCGAGCGTGTATTCGAACTCCGGATCGAGGCCGGCGATCTCCCCGATCACCACCTCCCCCCGTCGGTTGCGTGGCACCCAGCCCTCGATCTTGATCTCCGCGCCGAGATCCAAGTCGGGCAGCTCCGGCGCGCCGCCGTCGGTGAAGCACAGCGCGTAGGGACCATAGAGCACTCCGGATCGCTTCGCCTCGGTCTGGGCGTGGCCCGAGTTCATGTAGTTGTAGACCTCCACCTCGCCCCCGGACTGGTTCTGGATGTCGCGGAAAAAGGGCCCGCCCGACGAACTCTCACGGTTGCCGTAGATCATGAACACACCGATCCCCTCGCCTCCGACGCCGCGGATCGAGAGATCCTTGGCCCGTTGGTTGCCGTAGTACTTGCTGCGGGTGATGCCGCCCGGCAGGCGGAACACGTCCTTCGACTCGACCGCCGCCACGGTCCCGTCGAGGTCCGACGGCTCGGGCACCACCGTGAAGGGATCGCGGCGGAGCCGGGTGATCCACCGAAGCTCGCCCACCCGCGGCTGCTTCTCGGCATGGGTCGCCATGCAGATCGTGTTCTCTCCCCGGCGCACGAAATAGTAGTGGGTAAAGTCCGCCACCACCCCGTTGGAACCGTCGGTCTCGACGGTCACCACGATCGAGTCGCCGCGCTCCCGGGCGTCGACGGTCGTCCCGTCCGAACCGAGGCCGGAGGCGATGTGCGATCCCTTGCGCCCGCAGAGCTCCGTGCCCTTCCACTGGATGGAGTCGATCGTCCCGTCGCTGTCCCGGATCCGGAACACCAGCCCCGCGCCGGTGTCGATGGCATGATGACCGTCGCCCGACTCCAGACCGAAGTCGGCGAACGCATGCCCCCCACTCGACAGCATTCCGCACAGCACGGCGAGGGAAAGTCGGCATTGGACGGCTGGAAGCATGACTGCGGAGTTTTCGCGGGCACCCGGACCTCCGGGCGGCTGGACACACTTCTCGGAGAATCGAGGGATTTCAACAATACCTAGAAGGGGGAGGCCGGAGCATTGAAAGAACCGTCCCGGCGTTCGTTCTCCCCATCATCCGAAGACGCGCCCCCGGATCCGTGCGCATACTGCGGCTCGACATCCGGGGAGGCGCCCTTCCATGGTGCCGGGGTGAACTCGTCGATCCGACACGGCCTTCTCCTGCTGGTCGGTTTGTGGGCGGGTCTCGCGCCGCTCTTCGCCGAGCCACAGTTCATGACGCGGACCTGGCGGTCGGAGGACGGCCTGCCGGGAAACGTCGTCCGCTCCATCGCCCAGGGCGATGGGGGGTTCCTCTGGGTGGTCACCGCCGAGGGATTCGCCCGCTTCGACGGCCGCGAATTCGAAACCATCGGTCTGGTCGAGGAATCGCTTCTCCCATCCGATCAGTTGTTCCGCGTGTTCTCGCCCGGCGACGGATCGATCTGGGTCTCGAGCTATCAAGGCAGACTCTTTCGCTTGGAGAAGGGGCTGCTGCATTCAATCCCCCTCGACCGGGAGACGATCGGCGCCGGACTCGTCTCCATCCTCTTCCACCACCGCGGCAGCATTCATTTCCACTACAACGATCAGCTGTGGCAGCTGCTTCCCAACGACGAAGTCCGTGCGGCAACGGACCATCCCGAACTCGACCGCGCCTTCGCCGAAGCGCTTGCAAGGGCCGCCGACCGGGGCCGCACGAGGGACCACAGCGATCCCCCCACCCGCCTGGCTTGCCGGAACGGCGGGCTCTGGACCGTGGACGACGGGACCCTCGTCTATCGGGAGGCCGCCGGAGCGCGGCCGGTGCCCCTGTTCGAAGCCGGTGATCAGGACATCGCGATCAGCGATTTCCTGGAGGACCGGGAAGGCAACCTGTGGATTGCCAGTCCGGTGCGGGGGCTGATCCGCGTCCGGCATCGGCGGGTCACCTACCTCAGCTCCCGGGAAGGCCGCTACGACCATGCCATCAACGCCGCCTTCCAGTCCTCGGACGGGACCTGGTGGATCGCCCCCCGCACCGGCGGCATCGACCTCCTCCGCGACGGCCGGATCGAGCGCATTCCCATACTCTCCGCCGGGGCAACCCGTCCGGTCTCCGCGATTCACGAAGATCGGCTCGGACGTTTCTGGATCGGGACCCGGGATGCCTCCCTCTACCAGTTCGACAGCCGGACGGGGGAACTCGAAGCGAAGTTCACCCGGGAACCCGGCGTGTCGAAGATCCGCGCCATCGCCGAAGATCCGCAGGGTTCCCTCTGGTTCGGAGGACGCTACGGACTGAGTCGTTGGGACGGCACCTCCCTCGAGAGCTTCACCTCGCATCCACTGTTGGAAGGGGCCGGAATCACCTGCCTGACCTGGAGCGATTCCGGAACGCTCTTCGCCGGCACCGGCGACGGACGAGTCGTCAAGCACACCGCCGCCGGCTTCGAAACGGTCGAGTCTCCCGCGGGCGAGCCGGACTCCCCCATCTCGGGCATCCTCGTCGGCGACGACGGGACCTTGTGGGTCGCCACCCTCGGCGACGGCCTCCACCTGCTGAAGGACGGCTGGCAGCACGTCTTCAACACCGATACCGGCCTCCCCGACAACCGGCTGACCGCGCTCGCCGCCGGAAATGACGACCATCTCTGGTTGGGTTCGCTCGGCGGCATCATCCGGGTGTCCCGGAACGAACTGCTGCAACACTCCCGGGGTCAGGGTCCACCGCCGCGCTGGCTGACCCTCGACCGAGCCGATGGGATGACGACCCGGGAGTGCATCGGCGGTGGCCAGCCGGCCATCACCCGGGACTCGGCCGGCCGCCTCTGGTTCCCCACCTCCGCCGGTCTCGCCGGCGTGCGCCCGGACGAGATCCGTCTCAACACCCAGCCACCTCCGATTCACTTCCGCCCGACCGAGGTGGATGGCAATCCCGTCAGGCTCGACACCGCCCGCCTCACGGTCGGGCCGGGCCGGGTCCGCCTCGGATTTCGCTTCATCGGCATCAGCCTCGGCGCGCCGGAAAAGGTCTCCTACCGGACCCAGCTCGTCGGCCTCGACCCGAGCCCCCAGTGGATCGGATCGGTGCCCCGCGCCGACTACCAGTCCGTGCCTCCCGGAAACTACGTCTTCAAGGTCACGGCGATCAACGAACACGGGATCGCCTCGGTTCCTCCCGCCGAGCTCCAGGTCGTCGTCCGGGCCCACTTCTGGGAGACCGCGTGGTTCATCGCATTGGCCACCTCCAGCGCACTCCTGATCGCGGTTGCCATCGGCTGGCTGGTCGCCCGCCAGCGCATGCGGCGCAAGCTGCGCGAGATCCAGACCCGCGGGCTACTGGAAGCCGAGCGTTCGCGGATTTCCCGTGACCTGCACGACGAACTCGGCGCGAGCCTCACCGAACTCTCCATCCTCTCGGCGCTCGCCAACGAAAACCCGGACGACCGAAGCCTCCGCCCGTCGCTGGATCAACTCACCTCCAAGGCCCAGCAGGCCGTGGGGGAACTCGACGAGATCGTCTGGGCCACCAACCCGACCCAGGACAGCCTCCGCTCGCTGGTCGAGTACCTCGATTTCTCCGCGCAGGAATTCCTCAAGACCGTCGGCGTGCCCCTCCAGTCGGCGATCCAGCCGGGCGTCCCCGATGTCTCGATCGGCCCCCGGAGACGACACAACGTGGTGCTCGCGACCCGCGAAGCCATCAACAACGCGGTCAAGCATGCCCAGGCAAACCTCATCCGCCTCGAGGTCCGCGTCGAGCACGAGGAGTTGATCGTCCGCATTTCGGACGACGGTGCGGGCTTCAATGTGGAATACGCCGACTCCGGCGACGGCTTGACCAACCTCCGCCGGCGCATGACGGTCAGTGGCGGATCCTGTGAGATCCAGAGCCGCCCGGGTGAAGGAACCATCGTTACTCTCCGGCTCCCCGTACCCCCCACCCCTTCCACATCATGAGCTCACCCGAAACCCACACCGTCGCCATCGTCGAGGACAACAGCGCCCTCGGAAAGAGCCTCCGCAGCATCGTCGACGCCAGCGACCATCTGCAATGCGCGGGCGTCTGGACCACCGGGGAGGATGCCGTGAAGAAGGCCGACGCGTTCCGGCCGGACGTCATCCTCATGGACATCAACCTCCCCGGCATGTCCGGGATCGAGGCCACCGCCCGGATCAAGGCCCACCTTCCCGACATCCAGATCGTGATGGTCACCGTGTATGGCGACCACGACAAGATCTTCGCCGCCCTCAAGGCGGGGGCCTCCGGCTACCTGCTCAAGCGCTCGACTCCCGCCGAGGTCCGCGAGGCCATTCAGGATGTCCTGGGCGGAGGTGCTCCGATGAGTGCCGCGATCGCGCGGCGGATCGTCGAGGCCTTCCACCAGCCCGCGCCGGATTCCGAAACGGCGGAAGCCCTCTCACCGCGCGAGTCCGAGGTTCTCGAACTCCTCGCCGACGGCCTCGCGAACAAGGAGATCTCGGCAAAGCTTGAAATCTCCGTCCACACCGTCCGCGTCCACGTGAAGCACATCTACGAGAAGCTCCACGTCCGCTCCCGGGTCGAGGCCGCCAACTGGTACCGGAACACCCACGACCAGGGGCGACTCCCCGATTCCTGAAGGCCGTCGACACCCGCTCGCGCCCCCTCCGATCACGTGCTTGGGATGGGCCGCACCGCCCCCTGCTGGAGCACTAATCTCTATGTGCTATTGTCAGATGGCGCCGTGCGGGACGATCGTGCCGATGAACCTCAGACCAACCGCCTCCCGGGCACAAACCCACAAAACACCACCGTGAAACCCACATTCCGAGCCCTCCTACTCGCGGGCGCCCTCACCGGACCCGTGCTGTCGCAGACCCTCTTGTTCTCCGACAACTTCGACAATACCGACGACGACGGCGGCGACTTCCAGCTCAACTCTCGGACCGATTTCTCGGGCATCGCCGGGGTCGTGCCATCGACGCATGACCTCGAGTCGTTCGCGGCCCAGCAGCTTCTCTCGAACGACAC
The DNA here is from genome assembly GCA_030431475.1 of Verrucomicrobiia bacterium. GTDB lineage: Bacteria > Verrucomicrobiota > Verrucomicrobiia > Verrucomicrobiales > Akkermansiaceae > Haloferula. Next base: position 9,207 of record JAUIJD010000002.1, on the reverse strand, counting down.
CCTGAAGCTCATCAAGTCCGGCGGCGCATCCTCCGGCGTGCGTTTCGGTCCCCAGACCGACCGCTACAACTGGGGCGACCCGTCCGGCGCAACCAGTCCGCTGATCCTCGCCGACGACGGCTTGCGCATCAAGCTGGACTACGCGCTGTCGAATCTCACCAACAACAACGACTACCTGTCTTTCTCCTTCGGCACCGCGAATGACGACCCGACCACCGAGAAGCTCTACGACGACGGCCGTTACGGACTCCGTTTCGAGGGCGACCGCGTCCTGAGCTTCGTGGACGGGGCCGACCTGTCGGGCCCCGTGGACTACGCACCGGCCCTGACCCTCACCCCCGGCGCTTTCGCCCAGATCGACATCAAGCTCGAGTTCGCCTCCTTCAACACCGGTGAGACGGTCAACGTCTCCGTTTCGGTCGAGGGCATCGAGTTCCTCAACGAATCCTTCACCCTCGACGCCACCGAGGACTTCCGCTGGGAGTTCGGTGCCTATCGCTACAGCTCCGGCACCCTTTTCGTCGACAATCTCGAGGTCACCACCCTTGTAGCCGGCGACTCCGACAATGATGACCTCCCCGACGCTTGGGAACTCCAGTGGACGGATCCGCCCAACCTGACCGACCTCGACGGCACGCTCTTTGGTTCGGGCCCCGGCGCCGGCACCGGCGACTTCGACGGCGACGGGCTCTACGACATCGACGAATACGAGCTCAGCGTCGGCCTCTCCGGGCTCGACCCCGGCTCCTACCCCGACATCGATCCGACCGAGGCCGACACCGACGGCGACACCCTCAGCGATTTCGATGAAATCGACGGATTCCTCGGTGATCCCACCCTTGCCGACACCGACGGCGACGAGTTGGACGACGCGGAGGAGGACAGCCTGTTCCTCGATCCCTTCGACCCGGACATGGACGACGACGGTGGCCGCGACGGCTTCGAAGTCGCGCAGGGCACCGACCCGGAAGATGACACCGACTTCCCCATCGCGGCAGGCGTCTCGGTCGTCTCGATCACCGACGATGCCAGCAGCGACATCCTCGCCAGCAAGGTCTACACCCACAAGATCAGCGGTGGCGGCGGCGCGACGGTCAACGGCGTGGTGTTCGATGTGCTCGACACCTCGAACAGCCTGAGCGACTTCGACTGGACCCCGAGCGACGGCAACACCCGTTCGGCCGTCACTTCGCCCAATCTCAGCGGCTGGACTCCGGCCGACGGAGGGGTCACCGGCACCGGCATCATCGACCTGCTCAGCACGATGTCCTACTCGACCGATGGCGGCGAACCGGGCGAATCCCAGACCTACACCCTCTCGGGCCTGACTCCGGGCGAAGACTACATCATCCGCCTCTACATCCGTTCCTGGACGCCGGGGAGCAATCGTCCGCTGGACATCACCTTCACCAACGGGGCCGAAGTCATCCAGGCCTTCGGAGCCTTCCCCGAGGACTCTCCCGGATATGCAACCGGCACCTTCAACGATGATGACGCCTGCTACGTGAGCTGGAGCTACACCGCCCAGGGCACCGACCTCGTGATCGACGCCGCCACCCACCCGAGCGCGGGCGTCAGCGGCAAGAGCTTCCACATGTATGGCATGACCAACGAGGTGGATGGCGCCGTCACCACCCCGCCGCTGGTCACCGTGATCGACAACACCGGCTTCATCTCCGGCGACCCGATCGGAAGCCTGATCGGCACGCTGTCGTCGACCATCTCGGGCCTTCCGCAAGCCGCCACCTACAGCTTCGTCTCCGGCACCGGCGACACCGACAACGGCCTGTTCCAGATCGTGGGTGACCAACTGCAGGTCGGAAGCGACTTCACCGGAGCGAACTCGGTGAACGGTCAGGTCTTCTCCGTCCGCATCCAGGGCGACGGCGGCGGTGAGATCTCCGAGGACGTGTTTGAACTCACCGTCTTCAAGGACGACGACCTCAACGGCCTCAACGACGCCTACGTGCTTCTCTGGGAGGATGCCTTCGATTCCGATTCCTCCGCCGACTGGACCGGCAGCGACATGCTGTCGAACGACGTTGGCACCGGCGCGGTCGTCTACGAGATCGACGCCGGCGACAGCAACACGCTGCAGATCAGCAATCCGACCTACACCGCGGGCGCGCTGCAGTCGGCCTACGCCCACAACAACGAGTCGATCGGCGTGGGTGAAACGGTAATGCTCGACATCGTCAACTTCAGCTTCCCGCTGCAGAATGAAACCATCGGCGTCCTCGTCTCCCTCGCCAATCCCCCGGCTGGCGTGGCCGCGGGTGGCGGCAGCGCCCGGGCCGACATCTTCACCGCCGGCATCCGCCGCGGCGGAGACTTCCGCTCGGAACGCTTCGAGGGGACCACCGACCTCGGCCAGGGCAGCGGCGCCCCGAGCGACATGAAGGGGGTCTACATCACCCGCATCTCGGACACCGAGTTCGTCGGCGGCTACTACGACAACACCAACCTCGAGCTCATCCAGCTCGTCACCTACACCAACCCGAACTTCGCCGGACAACCCGCCTACGTCGGCATCTACACCGACATCCGGAGTTCGAGCTACACCGCCGAGGTCGACAACTTCCGCATCATCGACGCCAGCCCGCTCGGCCCGGTGGTGACTGGGGTGACGCGGAACGGTTCGGGCGACCTGATCATCGACTTCGAGGGATCGGCCAACACCACCTACACAGTGACCAAGTCCGCAGACCTCTCGTCGGGCTTCGGGGCGCTCGCCGCACCGCTGAGTCCGACCACCGACGGCAGCGGCATCGGGCAGGTCACCGTGCCCGCCTCCGAGTTCGCCGGCGCGTCGAAATACTTCGTCCGCATCGAGGACTAGCGGCCCGCGCCGCGGCCCTCTTCCCCGCCCGCCGCACGCGAGCCGCACCGGCTCGCGGACGGCGGGCGGTTCTTTTATCCTTCCCGACCGATTCCTCCCTCCAGAACTCATCCCATGGACTCCCGCCCGATCCGCCCTTATGCTACTTGGGGCCTAAAACCCGTCCCCGGCCGCATCATGCCAGCTCTCCCTTCCGCCCGGTCCACGATCTCCCTGATTCCCCTCATGGTCTCCATGGCCACGGCGGCGCCGTTTGCAGATGATTTCGAGAGCGATTCCTCCTCCGACTACACCTTCGCCCCCGTTCTTTTCAGCGCTTCCACCGGTGGCGCGCCAAGCCATGTCATCGATGGGGGAAACAGCAACGAACTCGAAGTCTCCGGCGCCGGCTTCTTCGGCGGCGGTGCCATTCAATCCCTCTACCTCCACCAGACGGCATCGCTCGACATCGGCGAGACCGCCCTCATCGATCTCACGTCGGTTTCCGGACTCAACGGGAACGAGAACATCGGACTCGCCGTGTCCCTGAGCGGAACCCCCGCAACAGCCACCTCGAATCCCCCCTCCACCTCCGACACCCGGCAGGACCTCTTCACCGCGACCTTCCGACCCGGGTCGGACGACTTCCTCTCCGAGCGCTTTGTCGGAACGGCCGATGTCGGCCAGCAGGACGACGCCTCCGTCAATCTTTCCAACGTCAAGGGATTCTACATCACCCGCACCTCGGAGGACGACTTCACCGGCGGCTGGGTCGGACTCGACGACGGCCTCAACGCGGTCAGCAGCTACACCAATCCCGCCTTCACCACGGCAGGTGCCTTCATCGGCGTCTGGTCGGACGTCCGCTCCGGCAACTTCACCGCCTCGCTCGACGACCTCCGGATCCTCTCCCCCTCGAGCGACATCACCTTCTTCGCCGACAACTTCGATGCGCCCGACGGCTCGTTCAACAACGCGTCGCTCTCGGGACGCCTGTCCGGCACCCTCGCAGGCGAGACCTACCTGCGATCCTTCGGCACCGACCAGGGGATCGACAGCAACCGGCTTGCGCTCGCCTACTCGGGCTCCGGCTCGGGAGGTGGCGTGCGCTTCGAACTCGCCACCAACGACCCGACCTCGGGAGCCACAGACCGCTACGACTGGGCCGGCGGGTCAGCGGGTGCCGACATCCTCGCCTCCGGGGGCATCACCATCACCTACGACTGGACTCCGACCGATGTCGGCAGTTCGGAGTGGCACGCCTGGAGCCTCGGCACCGGGAACGGCGACTCCACCGACACCAGCCGCGTCAACAACAGCGACACCGACTACGGAATCCTCATTCGCCAGAACGGCGGCACCCAGCGCTTCGACAACGGGTCGAGCCTGGGCACGGGAAACAGCATCCCGACCACCGACAACACCCCGCTCGCCGTCGCCCTCAGCCTGAGCTTCGACTCCTTCGCCGACGGAAGCAATGTCACGGCGGTCACCACGATCGGGGGCACCGAGATCGCCAGCGACACCTTCCAATGGGATGGCAACGCCGGCGCCCTCCGTTTCGAGATCGGCTGCAACGAGGACGGCCACCGGATCGACAACCTGGAGATCTCGACCTTCTCCCCCGCCGGCAGCTACGCGATCGATCTCGACAACGCCGCCTTCGAAGCCACGGATCCGATCGCGGCCCCCATCGGCACCCTCTCGGCCGGAATCGGAGGGATCCCCGTCACGTCGAACTTCGCCCTGGTCGCCGGACCGGGCGGCGATGACAACGGTTTGTTCCAGATCGACGGCGACCATCTCGAGGTCGGAACCGACTTCTCCGGCCCGGCCTATTCCGATGGCCAGAGTTTCTCGATCCGCGTCGAGGGAACCGAATCCGGTGGCGGAGGGACGGATGTGCAGACCTTCGTCCTGATCCTCCACAAGAGCGATGATCCCGGAAGTCCTCCCGCCTTCGCACCCGGGGCCTCCGCCCCGCAGGCCCCGAGCCAGCTGCGCGTCGATGATGCGGTCGAGCCTGTCGGCACCGGCGCCGCACCCTACTTCGGCTGGCACGTGAACGACCCCGATCCGCATGAGATCCAGACCGCCTACCAGATCCTCGTCGCCTCGTCGGCGGCCAATCTTGCTGCCAACAACGGAGACTTGTGGGACAGCGGACAAGTCGGAAGCCGATCCCAGAACCATGTCCCCTACGCGGGCAGCCCGCTCGCCGGCGACCGCCGCATGCACTGGAAGGTCCGCACCTGGGACCGCGACGGAAACGTCGGCCCCTACTCGGCTCCCGCGTCGTTCGTGGTGGGCCTCGGCACCGATGCCAATTGGGCGGGCGCCCAGTGGATCCGCCGAACCACCTCCGACGACGACGACTACACCTACTTCCGCAAACAGTGGGTGGCTCCGGACAAGATCGTCGAGCGGGCGACGATCTACATCTCCAGCGCCCACAAGTACGCGCTCTATTTCAACGGAACTCTGATCGGCAAGGGCCCCGCCTACCACCACCCGCAATACCAATACTACCATGGCCATGACGTGACCGCCCACGTCCAGGCCGACGCGATCAACCAGTTCGCCATCTTCAACCACTGGTTCGGCGGCGGCCAGGGTCGCCCCACCAACGCCCGCGGCGTGATCATGAAGGCGATCGTGCGCTATACCGACGGAAGCAAGTCGGAAATCGGCACCGACGCCACCTGGCGGCAGAGCCGCGCCACCGCATGGGTCACCGGCCAGTCCCAGCGCAACGGTGAAGGTGTCGGCTACATCGAGGAGATCGACGCGCGGGAACTCGTCCCCGACTGGTACGAGACCGCCTTCAACGACACCTCGTGGAGCACGGCCACGGCCATCGGTTCCCACCCGGTATCTCCCTGGACCGGCACGCTCGCCCCCGACCTCACCCGCATCGCCGAGAGCGAACTGATCCCGGACTCGATCACCCACCTCGGGGGCGGAAAATACGTCGTCGATCTCGGCAAGGTGTATGCCGGCGTCCCCCGCATCGAGTTCTCCGGCGGAGTTTCCGGAACGACGATCCACATGCGGGGCGGCTACGAGATCGACGGCTCGGGAGAGATCGACACCTCGAAGAGTCAGAACACCGACATGACCTTCCGGGCCATCCTCAACGGCGGAACCTTCCTCTACGAGCCGGCCGAGTACCTCGGCATGCGCTACTTCCAGATCGACAACTCGCCGATGCCGGTGACGACGGCCAACTTCACCTTCATCCACCGCCACAGCGAGATGGATGACTCCCTGTCGTCCTTCGAATCCACGGACCCGACCCTGGACGCCGTGTGGGACCTGATGAAGCACTCGCTCTTCACCTGCGCCCAGGAGGCCTTCGTCGACACCCCGACGCGCGAGAAGGGCGGTTTCCTCGGTGACGCCGCGATCCAGAGCACGGTGGCCATGCCGGTGATGAACGAGCGCCGTCTGACGCGGCGCTCGCTCCATGAGTTCCTCCAGTCGATGGACCAGCACTGGTCCGGGCCCGGAGACAGCGGCCGCATGAATGCGGTCTATCCGAATGGAGACGGCGCCCGCGACATCCCGGATTTCACGCAGGCCTATCTGCCGTGGGTCTGGAACTACTACCTCGAAACCGGCGACCTGGACTTCCTCTCGGACAACTACGCGAAGCTCAAGTCCATCGCCGACTACATGCACGCCCACCGCGATTCCGGCACCGGCTTGATCACGAACCTCAGCGGAGGCAGCGGCCCGTATCTCTACGGCATCGTCGATTGGCCGGCGACCATGCGCTTCGGCTACGACATGACCGCGGCCCGCACCGTGATCAACGGCTGGGCCTACGCCGGCTACGAGGTGATGGCGAAGATCGCCGGGGAACTCGGCAACACCTCCGACCGCAACCTGTTCTGGACGCGCGCCGACGCGTTGGAGACGGCGATGAACACCCAACTGATCAACGGCAGCGGCGTCTATGTCGATGGTCTCGACTCCGGCGGATCGCCAAGCTCCCACGTTTCGCAGCACGCCAACATGTTCCCGCTGGCGCTGGGCACCGTGCCCGCCGCCCAACAGGCAAGCGTGGTCTCGAAGGTCAAGGAGCTGGAGATGAGCGTGGGAATGGTGACCCTGCCGTGGCTCGTCCGGGCCGTCGGCGAGGCGGGAGAAGGAGAGCATCTCGTCGAGCTTTTCACCAACGACACCTGGAACGGCTGGGCGCGCTGTCTCAGCCTCGGGGCCACCGCCACCTGGGAGTCCTGGGACGCCGACACCACGGGGCAGAGTCTCTCGCACGCCTGGGGCGCCGCCGGCCTCGAGGGCTATCTTCGCTACATTCTCGGGGTGAAACCGCTTTCCTCCCAGTACGGTGACATCGAGATCAAGCCGCTCGACTTCGGCGCCTCGCTCGACCGTGCCGAAGGCCGCTTCCCCACCGATCGGGGAGAGGTCTTCGTCAAGTGGGAGAACGGATCTGCGGGATACAGGATGGACCTCAGTCTTCCGGCGAATGTCCTCGCCACGATCGCGGTCCCCAAGGGCGCGACCGCAAACCCCATCGTCTTCATCGACGGGATCGAGGTGACCGGCACCGTTGAAGGTGAACACGTCCGGGTTCCCTGGACCGGATCGGGCACCCACACCATCGTCCGCGTCGATGGCTCCGACTCACCCATCGACGCCTGGAAGGTGCACCATTTCGGTCTTGATTGGGCGTCCGATCCCGACGCAGCCGATACGGCGGACCCGGACTTCGACGGTCTGGCCAACGCCGTCGAGTACGCGCTGGGCTTCGATCCGCGGGCCGACTCCAGCGCTTCGCGCCCGCAGCTTGAAGCCAGTGGCGGCGCGGTCTCGATCGCCTACCCCACCCCACGCGCCGAACTCGGCTACAGCATCATCGGCACCGAGGACCTGACGCTCGATCTAGGCGATTGGGACCTGCTCCCGGCAATTCCGGAAACCATTGATGGGACCGATCACCTGCGTGCCACGATCGAGACCGACAACCACCCGAGGTACTTCATCCGCCTTCGCATCGATGGCCTGTGAGGTCCATCCCTCCGAAGTAATCTCCCGGGGTTAGCGACAGATCCATCCTCTTGTGACAAGCTTTCTCGATTCCGCTTCGCCATGACTCGCTTTCTCATCGCCCCGCTTGCACTCCTCGCCGTCCTCGCACTGAACGCCGAGGGCCGCGTTCGTCACCAGAAGATCGAGGTCGAGGCGCCCTTCGAGATGCCGGCGATCACCATCCCCGTCTTTCCCGACCGCGATTTTCCCATCACCGACCATGGGGCCCGGCCGGACGACCCGGATCGGACGACCGCGGCCATCGCCCAGGCGATCGCCGCCTGCCACGAGGCGGGAGGCGGGCGGGTCGTCGTGCCGTCCGGGAAGTGGCAGACCAGAAAGATCCACCTCAAGAGCCGGGTGAACCTCCACCTCGAGGAGGGCGCGGAACTCCATTTCAGCCCTGATCCAGAGGACTACCTGCCGGCGGTACGGACGAGCTGGGAGGGGATGGAGTGCTACAACTACTCACCGCTCGTCTATGCCTTCGAGTGCGAAGACGTCGCCATCACCGGCAAGGGCACGCTCGATGCCACCATGACCGTCTGGAAGACCTGGTTCAGCCGTCCGCCGGCCCACATGCAGGCGCTGGCGAAGCTCTACCACATGGCCGCGAAAGGCGTGCCCGTGGAGGACCGGCAGATGGCCGTGGACGACTCCAACCTGCGCCCGCAGTTCATCCAGTTCAACCGCTGCCGCCACGTCCTGATGGAGGACGTGAAGATCCGCGACAGCCCGTTCTGGACCATCCATCCCCTGCTCTGCGAGGACGTCGTGATCCGCCGGGTCGACATTCAGGCCCACGGTCACAACAACGACGGCGTCGACCCCGAGATGACCCGCAACATCCTCATCGAGGACTGCATCTTCGACCAGGGCGACGACGCGATCGCGATCAAGTCCGGCCGCAACCAGGATGCATGGCGGCTCGACACGCCGACCGAGAACCTCGTCATGCGCCGCTGCACGATCCGCCAGGGTCACCAGCTCGCCGCGATCGGCAGCGAGCTGTCGGGCGGCATCCGCAACATCTACATCCACGATTGCCACTTCACCCCGAACGAGAAGCACCCGCCATTCAACCTGCTGTTCATCAAGACCAACCTGCGACGCGGCGGCTTCGTGGAGAACGTCCACTTCGAGAACATCACCGCCGAGAGGGTCAAGGAGAGCGTCCTCGGGATCGAAACCGACGTCCTCTACCAGTGGAAGGACCTCGTCCCGACCTATGAGGAGCGCCTGACCCCGATCCGCGGCATCCACGTCCGCAACATCCGTCTCGGCCAAAGCGGCCCGCCCTTCCGCATCCACGGCGACCCGCGCGAGCCGGTGCG
>JAUIJD010000091.1 GCA_030431475.1 Verrucomicrobiia bacterium | reverse complement strand
GTGGTGCACCAGCTCGTAGTCGCTCACGGCCAGCGGTGCCTCGACGTTGGCGAAGAGCTCGTAGAAGGCGTCGCGGATCTCGTCGGCGTCCAGCTCGCGCCCGCGGCGGTCGGCGAGGTCGTAGATCGTCTTGCCGACCTGCGGATGCATGGTCTTTGGCAGGTCGAGTCCGTGTTCGCGATCGAGGATGTAGGCGACGCCGCCTTTTCCGGACTGCGAGTTGATGCGGATGATCGCCTCGTAGGAGCGGCCGACATCCTGCGGATCGATGGTGAGATACGGCACGCCCCACGGCTGGTCCGGATCGGACTCGAGCTCTTTCCCCCGGCGATCGAGGCCCTTCTTGATGGCATCCTGGTGGGATCCGGAAAAGGCGGTGAAGACCAGCTCGCCGGCGTACGGCAGGCGGTCCGGGACGCTCATGCGGGTGATGCGTTCGTAGGCTTCGCGCAGCGTCGGCAGGTCGGAGAAATCGAGGCCGGTGTCGATGCCGTGGCCGTTCATGTTTAGGGCCACGTTGACGATGTCGAGGTTGCCGGTGCGTTCGCCGTTGCCGAAGAGCGTGCCCTCGACCCGGTCGGCGCCGGCCATCAGTGACAGTTCGGTCGCCGCCGTGCCGGTGCCGCGATCGTTGTGGGTGTGCAGCGAGACGATGAGCGAGTCGCGGCGCTTCAGGTGCCGGCACATCCACTCGATCTGGTCGGCATGGACGTTGGGGGTGGTCCACTCGACGGTGGCCGGCAGGTTGACGATCATCTTCTTCTCCGGCGTCGGCTGCCAGACGTCCGAGACCGCGTCGCAGCATTCCAGGGCGAAGTCGAGCTCGGTGTCGGAGAACGACTCGGGCGAGTACTGGAGGACGATCTCGGTGTCGGGGACGCTGGGGACCAGGTCCTTGACCAGCTTCGCCCCGGCGACGGCGATGTCCCGGATCTGCTCGCGGGACGAGTCGTTGAAGGTCACGCGGCGCTGCAGCGGCGAGGTCGAGTTGTAGATGTGGACGATGGCCCGCTTCGCCCCGGCGATGGCCTCGAAGGAGCGGCGGATCAGGTGCTCGCGGGTCTGGACGAGGATCTGGATCGTGACGTCGTCGGGGATGCGCCCTTCCTCGATGAGGCGACGGCAGAAGTTGAACTCGGTGTCGGCAGCCGAGGGGAAGCCGATCTCGATCTGCTTGAAGCCGACGCTGCAGAGCAGGTCGAAGAACTCGAGCTTCTCTTCGACGGACATCGGCTGCGGCAGCGCCTGGTTGCCGTCGCGGAGGTCGACCGAACACCAGATTGGCGCGTGGTCGATGGTCCGGTCCGGCCACTGGCGGTCGGGCAGTTCAACGGTGGGGAATGGACGGTATTTGGTCAGGGATGACGGGTGCATCTGGGAAAATGGTTCGGGGTTTTCCGCGAAGCGCGCGGAGGGCCGGAAAGCGGCGGTGAGCAAAAAAACGACTCAGCGGGTGGCCAGCCCTAGAAGGAGGGCGGGGAGCAGAAGGAGGCCGCGGAGGATGGGGTTCATCGGGGCGGAGGCTGTACCGCGGTCCACGGGGTGTCGAGGGGGAAGTTTTCGGGTGCTTCCGCCTTCGCCGGGTGCTTCCGCCTTCGCCGGGGGCTTCCGCCTTCGCCGGGGGCTTCGGCGGACAAGTCGGCGGACAAGTCGGCGGACAAGTCGGCGGGCGAGTCGGCGGTTCGGGGTTTCCGTGAAGGGATCGGTCGGCTATCCGGGCGGGGTGCGCGAGTTGGTGCTGAACGAGGAGATCCACGACCGGGTGATCGAGGGCATGGTGCCCGGGGCCCGGCGTTTCGTGTGGATCATCACGGCGGATGTGAAGGACCTCCACGTGGTGCGGGGACGGCGGGCGGTGCCGCTCCTCTCGGTGCTGGCGGATCTCGTCGAGAGCGGGGTCGGGGTGCGCCTGATCCATGCCAAGGAGCCTGGCCCGCGGTTCCGGGAGGACTTCGACCGCCATCCGGTGCTGGTCGAGAGCGACCTCTTCGAGCGGGCGCTGTGCCCGCGGGTACACACCAAGGCGGTCATCGTCGACGGGCGCCTCGCCTTCGTCGGATCGCCGAACCTGACCGGGGCGGGGATGGGCGCGAAGCATCCGGACCGGAGGAACTTCGAGGCCGGCTTCGTCACCGACGAAGGGGACGACGTGAGGCGGTTGATGGACTGGGCCGACGAGTTGTTTCTGGGCGACTATTGCGGACCTTGCCGGCTGCGTGACCGCTGTCCGGATCCGCTGGACGGGGCGTAGGTGTCCCCCGAATGGGTCGGAGTCCCGCGCTTGCGGTCCTGCGGTTTTTCCCCGTGGATACGCTACCCCGGATGCAAACCCATGAAATATCGACGGGTCCGGCCGCCTTGGCGGCCGCCGCCCTGCTGGTCCTTCCCGCGATCGCGACGCCGGGGCTCGACGGGCCCGAAGCGGTCGGTCCCTATCTGAACGGGGCCTTTCCCCCGGCGGAGCCGTCGGTGGGCGAGTGGGCGGTGGCGGAAACCTACCCATCGATCGACATCAACCTGCCGATGCACATCGCGCCGTATCCGGGGACCGACCGGCTGATCTGCGTCGCGAAGGAGGGCCGGATCCATACGTTTCAGGACGACCCCGGGGCGACGACGACCGAGCTGTTCCTCGATCACGCTTCGCAGACCTTCACCAGCAGCGACTCGGGGATGACGTGGCTGGTCTTCCATCCCGAGTTCGGGGAGGCCGGTTCGCCGAACCGCGGCTACGTCTACATCACCTACAAGTGGGAGCCGCCGAGCGGAGGCAACGGAGCGGAAGCCTACTGGAGGCTGTCGAGGTTCACCGTGCCGGACGGCACGATGCAGGCGGACCCGGCCAGCGAGCTGGTGATGATCCAGCAGTACGACCGGCAGCAGTGGCACGACAGCGGCTGCATGGTCTTCGGGCCGGACGGCTACCTCTACGTGGCGATCGGGGACGAGGGGGGCTCGAACGACGGCTTCGATGTCGCCCAGAAGCTCGATGACCGCCTCTTCTCCGGCATCCTGCGGATCGATGTCAACAACGGCGCGGGCAGCCACGCGATCCGGCGGCAGCCGACCCAGGCGGCGAAGCCGGCGGGCTGGCCCGACAGCTTCACGGCGCACTATTCGATTCCGGACGATAATCCTTTCGTCGATCCCGCCGGCGGGCGGCTCGAGGAGTTCTTCGCGCTCGGTCTGCGGCAGCCGTATCGCTTTTCCTACGATGCGGAAAGCGGGCGGTTCTGGGTCGGCGAGAGCGGTCAGGACACCGAGGAGGAGCTGGTGATTCTCGAGGCTGGCGCGAACTACGGCTGGCCCTTTCGTGAAGGGGTGGTCGCCGGACCGAAGGCGGAGCCGGCGGTGGTCCACGGAACGCTCACCGAACCGGTGTGGCGGGTGAACCATAGCGACGGGCCCGACGGCTGCGTGGTCGGTGGATTCGTCTACCGCGGCAGCGAGCATCCGGCCCTGGTCGGGCGCTACCTGACGGTGGACAACATGAGCGGCCGGATCCGGGCCTTCGACTTCGACGGATCGACCGCCTCCGGCGAGATCCTCGCCAGCATGCCGAGCGGCAGCGTCTACAGCGGCACGTCGACCATCGGATGGAACCACGCCGGCGAGCCGATCTTCGTGAAGATCAACAACGTCGGCAATCCGGCGAACTTCTATCAGCTTACGATCGCCGCGCCACCGGTGGCCGAGCCGCTGTGGTTCCGTTTCGAGGACGAAGACGCCGCGAACCCAAGCGGCTACGTTTCCGACAACCCCGACCAGACCACCGGGGATGTCTTGTCGGGGGGCAACGCGCTCTTCGCCTACGTCGACGGGGCAGGTGGGGTGAACGTCCGCTTCGACCAACCCAACGGCCTGACGCCGACCGGGGAGGTTGGCAACGCCGCGGGCATCCGGGTCGGCTTCGGCGACGGGGACGGTTATCCGGGCGATCGCGACGGCGATCTGGTCCTGTCCGAGACCTACGGCGTGCTCGATGACTTCACCTTCGAGCTGAGTTTCAAGCCCGAGCCGGGCAGCCTCGCCGGCGGCTACCGCTGCTACTTCGGGCTGGACGGTGGAACCGGCGAGGTCGACGACGGCGGCGAGTACGGACCGCCCATCCAGCCCTTCCGGCTGATGCGGTGGGGACGCGATGACGCCAACGCGACGACCATCCCGCTCGAGGACGGCGATCTTTTCCTCAACGTGCGGACGCTCGATCCGGCGACCGGTGCCTGGACCTCGCTGCCCGTCAAGGTGCTGGATCACGAGGCCTTCGTCGAAGGCGAGTGGTATCACCTCGCGATCGTCGGCGATGCGGCGGCCGGCACGCTGAAGGTCTGGCGTCGGTCGGGCGGCAGCTACGAACTGCTCGGCGAGGCGTCCGGATACGTCGGCAACCTGCAGGCGGGCGCGTGGACGATCGGTCGTGGATTCTACAACGGGAGCCCGGCCGACTGGGTCGGCGACGTGCGTTTCGACGAAGTAAGGATGGCGCCCGAGGCGCTCGATCCGGCGGAGTTCCTCTACGCGGGGCAGGTGTGGGACCCAGCCGTGGTGGCGACCGAGCCACCGGGCTGGCTTTCGGAAACGGGGGCTTTCTCCGATCTGGCGGCGCTGACCCCGGCGGCCGGCGTCTTTCCCTACACGGTGAACGCGCCGCTGTGGTCGGACGCCGCGGCCAAGGGGCGCTGGATCGCCCTGCCCAACGACGGCGTCCACGACACGCCGGAGGAGAAGATCCGCTTCCATCCCGACGGGCCGTGGGAATTCCCCGCGGGCACGGTGCTGATCAAGCATTTCGAACTGGGCGTGGACGACACCGATCCGGCGGCCGTGCGGCGACTGGAGACGCGCTTCATCGTGATGCCCGAGACGGGCGAGCCGTATGGCCTGACCTACCGCTGGCTGCCGGATGGAAGCGATGCCGAGCTGCTGCCGGCGGAGGGACTCAGCGAGTCCATCAGCATCGCCGAAGCCGGCGGCGGGACGCGGGAGCAGGTGTGGGATTATCCGGGGCGGGCCGACTGCATGGTCTGCCACAACAGCAACGCCGACCACGTGCTCGGCGTGCAGACCCACCAGCTCAACGGCGAGCTCTTTTACCCGCGCACCGGTCGGACCGGCCATCAGCTCGAGTCGTTGGCGGCGCTGGGATGGTTCGATGAAGGCTACCGCCCCGAGCACCTGCCGTGGTTCCTCAAAAGCCACGGTCTGGACGATGTCGCGGCGGATCCCGGTTTGCGGGTGCGGTCCTACCTCGACTCCAACTGCGCCCAGTGTCACCGGCCCGGCGGCGTCCGGGCATTCTTTGACGCCCGGTTCACCACCCCGCTGGCTCAGCAGGCGCTGGTCGGCGGGGCGCTCGAGGCGAACTACAACGGGCCGGACGACCGGGTGATCGCGCCCGGCAGCCTGCCCGAGTCCATCCTCCACACCCGGATGGGGGCGCTCGACGGACTGAGCATGCCGCCGCTGGCGAAGCATCTGGTGGATCCCACCGGCCTGGCGGTGCTCGAGCAGTGGATCCTTTCCCTGCCCGACGCGCCCCTCGTGGAACTTGCCGGGCCGCCGGCGGCATCGGGGACCTTCGACGTCGATGTCTCGTTCTCGCAGCCGGTCGGCGGGTTGGAGGCGGAGGATTTCCTGATCGAGGGAGGCCACGCCGCGGGGCTCGCGGCGAATGGTGCCGACTGGATCCTCAGCGTGACGCCCCATGGATTCGGGCGGGTGCGGGTTTCGCTTCCCGAAGGGATCGCGCAGAACTCGGGCGGGATCGGCAACTTCGCCTCGGCGGCGCTGGAGGTCGATGTGGTGGAGAGCCAGCTCGCCACCTGGCTGAAGCTCGATGAGGCAGCGGGCACGGTGGCGCAGGACAGCTCGGGCGGCGGAAATCCCGGCCTTCTGGTCGACCTGGAGCCCGAGGATCGGGTGCCCGGGATGTTCGGCGGTGCTCTGGCCTTCGATGGCAGCGGCGAGCGGGTGGAAATCGACAATCTCTCGACGACCGACTTCACCGTGTCGTTCTGGATGCGTACCACCCAGTCCTTCCCGGTCAGCGACTCGGCGGCGGGTGGGGCCCGGATCTTCGATGCCGACGTGGGGGGGCTGACGAACGACTGGATCATCGCCGGCACCCGCAGCGGCACCGGGGTGGACCGGATCACGTTCCACACCGGCCACGCCGACGGATCGGCGAACACCTTCGCCCACGGCGCCAGTGCGGTGAACACGGGCGGCTGGCGGCATGTGGCGGTGACGCGTGATTCGCTGAGCGGGGAAATGAAGGTGTATCTCGACGGCCTGCTCGACGCCTCCGCCACCGGCGGTACGGATGCGCTCGACGCCAACTCCGGGGTGGCGATCGGGGGGACGGCGGCCGGGACGAGCTTTGCCGGGGATCTCGACCAGATCCGCTTCTATGACCGCGTGCTTTCGCCGGAAGAAGTCGGCAATCTTCACCAGGATGCCGGGGATGTGCCGGAGTACGACGACTGGGTGGTCGCCCGTCTGCCCGGGCTCGGCCATCTGCATGGCACGACCCTCGATCCCGAGGGCGACGGTTCGTCGAACTTCCTCGAGTACGTGTTCGGCGGGGATCCGCTGGGCGCCGACGTACTGACGCCCGCGGTGAGCCGCCAGCCCGGGGGCGACATGCGCCTCCACTACACGCGGCGGCGGGAGCCGACGAGCCTCGACTACCGCTTGCTAGTGTCGGAAACCCTCGGCTTCTGGGACGACGGGGAGGGAGGCATCGTCTCCGAATCGACCGCCGACACCGGGGATCCGGAGTACGAGCGGGTGACGCTCGACTACCGCCACCCGGAGGCCACATCCCGGCTGTTCCTGCGGATGGAGGCGAGCGGCGAGTGATCGCCGGGTCCCTTTCGGCCTGCCACTCGGGAAGCTTGCAAGTTGTCGTCCGGAATCTAGGTTCTCGCCCGTGTTTCAGATCG
Source organism: Verrucomicrobiia bacterium (assembly GCA_030431475.1). Lineage (GTDB taxonomy): Bacteria > Verrucomicrobiota > Verrucomicrobiia > Verrucomicrobiales > Akkermansiaceae > Haloferula. The sequence continues at coordinate 174 of JAUIJD010000091.1, read as the reverse complement.
TCTTCAACGAGATCAGCGCGGCCGAGATCTCCCAGCTCGACACGCTTGAGCAGCTCGAGCTTTTCGATGAGTTCAAGGTCAGCCAGGCCGATCTGGATGCCCTCGACGGCGATCGTTTCGGCAAGATCGAGCGCGATGGGAAGACGCTCTACCGCTTCCGCACGAAGGATTGGC
>JAUIJD010000090.1 GCA_030431475.1 Verrucomicrobiia bacterium | reverse complement strand
CTTCGAGGAGAGTGGCGGTCTGGAGGAGCAACGGATTCATTTCCGCGAGGCCGGCGAAGATGTCTCCCCTTCCCAACAGGATCCAGGTCCCGTTCGGTAGCTCGAGCTTCAGCGAGGCCAGGCGGGCAAACTGGACGCGTCCTTGAGGGTCGCAGTTCAAGATGGCCGGGCCTTCCCGCAGCGGTTCGAGGGAGTATCGGTGCGAAGGGACGAGGGCGCTGGCCGACGAATGGAAGACAGTGCCGAAGGCTTGGCCGTAGAGTTCCTGCAGGCGACGGCCGATGCCCGAGATTTGCCATTCCCGGGTAGCGTGACGGTAGTGGGCGACATCGACCCGCTCCGGGCGGAGGATCTTCGAGGACGGGCTGCCATTCTCGTCGAACACCCCGATGCGCTTGAGCAGGTCACCGTGCCGGATGACGAAGAAGGTGCCGCCGGATTCTTCCCGGACGTGCACCCGACAGATTCCCGAGCGGGCATTCTGCTCGAACCACGGTCGAAGCAGCTTCTCCAACCGGGCAATGAGCCGGGCGGTCGGCTGGCGGAAGGTCAGCGACGGGTTGCTGGCATAGGAGACGAGCGAGCGTTTCGCCTGGAGGGCCTGCCGATCGAACTCGCGCCAGGCCACGTCGGGCGCGTGGATCAGGATCTTCACCGCAAGGTCCTCCGCGGTGTCGTCGGCTTCCAGGTGGCGGGCCACGAGCGCCTCGTAGCCGTCCTCGAAATTGATCCCGCTCTGGGGATCGGAGATCAGGTCCAGCAGTTCGAGTCGTTCGACCAGGTCCGATGGCGTGAACTCCACCGGTGAGGCGATCACCGAGACCACAGCCTCAAGGGCGAGGTCGGACGAACCGACCTGGCCAAGCGGGGCTCCCCGCGCCGCAAAGTAGTCGGCGAAGGGAGAAAGGAGGGCGGTGATGCTCGACGGCTTCAGGTTGGAAAGCACGCCGGGCCGGACAATTCGGGGTGTGCGGATTGCAGGCATCGGGGTGGATAATCAGATTAGTTCTTTTGAACACTATTCGCGAATTTGGGAACCCGGAAATTTCAAACCCCGCAAAATCAGGGATTCGAGCCTCCCGGCGATTCTTCGGGGTCCTTAACCACCCTGCCAAAACCGCAGCCGGAGGGAGCCTCCGGGACCGAAATCCGGACACTTTCCGGACATGTCCGGATGGGAATCAGGAAAAATCTGAACTTTTCCACCACTGACAGTCAGTGGGTTTTGCCGTTTCCGGACAGTTTTGGGCCGGGAAACCGGACATGTCCGGACATGGGAGTGACGGCGGTCAATTGACACCCCGCCGCGACCATCAAGATGCAAAATACCACCACCAAGTCCCCCACCCTGGCGATCAGCCGGGGCAAGATCGCCCGACCGCAGAAGGTCGTGGCCTACGGGCCGGAAGGCGTCGGGAAATCGACGCTCGCCAGCCAGACTCCCGACCCCATTTTCCTCGATACCGAGGGCGGGACCCACCACTTGGACGTCGTCCGGATCGACTCGGCTTCCACCTGGGAGCAGATCACCTCGGCCATCGCGGCTCTCGCCAAGGGCGGCCACGGGTTCAAGACTCTCGTGATCGACACCGCCGACTGGCTGGAGAAGCGCCTCATCGAGCACCTGTGCCGGAAGCACAACAAGGACAGCATCGAGGACTTCGGTTACGGAAAGGGCTGGGTCATCCTCGGCGAGGAGTTCGCGAAGTTCCTCGGCTCCCTTGACGGTTTGCTGGCGAAGGGAATACACCTCCTTTTTCTGGCCCACTCGCAGGTGCGGAAGTTCGAGGCCCCCGACCAGGCGGGCAGCTACGACCGCTTTGAGCTGAAACTCAGCAAGCAGGTCGCTCCCCTGCTCAAGGAATGGGCCGACGTCGTCCTCTTCGGGAACTTCGTCACCCGCGTCGCCGAGAAGGACAACGGGAAGCACCGAGGCGTCGGCGGCAAGGAGCGGGTCCTCTTCGCAAATCACACGGCGGCCTTTGATGCCAAGAACCGTCACGGGCTCCCGGACAAGCTCCCCTTCACCGTCGAGGCCCTGGCCCCGGTGTTCGGTGCGGCGGATTCGCAGGGCTCTGACGTCGTGAAATCGGCAGCCAATCCGGGGAAGGCTGAGACTGAGACGGCGGAGTCAGTCAATGACCGGGTCTTCACCACCTTCCAGAACATCGTCGACATGGCGGACCTGGTCGACTTCCTGATCGACCGGGGACAGCTCAGCTTCGATTCGGAAGGGCAGACCGAGACCTTCGACAAGCTCGACCCGGCCTACCTCGCCCGCATGTTCGCCGAGCCGAAACGCTTTGCCACCGCCGTCCGTGAATGGGCGGCCGCTCGGAAGGAGGTGGCCAAGTGAGCGCGCTGCGTCCATCGAACCTGCCGAAGCTGGCAGTTTGCCCATGCTACGAGAGTAATCCCGTCGCCGGACCGGCTGCCGAGCGGGGCACCCTGCTCGATACCGCCTTCCGGGCTGAGCTGCTCCAGACCGACGACCGCCATGAACTCGAGGACAAGCTGACCAGCGAGGAAGTCGCGGCGGTGTCCTGGGCCGTCTCGATGGTCCGGGCCATGGCCGGCCGTGAGCGGGTGCTCGCCCGCGAGGACGACTGTCGCCTCCAGGTCCTCGACCTCAACGGAACCGCCGACGCCATCGTTCCCGGTCGCCTGATGCACTTCGACCTGAAGACCGGGCTGCGGCGAAACTACCGCGAGCAGATGGCGGCCTACGCCCTCGGCCTGATGGGCGCTCATTTCGCCAGCGAGTGGACCTGCCACCTCCTCTTCTGCGACCTGCGCGAGATCGAGACCTTCCGCTTCACCTACGACGAGGCCCACGCGGTCGTCGATGAAGTCGTCCGGGCTTTCCACGACCCGCGAAAGAAGCCGGTGACCTGCGAATACTGCGGGTGGTGCGCGAAGGCGGAGACCTGTCCGGCACGACGGGAATTGGTGGCCGAAACGCTGCCGGTGGCGGACCCCGGATTCGACTTCGAGGCCGTGATTGCCGACCCAGACCGGCTCGGACAATTCCTCAAGGCCTGTGCGGTGGTCGATGACTTCCGCGAGCGAGCCAAGAAGGTCGCCATCGAGCAACTCAAGACCGGCGGCGAGGTCCCCGGCTGGCGACTCGTCACCCGCAAGGGCAACGAATTCGTGAACAGCGAAACGGTCGGTCAACACATCGAGGAGATCGGCTTCGGCCCGGTCCTTTCGGCCTACGGAAACATGACCGCCAACAAGTTCCGGCGGCTGTGGGAGGAGCACCTCGGCTCCTCGAAACCCTTCCCCGAGGAGGCGGTGAAGCACGCCGCGCCCTCGACCTACCTCAAACAAACCAACCCAAAAACCAAGTAACATCATGCCATCCTACAAAGCATCCACCCCCACCGAACGCCCCGACCACGTTGAGCCCGGGGACTACCAAGTCGAGGTCGTCGACGCGATCGAAACGACCTCGAGAAACGGCCACGAAATGATCGAGCTCAAGCTCAGGACTTCCGCGGGCAGCTACCTCTACGACTTCCTCGTCTTCATCCCGAATGCCTTCTGGAAGATCGACGCCTTCCGGGCCGCCACCGGCGAGGACGTGACGCCTGATGAGGACGTCGAGATCACCGCGGACGACCTGATCGGCCGCACCGGCACGGCCCGCCTCGCGCTGGAGGAATACAACGGCCGCCAGCGCAACAAGGTCGTCGCCTGGCTAACCGAAACCCCCACCTCCTTGGCATCCGACAACGTGCCCTTCTGATCGCATGAAACTTCGAGCCTACCAGCATCAGGCGCTGACCGAGATCAATCAGGGCTTCGGCGAGTTCGACCGACAGCTCGGCATCCTCCCGACCGGATGCCACGCGCCCGGTCATCTGATCCTCATGGCAAACGGAACGCTGCGCCAGATCGAGACGATCCGGGTCGGCGAGCAGATCATGGGCCCAGACAGCACACCGCGCACCGTGCTCCAACTTCACTCAGGAGCCGAAGAGATGTTCCGCGTGGTCCCGGTGAAGGGCGAGCCGTTCGAAGTGAACGGAGGACACATCCTCAGTCTGGCAAGGACCAGAACCGGCAAGCCTTCCGAAGACAAGCAACCATGGATTCGTGAGGTGTCCATTCGCGATTGGGTTGGTGCCAGCGGCTACTTCCGACACCTGCACAAGCTCAGGCGTGTGCCGGTCGAGTTTCCTGACCAGCCGGGGTGTCCCCGCAAGATCGATCCCTACATCCTCGGGGTGCTGCTCGGGGATGGAAGCATGCACAAGCCAAACATCTCGGTCTGCACTCCCGAACCAGAGATCGTCATGGAATTGCAGTTCTATGCGCAACGGGTCGGTTCCCGCATCCGCGTCGAACCGATGCCCGGGAACAAGGCCAGCAACTACTTCTTCCGTGGCCGGGAGCTATCCTACGCCAACGAATATGTGAGGGAGTCGTTGCGGACCCTTGGACTAGATGTCCGCTGTGAGGATAAGCGCGTGCCAGACTGCTACCGAATTGCCCCGATTGAGGTTCGCAGCGAAATCCTGGCCGGACTCCTCGATACCGACGGCTACCTCAACCGAACAGGATACGAATTCTCGTCAAAGTCTCCCCAGTTGGCGGCCGATGTCGTGTTCATCGCAAGGAGCCTTGGTTTCGCTGCCTACCAATCCCTGAAGATCGTCAACGGAGAAGAATACCGCCGAGTCTCAATTTCAGGCGACGCTTCGTGGCTGCCTTTGCGCGTGACGCGCAAGCGCGCAGCAGAACGCCATCAGATCAAGGACGTGCTCGTCACTGGCTTCAAGGTGGAACCGATCGGGCCAGGCACCTTCCACGGATTCACGCTCGATGGCGACCACTTGTACGTCGATGGTTCTTTCACCGTTCATCACAACAGCGGCAAGACCATCCTCTTCAGCAAGCTCGCCGCCGACCGCCAACCCGCCCGCACCCTCATCTTGGCCCATCGCGAGGAATTGATCACGCAGGCCGTCGACAAGCTCCGCACCGCCACCGGCATCGAGGCTCAAGTCGAGATGGGCGAAGATCGCGCCAGCCTTGAGGCCCCGGTCGTGGTGGCTTCGGTCCAGACCCTCATGCGAGAGAAGCGCCGGGAGCGATGGCCGCGGGATCACTTCGGCTTGGTGGTGGTCGATGAAGCCCACCACACTTTGGCCGACAGCTACCTCGGCACCCTCGGGCATTTCCACGATCACGCTCAGGTCCTCGGGGTCACCGCGACCCCGGACCGAGGGGACAAGAAGAACCTCGGGCGCTACTACCAGAACATTGCCTGCGAGGTGACCTTGCTCGATCTCATCCAGCAGGGATGGCTCTCACCGATCCGGGTCAAGACGGTGCCGCTGGAGGTCGACCTCCGGGGCGTCCGGTCGAGTCATGGCGACTACAGCGCCGATGATCTTGGTCACGCGTTGGAACCCTACCTCGAACGCATTGCCGACGTTTTGGTCGAACACCGCCACCGCAAGACCATCGTCTTCCTGCCCCTCATCAAGGTCTCACAACGCTTCGCCGAACTGTGCCGTGAGCGCGGGCTGGCGGCGGAGCATGTCGATGGACAATCGACCGAGCGGGCCGCGACCCTCGAACGCTTCCGCCGCAACGAGACGCGTATCCTGACCAACGCGATGTTGCTCACCGAAGGATACGACGAGCCGAGCATCGACTGCGTGGTCTGCCTGCGGCCGACCAAGGTGCGGGCGCTCTACTCCCAGATCATCGGGCGCGGCACCCGCATGGCGCCGGGCGAGGACCACCTGCTGGTGCTCGATTTCCTGTGGCAGTCGGAGGAGCACAACCTGATCAAGCCGGCCCACCTCATCGCCGAGGACGAGGAGGACGCGAAGGTGCTCACCGAACTCCTCGGTGACGAGGGCGACCTGGAGGAAGTGCGGGAAACGGCCAATGCCGAGCGCACCCGCTCGCTGGCCGAGCGACTGGAAGCCAACAGCAAACGGAGCGGCAGCGTGCTCGACCCGGTGGAGCTGGCGGTCACCCTCAACGACGCTCACCTCGCCGAGTTCGCCCCGACGATGCGCTGGCATGCCGACGCCCCCAGCGCAAAGCAACTCGAGGTCCTTGCCCGCTTCGGCCTCGATCCGACGGGCATTCAAACAAAGGGACACGCCTCCCTCCTGCTCGACCGCCTCATCATGCGACGGAAGATCGGGCTGGCGACGCCCAAGCAAGTCCGCCTGCTGCGCCGATACGGCCACCCGCACCCGGAGACCGCCACCTTCAAGGAAGCCAGCGCGTTCCTCAACGCCCGCTTCTCCCGAGCCGTCTGAGCCGAACCTGAGAGATCACCATGGCAAGATACCGATCACCGGGCCTCTCGATGGCCCTGCCCCGGCGCACCCTGGAATACCTCCAGCGCGGCGCACCGGAAGGAATGCGCAACGCCGAGCTCTTCGACGCGACCTGCCAGTTCCGCGATGCGGGGCATTCGTTCGAGGATACCGAGTCGCAACTTCTCGCCCGGGCCTTGGGCGACGGACTGACCGAGGCGGAAGCTAGGCAGACCATCCGCTCGGCCTTCAACCGGACCGCCCGCGAGCCGTCAAATCCGAATGCACCGAAGAAGTCGCGTCCCCCTGCCCCACTCAACCAGGGGCCAAGGATGCCCGCGCCGGTCGACGACGGCTTCACCCGCCTCCTCGATGCCTGCTTTCAGGAGGGCGAGTACGTTGCCATCGCCCCGGCGGCTGAAACGGAGGAGGGCGAAGTCATGCCCCGGCGTGGCGTGACCCTCACCGTGGCCGACTGGAAGGCCAAGGTGGCGGCCAAAGGCGGCATCGACCGCTGCTTCGGCACCAAGCTCGGCCTGTTTGTGCGGATCAACCCGATGCGACAGCACGGAGCCCGCAATGACGACGTCACCTCATTCCGCCATGTCCTCGTCGAGTTCGACCGCGACGACGCAGGCAAGGTGATCCCGAAGGAGGAACAATTCCACGCCATCATCGCCAGCGGGTTGCCGGTCGCGGCTTTGCTCGACTCGGGCAACAAGAGCCTGCACGCCTGGGTCCGGGTCGATGCTCCCGACGCCACCGAATACGCCCGCCGCGTCGAGGTAATCTGGGATTGGTTCTCCGGGATCAACCTCGACCGCCAGAACCGAAATCCGTCGCGACTGTCGCGCTGCCCGGATGGATGGCGAACCGTCGAGGGCGAAGTCCGTCGACAGGCCTTGCTCGCCACCGGTCTGGGCGCCGAGTCGTGGA
>JAUIJD010000089.1 GCA_030431475.1 Verrucomicrobiia bacterium | reverse complement strand
CTCATCATGGGCCTGCCCGGCAGCAAAGCATCGATCGCCAAAAGCCTAACGCCAGCTGCCAGCCATCGGTCCGGACCGCTGCCAGAAAGACAACCTCAGGCTCGGGTCAAGTCCGACAAGCTGCTAGAGGTACACGACCCTTAACTCCGGAATGTTAGCGGGGGCAACGAGGAATCTCTCCTTTCCACCGGTCCCTTCCAAGGCCCGGTGTCCCGGGGGAGTCGCTTCCGAGGCCGAACCGCCTGTTGAAATACCCCGCAACGCCCCGCCGCCGGAGATTTGTACGGGGACAAAGTGCGCCGCGCGGTGAAGACGGGCGGCGGCCCTCGGGGGGCATCACCGGGTATTCCAACAGGCTGCTATCCCGCCGCCCGGTCGCCGTGCCACTGCCACTGCGGGTGACGGACGTAGGCCAGTGCCTCCTTCACCGTGAGACCGTCCTTCGCCTTGCGGATCAGGTCCTCGCGATGCGCGTTCCAGCGCTGCCACTCGAGGTCGGTGGGTTGGTGGCGGTTGCCGTGCGGGACCTTCTGCCCGACGAGCATCACGAAGTAGCCCTCGATGCCGAAGTCGTTCTGGCTCGAGCGCATCCGGTAGCGGGCGAAACCCGTCGGGCCGTTTTCCTTGTAGAACTCGAGCAAGGGCCGGAGATCGGACAGATCGGTCTCCTCGCGGCAACGGCGCCAGTAGGGGGTGTCGAGGGCGGTGTTGAGCTGGTAGTGGAGTCCGAGGAAGTCCCGGATGTCCAGCCAGGTCGAATGGGTCAGCTCGTTGTAGAGGTCGCGCATCGACGGTGTCGGCTCAAGGCGATTGTGGAGCAGGAAGTCGATCAGCGTCTGGGTATGCGAGCAGACGATCATCAGCGCGGTGGCCTCCAGCGGCTCGACGAAGCCGGCCGAGTTCCCGATGGAGACGACATTCTCGACCCACATCTTCTTGTGGCAGCCGCTGTTGAACTTCACGACGCGCGTGTCGCCGACCTTGGGGTTCTTCTCGCGGAACTCGCGCTCGGCCTCGTCGTCGGAGGTCATGTCGGAGGCGTAGACATATCCACGATTGATCCGGTGCTCGTGCTCGATGCGCCAGCACCAGCCGGAATCCATCTGATCGGCGGTCGTGTAGGGGAGGATCTCCTCCTCTTCGCGCTGCCAGCCTCCCACGACCGCGCGGTCGCAGAACAGCGTCTTGCGGAAATCCATGTACGGCGTTTCCAGTAGCTTCCCGATCAGCTCGGCACGGAAGCCGGAACTGTCGATGAAGAAGTCGGCCTCGAGGCGGCGGCCGTCGTCGAGGACCACGGCGGAGACGCCGGCATCGCCCCTCTCGGCGCCCTGCACCCGGCCGTCGATGATCTCGACCCCGAGCTGGACGGTCAGCTTCTCCAGCATCGCCACGAACTTCTCGTTCTCGATGTGGAAGGCATGCCACGGCTGGATGTCCGGGCAGCCGTTGGACTGCTTGTGGAAGACCTTGTCCTCGCGCATCAGCGCGGCGGGCGCATCGACGCAGGAGAACTCGTCCTCGCAGTAGAAGCCGTTGGGCATCGGCAGGTCGCCCCAGCGGGAATCGAGCTGCGGCGCGAAGGTGTAGTCGAAGCGCCCGCGCGGACCCCAGTTGAAGCGGATCCCGAGCTTCCAGGTCGGCTCCGCGAGGTCGTAGAAGGCCTTCCGCGAGATGCCGAGGTAGTCGAAGAGAAACCGGGGGAAGTTCGGGGTGGTCCCCTCACCGACCCCGATCACGCCGATGTCCGGATCGCGGACGATGCGCACGTTCAACTGGGGAATCTTCTTTTTCAACGCGAGGGCGGCCATCAGGCCCGCACTGCCCGCTCCGACAACGAGGAGGTCCTTGATCATGGGTGGTTGGGTTGAATCGCCCGACGCTAGGACAGAGGACGGGACATGGCCAGCAGCAGTCGTGGAATCATGACAAAGAATGGTCCCTCCCCCCGTCTCCCCCCGCTTCCGGGCGCCGCATCCGCTTTCAATCCCCGCAGGCCAGGGAGCGGTCTGCGGGCGGAGCGCCGGGTTCACCCGGCATCAGAGGCGTCGCTGACACGGCCGGAGAGCCGATCTTCCGGGACGCGCGACGCCGTCGCGCCGGACAGCGGGAAGAGCCCGCACCGCGGGAGAGCTCGGGTGGACCGCTCCAGCCCGGCCTGGCGCGACGGCGTCGCGCGTCCCGGAGCGGGCGCAACCCGCCTGATCAACCGCTCCGCCAACCACACCCCTCACGCACCCGGGCCCCGGCCGGGTGAACCCGGCGCTCCTCGTCCCCCCGACTCCGTCCCGGCGGAGCACTAAAAAGCCCCGGCCGCGCAAACGGCCGGGGCTGGGAAGCTCCGATCAACGGGTCATGGCGTTTCCACCACTTCCACCCGCAGGAAGCCGGCGTCCGGAAGACCATTCGAGCCGTTCAGGCTGAACGTCCGGTACTCGTAGCCCGCAGGTGCGGCCGGAAGGCCCGTCACCACCGGCGATGCCGGGTCGATGGTCTCACCGAAGGTGGCGAGGTCGAGGCTGCCTTCGACGGTGTAGGTCACGCCGTCGTGAGCCGCCGTCGAGCTCGGTGCCCCCGCCGAGAAGGCCGGGGTGCCCGTCCGCACGGCTGCGGTGAGCAGCGCCTCGACGTCGGTGTCGCCATCGGCGTCGCTGTCCTCGGTCAGCAGGTAGACCTTCGCATTGTCGCCGCCGTCGGCCGGATTGCCGCCGAGGCCGAACTCCACGATGTTGGCCTGCCCGTCGCCGTCCGGGTCGGCGTCCTTGCCGACGATCAGCGGGTCGGTTTCGCCCGGGTAGAACCCGTCAATCCAGCCGATGAACGGATCCGCGTTCGGATTCGTCAGCGTGATCTGCGAGTTGCTGCCCGTGCCGTAGTCCAGCGTGTAGCCGGCCGGAAGACCCGTCACCGAGCCGAAGGTCCCCGTCAGCGTGCCGCTGTACGAGGCCACCACGTAGGTCGCCGCCGTCCCCGGCGTGAGCTCGGTGATCGCCAGCGTCGCGCCCGTGATGTCGAGGTTGCCGTTGACCACCAGGCTGTCGCCGGTGGCGTCGTCGATCTCGTAGGCGTAGGTGCCGGCGATCGTCGTGTCACCCGCCGTGAGCGTTCCCGCCGAGGTGCCGGGCGCCAGCGTGGCGGTCGCATCCACGACCAGCGGGCCATTGAGCGAACCGTTGCCGCCGAGCGTTCCGGCATCGACATTGGTCGTGCCGGTGAAGCTGTTGCTGGCGTTGAGCAGCAGGGTACCCGCCCCGGCCTTGTTCAGGTCGCCGGTGCCGGACAGAAGTTGATCGATGCCGACCGTGAATGCCTGCGTGTCGAGCGTGACCCCGCCAACTCCGAGCGTGACGGAGTCGACCGAGATGAAGTCGGCGTTGTCCGCGGTGGCAACCAGGCTGCCACCGTCAAAGTTCACCGTACTGATCCCGCCGGTGCCGCCGGGCTCGACGATCACCGGGGTGTTGATCGTGCCCCCGGTGGAGAGATTCACCGTGCCGATCGCACCCCCCGCCTGGGCAACCCGAAGCTGGCCGGCGATGTCGACGACACCCGTGCCGGAGACATTCAGCGTGCCGTTGCCCTCCTCACCCACGATCACCGCGGTGTTGACGTTGGTCTGGATCAGGCTGCCGCCGCTGATGTTGGCCTCACCGATACCGCCGTTGTAGCGGCCGATGGCCATCCACTCGTTGGCGGTGAAGCTGCCCCCGTCCATGTTGAGGTAGCCCTCGGTGCCGTTGTTCTTGCCGATGAAGACGTTGCCGCTGGCACTGGTCGTGGCGCTGTCGGTGATGTTCAGCGTGCCGACCGTGGGGAAGCCATCGCCGGCGTTCGCGTCGAAATCGCCGACGTTGTAGTCGCCGCCCTGGATCTCGAGGTTGGCGGTGTCCTCCAGATTGAAGGTCGCCTCGCTGTTGCCCCGGTCGCCGATGGAGAAGTAGCCGCCCGGACCCTTCACGATCGAAGCGCTGTCGCGCAGCGTCAGGTTGACCACCGTGTCGGCTCCGACCGCGCTGCGGAAGCTGTTGCCGAGGTTGAGCACCGAGGTGCCGTCGATCAGGACGGTCGTCGTCGCGTTGGCGCTCTCCGCGAACAAGGTCTGCCCGGGGTTGTTCAGCGTGGTGTTGGTGATCGTCACCTCCTGGTCGCTGTCGTTCGGGAGACCGGCGTCGTAGCCGGTCGAGAAGTTCCCGGTGTTCACCGTCGAATCGACGGCGGTGAAGGTGCTCAGCGTGCCGGAGTCGCCGTTGCCGCGGCCAAGCGCGATCCAGGTGCCGACGTTCAGTTCACCGGAAGTGAGTTGAACATGGGCGGGCACGTTCGGAAGGGCACCGATGTAGAGCCCGGCGGAGGTATTCGTGACCTGGGATCCGGCACCCGCGAGTTCCAGTGTGCCGCCGTTCACCTCGACGGTGCCGCCATTGCTGAGGTCGCGCTCGATGTCACCGCTCAGGATGAGGTCGCCCGCCCCGGTCTTCGACAGCGCCCCGCCACTGGCGGTGATGTCACCGGTCAGGGTGAGATCATTGGTGGTGTCGAGATTCGCGACGCCGGAGACGTTCAGTCCGCGGTCGGTCGTGGTGGTCGCCCCGGTGTAGGACAGGGTGCCACCCGCGAGGTCGAGATTGGCCGGATCGGAGGAGGAATCGCCGATCGAGCTGGCCGCACCGCCGTTGGCGAGGTTGTCCACCGCCAGCGTGCCGCCCTCGATGCGGGTCCCCCCGTCGTAGGTGTTGGCGATGCCGGTGAAGGTCGTGGTGCCCGAGCCTTGGACGAGCAGTCCGGTGGATCCGTCGATCGCGCCGGTGCCGGTCAGGCTGTAGGTCGAGCCGTGGTTGTAGACCACCTCGGAAGGCTGCACCGTGACGTCGAGCGTGACGGCGTTGACGAGGCCGCGGTCGCCGAACAGCACCGGATTCGGATCCGCGTAGGTGCTGGAAAGCTCGGAGACCTGGTCGATCCAGTTGCTGGTCGTCGCAATGTCCCAGACGCCATCGTTGGAGCCCGGAAGCGCCGCGAACAGGAGATCGGCGGTGCCGTTGGTCTCCGTGGCATTGGCGCTCAGGGTCACCTCGGTGGCATTGTCCACCGAGACCACGACCGTGCCGGCCGGAATGCCCGGGCCGGTCACCGTGTCCCCCGGGCTGATGCCCGTGGTGTCGGCGAGGACGACGACCGGGTCGTCGATCAGGATGTCGCCGACGAGGGAAAGAACGGAACCATCGGTACCCACCCACTCGGGAAGGGCCACGCTGGTGATGTCGAGGTAGACCGCGCCGTCGCCGACGGCGAAGTAGTCCGGATCGTCGACCAGACTGGCGACGACGCCGTTCGGCAGGTTGCCGAGGGCGAAGCTGCCGCCGCCGGCCACCGTGGTGGAGTCGTAGCGGATGAGCAGCAGGTCGCCCGTGGCGAACTTGCTGCCGGTCACGTCGACGGTCACCGTGCCATCGCGGGTCAGGACACCCGAGACCTGCATGAGCGGATCGGTCGGAAGCGTGCCCCCGAGGTCCCCCATCCGGGCCACGAAGCCGGTGCCGTTGGTCGAGCCGTTGAAGGCGACGTCGGTCGGGATGAGGATGTCGCCCGGAGTCTGGGCGGCCACGCCGAAGGCGGCGCCGTCGGCCACGGACACGTTGCCCGGGCTGTCATCCGCGCCGAACGGGTCGGTCGGCAGGATCAGGGTGCCTTCCGAAACCGTGTTGTCTCCGGTGTAGGAGAGATTGTTCGCCGCTCCGGCGAGGTTGAGGGTGCCGGCACCCGACTTCACCACGCCGCCGGCGCCATCGATGTCCTGGTCGGCACTGACGTCGTTTCCATCGGTGTCGAGAAGCAGATGGCCCGCACCGATCGTGGCGGTATCGAGGTTGGCGAAGATCACGCCGGCCTCACCGGTGGCGATCAGCTGGGTGCCGTTGAAGTTGATGGTTTCGGCGCCGCCGCCGCCGACGATGCTGCCGATGCGGGCGGTGCCGCCGTCGAAGTTGATGGTGCCGTCGGTGCCACCGTTGAGCCCGACCGAGAATTGCGTCGTGTTGAATTCCGCCGTGCCGGAAAGATTCAGGACCGCCACGGCATTGTTGTTCTCACCGATCCAGGTGACGCCGGTCTGGACGTCCACGAGACCGCCCGACTGGTTGAAGGTGCCCGGACCGCTGGCGCCGACGATGAAGTTGCCGCCGCCGTCCTTGGTCCAGGTGCCGCCGGTCATGTTGACCGTGCCCGTGCCGCCATCACGGCCCACCGCGACCCAGTTGCTGTTGTTGATCGCACCGCCGTCGAAGTTGAGCTCGCCGGTGGAGTTGAATTGGCCGACCCAGATCTCGTTGTTGACGTTGATCGTGCCACCCGAAACGTTGGCCGTTCCCGTCGCCCCCGCACCATCGCCGATGACGAAGTGATTGCCGCCGGTCTTGTTGATCGTGCCGCCCGACATGTTCAGCGTGCCGTTGGAGCCGTTTTCCCATCCGATTCGGATGTAGTCGTCCAACTGGTTGAGGGTGCCGCTCTCGAGATTCAGTTCGCCGGTGCTGCCCTGCGAGCCCACGCTCATGAGGGCCGAGACGTTGACCTCCCCGGTGGTGTGGACGTTGAGCGTGCCGGTGGCTCCTCCGGCATTGAATCCCCCGACGTAGAGGCGGCCGGTGGTGGTGAAGGTGCCGGATCCCTGACCGAAGCCGGTCAGGCCACCGCCGACCGAACCGGTGTCGGCGAGGTTGTAGGTGCCGGTGCCGGCATTGGTCCCGAAGAAGGCCCAGTTGGTGTTGCCCGTCTGCGCCAGACCCGCCGTGTGATCGACCCGGCCGACGTTGGCCGTCCCGGTACCGACGATGATGTCGACCGGCACCGGAATGTCCGCAGAAATGGTGGAGACGTTGGTTCCGCTGCCGTCGATATTGACGATCGCGTTCTCGCCGGTCGGGACGAGGTTGGTGTTCCAGTTGGTGCCGGTATTCCAGTCGGTGCTGGTGTTGCCGGTCCAGTCCGCTCCGCTCGCCGTGGCAGCGAAACTCATTCCCGCCAGCAGGCTGGCGACATAACGGGTGGAACGGGCGGAGTCGAGGAGGGAGCGACGCACCGCGCCCCCAATGCTTGGGATTTCTGACTGGGTTTTCATAGAATGGGCCTAGCAGCCTGTCGGACTTAGGACAGCGACAAATCCGTTTCGCGCTGGCATGATCCGCGCATGGCCGCCCGGTTCGTCAACGTTGACCACGACACCCCGCTTCTTCTTCCGCCCGACCTTCGCG
>JAUIJD010000088.1 GCA_030431475.1 Verrucomicrobiia bacterium | reverse complement strand
CCGGCGCGGCGGGCGCGACGGCGTCGCGCGTCCCTCTCAGAAAGAAAACGCCCGTGGGTCTCCCCACGGGCGTTGGTGATGATCCGGGAGAACCCGGAAGGATCAGGCCTTCGCCTCTTCCTTCTTCTCGTCCTCCTCCTCGACGGCCTCTTCGGCTTCCGCAGCGGGAGCTTCCTCCTCGGCTTCGGCGGCCGGGGCTTCCTCGGCGGGAGCCTTCTCCTCGGCCTTCGGCTCCTCAGCGGCGGCGGCCGGAGCTTCGGTCAGGGCGTCTTCCTCGTCCGCCGGCAGGTCGACCCACTCGATGTAGGCCATCTGCGCGGAGTCGGTCATGCGGGCGCCGAGCTTGGTGATGCGGCAGTAGCCACCCGGACGGTCCTTGGAACGCGGGGCGACTTCCTCGAAGAGCTTCTTGACCACGTCCTTGTGGCGCAGGAAGGCCACGGCCTGACGACGGGCGTGCAGGTCGCCGCGCTTGCCGAGGGTGACCAGCTTCTCCGCCAGCGGGCGAAGCGCCTTGGCCTTGGCCAGCGTGGTGCGGATGCGGCCGTGCTCGATCAGGCTGCACGCCAGGTTGGCGAGCAGGGCGCGGCGCTGCGAGGCGTTGCGCTTGAGTTTGGCGGTTTTGTTGCGGTGTCTCATGGGTGCGGTCCCTTTCAGTCGTCGAGGTTCTGGGCGATGAGGTCGGCAAGGCCCACGGGAGCCTCGTCCTCCACGCCGAGGCGCGGCGCCGGAGCGGCACCACCGACCGGGCCGGTGAGGAGCGAGGGATCGAGGGACATGCCCAGTCCGAGGCCCAGCTCGGACAGCTTGTCCTTGATTTCGTTGAGCGACTTCTTGCCGAAGTTGCGGTACTTGAGCATTTCCGCCTCGGTCTTCATCGCGAGCTGACCAACGGTCGTGATGTTCGCGTTGTTGAGGCAGTTGGCGGCACGGACCGAAAGCTCGATCTCGTTCACCGACATGTTGAGAAGCTTCTTGAGCGCGGCGTTTTCCTCGCTCGCTTCGGCCGGCGCTTCCTCGAACTCGACCGCGTTCTCGTCGTAGTTGACGAACACGTCGAGGTGGTGGCGGAGGATGGCGGAAGCCTGCAGCAGGGCGTCCTGCGGGGTCACCCGACCGTCGGTCCAGATGTCGAGGACCAGCTTGTCGTAGTCGGTCATCTGGCCGACCCGGGTGCTGTCGACGCCGTACTTGACGCGGGTGACGGGCGAGAAGATCGAGTCGATGGCGATCACGCCGATCGGCTGGTCCTTGCGCTTGTTCTCGTCACCGGTCGAGAAGCCGCGGCCGACGCGGACCTCGAACTCGCAGTCGAACTTCACCTTCTTGTCGAGGTTGCAGATGACCTGGTCCTTGTTGACGACCTCGTAGAGATTGTCCTCCTGGATGTCACCGGCGGTCACGACGCCGTCCTTCTCGACCTTGATGGTCAGGATGCGGGGCTCCTTGTCGTGATGTTTGAACTTCACCTTCTTCAGGTTGAGGATGATGTCGGTGACATCTTCCACCACGCCCGGGAGGCTGGAGAATTCGTGCTGAACGCCGGCGATGCGGACCGAGGTGATCGCGGCACCCTCGAGGGAGCCGAGGAGCACGCGGCGGAGCGAGTTGCCGAGCGTGTGCCCGTAGCCGCGCTCGAAAGGCTCGGCGACAAACTGGGCGTAAACGTCGGAGGCGGTGTCCTCGTTGCGGACGAGGCGATTGGGGATCTCGAAACGAGACAGGGTGGTGGTTGACATGGTCAGGTTCGATGTGCCGGGTTTCCCTCCGACGAGCTCGACAGTCCCGTCTCGAGACGGGTTGCCCGGAGGACCAACGGCGGTTCGGTGGGCTCGCGCGGGCGGGGACTAAAGGGGAACCCGAGCGGCTTGGCAAAGCAAAATTCGCCGTTCCGAGGAGAAAATCTCCGGCGAAAAGCCTAACATTTCCCAAACAAAAAACCTGTCGCGTTCCCGAGGATGTCGTGTCATCATGAAGTGTGAAAACCGCGACGATCAACCAGCGGTCCGAGATGAAGTCCAAGAGAAACCTCACCCGTTTCACTTACGAGAATACCGCATTTCAAGGATGGCGCCTCTGCATCAGCCGGGGCGGAGCTACCTTCACGAAATACTTTTCCGACAAGCAGTATGGTGGCGGTCGGAAATCCCTGAAGGCGGCGGAAGGTGCTCTCAACGAAATCAAGGACATCCTCTCGCGCTCGCGCCGGGTGGCCGGCAAGCTCAGCGCCACCACCGTCCGCAAGATCGAGAAGGTGCTCGACTCGGCCTGACCGCTCCCGCATCCGGGCTTGCGCCCCGCTCCCGCCGCGCTTTGCTGCGGGACCATGCCCCCTGCAATCCACTGGTTCCGCCGCGACCTCCGCGTGCTGGACAACACGGCGCTCCACCACGCCGCGAAGCTCCACGACACGGTCATCCCCGCTTACATCACGAGCGAGTGGCATGGCGATCACGCCTGGACGGGGCCGAAACGCCAGCACTTCCTCTGCGGATGTCTCGAATCGCTCGACAAGAACCTCCGCACTCTCGACGGACGCCTGATCGTCCGCACCGGGGACGCGATCGAGCAGCTTCGCCAGCTGGTGGAGGAAACGGGCGCGGGTGCGATCCATTTCAACCGCGACCCGGACCCCTACGGACGCTCGGTCGAGGAGAAGCTCGAGGCCGCATGCTCCGAGTGGGGGGTCGAATGCCACGGCTGGCATGACGTCACGATGCACACGCCGGATGAGGTGCTGACCCAGTCGGGCGATCCCTACCGGGTCTACACCCCCTACAGCAACAACTGGTTGTCCCGCGACAAAGCCGCTCCACTTCCCCGGCCGTCGGATCTCGGGACTCCTCCCCGCCTCCGCTCCGAGGACCTTCCCACCGTGGCCCACTGGGGAATGGAGGCGCCCGACGCCGAACTCGTCGGCCCCGGCGAACGGGCCGCGCTCGACCGGCTCAAACAGGCCGTCGATGATCGGCTCTCAAGCTACGCCGATCTCAGGGACAATCCCGCCGAGCCCGGCACCTCGCGCCTGTCCCAGGATCTCCGATTCGGTCTGATCTCCGTCAGGACCATCTACCAACGCGTCGAGGAGGCCCGCAAGGCGACCCGCTCGCCGGACACGCGCAACAGTCTTCACACCTACGTGAAGGAACTGGCCTGGCGCGAGTTTTACATGGCGATTCTCCACCACTTTCCCAACGTGCTCGATGAGGAGTTCAATCCCGATTGGCGGGGACTCCCGTGGGACGAGCCGGATGAGAAATTCGAGGCGTGGAAGAGCGGGCGCACCGGGTTCCCCATCGTCGATGCCGGCATGCGCCAGCTCCGGGCGACGGGATTCATGCACAACCGCGTGCGCATGATCACCGCGATGTTCCTGACCAAGGACCTGCACCTCGACTGGAAGCTCGGCGAGTCCTTCTTCATGCAGCACCTCATCGACGGCGAGATCGCCTCGAACAACGGCGGCTGGCAATGGTCCGCCGGCACCGGCGCCGATGCCGCCCCGTACTTCCGCATCCAGAACCCCTGGTCGCAGTCGAAGCGGCACGATCCGGACGGCGACTACATCCGGCGCTGGATTCCGGAGCTCGCAGACGTCCCGGCCAAGCGGCTCCACGTCGCGCCGGACGACGGAAAGCCGATCGCCGATGACTACCCCCTGCCCTGTCTCGACCACAAGACCGAGCGGGAGCGCACGCTCGCCATCTTCAAGAAGCACCGGCAGAACTCGGGCCGCTGACGCTTTTCCTGAGAAATTCGTCCATTTACCCCGTAATCCCGCCACATGCTCCGTCGACACTTTCTCGCCACGCTCGGCGCCACCGCGCTTTCCGGACCGACCTTCGCCGCTTCGTCTCAGGGCGGCTCCCCCCTCATCAAGCTTTCCCTGAAGGCCGCCATGGCGGGCTTTGGAGGCTCCCTCGAGGAGAAGTTCCGCATTCTCGCCGAGCTGGGATACGACGGGGTCGAACTCGACTCGCCGGGAGGCCAGAACAAACCGGAGGCGCTCGCCGCCTCGAAGGCGACCGGACTTCCCATCCACGGCGTGGTGAACTCCATCCACTGGAAAACCCGCCTCTCGGACCCCGCGGAGGACGTCCGGGCGAAGTCGCTCGAAGGGCTGCTCACGGCGATTCGCGAGAGTCACGCTGTGGGCGGCTCGTCGGTGCTGCTGGTTCCGGGCGTGGTCGACGGCAAGACCAACCACCAGCAGGCGTGGGAGAGGTCCATCGTCGAGATCCGGAAG
This sequence comes from Verrucomicrobiia bacterium, assembly GCA_030431475.1. Lineage (GTDB taxonomy): Bacteria > Verrucomicrobiota > Verrucomicrobiia > Verrucomicrobiales > Akkermansiaceae > Haloferula. The sequence continues at coordinate 3,053 of JAUIJD010000088.1, read as the reverse complement.
GCCCTCCCCCTCGCCGCCGAGCTTGGCATCCACATCCTGATCGAGAACGTGTGGAACCGGATGTTCTACGACGAAAAGGGCGGGAGCGCCCAAAGCGCCGAGAGGCTCGCCGCCTACCTCGATGAGATCAATTCCCCCTGGGTGGGCTCGTATTTCGACATCGGGAACCATCAACGCTTCGGCGAGCCGGCCGCGTGGATCCGCACCCTGGGGCGCCGTATCGTGAAGCTGGACGTCAAGGATTGGGGCGTGAAGGGCGGGTTCTGCAAGATCGGCGACGGCGATGTCGACTGGTCGGCCGTGCGCACCGCGCTGCACGACATCGGCTACACCGGCTGGGCCACCGCCGAGGTCAAGGGGGGGGACCGGGAGCGCTGCGCCGAGATCCTCGACCGGATGCGGACGCACTTGCTGGGGGTCTGAGTTCGGGCTAGGACCGCTTGTCGTGTCCGACCCGTATCTCGATCGTTTCGCTGGGATCGCCCGCCTCTACGGGAATCGTGCCCTCGGGCGGTTCCGCCACGCCAAGGTCGCGGTCGTCGGCCTCGGCGGGGTCGGCTCATGGGCCGCGGAAAGCCTCGCCCGTTCCGGCGTCGGCCACCTCGTCCTGGTCGATCCGGACGACCTCTGCGTGACCAACGTCAACCGCCAGCTCCACGCCCACGAAGGCAACCACGGACGCCCGAAAACCGTCGCCCTCGCCGAGCGCTTGCGGGCCATCCACCCCGGCATCGGCCTGCTTGAGCTGCAGGCCTTCTACTCGGCATCCACCGCCGACGAGTTCTTCGCCGACCCGCCCGATGCCGTCATCGACGCCATCGACTCGATCCGCGCCAAGTGCCACCTGCTCGCCGCGTGCCACGAGCGCGGGATCCCGGTGGTCACCTCCGGCGCCGCCGGCGGGCGTCGGGACGCCACCCGCATCCGGAGCGCCGACCTCGCGCACAGCAGCAGGGACTCCCTGCTCGCCTCGGTCCGCAAGCGGCTGCGGAACGAACACGGGTTTCCGAAAGCGCCCGAGCGCGGTCCGGTGCCGCCCTTCGGCATCGAGGCCATCTTTTCCGACGAAGCCCCGGTGTTCCCGACCTGTGACGGCGAGGTCGGCCCCGAGCGCCCGGCCGACCTGCCCGGAGCCATCGGCTGCGATGCCGGCTACGGCTCGGCCACCCACGTCACCGCCACCTTCGGGCTCGCCGCCGCGGGCCGCATCCTCGAGCGGCTTCAGGAACCGGAGCGGCAGCGCTCCTGAAGGACGCGCCGGTCCGGGAGCCGGAGCTTCCCATGCGCCCACGAAAAAGGCGGCCCGCAGGCCGCCTTCAAAAGGAGTCGAAACTCGAAGCGCCGGTCACTTCACGCCCTTCTTGGAAAGGCGGGTGCCCTTGGTCGCGCCCTGGCGCGCCTTGAACTTCGGGTTGCTCTTGCAGATCACGTAGGTCGTGCCCTTGCGCGAGATCACCTGGCAGTCGGTGTGACGGCGCTTGGCGGAGGACAGGGAAGAAAGAACTTTCATGGTTCGGAAATGGGTTGCCCGCGAGGCGGGGCGCGAACTCTAGGCATCGTTGGTTCCATGTAAAGCCGATTCTCGCATGAAAAAACGTGTTCATCCGTCCTCCGCTGTGATGATCTCAAGCCGTTCCGTCGATGAGCGAGAATTTCTACCAGAAGACCACCTCCGAGCCGTCCAGCTCCTTCGACATCTCGCTCCGGCCGCCGGCCTTCTCGGAGTTCATCGGGCAAGACAAGGTGAAGGAGCGGCTGCTGCTCATGGTCGAGGCCGCCGCGAAGCGCGGCGACGTGCTCGACCACGTCCTGCTCTCGGGTCCCCCGGGCCTCGGGAAAACCACCCTGGCGAACATCATCGCCCGCGCCGCCGGCACCCAGCTCCACACGACCTCCGGCCCCCAGATCGAGAAGGCCGGCGATCTCGCGGGCGTCCTCACGAACCTGCAGAAGGGCGACGTCCTCTTCATCGACGAAATCCACCGCCTCCACCCGGCCATCGAGGAGTACCTCTACCCGGCCATGGAGGACTACCGGCTCGACATCATCATCGACTCCGGCCCGTCCGCCCGCTCCATCCAGCTCAACCTGCCGCGCTTCACGCTGGTCGGCGCGACGACCCGGTCCGGCATGCTCACCGCCCCGCTGCGCTCGCGCTTCGGACTGGTCAACCGCCTCGACTACTACTCGCAGCAGGAACTCGCCCGCATCATCGAGCGCTCGGCCGGGCTCCTCGAAATCCCGGTGGAATCCGACGGCGCGCTGGAGATCGCCCGCCGCGCCCGCGGCACCCCGCGCGTCGCCAACGCCCTGCTCCGCTGGGTGCGCGACTACGCCGAGGTCCGAAGCGACGGCACCATCACCGGTCCGATCGCCGACGCCGCCCTGGCGATGATCGAGATCGACGCCGATGGCCTCGACGAGATGGACAAGCGCGTGCTCGAATCGCTCATCTACAAGTTCTCCGGCGGACCGGTCGGCCTCGGCTCGCTGGCGGTGGCGGTCGGCGAGGACGCCTCGACCCTCGAGGAGGTCCACGAGCCCTTCCTCATCCTCCAGGGGTTTCTCGCCCGCACGCCCCGTGGCCGGGTCGCCATGCCCGCCGCTTACGACAAGATCGGGGCCGCCCCTCCCGAGGGCGGACAGCCGAACCTGCTGTGATTTCGATTTCCCGCTGCCGCCCTCCCGCCTAGACTGCTCCCGAACATGGATCCGCTCGTTGTCGACACCATCGATCGCTGCCGCGCCGCGGGGATGCGCCGCACCAAGGCGATGGAGCAGCTGCTGGTGACCCTCGTGGAAACCGACCGCCCCATGACCCTCGCGGAACTCGCCGAGTCACCGCGACTCGCCGACCAATGCGACAAGGCAACGGTGTTCCGCCTGCTCCAGCGCCTCACCGAGAAGGGCCTCGTCCGTCGACTCGGCCTCCATGAACGCGCCGCCTACTTCACCCTGCTGATCCCCGACCGTCACCGCGACTACCTCATCTGCACCGAGTGCGGCACCATCGAACCGGTCCAGGCCCCCTGCCCGGTGCACGACCTCGAGGA
>JAUIJD010000039.1 GCA_030431475.1 Verrucomicrobiia bacterium | reverse complement strand
AGCCTGCTTTCCCACGGTCGGTCGCCCTTCCGCAGTTGGCTTCTGGTAGTGCTTTCTTCTTTCATCGTTCCATCGCACGGGGGACTTGAACCCCCTTTGGTTCACGCCCATGATGGGCATACACAAGGCGCGGATGATCAACTGCCTGCCCGCTCCGAGTCGAAAGTCTTATGCCAATTCAACCCCGAACCCTGAAGTCGGAGCGCGCTGTCGGCAGGCAGTGACATCGCTTTGACGTTCGGCCAAAATTTACACTCTCCTGACAAACAATCACGATACCGCTGCTACCATTCTGACGATGAAGACAATCCAAATTCTGGTAACGACTCTCCTCTCAGCGGCTCTACTTTGCGAGATCTCGAACGCGGATCCCGCACAGAAAGGTCTCACAGGACTTCCCTCCCCTAAAACAGGACTTCCCGCACTGAAAGGAACTCCAGGACTAGACGAGTGGACAGCTTTCCAAACCGCAATCGAAAGCGGCGACACGAATTCAGTCGAGCGGTTGATCGCCGGTGAGTCCAAGGTGGATGTGAGATACCCCAACGGGTGGAAGCGATCGCTTCTCCACGTCGCGGCTGCGGCCGGTGTCAAACACCCGAATGCATCGGCGGCGATAACAAAGATGCTGATTGAGGCAGGTGCTGACGTCAATTCAGCAATGCTTAGCGGGTTTACCCCGTTGCATGAAGCGGCCCGCACGGGATCGGAAGAAGTCGCGAAGGTACTGATCGAGAATGGTGCGAGCCTCAACCGTCAGATTAGCATCAGCCACTGCCTCGATCCCGATTACGATTTCGACGACGCCACACCCTTGGACGCAGCAATCGTCTCCAAAAAGCCGCAAATCGCTGCGCTGCTCCGGAAAAGTGGTGCGAAGACGAAAGCGGAACTGGAAAAGGCCGCTCGCCAAGGGGTAGTAAGCGCCATCCAAGACGCCGAATCGGGTCCCGGGGAGTAGTTAGCTCCCCGGTCCCACACCACCCTGCGTACGGCTCCGTACAGGGCGGTTCCGATCAGACCCGGGCCAGTGGCCCGTAGTGCAGCTTGATCCAGACGGCCCGCATGTCCGGCACCCCCTGTTCCTCAAGCCAACGGTTGTTCAATGCGTGTCGCACCAGTGACATCTGGCTCATCCGCCAGTAGCCTTTGCGGCTTCGCGACGCCTTGTGCACCTCGCTGGGAGCGATGCCCAGTGCGAGGAGATTCCGGCGCCGCGTGCGCGGCTGCTTCCATTGCTTCCAGTAATACAACCTCACCCGCCGCCTCACCCACTCCGCCAGCCGTTCGATCACCGTGTAGGTGCAACTGAGCTTGTAGTAGTTGTTTCTGGGGTCGTTTCTGGGGTCGGTCCTCGCATTTCGCATTTGCCATCGGAGAGTCCTTCGAAGGGGTCTGGTCAGTCCGTGATTCCTGGCATTCATTTCTCCGCACTCGTCCCGGTCCATGAAGACAACAGGCCGGATTCCTGCGCCCCTTCAGGGCTCGGGGTTCCGGGGGCATGGCTTCCCCGGGGTGAACCCCGGGGCTAAGTTCCGACGTCCCGCTGGGACTGAAGATGCGGCGGCTCGTCGGGGATGATGGGGAAGATTCGGGATCGAGGAAACTACCGCGCGGCCCCGGCCGTGCGATCCGGCGGCGGCAGCGGCATCCCTCTCTCCCCGTTCACCGCGAACCTGACGGCGCTACCCGTCCCATTCTTCGAGCATTCGCTTGTCTCGGGGGTCATTGCCGCCCAAAACCGCGATGAACCCCTTTCATGAAACCCATCCCCGGACTCCTGCTCGCCACCTCTCTCGCAACCTTCGCGGCCGATCCTTCGCTGGAGCCCCACCCCGATCCGACCGGGCAGGCGAAGTATGCCGAGAGGTCCCGCATCCTCGTCGATCTCGATGGCGACGAGAAAGACGACCTGCTGCTCTCGGGCGGCCCCGAGAGTTTCGGAACCATGGGAGGGCCTTGGACCGTGTATCTCCGGCGCGACGGCGACTACCGGGAGGTCGGCGAGGTCTGGGCCCATCCGAAGGCCATCGCCTTCGAGCCCGACCACGCCCGGATTTCCTCCGATCCCGAATCCCATCGCTTCGCCCGGATCTGGGTCTACCTCCGGTCGAGCGGCCGCGAGGGATCGTTCGGCTACTACCGCGTCGGAAAGGAGTCGGTCGATGAGAAGAAGGCCATCGAGATCTACCCCGGCGACGGCGGGACCGATCTCGGAAGGGCCCTTTACCAGGCGGCCTTCGACAAGTCCCCGATTCCCTTCCGGCTCGAGCGCAGCACCACGGCCGAGGACGGCACCGTCACCTGGAGCAAGCCCAAGCGCTGATCCGGGCCGGACAAACCCGGCACGACGATTCCATGATCTCTCCGGGCGGGGCCGCACCGTCGCCCCGAAAAACGGATCGTCTGAAAGACCGCGTGCGTCCCTCGCGAAGAAGTTCGGATGCCATCCCTCCTCCGAATCGGCGCGGTCGCGGCGGTCGCGCTGGCTCCGACGGGCGCGCAGGATGAGCCCGGCTTCCCCACCCCGTGGGGCATCGGCTCGTGCCACATCCACGGGAGGTCGGTCGAGGACTTCGAACGCTGGATCCCCCCGATGGCGGAGATCGGACTCCGTTTCCAGCGGAGCGTCGCCAGCAGTTGGGGGGCGGTGAACCCGGAACCCGGGCGGTGGGACTGGGCGAACGTCGATGCCCAGCTCGACTACCTCGAGGATCGCGGCCTCCGGTCCGGCGCGCTGCTGATCGGTTCGCCCGGCTGGCACGAGACGGTGAAGCCCGGCACGCTTCCGGTGGACGACCTCGACGGGTGGTCGGAGTATGTCTTCCGCACCGTGAAGCACCTTTCTTCCCGGGTGCGGTGGTTCGAGGTTTGGAACGAGCCGCCGAACTTCACCGGCAAGGACCAGACGCCGGAGGACTACGCCAAGGTCGTCGCCGCGGCCTACCGCGCCGCGAAGCGCGCCGACCCGGACTGCCGGGTCGGGCTCGCCGCGAAGTCGGTCCACGTGAACTACCTCGAGCAGGTCATCCGCTCCGGGGCGGAGGACCACTTCGACTGGATCTCACTGCACCCCTACGAGGTGATGGACGGCATCGTCGCCGAGCAGGGGATGGAACCGGTCTTCCTGCACATCGTGCCGACGGTGCGCAAGATGCTCGCCGCGGTGAACCCGGCGAAGCGCGAGGTCCCCATCCTCTTCACCGAGCTCGGCTGCGACGTCGGGCGGCACGGCGCGGAAGCCCAGGCACGGGCGACGGTGAAGGCCTACACCATGGCGATCGCGCAGGGCGTCGCCTGCGTGCAGTGGTTCGAGGGTCGCGACGGCGACAGCGGACCCCTGGGGCTGCTCGACCGCGAGGGCACGCCCCGACCGGCGGTCGGCGCGCTCACCCGGCTGATCGAAGCGCTCGGTCCGCGGCCGGAACCGATCGGCCGGGTGACCTTCGAGGACCGTCACCACGGCTTCGTCTTCAAGGGCGTCGAGGGACCCGTGATGGTGGTCTGGGCGAGCGGCGGGAGGGAGACCACGATCCGCTTCGACCAGGAAGTGAAGGTCCTCGGGACGATCGACGGGACCCGGAGCCGAAAGCGGGAGATCCCGCTCGACGGCCAACCTCTCATCCTTTCCGGGCTGCCCGAGGCGGTGCTGGACGAAGCCCGTGCGAACCGCGACCGACCCGTCTCATGGGGTGGCGACTTTTCCGAGGCGGACGAGGTCTCGATCACCTTCGGCGAGAAGATCAAGGAGCAGGGGCTCCACACCCGGGCGGGCGATGCCGTCGCGGAGGCGGTGGTCGCCTACGGCGGGTCCGCGCGCGCCGGCGGCGTGCCCGGCGGCAACCTGTTCGTCGTCGATCCCAACTTCCTCTGCTACGAGTCGGTGCCGATCGAGATCACCGCCGAGGTCCGCCGCAACGAGGCGAACGACAATGCCGGGTTCAAGCTGGTCTATGAGTCGCGCGACGGGTTCAAGACCAACGGCGGCTGGGTCACGGTCCCCGACAACCAGCGCTGGCACACGATCACCTGGCGGATCGACGATCCCTGCTTCGTGAACTACTGGGGCTACAACTTCACGCTCAACTCCGACGGCAACGAGTTCAACAAGTACTACATCCGCCGGGTTTCCGTGAAGCGTCTGGACCGGTGAGTCGGGGGCACGGGAAACGATGGAACCGCAAAGGCGCGAAGACGCAGAGAAGAGACCGTCATACCGAACAAGAATAGGAATCGGACGATACGAAGAACCACGGAGCTCACTGAATCCACGGAATGGACTCTGAGTTTCCGTGTTTTCCGTGGCTTCCGTGGTTTTCCCCGGTCCAAGCGTCGTTTGGAGACGGCATCAGAACCTGAGCCGGTCCAGCCTTCGCGAGTTGGCGGTTCAACATCCAGCGGTTCGGTCGCCACCGGGCGGGTGCGGGGCTACGGCTCGATCTCGATGGCCGGGACTTCCTCATCCTCGCTCGTGTGCTCCTCGCCGGGGAGCGGCGGGGGCTGCTGCTGGAGGAAGCCGTAGTGCTCGAGCCCCTCGAAGAAGCCCCGCATGCCGGGCTGCGAGCAGTGGAAGAGCCGCGGGCGCTCCCGCATGCGTCGCAGCACCGGGTCGGCATCGGCGGCGACGGCGGCGAGGTTGCGTCCGCGGATCGCGCCGGCGTCGTTGCCGTAGGTGCCGAAGACGTAGATGCGGGCCGGATCGATCCCCCATTTCATCTCAAGATAGCGCAGCGCGACGTCCTTGCCCGAGCGGATCGGCAGCACGTCGACGAAGCAGCCGGAACTGATCGTCACCTTGCCGGACAGCCCCGCCTCGCGGAGCTGGCGCTGCAGCACCGCGCGGCTCGTCTTGACGTGCTCGTCGAGCAGGAAGGAAACCTTCAGCGGATGCTGGCGCTCGTCGGGCTGGAGGGTGAGGCCGTCGATGGACGACATGGCACGGACCACGCCGTCGCGGTCCCACTTCAGCTTGGCCTGGCGGTTCCAGACCTCGTCGCGGATCGGCGTCGACCAGCCGTAGTGGATCTCGGCACCGAGGCCGGAGATCAGGATGGACGGCTTCGGCATCCGCAGCCGCTCGATCACCCCGCGGGCCTCGTCGTAGGAAAGCCCGGTGGCGAAGATCATCCCCAGCTCCCCCTGGTCGAAGAGATCGCGCCAGCGGTCGACGTCGGCGGGATCCTCCTTCTCGAGTTCCGGCGGCAGGTCCATGCAGACCCAGTGCTCGATCTGGGCGAGGAACATGCGCGAGCCGGGCTCCTTCGGCCGCGGGTCGCGGGGGAGCACCTTCTCGAGCTCTTCCATGTAGGTGTTCACGTGCGCGTCCCAGCTGTAGTACTTGCGGACGAGCTTGCCGCCGCGCTTCGACAGCTCGCGCTGGTGGGACGGCTCGGCGATGATCTCCTCGATGGCGTCGCCGATCGCCTTGTCGTCCATCGGGTCGACCAGGGTGCCGTTCTCGCAGTTGGCGAGGATGTCGCGCGGGCCGCCGTCGTTGGTCGCCACCAGCGGCAGGCCGGCGGCGGCCGCCTCGAGCAGGGTCAGGCCGAAGGGTTCGGTGTAGGCCGGGTTGACGAACACGCCGGAGCGGTCCGCCGCCCAGCGGAAGAACTCGGGCACCTCGGGCGAGTCGTGCTGTTTCGGGATCGCGCAGACGCCGTAGAGGTCGAGGTCGTCGATCAACCGCAGCAGCTCGCCCCACACCTTGCGGGCGCCGGACGAGAGCTTCTTGAGCGTCTCGCGGTTGCCGCCGATGACGATCAGGTTGGCGTTCTCGCGCAGCCATTCGTTCTGGCCGAAGGCGCGGACCAGGGCGGAGAGGTTCTTGCGCTCGTCGGCCCGCGCGATGGTGAAGACGGCCGGCTTCGCCGGGTCGCGGAGGAAGCGCGCCAGCTTGGCGTCGACCGACGCGTAGGCGTCGCGGTTGCCCTTGCCGTCGAAGCGGCTGAGATCGACGCCGGGAGGGATGACCCGCATCGATTCCTCGGCGAGGCATTCGTAGAGCCCGTACTGGTCGTCGACCTCCTGCCGGGTGCTGGTGCAGACGATGGAGGCGGCGTCGAGGCTGAGCTCCTCGGCCTCGATGCGGACCGCGAGGTTGTATTTCCGCTCGATGGTTTCCTCATCGACGCCGCCCTCGACCAGGCGCTGGCGCTTCACGCGGCCCAGCGAGTGCCCGGTGAAGGCGAAGGGGACGCCGAGCGCGGCGGCGACCTGGCGGCCGACGTAGCCGGCGTCCGCGTAGTGGGCGTGGATCAGGTCGGGCACCCGCTTCTCGCGGCGGAGCCAGGCGAGGGTGCCGTCGATGAAGGCATCGAGGTGCCGCCACAGCACCTCCTTCCGGAGGTAGCGGCGGGTGCCGGCCTCGATGCGGCGGATGTCGGCGCCGTGGCCGAGGTCCTCGACCGGTTCGGCGTAGTCGTCGCTGACCCGCGGGTCGAAGACGCGGCGGGTGACGAGGGTCACGCGCTTCACGTCCTCGTGGCGCGAGAGCGCCTTGACGAGTTCGAGCACGTAGAGGCACTGGCCGCCGGTGTCGGGATCGCGGCCGAGTTCGAGATTCTCGCCGCGGATCAGCCCGTGGAGGGAAAAGTGGAGGATATCGAGCTTGCGGTTCATGTCAGGGGGATCATTCGTCCATCACGTCGTGGTAGGCGGAGAGGAACTCGGAGGCGGACCACGCCTGGTAGGCCTTGCCCATCGGGCGCCCGGTCTTGCCGTGGCACCATTCGTTGAACTCCCACTCGCCGAAGACGCCCTGATGATTGAGCTCGGCGAGCTTGAGGAGTTCCTGGCGCGCGATGTCGCGCAGGCCGAGACGGTGGATGAAGCGCACCCAGTGGCCGCCGCACCACGGCCAGATGCCGCCGTTGTGGTAGTGGTGCGGGAGATTGAGAAGGTTGACCGTGTAGTAGCTCTTCCAGTCCGGATCACCGGCGTGGACCACCGGGTAGAGATTGCGCACCGGGAAGGGCGAGTTGGCGCCGACGCCCCAGAGGAAGCGGAACACGACCTTGGCCTTGTCGAGCGACATCACGTTGGAGAGAAAGGCCATCACATTGCCGATGACGTCGCAGCGCCAGTCGAATGAAAAGGGGGTGACCTGGGCGAGCAGGTAGCGGGCGTCGCCGATGGCGCGCTGGACGTCCGCGAAATTCGCCGCCGCCTCGCCCGGAGCCGCCGCCTGGTGGCCGGTGCTCGGCCAGAAGCGCTTCATGATCGCGCGCTTGATCCGCTCGGCGCGCAGGAGGTGCACCGAGGCCTTTTCACGCTCTCCCAACAGCTCGGACATGCGGCCGTAGGCGACCGTGGCGCGGTACCACAGCACCTCGTCGATGAGGACGTTGTAGGAGCGGTTGAAGAGGTCCATCCAGTCGCCGGCCTCGGGCACCTCGAGCAGTCCGTCCTGATTGCTGTCGTGCGCCTCCAGCCATCTCATGATCTGGTCGGCCTGCGGCTTGAATTCGCGCAGGAAGGCGAGATCGCGGGTTTTTTCGACGAAGGAGTGGAGGGCGATGACGACCCACATGCCGGAGTCGATGGCGGCGATGCCGCCGACACCCGAGTAGTCGGGAATGCCGGTGGCGATGTGGACGTTGGCCGGAACCTGGCCCGACGGGGAAAGGTGCTCGAGCAGCGTGCGCAGCGTCTGCCGCTGGCACTCGCGGAAGCGGTCGCCGGGCACCGCGAGGCTGCCGACGATCGCCATCGCGCCGTCGCGTCCCCACACCGAGTTGTAGTTTTCGTCGGTGCCGGTGACGTCGTTGTCGGAGATCGAGCAGGCGCTGAAACCCTTCGGCGTGACGCAGCGGTCGAGCGCGTCGAGCGCCTTCTCGTAGGCGAGATGGATGAACGAGGCCTCCTTGCCGCTGGTCGAGGCCTTCGGCTCGAAGAGCCGGACGATCTCCGGATCGTGGTGCTGGCCTTCGAGCGAGGCCTCGCAGGCGACGACCTCCTTGAAGACGCCGTAGTGGATGAGCCCGTCGATCACCCCCGCGGCGCAGTTGCCCTTGCCCTGGTAGGTGTCGGTCTCGAGCACCGCCTCCATCAGCTCCGGTTCGGCATTCTCCGGCACGATGCCGCGCACGCCGGGGACCTGGAACATCGACGAGTCGTTGCCGGTGTCGCCGGCGACGACCACCTCGTCGAGTCCGATGCCGAGTTGGCGGCACAGCCAGCGCAGCGCGTTGCCCTTGTTCGCGGGGCGCGGCAGCACGTCGAGGTCGCGGGCCGAGGAATAGATGACCTGCGCGGTCACGCCGCCCTCGCGCAGCGCATCGCGCAGGCGATCGAGGTCCTCCTCGGTGGCGTCGTGCCAGAACCAGCTGCTCTTCCACTCGTGCTGCTGGTGTTTCGGCTGCTCTTCGATTTCGGAAAAGGAACGGACGATCTCGACCGCGCGCTCGCGGTCCCAGTCCTCGGCGAGGATGGAGGAGAACTCGCGCACGACATGGTCCTCCTTGCCGTGATGGATCACGGTGCCGACGCCGCCGATGTAGTAGTCGGGCTCGGGCAGTTCGGCGGCGCGGATCACCCGTTGGGCGTCCTTCACCAGCCGGCCGGTGCTGTAGACGAGCACCGGGCGGTCGTCGCCGAGCGACTCCCAGGTGCAGCGAAAATCGGAGGAGGAATCCGGACGGCCGAGCAAGGTGCCGTCGAGGTCGGAACAGATGAGCGCCACGCGCTTGGATTCGGGCATCGGGGATAGCTTTAGCAGCGATCGGACGTTCGTCCAAGGAAAGGCATTCAGCGCGTGGAGCGCGAGCGCCTCAACTCCCGCTTCAGCGGCAGCACCAACGACTCGAGCCGGCGTCGCAGATCGGCGTCGTCGGCGCGGGGGTCGAAGCGCAGGCGCTGGTGGAGCGCGAGGGCCTCGTCGAGCGAGTCGGGGTCGCGGAGCACGCCCTTCAGCGACCCGAGCCAGCGGGGAAGTGGCACGCCCAGCGGACGCTCGCCGAGATGCCGGCTGGCCGGCCTTTCGAGGGCGCCCAGCGGCGAAAGCGCCAGCGCGGCCCGTTCCTCGGCCCGCGTGCGGCGGCGACCGATGCGACGCTTCGACCGCCACAGCCGACGACCGATCAGCAGGGCACCGGCGAGCAGCGGCAGGAAGATGAGCCCGAGCGCGATGGCGAGGTTTCCGGGCTGGCTGCGCCAGACGAGGATGTTGTCGCGCAGGATCTGCCAGCGATCGAGGAGCGCCTGCCACGGCGGCATGCGCGGCGCCTCGCGGCCGGTCCAGTCGGGCGGCGTCAGGTCGACGTCGATCCACTTCCCGCGCCGCGCGTCCCAGGCGAGGCACCAGGCGTGGCCGTGGATGCCGCGGACCAGCGCTTCCCCGCTTCCGGGGTCGCGCTCGACCACGGCGAAGCCGGTCGCGTAGCGCGTCGGCACCCCGGCCTCGCGCAGGAGAAAGGCGGTCGCCGTGGCGAAGTACTCGCAGTGGCCGCGCTTGGATTCCTCGAGGAACACCGAGACGAACCGCTCGCGCTCCTGCTTGTCGTCGAAGTCCGGCCGCGGGCGCGACAGGTAGCGGGTGTAGGTGAAGTCACGCAGGAAGTAGGCGCGCAGCGTGGCGATCTGCTCGGAGAGGCCGAGCCCCCGCAGGCCGAGCTCGTCGACGACCCGCACGACGGCCTCCTTCTCGTTTCCCGGGACCCGGAGGTCGGGCGACCGGCGGTCGGGGTGACGATGGTCCGACCACGGCGGCATGGCGGTGCTCATCGGATCGCCCCACAGCACCAGCGCGTCGGCGACCGGGTGCTTCGGGTCGACCCGCAGCGTGCCGAAGGGGTTGGTCTCGATGTCCTGGTTGGGCAGCACCAGGCTGCCGCAGTTGCCGGGGATGGGAAAGAGGCCCTTGCGCGGGGTCGAGCCGCGGAGGGTGAAGCGCGGCAGCGCGTCGGCGGTCGCTTCCTCGGGAGGCGTGTCGTGGGCGGTGATCCAGTAGGGTTCGTCGACGCCGAAGGACTCGAGGGTTTCGAAGTCGATCACCTCGCTCTCCCCGGTCTCCTCCCGCGGCGGCAGCTTCGCGCTCCAGTAGGTGTTGACGTAGGAATTGTAGGACGCGATCCGCAGCAGCCGCGGCAGGTCGCCCTGGTGCGGGATGAGGCGCCAGTGGATGGCCGGCGACTGCTTGATCTCGCCGAGCTCGCCGATGGACGTGCGCGTCTGCCGCGAATAGGTCAGGAAGGCCGGGTCGTAGTGGCCGAGGACGAACTGGTGATAGGCGTAGTCGAGGGCGCGCTCGCCGCCGTAGCCGCCGACCGCGGCCAGCAACAGCATGACCCCCGCCGAAACCCGCGACTTGAGCCGCGGCAGGAAGGCGGCCGCGGCCAGCACCAGCATGGCCGGGAAGAAGACCGGCGACGTGGAGAAATCCCCGAGGCTGGCCGCGATCAGGATCGAGGGAAAATAGACGTGGTCGAAGCTGAACCGGATGTCGCGGAACGGCAATCCATGGCGCATGGCATACGCGCGGCGCTTGCGCAGGAACAGCGAGAGGTTCGCCAGCGACATGCTACGGTGCATGCCGTAGCTCTGGACGAACTGCAGCGGCAGCATGATGACGGGCAGCCACGACATCGTCTGCGGCAGCGCCGAGAGCATCGAGGCATCGAGCCAAACCAACCCGGTGGTGAGCAGCAGCAGCAGGATGGAGACCTGCCACGCCCGCAGGTAGGCCGGATCGCCGAAATCCCAGCGGACGCGCGTCCAGTGCGCGGCCTCGACCGCGATGGCGAGCACCAGGCCGACCAGCGGCCGGCCGGTGATCCCCCCCCACAGCAGCAGCGACGCCCCGAGCAGCAGTCGCGGCGCGGGTCGGGGTTCGTCGACTTCGGGGGAACGGCTCACGGTTTCAGAGTTTCGGCGGCAGCCGCATCAAGTCGTCGGCGAGACGGGTGGCGCGCACGAAGTGGACACGGGGCGGCACGGCGGCGGGAATCTCGTCGCAGACGACGATCGCCGCGATCTCGACCCCGGCGGCGGAGATCCGGCCGAGCAGGTCGGCGCGCTCGGGCGACCAGCCGGAGAGGACCGCGAGGCAGCCGGCGAGGTCCTCGGCGTGACGCAGGACGAGCTTGTTGAGCGAGTCGAACTCGGGGCGCGGCGACGACTCGACGCCGGCCAGCACCTCGAGCAGCGATTCCGCGCGCCCGGTGCCGCGACCGGCGGTGACGACCCGCTCGCAGCCGGAGATGAACATCAGGTCGATGAGGCACTCGTGGGTATCGATCGACGAGACGAAGGAGGCCGCCACCGACACCGCCTCTTCGAAGAGCGCGGCGTCGCCGGCTTCGGGAAAGGTGTCGAGGATGAGCCCGTGGCGGGGATAGAAGCTGTCCTCCAGTTCCTTGACGATGGGCCGGCCGGTGCGGGCCCAGCTTTTCCAGTGGATCAGCCGCTGCGGATCGCCCGGCTGGTAGTCGCGCAGGCCGACGAACTCGCCGGACGGACCGGTATTGCGCGAGGTGGCGTCACCGCCCGGCTGGAAGCGGGCGCTCCCGGGCAATTCGAACGCCGGCAAGCGGTAGCGACGCGGCAGGATGGCCAGCGCGGCTTCGGTGGCGCTCACGCGACAGCAGCGCTGGTAGAGACCGAGCGGATCGGGCAGCAGCACGCGCAGGTCGTCGAGCGAGACGAGCCCGCGCCGCCGGGGCAGCAGCTCGGCGACGTAGCCGGCGCTTTCCCCCCGGCGCAGGGTGATGGCGCTTTCGCTGGGCCGTGCGTCGAAGACCAGCCGGCTCTCGCACAGCCAGTTCCACCGGTAGTAGGCGAAGAAGCGGTCAAAGCGGTTGCGCTCGGTCTCGCCGGGCTCCTGCGTGCGCAGGAAACGGGCCCGCTCGGGCCGCGGATCGGGTGGCGTCTCGACCAGCCACGCGTTCTTCAGAGAGCGGCCGCGGTTGGTCACCTGGTAGCGGATCCGCAGCGGCTCGCCGGCCGTACCATGGGGCGGCACCTCGCGCCGCACCTCGAGACGCGCGCGCCGGAACGGCAGCCAGACCAGCGACAGGCAACCGAGCGAAAATCCGAAGGCGAAAAGGCGAAACACCGGATCGGAGGCCTGCCCGCCGGCGAGGCAGCCGAGCACGATCCCGATCATCAGCAAGCCCATCCCGGCCGCCCGGATCCGGCGGCGGAGGAAGTGGTTCATCGCCGTGCCGGTCCGGTAGAAGCGGTACAACCACGATCTGAACCCCCAGATCGAGTCGCGCTGCCGGGCATCGGACGACGTGCTCACCAAGGGACACTATGGCGTGGAACCCCGATCGCTCCAGCACGGATGATCGCAGGATGGAGCGCCGGGTTCACCCCGGCCGGAGCCCGGGCGCTACCGGCCGCCTCACCGTCTGATCGGCTGGACGAATTCGAAGAACAGCCGCGGGGCAAGGGTGAAGCTCCATCCCTCGAAGAGGCCCTCGGGCTCCAGCCGGGTAAACCCGGCGCTCCAGACCCCACCTCGGCGCTCTTCCACGAGGATCGCGCCTTGCCCCGCGGCTCGGGCTCTTGCTAGCTCGCCGCGTGCTGGACGACGATCTGACCCGCCGCGCCGCCGAGGCGACCCGCGCCCTCGGGCTCGACCGGCTGGCCACGCGCTTGCGGGTCGAGTGGAACCCGCGCCTGCGGACCAGCGCCGGCCGCGCGTGGCCGGGGCAGGACCGGATCGAGCTCAACCCCGCGATCGCCCGCTTCGGCGAGGACGAGGTGCGCCGCACCCTGCTCCACGAGCTCGCCCACCTGATCGCCCGCCACCGCGCCGGCCGCCGCCGGATCGCCCCGCACGGCGTCGAGTGGCGGCGCGCCTGCACCGAGCTCGGGATCCCCGGAGAAGCGGCCCGCCACCGGCTGCCGCTGGAACCCGTCCGCCAGCGCCGGCGCTTCGCCTACCACTGTCCGGCCTGCGGTGCCGTCGTCCGACGCGCCCGCCGCCTCCGGACCGAGGCCGCCTGCCTCCGTTGCTGCCGGGCCCACGCCGGCGGCCGTTTCGACCGGCGCTTCCGGCTCATCGAATCCACCGCCTGATCCATGCTCCACCTCTGGGACATCCTCGGCACCTACGTTTTCTGCGTTTCCGGAGCGATCGCGGCCCGACAGAAATCCATGGACTGGTTCGGCATGTTCATGCTCGCCCTGATCACCGGCACCGGCGGCGGCACGCTGCGGTCCATGCTCATCGGCGACACCCCGCCGCCGGTGTTCCGCGATCCGATCTACCTGCTCGCCTCGCTCGCCGCGGTCGTCACCGCGCTGTTCGCGGCGCCGCTGTGGGAAAAGCGACGGCGGATCGTGTCGGTGGTCGATGCCATCGGCCTCGGGGTGTTCGTCTGCATCGGTGTCCAGATCGCGCTCGACCAGAACCTCGCGTGGTGGGCGGCCATCGGGATGGGCATCATCACGGCCACCTTCGGCGGGGTCCTGCGCGACATCGTCCGCACCGAGGTGCCGCTCATCTTCCGCAAGGAAATCTACGCCACGGCCTGCGCCGCGGGCGGACTGGTCTATCTGCTGCTCGAGCGGATCGACACGCCGGCCTCCATCAACTGCCTCGTCACCACCGCGTCCGTCGCCGGCATCCGCCTGCTCGCGATCCGCTACGCGCTGAACCAGTCGAGCTGAGGGGGCGGTCGGCCCGCAGGGACGCGCGACGCTGTCGCGCTCCGCCTCATCCTCGACCTCGCTTCCCACCCGGAAACGACCGACGTTCTCCCGGCATGAATCCGGCAACCCCCGCCGCCTGAACAGGCCATGCGCGACGGCGTCGCGCGTCCCTTCCTTCACGCGCCCTTCATCAGGTCGAAGTGCCCGGCGAGGACGAGATCCAGACGGCCGGTGCGGAAGTCGCGACGGCGGTCGCGCACCAAGGGGGTCGGACGTTCCTGGTACTTGCGCACGATCTCCTCGGACCGCACGGCGTCGAGCGCCGCGCCGGCCATGGTGGCGACCGGTTCGGGCAGCAGGGACTCGGGCTCGGGCGGCTGGCCGCACACCGCCACCTCCACCCGCGCCGTCTCGCCGAGCCCGCCTTCCTCGGCAACGTGGAGACCTCTCTCCCACTCGAGGATGCGCAGCGCGGCAAACCCCTCGACCGCCCAAGCGCGCTCCCAGCCGTCGAGCACCAGCGGCTCGATCTTCATCCCGCGTTCCTCGGCCCAACCCTCGATCATGCCGGCGAGGGATGCGGCGAAAACCGCCGCCTTCGGCGTGTCCTCGAGCGGGCGCAGCGCGATCCACGCGGCGGAGCGCTTGC
The DNA here is from genome assembly GCA_030431475.1 of Verrucomicrobiia bacterium. Lineage (GTDB taxonomy): Bacteria > Verrucomicrobiota > Verrucomicrobiia > Verrucomicrobiales > Akkermansiaceae > Haloferula. The sequence continues at coordinate 30,300 of JAUIJD010000039.1, read as the reverse complement.
CCTCCTCGACGTCGGGCCAGGCGCTCTCCAACAGATGCACGCGAAGCGCCATCTTCGACACCAGCGAACAGGTGGCGGCGCTGCCCTCGGCCTGCGTAGCGAGCCGCTCGACGGTCTTCCGCGCGGCGCGGGTGGCCGACTCGATCCGATCGAGATACTCGGCCTCGCCGAGCACCGCGAAGCGGTCGGTGCTGCTCCAGAATCCGTCTTCGCCCATCCGGTCGAACACCGCGGCCCGGCGCTGGTGGAAGGCGTCGAGCTCGATCAGCCCGGCGAGGTCGTCGAGGCGGCGACGCAGGGCCTCGATCTCTTCGCTGCTGCCGGCGGGGCTCAGCACCATCTGGCGCAGCGAAAGCGCCGGCAGCTCGCCGGGGTCGGGTTGTTCGTCCCCGGGTCGTTCCTCCGACGCCAGATCCCAGTGCAGGCGGCCGTCCCGGGCATAGACGAAGAGCAGGTCCTCGCCCTCGGGAAAGTCGCCGCGCACCACCGCCTCGGCCACCGGCCCGAGCAGGTGACGGTCGATCGCCCGCTGCAACGGCCGCGCGCCGAGGGTCGGGGAAAAGCCCTTCTCCAACAGGAAGTCCGACGCGCTGGCATCGAACTCGAGCACCCACGGTCGCTGGCGCAGCCCGCGCCGGGCCAGCGCCTTGCGCAGCTCGGCGGAGAGGATCGCGCGCATGGTTTCGCGCGACAGCGGACGGAAGCACAGCACGCGGTCGAGGCGGTTGACGAACTCCGGACGGAAGGCATCGGCGATGGCCTTCTGGATCTCGTCGGCCCGGAATTCCTCCGAGGCGCCGGCACCGAAGCCCAGCGGCACGCCCTGGGCGACCTTGGCGCCGAGGTTGGAGGTGAGGATGATGATGGCCTGGCGGAAGTCGGCGGTGTTGCCGGCGTCGTCGGTGAGGCGTCCGTCGTCGAAGACCTGGAGAAACAGGTCCCACACGCGCGGGTCGGCCTTTTCGAACTCGTCGAGCAGTACCACCGAGAAGGGCTGCTGGCGGATCCGGCTGGCGAGCGACTTCGCGTCGCCGGACGAGGGCGAGCCGGTCAGTCGGTCGAGCTGGCCGCCCTGCAGCTCGCTCATGTCGATCCGCAGCATGCGCTCCTCGGAGCCGAAGAGATAGGTCGCCAGGCACTTCGCCAGCTCGGTCTTGCCGGTGCCGGTGGGTCCGGCGAAAAGGAACACCCCCTGGGGTCGCGACGGGTCGGTGACGCCCGCCTTCATCATCGCCAGCCGGGCGACCAAGGCATCGACCGCCTCCGGCTGACCCATCACCGTCGAGGCGAAGCGCTCGCGCACGGCCTCGAGATCGAGCGGCCGGCTGGCATCGAGCAGCTCGAGCGGCATGCCGGTGGTCGCGGCGATGCTTTCCAGCAGCAGCGGACGGTCGAGCTCGCGGGCACCTCCGCCGGCCTCGACCGCCCGGGCGAAGGCGGCGCGGACGAGCGTGAACAACCGGCCCGGCAGGACCGGGCCCGGGAAATACTGCTCGGCGAGCTTGAGCGCCTCGTCGAGCTGACCACGGGAGGCGCTCAGCCGCGTCGATCGCTCGCCGGTGTGCCGCTGGAGCCAGTCAGCGACCAGCTCGATCGCCTCCTTCGACCCGGCGGCATCGATCCGGGCCAGCGTCATCGCGCTGCCGAGTCGCGGCGCCTCGCCGAGCAGCTTGTCGAGCACGCCGGGGCGGGCTTCGGCGATCACCCGGATGCCGCCGCGCTGGAGGGCGGGCATCACCAGATCGAGCACACCGGACTCGCTGGCCCGCGTCTTCCCCGCCTGCACGAGATCGGGAAGCGAGGGCACCAGCCACACGAACTTCTCCGTCTCCAGCGCCTCGACCATCGCGCGGACGCGCTTCTCGAGGTCGCCGAGGTAGCACTGGCCCGAAACGATGTCCGGCCCCGAAGCCTCGAAGACGGTGAAGCCGGCCTGCTGCAGGCGGCGCACAACCAACCGCACCACGGCCGACTTGCCGCAGCCCTCCTCGCCGACCAGCAGCGGGCTGCGGATCGCGCCGTCGCCGACGAGCATGTCCCCGAGCCGACCGGCCGCCTTGCGCAGCTCGGGCGTCTCGACCAGCGGGCTGCCGTCCTCGAGCGTGTCGCCGACCGGATCGAGCACGCGGGCGAACCCGGCGAGGAACTTCTTCCAGTCCCGGTCGCCGCCGATCCCCTTCAGCTCCTTTTGCAGAGGATCGACGAGGTCCTCGGGCAGGCGGCGGAAGATGTCTTCGAAGTTGCTGCGCTCCCAGGCGGTGATCTTCGGCATCGGCTTGCCGAAGGTCATCACCTCGCCGGCGGCCTGTCGGCGCTCGAGGAAGCCACGCAGCGCGGCGGCCGCCTCGGTCTCGTCCCACAGGTAGAGGTTCCGCTGCAGCATCGCCATCACGACCGGAACCACCGGACCGTCCGCCGTTTCATCCAACAGGGCGAAGGCATGCTCGCGATGGGCGCCGCCGGTACTCTCGACGCGGGCGATCAGGGTCTCCCGGAAGCGAGCGGCATCGATGTCGTCCCGCCGGGCCAGGGTCTCCAGCGCCAGCACCGACACGAGGCCGTCGCCGCGACGGGCGAAGCCGAAAAGATCGTCGAGGGAGTCCTTGCGCTCCGCGAGGGCCTCAACGGCCTGGCGGAACGGCTCGGCCCGGCGCACGGCTTCGAGGGTCGGCGCCTTGTCCCAGACTTCGTCGAGCTCCGAGGCGAGCTGATGGAGGTCCTTCGGACCCTCGGGCTCGGGGGTCGCAGGGGTTTCGGGCACCGCCTCGACCGGTGCCGCGTCGGGTTTTTCCTCCGGCACGGACGCACCGGCCCTCCCGGCGCGATAGGCGGAGAACGCGGCGACGAAGACGGCCAGCAGGCTGGCGAGAACGGTGAGCAGGATTTCCATGGGCGGTCGAAAGGAACCACCCGGAGCCTCGCCGCCCGGAGACAGAATGGGAATCGGGAAATTGCCTACGGCGCGAGGTCGACGCGCAACCGCACGAAGCGCGGGGTCGGGGTGACCGGGCCGAGGTTGTAGGTCAGGAACTCGGTGCCCGGCAGCGGACCCGCATCCGTCGAGTCGAGCCCCGGCGTGAAGGGATCCCAGTCGTCGAGGTTCTCCGATTCCTCGAAGGTGAAGACGAGGTCGTGGACCAGCGGCTTGGCGAAGCTGAAACGGGCCTCGCCGCCCTCGAGCCGGAAGTCCGGCAAGGGACCGAGCGAGGGGAGGAAGGGCTGACCCGCCAGGCCATACTCGAGGAGCCGGCTGAGTCCGTCGCCGTCGTCGTCCGCATCCCAGTCGATGGCGGCGGCGCCGAAATAGCGCGCGTGCCACGCGGCACCGACCTGAGGGCCCGCCGCGGCCTCCGCCGCGATCTCGCCGCCCGAAAGGGCCTCGTCCCCAATCCGCAGCTCGTCGATGAGCCCTTCGAAGTGCCGCCCCTGGTCGTCCTTGCCGATCACCAGCCCGCCGGCCAGCGAGGTGTCGACCGCCTGGGCGGACGAGTTGCCGACGCTCTCGAGCACGCCGTCGACGTACAACAGGCAGTCGGTGACGTTGCTGCCGCCGTTCGGAAACACCAGCGCGACGTGGTGCCACTCGCCGTCGCGCAGGTCGGTGGTGCCGCGAAGATAGCCGCCCTTGACCTCGATCCTCAGGGTGCCGGTCCCCGGTGAGGCGCCCTCGAGCCGCCAGTGCCACTTGTTGCCGTTCGCGCCCCCATTCGACCCCCACGACACGATCGACCCGAGACCGGGAGCCAGCACCGCCGGCGGCGCCTGGATCCAGGCGGTGATGGTGCGCGGGGAGGTCCCGATCGGCGGCGTGTAGTTCGCCGGATCGACCGGAATGTGATCGTCGACCCCGTCGAACCCGAGGCAGGTTCCATTGGGGCTCGCCACCCAGGTCCCGGCGTCGCCGGTGATCGGTCCGGCATAGCCGCCTCCCGCGTCGTGGACGATGGTGCCGGCCCCCTCGTTGAAGGGAAGCCAGAGGTCGGTGATCGGTTGGTTCACCGTCACGGAGACGGTCGCGCCCGCCTCGAACTGACCGTCGGTGAAGGTGTAGGTGAACCCGTCGATCCCGGCGAAACCGGCGTCCGGCGTGTAGAGGATGGCGTCGCCCTGGATCACCGCGGTGCCGCCGCCGGGCGCGGAGACGGACACCAGCGAGAGCGGCTGCGGCGCGCCGTCGTCGAGGTCGTTGGCGAGCACGTCGAGCAGCACCGGGGTCCCGACCGACGAGGTGGCGGCATCGTCGAGACCGACCGGCTCGGGATCCGGGGTGCCCTCGATGAAAAGCGCGGACGCCGGCAGCGGTTCGGCGATGACGCCCGGACCCGACCAGGTGATGTCGAGCTGCGGCGCCTCGGTACTACGGTTCCGGTAGTAGATCCGGAAGGGATGCAGCCCGGCCTCGAGCAGGACCGAGCCGGCACTCGGCGAGCCGTCGTGGTTGAAGTCGTCGTCAACCACCAGGATGTCGTGGATCTTGAGCAGCGCCCCGGAGTCGGAGGTGATCGTGAAGTTCCAGGTGCCGGTGGCGGGCACCGAGAGGTAGCCGGTGTAGAGCAGGCCCTGGTCGAGCGGCCCGGCGGGCAGGTCGGCGAGATCGGGCGCGGTCGTGGTGCCGGACGCCGTCGCGGTTTCCATCCGGAACTCGGGCACCCACGGCCACAGTCCCTCGTAGCCCTGCCAGGCGACGCCCGGGGCGACCTCCGGGACGGTGACCGGCGGCACCGGGGTCGAGTCGATGTAGGGCCGCGAGGCGCTGGGATCGGGCTGGCGGATGCGCAGCACCCGGTCCTTCATCCGCTGCTGGAGCTCGGCGAAGTAGGCCTCCTGCCCGGCCGGCGGGCTGGCGGCCAGGTTGGTGCCCTCGTCCGGGTCCTCGGACAGCCGGGTGTCGTAGATCCGGAAGTCGGTGTCGGCGTTGCCGGGGTCGTTGCGGATCCCCTTGTAGCCGTCGAGGAAGATGACCTGGGCCTGACTGCGGGTCGTGCCGCCGTGGTTCGAAAAATCGCCGTAGGTCGGAGTGGAGCCGGAATTGGTATACTCGATGTAGGTCGTCGGCGTCGCCTGGGTGCCGACGCCGGTGAGGGTGGGCGAGAGGTCGGTGCCGTCGGTGCGCGCCGGTGGGGTCCAGCCGGCGACGGCCGACAGGGTCGCCAGCCAGTCGTGGAGCTGGGCGGGCATTTCATTCACGCCCCCGGGGGCGATCGTGCCGGGCCAGCAGACCACCGTCGGCTGGCGGATCCCACCCTCCCAGCAGTCGCGCTTGATGCCCTCGAAGGGGCCGTAGGACTGGAACGAGGTCGGCCGGTAATCGGACCCGTCGGTGGTCTGCGCATTGGTCAGGTAGTCCTCGGTGTGCGGGCCGTTGTCGGCCGAGAAGACGATCAGCGTCTGGTCCTCGATCCCGAGGTCCTCGAGCGTCTTGCGTAGGTCGCCGACGCAGTCGTCCATCCTCCGGACCAGCGTCGCGAAGCGCTCCTCGACGTCGGTCCAGCCATTTCCGATGTACTCCGGGTGGCGGTAGGAATCGATGGTGCCGGTGGCGGTGTTGATCATCGCCCCGGGCGTGCCGAGCCACTGGACGCCGCCGGCGACGCCGAAGCCGCTGTCGTCGTCCGGGTCCATCGAACTCCACCCGGGGAATTCGACCGTCGGGATCTGCAGCGCGGCGTGCGGCGTGTCGTAGGCGAGGTAGATGAAGAAGGGCTCCTGGTCGCCGTCGTTGACCTCCTCGATGATCAGCTTCTTCGCCCGCGCGGTGAACAGGTCGGGGGTGAAGCACTTGTCGAGGTCGGCGGAGATCTCGAGGTTGCCGTCGTAGAGCTCCTTCTTCCCGCGCGAGTCGGTGACGTGGTCGGGGTAGTGGGTGTGGCCGTCGCCGTGGCGGACGTAGCCGAAGAACTCGTCAAAGCCGCGCTTGGTCGGGTAGGCCGGCCACAGCGCCGGCGAGCCCCCGCCGCCCTGAAGCCCGTATTTTCCGATCAGCGCGGTGCGGTAGCCGGCGGCGTTGAGCACGGTGGCCAGCGTGTGGTTGTTCTCGAGCGCCTTGTCGAACTGGTTGTTGCGGACGTTGGAATGGCCCTGGTGCATGCCGGTCAGCAGCGACCCGCGCGACGGCGCGCAGACCGGCGCCGGGCAGTAGTGGCGGTCGAGGATGAGACCCGCGCCGGCGAGTTGGTCGAGGAAGGGCGTCTGGTGCGCCTTCTGGCTGTTGGCGAGGCGCTGGTTCTGGTGGAGCACCCCGAGGTCGCCGTAGCCGAGGTCGTCGCAGAAAATGTAGAGGATGTTCGGCTGCGCGACCCTCGACGCCGGATCGGCCGGATCGAGCCCCTTGGCCACCTCAAAGCCATCCGGGTTGCCGTCGCCGTCGCTGTCCGGATCCGCCGGATCGGTGACCGTCTCCGCGCCGTCGGCGAGCAGGTCGCCGTCGCTGTCGCTGTCGGTCGGGTCGGTGCCGGCGTTGAACTCGCCGAGGTCGTCGAGGCCGTCGCCGTCGAAGTCGCCGCTGCCGTCGCGCGTGTCGCCGCCGAAATAGGCCAGCTCCCAGGCATCGTTCATGCCGTCATCATCCCCGTCCACCGGACCGAAGAAGGGCACCACCTCGGAGCCCGCTCCCGACGCGACCACGGCGAGGTTCTCGCCGTTGACCGCCGGCTGGCCGGCCACGGTGAACGAGGGCAGCAGACCGGCCACCACCTCTTCGCGGCTCAGGCCGGCGAGAACCAGCTCGGCGGACGAACCGGAGGGGAAGTCGATCGTCGAGCCGTCGAGCGGGATGGCCCCGAAGAGCTCGACGCTGCCTCCGCTGAGCGAGGCTTCGAGCGCCACGAAACCCTCGGTGAACAGGCTGCCGCCGCTGACGGTGACATCGCCGTGATGGATCGCGCGGTTGGCAGCGGCGCCGAAGACGATGTTGCCGCCGGTGAGGGTCAGGCTTCCCGCCCCCAGATCGAGCGGACCGGACGCGCCGCCTCCCCCCGGGTTGCCGGAGTTCACCACGAGGTCGGCGTTCACCGGCACCCCGGCGTCGATCTGCGGGATGACGGTCGTGTTGTCGCCGTTCCTGGTCCAGTTGCTCTCGCCGAAGAGCGAACTCCCGTCGCCACCCGAGGCGCTGCCGGTCCAGACGTAGGTGTCGATCACCGTGGGCATTCCCTCGACCTCGAAGTTGTCCCAGTAGAGTCCGAAATTCGAACCGGTGAAGGTGCTGAGCGTGAGGTAGGCCAGCTCGGTGTGGGAAGTGCCATCGAAGCTCGGGAGCGCGCCGGACACGTAGTTCACGCCGTCCTGGTCGGTGGTGTCCACCGTCCAGCTCGAAGCCCCGATGGTCAGTTCGAAGTGAGCGTCCTTGGTCACGTCGATGTCGGTGCCGTCGCCTCCGTTGCCCCACCAGTAATTCCCCGGTGCGCCGGCCCCGCTGAAGACCTGGCGTCCGCCGCCGGCCGTTTCATATCCGGGGCGCTGGCGATCGCTTCCTCCGTTTCCGAAGCAGTCCGCGTCTCCCAGCACCAGCGCGAAGACAGGATCACCCGCAAGGTCGAAGCCGGTCACGAGGGTGCTCTTCTCGATCCCGTTGGTTCTTCGCGCGGCGACATCGAAGGCCACGGTCACGGTGTCGCCTCCGCTCAAAGACGCCGGCGAGGCGAGGTCCAACCGGGCGTCCAGGCCGCCGCTGCTGTTGCGGTCGAGCAGAAGCACGGCGGTGCCGAGCGTGGGATCCGGCGAGCTGGACGTCGGCGGCCGCGTCGCGACCGCGGTCGTCCCGGAGATGTTGTAATCGGCAGATCCGACGGAGGGATCGGTGGATGACTCGAAGTCCGCGAAATAGAGGGTCGTCTGGGCCGCGGCAAGGCCGGCCAGCCCCGTCATCAGGACCCCGGAGAGGCGAGAGGTTTTTTTCATGGGCTTTCGGCGCCGTTTCCCAGGTCAACGGTCGGCGGATTGGCGTGACATCAGGGAAATGGCCGGCATCCGGGGAACGTAACACGCTTTATGCGTCATCGCACCACCCTCAAACTCGCCTTTTCCGCCGCAATCCTGCTCTTGCCGGCAGCCGCGAAGGACCTCTTCAACGGCAAGGACCTGTCCGGCTGGGACGGGGATCCACGGCTCTGGCGCGTCGAGGACGGCGTGATCGTCGGCGAGACCGACGCCGGCGAGCGCAAGGTCGAGGCCAATACCTTCCTGATCTGGAAAGGCGGACAGCCCGCCAACTACGACCTGCGCTTCGAGGCACGGGTCACCGGCGACAACAACTCCGGCGTGCAGTACCGCAGCCGGCGACTCCCGGGCGACGGCTGGCGGCTCGCCGGCTACCAGATGGACCTGCACCCGAATCCGCCCTACCTCGGGATGCTCTACGAGGAAAAGGGACGCGGGATCGCCTGCCAGCGCGGGCAGAAGGTGAAGCTTCTCCCGGAGGGCGGCCGCGAGGGGATCGGTGAGCTGCCCGTGCCCGAGGTCGATCTCTCGAAGTGGAACCGCTACCGGATCTCGGTCCGCGACCACACACTGCGCCACTATGTGAATGGCGAGCTCGCGGCGGTCATCCGCGATCTCGATCCGGAAAAGCGCGCGATGGAGGGCCACATCGGCCTCCAGCTCCACGCCGGCAAGCCGATGCGCGCCGAGTTCCGCAAGCTCAACCTGACCGCCGCCACCCGCCCGGCCGGTGCCTCGGCGGACGGCGAGACCGACAAGATCCAGACCGCCCCGGGATTCGTGGTCGAGAAGCTCTACGACGTGCCGAAGTCCCAGGGCTCGTGGGTTTCGATGACAGTCGACGGGGAGGGCCGCCTGATCTGCGGCGACCAGTACGGCGGACTCTACCGCGTGACCCCCGGCGATGAGCCCGGGGTCGAGTGGCTCCCGATCGGCATCGGGGGCGCCCACGGCCTCCTGTGGCACCGCGACGCCCTCTACGTCACCGTCAACGAGGCCGCCGGGGGCAAGGCCGGCGTGTATCGCGTCACCGACGGCGACGGCGACGGCGCGCTGGAGAAAATCGAGCCGCTGAAGGAGCTTCAGGGCCGCGGTGAGCACGGGCCGCACTCGCTGGTCCCCTCGCCCGACGGCGAATGGATCTACCTCGTCGCCGGGAATCACACCGAAGTCCCCGCCTACGACCGCTCCCGGGTCCCGGAAGTCTGGGACGAGGACCAGCTCATCCCGAGCCGTCCCGACGCCCGCGGCCACGCCCGGGACCGCCGCGCCCCCGGGGGCTGGATCGCCCGCTTCCGTCCGGACGGCTCCGACTGGGAGCTGGTCTCCATCGGCTACCGCAACCCCTACGACATCGCCTTCGGAGCGGACGGCTCCCTCTTCGCCTACGACGCCGACATGGAGTGGGATCTCGGGCTGCCGTGGTACCGCCCGACCCGCATCTGCCAGGTCGTGCCCGGATCCGAGTTCGGCTGGCGGACCGGCACCGGCAAATGGCCCGACTACTACGAAGATAGTATGCCCTCGGTCTACGACATCGGTCCCGGCTCCCCCACTGCCCTGCTCTCCGGCCGGGGCACCCGCTTCCCCGCGAAGTACCAGCGCGCCCTGTTCGCCTTCGACTGGACCTTCGGCACCGTCCACGCGATCCACCTCGAGCCCGACGGCGCCGGCTTCACCGCGACCAGCGAGGAACTGCTCTCCGGAAAGGGCCTGCCGCTGACCGGGGCCTGCGTCGGCGCGGACGGCGCGATCTACTTCCTCACCGGCGGTCGCCGCATCGTCTCGGCACTGTGGCGCGTCCGCTACACCGGCGATGAAAGCACCGAACCCGCCCCGCCGGTCGAGCCCGCTCCGGCCCGGCGCAAGATGGACCGACTGACCAACCCCTCGGCGGGCCGCGGCGCCATCGACCCCCTTCTCCAGGGTCTGGAACTTCAAACGCAGGCGCTCGCCAGCGACGACCGGGTGCTGCGCTACGCCGCCCGCACCGCGATGGAACTCGGCGGCGCCGACCGCTTCGACGAGGTCGGCGACGACGCCTGGTCGGTGATCGGCAAGGCCGTCGCCCTCGCCCGCCTCGACGGCAAGGCCCGCCGGGGCGAAATCCTCGCCTCCCTGACGGCGCTCGACTGGAGCTCGCTCGATCGCGGGCAGCAGCTCGCCTGGCTGCGGGCCGCCGGGCTCGCGTTCATCCGCGGCGGCGAGACCCCGCCCGCGGAACGCCAGGCCGTTCTCGACACCATCGACGCCGCCTATCCGGCCACCGACGCCGACCTGAACCGCGAACTCTGCCGCATGCTCTGCCACCTCCGCGCGCCGGGCGTCGTCGGCCGCACGCTGGCCCTGATGGATGCCGCCGGCCCGGAGCCGAAGCCCGACTGGGCCGACCTCGCCGCCCGGAATCCCCGCTACGGCGGCGACATCCTCGAGATGCTCGCGAACCTGCCCCCCGCCCAGGTGATCCACTACGCCTACTGCCTGCGGGTGGTCGAGGGACCGTGGACGCCCGACGAGCGACGGCGCTACTTCACCTGGCTGCGCCGCCTCGAGGAAAGCAAGGGCGGCATGAGCTACGCCGGATTCATCCAGGGCATCCGCGAGGACGCCCTCGCCGGCGCCACCCCGGAGGAGCGCGGGCAGATCGCCGACCTGCCTCCGGCGGCGACCCGGAACCCGCTCGCCGACCTGCCCCAGCCCGAAGGACCCGGGCGGGCCTGGACCGTGGACGAGGTGGCGGCCGCGGTGGCGAAGGGCGAGGGCGACGCCACCCGCGGTGCGGTCATGTTCAAGGCCGGGCTCTGCATCGCCTGCCACCGCTTCGGCACCGACGGAGGCGCCGCCGGACCCGACCTCACCGCGCTGGGCGGGCGCTTCACCGCCCGCGAGCTCGCCGTCGCCATCCTCGAACCGAGCAAGGAGATCTCCGACCAGTATGCCTTCGAGTCCTTCACCCGCGAGGACGGCAGCCAGGTGATCGGTCGCCAGGTCGACGAGAAGGACGAGAAGATGATCATCGCCGTGAACCCCTTCGACTTCTCGCACACCGAGGAGGTCGCCCGCGCGGAGCTGACGAAACGCCAGCCCTCCCCGGTCTCGCCCATGCCCGGAGCGCTGATCAACTCGATGAACGAGCAGGAAGTCCGCGACCTGTTCGCCTACCTTCTCGGCGAATAGAGCCATCCGTACCCTTCGCCCCTCGCGTCCGGTTCCGAAATCTGCTAGACCGCCCGCATCGCATGACTCTCTGGCATTTCGCCCGTGACGGGCAGCAGCATGGGCCCGTCGCCGAGGAAGAACTCCGCCGCCTCCTCGACAGCGGAGAACTGCCCGCCGATGCCCTGGTCTGGCGGGAAGGGCTGGACGGCTGGAAACCCGCTTCCGAAGTCGCGGAGTGGACCACTCCCCCCGCGCCTCCGGGGCCCGCCGAGGCCGTCTCCCCCTACGCGCCTCCGACGGCAGCCCCCACCGAAACCCCTGTGCCGGTCCCGACCTCCGGCGACCAGGCCCGACCGTGGATCCGCTACTGGGCCCGCACCATCGACATCTTCCTCTTCGCGCTGCTGGCCGGCTTCGTGCTCGGCTTCATCGTTCCGGCCCTCTTCGAGATCAATGACTTCGTGTTCAACATCGTCCTTCTCGCGCTGATGACCTTCTACGAAGCCGCGTGCCTCGCCCTCTTCTCGGCCACGCCCGGGAAAGCGATGCTCCGCGTGCGGGTGACCCAACCCGACGGTTCGCGCCTGACCTTCGGCGCCGCGCTCGCCCGCGCGTTCCGCGTCCTCGTCCGCGGTCTCGGCGTCGGCATCCCCCTCGTTGCGCTGATCACCCAGATCGTCGGCTATCAGAACCTCACGCGCGACGGGATCACCTCGTGGGACCGCGACGGCAACGTCCTCGTCTCGCACCAGACCATTCCCGCCTGGCGGGGTCTGCTGATCGTGATCGGCATGGTCGCCGCCATCGCCGGCCTCGGCTACCTGATCTCGCTGGGGACCGGCGATTTCGAATACGAGTAGCCGCCCCGCAAATCCCGGCAATCTCTGCGCATCCGCTGCCGATTCGCGACTCGTTGCTTGTGAAGGAGTCATGACGCACGGAGGGTGAGCCTGATGGCCACCTCGCGGTCATGGATGACCACGCTCACGCCCCTCGCCTTCGGCCTGCTGGCGGCGGGGAGCCTGACCTTCGTGTGGCGGGGTGGACCCGACGCCGTTCCGCTCCGGGTGCCGCTCGAGGACCCGCACGATGCCACCGCCGACGCCGGCCCCTCGCCGCTCGAGTCGGCGACTACGACCGCCGGCCCCGGCCAGCCCTCCGAATTGCCCGGATCGTGGCCGGCCTTCCGCGGAGCGGCGCGGGACGGGATTTCGCGAGAGACGACACCGCTGCTTGAAAGCTGGCCGGAGGGTGGCCCACCCGTCCTGTGGTCGGTCGAGGTCGGCGAGGGCTACGCCGGACCGGTGATCGAGGACGGCCGCGTCTTCCTCATGGACTACGACCGCGAGGCCCAGGCCGACGCCCTGCGCTGCCTGTCGCTTGCCGACGGACGCGAGATCTGGCGTTTCACCTACCCGGTCGTGATCAAGCGCAACCACGGCATGTCCCGTACCGTGCCCGCGGTCGCCCACGGCCTCGTCGTCGCGCTCGGGCCGATGGGCCACGTGAGCTGCGTCGACGCCGCCACCGGCGAATTCCGCTGGGGCGTCGATCTCGTCCGCGAGCACGGCACCGAGATCCCGCCGTGGTATGCCGGCCAGTGCCCGATCATCGATGGCGACCGCGTGATCCTCGCCCCCGCCGGCGCGCCGCCCGAGGGGCCGCTGCTCACCGCCCTCGACCTCGCCACCGGCGAGCCGATCTGGAGCACGCCCAACACGCTCGCCTGGAAGATGACCCACGCCTCGATCGCCGTCGCCGAGATCGAGGGTGGGCGCACCTACGTCTATTGCGGCCACCGGGGCGTCGCGGGGGTTTCCGCCGGGGACGGCACGCTGCTGTGGAGCACCCCGGAGTGGAAAATCAGCATCGCCACCGTCGCCACCCCCGTGCCGCTGCCCGACGGGCGGCTGTTCCTCTCCGGCGGCTACAAGGCCGGCAGCATGATGCTCCGCGTCCGCTCCGGCGGCGAGGGCTGGACAACCGCCACCGAGTATCGCCTCGAAGACGACACCTTCGGCGCGACCCAGCAGACGCCCATCTACGATGAAGATCGTATCTTCGGCGTCCGCCCCGACGGCGAGCTGACCTGCCTCGCGCCCGACGGCAGCGTCCGCTGGACCAGCGGGCCGTCGCATCGCTTCGGCCTCGGCCCCTTCCTTCTCGCCGATGGCAAGCTGCTGGTGATGGACGACCACGGCGAGCTGACGCTGGCCGCCGCTTCGAGCGATCGCTTCGAAATGCTGGCCCGCGCCAAGGTCCTCGACGGCCACGACTCGTGGGGCCCGATGGCCCTCGCCGGCGGACGGCTACTGGTCCGCGACCTCACCGAAATGCGCTGCCTCGACCTCCGGAAATGAACTCGTTTCTCACCCGTCGCGAGCTCCTTCGCCGCAGCCTGCGCCTCGGCGGGCTCGGCGCGATCGGTGGCGTCGCCGCGCTGCTGGCCACCCGCTCCCGCGACTGCAGCACCGCCGGTCCCTGCGGCGGCTGTCCGCTTTTCAAAGACTGTGCGCTGCCCAAGGCGGAATCCGCCAAGCAGGCACAGGCCGAGCCCGAGTATCCTTCCCGAGATGGCTGAAGCCGCGTCATCACCCGATCCGCGACGCCGCAAGGTGCTGCGCGCCGCCCTCTGGGGCGGCGGGCTGGCCGGCGTGGGGGCGGTCGCCGGGATCACCGCCAAGCGCCTCGCCAGCGATCCACCCGCCCCGAAGCGTCCGCCGCTCGGGCCCGAGTTCACCTACGACGTCACCCGCTTCCAAACCTCCGATCCGTCGCTGATCCGGTGGCGCGAGGTGACCCGCTTCGTCAGTGGCTTCGAGCGCCCGCGCAACCTCGCTGTGGCCGGGTCTTCCAGACCCGGTGCCACCATCCTCGTCTGCGGCGACGGCGGCATCCACCGCTTCGACGCCGAAGGCATGGCGCTCGACACTTGCGGCATCGAAGGATCCGTCCACGCGATCGCCCAACTGCCCGATGGCCGCATCCTCGCCGCAGTCGCCGGCCGGGTGCTGGTTTTCGGAAGCGACTGGAAGCCACTCGCCGAGTGGGCCCTTCCCGACGTCCTGCCGGTTTCCCTCGCCGTCGGCGAGAAACGGATCTACCTCGCCGACGCCACCGGCCGCGTCGTCCGCGTGCTCGATCTCGACGGCCGCACGCTCGAGGTGATCGGCCAGCGCGATCCGGAACAGGGCATCGAGGGCTTCGTGGTTCCAAGCCCGTACTTCGGCGTCCGCCTCGCGCCCGACGGTCTGTTGCGCATCGCCAATCCCGGCAAGCACCGGATCGAGGCGTGGACCCTCGATGGATCGTTCGAGCTCGCCTGGGGTCGGCCGTCCTATGCGGTCGATGGTTTCTGCGGCTGCTGCAACCCGGTCAGCTTCGCCCTGCTGCCCGACGGCGGCTTCGTCACCGGGGAAAAGGGCCTGCCGCGGGTGAAAACGTACGACATTCATGGTAGTTTCACCGGCCTCGTCGCCGGTCCCGAGGCTTTCCCCGAATACATCAAGGCGGCCCAGGCCGGCACGCCGAAGGCGGCGAGCGCCGGGATCCACGTCGCGGTCGATGCCGGGGGGCGCGTGCTCATCCTCGACGCGATCGGCGGCACGGTGCGGATCATGGAGCGAAAGGAGGACTCCGATGGCTGAGAAGGACGGCATCAGCCGCCGCGAGGTCCTCTCCGGCGGGCTCCGCGGACTCGGCCTGCTCGGGATCGGCACTGCCACCGGGGCGCTGGCGACCCGCGACAAGCGTGACGACGAGGTCTGGCAGATCGACCCCGACGCCTGCATCCAGTGCGGGCTCTGCGCCACCGAGTGCGTGCTCGAGATTTCCGCGGTGAAGACCGTGCATTCGCACGGGATGTGCGGCTACTGCGAGCTCTGCACCGGCTACTTCGAGCCCGACCCGATCAACCTCGACGAGGGCGCCGAGAACCAGCTTTGCCCGACCGGCGCGATCGAGCGGACCTACGTCGAGCATCCCTACTACGAATACCGGATCATTCCCGACCTCTGCGTCGGCTGCGGCAAGTGCGTGAAGGGCTGCAACATGTTCGGCAACGGTTCGCTCTACCTCCAGGTCAACCACGACCGCTGCGTCGACTGCAACCGCTGCGCCATCGCCAGCGCCTGTCCGGCCGAGGCCTTCCGTCTCGTCCCGCGCCCGACCCCGTATCTGCTGCGTGGAAAGGAGGAGGCGTGAAGGCGGAACGGCAGAAGAGGCCGAAAGCGTCCGAATCGAGAGACCTTCGACCTTCGACCTTCAGACCTTCGACACCCGGAGGGCGAATCGCCCTGTTCTGGATTCTCGTCTCCCTTGTCATTGGCGCGCTCCCCGCCCTCGGCATCGAACGCTTCCCGCCACCGGACTTCAGCGGCGGGCACGAGATCCCGGAAACCGTGGTCCCGGCGTCGCAGGCCCGCACCCAGGCGTGGGTCGATGTCGCCGCGCTGGCGCTCGGTCTCGGCCTCGCCTCGTGGATCTCGCTGCGACTGCGCTCGCGCAAAGGACTCGTCATCCTGTCCATCGCCGCCCTCGCCTACTTCGGCTTCTGGCGCCAGGGCTGCGTGTGCGCGATCGGTTCGGTGCAAAACGTCGCCCTCGGCCTCGCCGACCCCGGCTACGCGGTGCCGCTGGCGGTGATCGCCTTCTTCAGCCTGCCGCTGATCGTCGCGCTGGTGTGGGGACGCGGCTTCTGCGCCGGCGTCTGCCCCCACGGCGCGATCCAGGAGCTGGTCCTGATCAAGCCCCACAAGGTCCCTCACTGGCTCGACCAGCCGCTGCGCCTGCTGCCGTGGATCTACCTCTCGCTCGCCCTGCTGCTGGCCGCCACCGGCGGGCTCTTCATCATCTGCAAGTATGACCCCTTCGTCGGCATCTTCCGCATGGGAGGTCCACGCGGGATGCTGCTGCTCGGTGGCGGGCTGCTGGTGCTGTCGATGTTCGTCGGCCGCCCGTACTGTCGATGGCTCTGCCCCTACGGCGCGCTGCTCGGGCTGCTGTCGCGGGTCTCGCGCTTCCGGCCGTCGGTCACGCCCGACCACTGCTCGCGCTGCCGGCTGTGCGAAACCGCCTGCCCCTACGGCGCGATCCACCCACCCACCACGGACGAGCCGTCCCGCGATCCCGACGCCCGCCCGCGCGCCCTGGCGCTCGTCCTGCTGATCCCGCTGTCCGCGCTGCTCTTCGGCTGGCTGGGTGGAAAGGTCGGGCTCGCGAGCGTTGCGTGGCACCCGACCGGCGAACTCGCCTCCCAGGTCACCATGGCCGAGGCCGGGACGCTGCCGGAACCCGCCCCCGACGAGATCACCGCCTGGCGCCAGGCCGGTGCCGACCGCCCGGCGCTTTCTACGGCAGTTTTCGTACTGGAGCAGCGCTCGCTTTTCCTTGGTCGTCTCTTCGGCGCTGCGTTCGGCGTGGTGGCCGCGCTGCATCTCGTGCGCGTCCGTTTCCCGCAGGCGACCGCCGACTACGTGACCGACCCGGCCGACTGCGTGTCCTGCGCGCGCTGCTTCACCGCCTGCCCGTACGAGCGACTCCGGCGCGGCGAGGCCGTCAACCTGCCGGTGGAAGGAGGCGGCCGTGCCTGACAAGCGCTCCAGCCTGCTCGTCGCCACCCGCCGCGTCGCGATCGTCGCCGGGTTCTTCTGCGCGGTGCTTGGCGGACTGCTGTGGTTCAACAGCACCCGGCTCCAGCGCGAGGACGAGACGTTCCGGCTGGTCGAGGCCGAACGACTGGCGCCGTTGAAGGCCCAACTGCGCGAGGATCCGACCAACGCCGAGCTCAAGCAACGAATCCGCGAACTCGACCAACAACTACGACTGGAGTACTTCCGCCGGGAAAGCCTGGCCGCACGCGGCGGCTACGTGTTGCTCGGCGGCGCGGTGTGCTTCATCGCCGCCCTGCACCTCGGGCGCCACCTGCACGGCACCCGCGACCCGGTGCTTTCGGCAAAGCCGGAGGACCGCCGCAAAGCCGCCACCCTCGCCGGCAGCGCGGTGGCCGGCACGCTCGCCGTCCTGCTCGGCATGACGATCGCCATGGTCGGGGGTCACACCCGTCAGTGGCTGCCGGCGGTGGCGGAAGACACCGAGCCGACTCTGGAGGTTGAGGAATGGTGGCCGGAGCCCGAAGCCTGGTCCGCGAACTGGCCGCGCTTCCGCGGACCCGATGGCGGCGGTGTGGTCGAGATGCCCGGGCTGCCGGAAAGCTGGGACGGCGAGAGCGGCGAGCACGTGCTTTGGAAGACCGAGATCCCGCTGCCCGGCGAAAACTCGCCGCTGGTGTGGGACGGCATGGTTTTCCTAACAGGTGCCACCGAAACGGAGCGCGCCATCTACGGCATCGACGCCGCCACCGGAGAGATCCGCTGGACCACCCCGGTGAGCACCCCGCAGGGCAGCCGCGGCGAGCCGCCTGAGGTGATGGAGGAGACCGGCTTCGCCGCGCCGACCGCGGTCACCGACGGACTCCGGGTCGTCGCGATGTTCGCCAATGGTGAGATCGCCGGGGTTTCCACCGACGGCAGCCCGCTGTGGGCCCGCCACCTCGGGGCAGCCGACAACCTCTACGGCCACGCCACCTCGCTCGCGATGTGGCGCGACCGGGTGATCGTGGTTTACGACCGCGGCCGCGCCGAAGACGGCCTGTCGCGCATCCTCGCCCTCGACGCCGCCACCGGCGAGACCCGCTGGTCCACCGACCGGCCGGTGCCCGCTTCCTGGGTCTCGCCGATGGTGATCGAGCACGAGGGCCAGGCCCAGATCCTCACCGCCGCCAATCCGTGGATCATCGCCTACGACCCCGCCGACGGCTCCGAGCTGTGGAAGGTCGAGGCGATGTCCGGCGACGTCGCGCCCTCGCCCGCCTACCACGACGGCGTCGCCTACTTCTCCAGCGACGGCTCGTGCCTGATCGCGATTCGCGTCGATGGCCGTGGCGAGGTTTCCAACAGCCACGTCCTGTGGAAGCGCGACGAGGACGACTACCCCGACATCTGCAGCCTGCTGGGCGACGGAGAAAGAATCTACACGCTCGTCTTCGGCCGGCTCTTCGCCTACGACGCGAAAACCGGCGAGGCGCTTTGGGACCAGGACCTCGAGGACGACTTCCAGGCCTCGCCCTGCCTGGTCAACGGCCGGCTCTGGCTGCTGACGATGGAGGGCGAGATGATCATCGGCGAGGCGGATGCCGAGGGCTTCCGCGAGGTCGCGCGCCACCCGCTGGGCGAGGAGATCGGCGCCTCGCCGGCCTTCGCGCCGGGACGGATTTATCTGCGGGGACGGGAACACCTTTACGCGATCGGCAGCAATGAAGACTGAGCTCGATCTCGGCTACGTCGATGAAGTCGTCGGTCGCCTCGGCCACGACCCCGACCAGGCGCTGCCCATTCTCCAGGAGCTGCAGAGCCACTACCGCTACCTGCCCGAGCCGGCGCTCGAGCGAGTGTGCTCGCTCACCGACATCGACGCCGCCACGCTGGCCGGGGTCTCGACCTTCTACGCCCAGTTCCGCCACCGGCCGATGGGCCGCCACCACCTGCGCGTCTGCAACGGCACCGCCTGCCACATCCGCGGCGCCGAGATCGTCCACGAGGCCCTCGCCGATCACCTCGGGCTCGGCCCCGGTGAGGACACCGATGCCGAGCAGCAGTTCACGCTGGAGAAGGTCTTCTGCGTCGGCTGCTGCACCCTGGCCCCGGTCGTCCAGATCGACGACCAGACGCACGGCCAGGTCACCCGCGAAGGCGCGCCGAAGCTGGTCGAGAGCTTCCTCCGGGAACAAAAACGCCGCCGGCGCCGTCGGCCGGCGCGACCGCTGCCGGTCCCCGCCCAGCCGCAGGGAGAGGTCCGTCTTTGCCTCGACTCGTGCTGCATCGCCCGCGGATGCGGCGACACCCACCAGGCGCTGCAGGACACCATTCGCCGCCGCCACCTGCCGGTCACCCTCAAGCGCGTCGGCTGCGTCGTCATGTGCGACCGCACGCCCATGGTCGAGCTGGCCCTTCCGGAAAAACCCATCCTCCAACTCTCCGGCCTCACGCCCCGCCAGGTCGAGCCGACCCTGCTGCAGCACTTCCGACCGCAGGGACTGTGGCCGCGCCTCCGCCACGGCGCCGCCCTCGCGCTCGACCGGCTCACCGGCGGCACGGTCGAACCCGCCGAACCGGAACTCGAACCGCCGCCACCCGTCGCGTCGTTCTTCGGTCGCCAGACGCACATCGCCACCGAGCACTACGGACGGATCGATCCGCTCGACCTCGACGACTACCTCGCCCACGGCGGCTTCGCCGGGCTGGAGAAATGCCTCGGTGGGATGGCTCCGGAGGCGGTCATCGACGAGGTCGAAAAGAGCGGCCTGCGCGGACGCGGCGGCGCTGGCTTTCCCACCGCACGCAAGTGGCGGGTCGTCAGCGAAAGCGTCGCCGACCATTGCTACGTCATCTGCAACGGCGACGAGGGCGACCCCGGCGCCTTCATGGACCGGATGCTGATGGAGTCCTTTCCCTTCCGCATCATCGAGGGCATGGCGATCGCCGCCTACGCCGTCGGCGCCGACCACGGCTGGTTCTACGTCCGCGCCGAGTACCCCGCGGCCGTCGAGCGCCTCAAGGAGGCGCTGCGGATCTGCCGCGAGCGCGGCTACCTCGGAGACGACCTGCTGGGCTCCGGCATCACGCTCGACCTCGAAGTCTTCGAGGGCGCCGGGGCCTTCGTCTGTGGCGAGGAAACGGCGATGCTCGAGTCGATGGAAGGCCGCCGCGGCATCCCGCGCCTCAAGCCGCCTTTCCCCGCCGAGCAGGGGCTGCACGGACGCCCGACCCTGATCAACAACGTCGAGACCTACGCCAACCTGCCCTGGATCCTGCGCCACGGCGCGGGCGCCTTCTCCATCATCGGCACGGAGAAAAGCAAGGGGACCAAGGTCTTCGCGCTGGCCGGCAAGGTCGCGCGCGGCGGCCTGATCGAGGTGCCGATGGGCCTGACCATCCGCGAGATCGTCGAGGACATCGGCGGCGGCACCCCCGACGGTTCGCCCTTCAAGGCCGTCCTCATCGGCGGCCCGTCCGGCGGCTGCGTGCCGGCCGAGCTCGCCGACACCCCCATCGACTACGAGTCGCTGAACGAGGTCGGCGCGATCATGGGCTCCGGCGGACTGGTCGTGCTCGACGATCACGACTGCATGGTCTCGGTGGCGCGCTACTTCCTCGAGTTCTGCCAGTGCGAGTCCTGCGGCAAGTGCACCTTCTGCCGCATCGGCACCCGCCGCATGCTCGACATCCTCGATCGCCTCGTCGCCGGAAAGGGCAAGCGCAAGGACCTCGACGAATTACTAGATTTATCGGAGATGGTGAAGCGCGCCTCGCTCTGCGGTCTCGGCAAGACCGCGCCGAACCCGGTGCTCACCGCGCTGCGGCATTTCCGCGACGAATTCGAGGCCCACCTCGAGGGCCGCTGCCCCGCCGGCAAGTGCCGCGGGCTCATCCGCTACGCCGTCACCGCCGACTGCATCGGTTGCACCCTCTGCGCCCAGCGCTGCCCGGCCGACGCCATCCCCGCCACCCCCTACCAACGCCACACCATCGACGACACCCTCTGCACCCGCTGCAACGCCTGCCTCGAAGCCTGCCCCGAAGGCGCGATCGAGATCATGGAGCGCCGATTATGAAATCGGCACCGCCTGCTCACCCGGACCCGAGCCCATCGAACACCTGCGTCCACCCCCAGCGGAACCCACATCCCCAGTCCCAAATCCCCAGTCCCACATCCCCAGCCCCACAACTCCAGCGGAACCCACAACCCCAGTCCCACATCCCCAGCCCCTTCGCGACCTTCGCGACCTTCTGTAAAACACCCCCAACCACCTCACCCACCATGCCGATTTCATAATCGGCGCTCCACCATGCCCGCCAAGGGACGCGCGACGCTGTCGCGCACCGGGTGTTCACCGGCCATCGAACCACCTGAATCCAATGCCTCGGGAAAGGATGCCCGATCCACTTCGCGCATCACCCCGAAACCTCAATCCGCCCTAACTCACGATGCGCGACAGCGTCGCGCGCCCCTTTCCACCATGCCCCAGATCACCATCGACGGCCGCACCATCCCCGCGGCGGAAGGCGCCACCATCCTCCAGGCGGCGCGGGCGGCCGGCATCGAGATCCCGACCCTCTGCCACCTCGAAGGCTACGAGGCCGGGGCCTCGTGCATGGTCTGCGCCGTCAAGCTGAAGCACAGCGGCCAGCTCATTCCCTCCTGCGCCTCGCGGGTCGTCGACGGCATGGAGGTCGAGTCCGCCAGCGAGGACGTCCGCGGCGCCCGCCGCATGGCGCTCGAGCTGCTCTTCAGCGACCACCTCGGCGACTGCCTCTCGCCCTGCCAGCGGATCTGCCCGGCCCAGCTCACCATTCCGGCCGTGCTCGAGCACCTGCGCCACGAGCAGCCCGGCAAGGCCGCCGGCATCATCCGCCGCGACCTCGCGATCCCCGGCGTGCTGTGCCGCGCCTGCCACCGACCCTGCGAGTCCGGCTGCCGCCGCGGCACCCACGACGAACCGGTCGCCATCGCCGAGCTCGTCCTCCACGCCATCGACACCGAACGCGCCGCCGAGCCGCCCCGCACCCCGCCCGCCGCCGAGGCCCGCATCGAGCGCATCGCCATCGTCGGTGCCGGCTTCACCGGTCTCTCCGCCGCCTGGTTCCTCGCCCGCCAGGGATACCGTCCGGTGGTCTTCGAAAAAGCCGACCGCCCCGCGGAGAGCATCCGCCGCGAGTATCCGGAGGTCCCCGCCGACGCGCTCGACGCCGAACTCGACCTGCTCGCCCGCTCCGGCGTCGAGATCCGCACCGGCCAGACCATCGACGACCCCGCCACGCTGCTCGACGGCTTCCACGCGGTCCTCCTCGCCACCGGACCCGGCGACGACAAGCCGGCGGTCGACAAGGACACGATGATGCTCGCCGACACCCCCGGCCTGTTCGCCGCCGGCCGCGTCCTGCGCCCGAAGGGCAAGCCGGTGCAGTCGGTCGCCGACGCCAAGGCGGTCGCCACCTGCATCGACCGCCACGTGCGCGGCCTCGAGGTCCGGCGTCCGCCGAAACCCTTCTCCGTCTTCATGGGCAAGCTGCTCGACGGCGAGATGGACGCCTTCCTCCGCGAATCCTCTCCGGCGCATCGCGAGGAGCGCGTCGACATCGACCACGCCATCGCCGAGTCGAAACGCTGCGTCCTTTGCCATTGCGCCAAGGCCGACACCTGCAAGCTGCGCCAGCTCGCCGTCGACTACGAGATCAACCCGAACCGCTACAGCTCCGGGGAGCGCCTCCGCTACTCGCGCAACATCGAGCACCCGCTGGTCCGCTTCGAGCCCGCCAAGTGCATCCGCTGCGGCAACTGCATCAAGGTCGCCGGCGACCACGCCGAAACCCTCGGCCTCACCTTCATCGGCCGCGGCTTCGACGTCCACCTCGGCGTCCCCTTCCACGGCAAGCTCTCCGACGCCCTCCACGAGGCCGCCGCCGAAGCCGTCGCCGCCTGCCCCACCGGCGCCCTCACCCTGCGCGACCCGGACCCGTGAAGCCCGGACCGTGGCGGCGCCGGCCCGGCGCAGGCCGTCCCGGAAGCGGCCCGCTTCCGCGCCCACCCCGCCCAAGGACCGCGCGACCCCCGTCGCGCCCCTTGGCCCCCCGTCGCCACACCGACGAAGGCCCCCGCCTCTCACTCATGCCACCCGTCGACTTCGACCATCGGCCGGGGCGACTTGGCCCGACGGCTGCTTTCGCATTGTTCCCGAAGGCTCCTTCCTGTAAGTCTCCAGCTTCCTCTTCTGCCGCCCGCTCCCCGATGAAAACGCTGATCCTCCTCCTGGCATCGTCGCTCGCCGCCTCCGCCGTCACCCTCACCGGCACCTGGAACAACACGACCTTCGGCTCTTCCGGGCCCCTGAGCTTCACCTACGACATCAACCCTCCGGATCCGAACTTTTCGGTCACCCTCGACCTCGACGGCTTCGTCTTCGGCTCCGTGGATCCCGATCCGCTGAGCATGACCGGTCTCTTCAGCAACGTCGCCGCCGGCGACGGCACCTTCAGCAACAGCCCGCTGAGCCACCCCACCTTCGGACCGGTGTCGGGAACGGTCACCGGCCTGTCGGCGGTCACGCTCGACATGCCCGCCGTCACCGAAGCTGGCATCGTCAGCGCCACCATCGAGGGCACCCTCACCCCGACCAGCTTCGACGGAACCTACCGCGTCAACTTCACCGCCCTCGGCGACCAGGGAGGCGGCCAGGAATTCCAGGACTACGCCGTCGGCACCCTCACCGCCGCCGTCCCCGAGCCACAGACCTCGCTCCTCGCCCTCGGCGCCCTCGCCCTGGCGATCCGCCGCCGGCGGAAATAGCGCCCGCACCCCATGTGGCGGCGCCGCCCTGGCGCAGGCCGTGACGAAAGCGGCCCGAGCAAAGCCAGAGGACCGCGTGGCTCCCGCCGCGCCCGCTCATGCCCGGGCCACCGCGTTGCCCAAGACCTTTCGCGCAGCCCTCGCTCTTCGCTCTTCGCTCTTCCGTCTTCCGTCTTCCGTCTTCCGTCTTCAGGTCTTCCGTCTTGAATGCAGCATGCACGGGACCCGCGACCCGCTCCTCGCCGCCCTGAATCTCTACCACCGCCCACCCTTCGGCCCTCAGCACCCCACCCATCCGCCCAAGGAAAACAGCTCCCCCCCTTCGATTTCCGGGACCGACCCCTCCGGCACGGAGGAGCGCAAAGAAACGGCAGGCTAGCCGAATGCCCGAGACGCGCGAGACGCGGAACCCCTCTCGCGGATCGCGTCGTCAACCCAATGGGGAGAGCGGGATTCCATCCCGCTGCCGCAACCGGCCCGCGCCCTCTTCCGGCCCGCCGGGCAAATGCCAATAATCACGCACTGACCCCTTTTGACTGACCCCTTTTGACGAGCCGACCACGTCGAATGCGCCTGCCCGACAGTTCATGCTTTCGGGTCCCCCCAGTTGGTTCGGCCCACCTCATACCGCCACCAGCCCGCCAAGACGCTCCGCGTAGGCGTTCTCCTTTGCAGCTGTTACCGCGAGCTGGCGTTTCGCCCTCGTCATCGCCACGTAGAGCAGCCGGGTCTGGTCATTCACCGCCTCTTCGGCATCGTCGAGTTCACCCACCCCCACCACGACCACAGCCTGGAACTCGAGACCTTTCGAGCTGTGGGCGGTCACCACCGTCACCCGTTCCTGTGCCGGATCATACGCCTTCCGCTGTTTCGACTCCCGCATCCAAAGATGATCGATCCCCGCCGCTTCGAGCCGCCGCGCCACCTCGTCGCCGTGATGCTTCTTCAGACACACCACCGCGATCTCATTCGCCGGCACACCCCTGGCCCGCCAGCTCATCACGCAGCGTAGGGCATACTCCACTTCGTCGGATCCAAGCCGGAATACCGGCGGCGGCCCGCTCGTCCCGGCCGACGCCGGCTCGATCAGCGGCACATGATCATCGTCCGCCGCCTGCGGACCCATCGACCCCGCGGCAAAATCGTGGGCGAATTTCAGGATCTCCCGCGTGTTGCGGTAGTTCAGCCGCAGAATGGTCGTCCGCCCCGCCGCCTTCACCCCCACGCTCGACAGGCTGAATCCCAGTCCATGACCCTTGCGGTAGATCGACTGCGCGTCGTCGTAGAGCAGCAGTAGCGAATCGGTCTCGGGATCGACCATCTGGGTCACCAGCTTCAGCCATTCCGGCTCGAAATCATGGCCCTCGTCGATGAGCACCGCGCCATACTGGCCCCGCGGGATGAAACCCTTCTCCACCCCCGCGATCACCGATGTCACCTGCCGCTCCCAGTATTTTCCCGGACCCTCCTCCACCGCCACGTGGTAGCTGCGCAGCATCTCCCCGCACCACTCGTGGAAATGGTACACCCGCACCTTCTCCTCCAGCCCCTTCGCCGCGATGAACCGCCGCAGCCGGGCCGCCAGCGAAATGTTGTAGCAGAGTACCAGCGCCGGCTTCGACAGCGCCTCCGCGAGCTGCATGCAGCGGTAGCCGAGGATCAGCGTCTTGCCCGATCCCGCCACGCCGTGGATCACCCGGTGGCCGCCTCCGAGATTGCGGGCGAGCTGTTCCTGCTGGAGATCGAGCACCTTGATCAGATCCGGCACCTCCTCCTCGGCCTCGAACAGCTCTCCCTGCTTCCGCTCATCCACCCTCACCTCCGGAAACAGATGCCACCGCACCCGTTCGATCTGCGGCAGCGTGAGCGGCTCGCCGAAGCGGTGCTCGAACATGCCCCACAACCGCTCCTGGAAAGCCAGCGGATCCACCGACTCATACATCTCATCCTGGCAGATCACCCGCCGCGCCGGCAGCACCAGTTCCTGCTCCTCCTCGTCCAACAGCTCGTTCCACTGCTTGCGGGTGATGTTCGCGAGCACCACCCCGTAGCCCCAGGGGAAGGCGAGCTTGCCCTCGTAGGGACCCGCCGGCTGGCGCAGTTGCGGGTCCTCCTTCAACTGGTCCATCACCGCCAGCGCGATCTGCCGTGCCTGCTCCAGCGGACTCGCCTCGGTCGCCGGTTTCCCGCCGCGGACGACCTCCCAGCGCACCTTCTCCAGCCGGCGCAGATCGGCCACCTTGAAATCCTTCACCTCCAGCACCAGCAGACCGCGCTGCGGGTGCAGCACCATGAAGTCCGGATATCTCCGGCTCCGTCCCACTGGCACGTTGTACCAGACGAGATAGTCGTCCTCCAGATGCGACTGCAGCCGCTGCCCGAAGCGCCGCTCGCCCGGCGTCGCCCGTTGCACCGCCTCGTGAATGGAATGGATCAACGTCGCCATCGCCCCCGAAAGCCTCGGCGTTCTTAACCAATCCGGTCGAGATCCACAAAACCAATCGCCCCCCCGCCATCACGGAATCCGAAGCCACCCCTCCTACTGCTAAAAAACCAGCAGCAAAGACGTCCCGGTTCTTGTTGCTCGGTGACCTTGCGAGGTGAACTACGGGTCAAGTGGCCTGACTATGTTTCCCCTTGCTCCGACGCAGGTCTTGTCCGCTACTAACAACGTGCCCTCCCTCGATCAAGCTATCGAGCGTCTCTACGATCTACGCGTCGACACGACGACTCGCGACGACCAGGGCCAACCTCATGAGAAGCCCCACAAGCCGCTGCTGCTGCTCGCCGCCTTCGATCTTCTCGACGCAGGCCTCGCCGCGCCAGACCGCATCCCTTGGGATGAGAACCTCCGCGACCGCTTCAGCGCGCGCTTCGCCGTGGTAAGGAAACTCAATGACTCCAACGACCCCGGCCTGCCCTTCCGCTACCTCGCCAGCGACGGCTTCTGGTGCCCGCTTGAACCGGACGGCAAAACTCCGATTCGCCGCGAACTCCGCGTCGGCGCCGACACCGACCGCGTCTTCGCGCGCTTCACCGATGGCTTCGACGTTCTGATCGCCATTCCCGAGAACCGCCGCCGCATGCGTGAAGCGTTGGTCAGGCGCTACTTCCCGCAACACGCCGCGGAACTCCTCGCCGCTCCATCAACGATCGAACCAGCCGAATCCAGATTCCGCGGCGTCGCCGACGACGCACCGGAATACGGCCGCAGCCCCGCCTTCCGCCGCAAGATCCTCGAGATCTACGATCATCAATGCGCGGCTTGCGGGCTACGCATTCGCCTACCCGCGGCTCACGATGTCTCCTTCATCGACGCCGCCCACCTGATCCCTTTCGCCGAGAGTCACAACGACCACCCGACCAACGGCCTCGCTCTTTGCAAGAACCACCACTGGGCGATGGACCGAGACATCCTGGCCCCGGGCCCCGACCACCGCTGGCACGTCTCCCGTGCCATCGACCCACGAAGATCCACCGGCGAGAAGGAACTCCATGGACTCGCCGGGGCCTCCATTCTCCTCCCGACGGATCCGGCATTTCACCCGGACGATGACGGCCTTGCGTGGAGGCTGGGAAGGCTGAGTGCGTAGATTCGCTGAACGCTACTCGAAGCAGACCTTTCAGCTACCCTCCCAAGGCAACATGACCGAATCTCTGATGCCTCCAAACCACCAAATTCTTGCGCGTTCGTACTACTCGTCTTCGATCGAGAACTTCCTTGCCGCGGACGAAGACAAAGTCCTCGGATCTCTTGGCCGAAACAGTGAGTTCGAAGTTCTACCAACTCAACGAAATGCGTGGCTTGGGCAAATTCAGGTCCTGCAAGAATGCCTCCGCCGGCTGACAGGCTGGATTCACTTCGAATTTGTGATCCCGCGCATGGGGCATCGTATCGATGTCGTGTTGATCATCAATCAAGTCATCTTCGCCATCGAATTCAAGGTGGGAGAAGGCAAGTTCAGGAGCCACGACTTGGAACAGGTATGGGACTATGGTCTCGACCTCAAGAACTTCCACGAGACAAGTCACGATGCAACAATTGCACCGGTTCTCGTTGCCACTGAGGCGACTGACCTGCCTCCCTTAATTCATATCCACCGAGCAGATGATCTGCTATTGGCTCCTTTGTGCTCCAATGCCCAAGAACTCCGTCGAACTCTCGACGAAGTGCTTCGACTCGCTGATGGCCAGATTGTTGATCCCCATGTGTGGGAAGCAGGCCGTTACTCACCTACACCCACTATCCTCGAAGCAGCACGGGCTCTTTACCACGGCCACGGCGTTGCCGCGATTTCCCGAAGTGATGCAACCGCCAGCAACCTGTCGGTCACTTCGGAGTCGATCGAATCCATCATCCATTCCTGCCGCGAGAACCGCCGCAAGGCTATCTGCTTTGTCACCGGGGTCCCCGGCGCAGGGAAGACACTGGTCGGGCTCAACGTTGCAACCCGCCATCGGGATCAAGAGAGTGAACTCTACAGTGTCTTTCTCTCCGGCAACGGACCATTGGTGAGAATCCTCCGCGAGGCGTTGGCACGGGACAAGGTGATGCAGAAGCGGGATTTGGGTCACAAAGCGACCCTCAAAGAAGCTCGAAGCGAAGTGAAGGCTTTCATTCAGCCGGTTCATCACTTCCGCGATTCCTGCCTATCCGATCCAACGCCTCCAATCGAACACGTTGCCCTCTTCGACGAAGCTCAGCGGGCATGGAACGTACAGCAAACATCTTCGTTCATGAAGCGTAAACGGGGCATCACGAACTTTGATCGCTCCGAGCCAGAGTTTCTTATTTCCTGCATGGACCGCCACGAAGACTGGGCGGTGGTGGTATGCCTCGTGGGAGGGGGACAGGAAATCAACACTGGGGAAGCCGGAATTTCTGCTTGGGTCGCGGCAAGAAATCGCTCGTTTCCCCATTGGGACGTCCACATCTCCACCAAACTCCGTGACTCCGAGTATGCGCTCGAGGAGGATGCTCTTACGGCCAGAGCTCAAGGGCGCCTATTCGAGCGAAGCGAATTGCATCTAGGGGTATCACTTCGTTCGTTCCGCGCTGAGAACCTTAGCCGCTTTGTCAAAGAGCTGTTAGATCTCCAGCCCCGACAGGCAGCGGTCACCCTAAGCCAGTTTTCATCCAGGTATCCGATCGCAATTACTCGAGACCTCTCGCGAGCGAAGGCATGGCTGCGCAACAAGGCACGCGGTTCAGAACGGTTTGGGATCGTGGTTTCATCACAAGCCGAGCGCTTGAAGCCCCACGCAATCGACGTCCGCGTCAAAGCCGACCCGGTGCACTGGTTTCTCAACGGCCGCGATGATGTCCGTTCGAGCTATTATCTCGAAGACGTGGCTACCGAGTTTGATGTTCAAGGCTTGGAACTCGACTGGGCGTGCGTCGTCTGGGACGGAGATTTTCGCTTCTCAGCCGATGGATGGTCTCATTGGAGCTTTAAAGGCTCCAAGTGGCAGCGGATTCTGAAGGAAGAGCGTAAACGCTACTTGCTCAACGCTTACCGGGTTCTCTTGACGAGGGCACGCCAAGGACTGGTGATCGTGGTTCCCTCCGGCCACACCGATGATCCCACCAGAGCGCCAGCCTTTTACGATCCTACATACGACTACCTAAAGTCACTTGGCCTGAAGAATTTAGACACTGCAAGTAGGGGGGCACAGTCCTAGAATCCCAACCCAGGCTTCTCGCGACCCTTCAGGCCGCGTGGCTGCGAGGCACCGTCGGAGGGGTCTCGGAGGGGTCGGTCCGTCTCGGAGGGGTCGGTCCGCGTCTCGGAGGGATCGGTCCGTGAATTGCGGCGTTGAGCGGTCGAGGGTAGGACGCCTCCGGATCGATCCGCTGCATCCCGTCGCCCTTTCAGGGCTCGGGGGCGGTAGGGTCCATTGATCCCCGGGTTGGCACCCGGGGCTACTTTCCAGCGCCCCTTCGGGGCTCCCCATCCGGGCGGATCCATCACGGAACGACGGCATTCCGATCGATCCGTGCTCTCCGGCTTTCCAGCCTGACAGCGTCGGGGATGGGGTCAGGTGTCGCATTTTGACATCGCCCGGTTCATCGCCGGAAAACCAAACACAAGCTTCTTGCGACCTTTCAGGCCGCTTGGCTCCGAGGCACCGGGAAGCCCCGGGGCCGGTGGCCCCGGGCTGGGTTCTTCCGACCCTTCGGGCCGACCATTCCCCTGCATCCATCCCGGCTTCCCCACCGACGCTGCTCCGGTCTCCCAGGGGCCCTCTCCAAGGGGTCAGGCCCGTCCGTGATTCCTGGCATTCCCCTCTCCGCACTCGTCCGGGTCCTTGAAGACAACAGACCGGATTCCTGCGCCCCTTCAGGGCTCGGGTTGATGGGGGCATCGTGTCCCCGGGGTGAACCCCGGGGCTAAGCTCCATCGTCCCCTTGGGACTGAAGTCTCGCCGGGGTCGTCGGGGTCGGCCCTTCGTCGCCCGGGTCCTGGAAAACAAGCATTCAAGCGCCGGGGTTCAGGAGGGCGGCGCGAAGTGGCGGTCGAGCCTCTCGAGGACAGCGAGGCCTTCCCGCGGTAAGCCTGTCGCGGCGAGCGCCCGGACGCGGGATTCGGCGTCGAGTTCGTCTCCGGGGGTGTCGCCCGCCTTCGCGGACTCAATTCCCGGCTACCGGTGGGCGATGCCTCCGGCATCGGGTCCTCACCCGTCGTCGGGATCCGAATGGCCGGCACCTGAAAGGGAGCCGCTCCCTGGCCTCCCGGTCGGACGGCGGCCGAAAGAGCCGGCGCGGGAAATTGGAGGCGGAGGTGGGAATCGAACCCACGA
>JAUIJD010000038.1 GCA_030431475.1 Verrucomicrobiia bacterium | reverse complement strand
GGCGGTCGCGGCTGCATCTGTGCGGCTCGCGCTGACGACTTCTGCATCTGTGATCTTGGGACGAACAGTGTGAACTATTTCACGGGGTAAAATTGCTCTTCTACCCTATCGCCAGCAAGCGTGAAATTCTCCCTAGGGAGAATTTTGGTTGCTAAAATCGCGCAACTGCTGAGAATGTTCTCATGAACAGCTCGGGAGAGCCTGGAGGAGTCGAGCGGGAGCTGCGGGCGGCAATCCGCCGGCGAGGCCTCGCCTACCGGACCGAGGCGGGCTATGTCTCATGGTATCGGCGTTTCATCCGCTTCCACGGGCTGCGGCATCCACGGGAGATGGGCAAGGGAGAGGTGGAGGCCTTTCTGACCCATCTGGCAATGGAGCGGCGGGTGGCGGCGTCAACCCAGTCGCAGGCCTTCAATGCGATCATGTTTCTCTACCGCACCGTGCTCAAGATGCCGTTGGAAGGAGTGGATGCCGTCCGGGCCAAGCAACCGAGACGCTTGCCGGTGGTCCTGAGCCGGGAGGAGACGGCGAAGTTGCTGGGAGAGGTCCCGGGCGGAACGCCCCGTTGCCTGGTGGGACTGCTCTACGGCTGCGGGTTGCGGGTGAGCGAAGGACTGCGCCTGCGGGTCAAGGACGTGGATTTCGACAACGGGCTGGTGTGGATCCGGCAAGGCAAGGGGGCGAAGGACCGTTGTGTGTCGATGCCGAAGCGGCTGGCGGAAAGCCTGAAGCTGCAAGTACGGCGGGCGAGGTTGTTGTTCGACGAGGATGAGGCGGAAGGCGGTGCACGGGTCTTCGTGGAGCCGGCTCTCGATCGCCGCTACGGCGGCAGGCTTTCGCGCAGCTGGGAGTGGTTCTGGGTGTTTGCCGCGGCAGGTCGTGCCGTGGATCCGCGGGACGGGGAGACCAAGCGCCATCATGTCCTGGAAGGCGCGGTGAGCCAGTGGTTGCGCAAGGCGGTGAAGGGGGCGGGCATCACCAAAAAGGTCTCGGCCCACACGCTGCGCCACAGCTACGCGACGCATCTCCTGCAGAAAGGAGTGGATCTGCGGTCGATCCAGGAGGCGCTGGGGCACGCGAGCGTGAAGACGACCGAGATCTACACCCACGTGGTGCATGCGATGTCCGGGCGGACGGGGAGTCCTCTGGATGATCTTTGAGAGGCGCGAATCATCGATGACGGGGTGGAGCGCGACCGCGGTGCTGCGGTCCGTGGTGGCGGGGTGCTGCGGGCCGCTCCGCCCAGGCGGGGCGCGACCGCGTCACGCGTCCCGGCGGGGGGCCGCGTAGTCGCGTAGAAGGCTTCACCTTCCGCAATGAGGGCGTAAGGGAAGGCGGCGTCTCGCGCGACGCCCGCGAGCAGCGGCATTTGCCCCGCGTGAAGGGTGGGCGGCGCGCGCCAGCCCTTTCAGTTCTCGGGATGGCGGCCCTTCCTTCGGGTGAGGCCGGTCTTGCGCTGGCTGAGGGGAATGTAGCCCAGGGCCGCGAAGAACGGGCAGTCGTCACCGAATCCCGGCTCTGCCTGCACGGCGCTGACGAAGCGGCGGATGAGGCCCAGCGCGCGGCGATCGGCCTGGTCACGCCGGAGGCGCAGGGCGTCGAGTTCGGCCTCGAGCGCGCGAATCTCGTCGCGGACCTTCAGCGATTCCTCGGTGCCGGCCTCGAACTCGGCGAGCGAGAGCCCGCAAAAGTCCTGTTTTGGGTCGAGCGTGCGCCAGCACTGGCGGAAGTGGAGGATGCGTTCGCGGATTTGTTCGAGACTGAGAGCCATGGGGGTTTGGAGGCGGGATTTCGGCGATGCCGAATGGCGGTGGCGGGTCGTTTCCGGCGGAACCCGGACCGGGAAGGTGGATCTTCCCTCTTTTCCCGGTCGATGGAAGACGCCCCCACCCTGTGGGAAAAGCGGGAAGATGGAGGTTCTGGCTTTTCCAAGAGCCGAGGGGTGGCTCATGGGAAGCGGGAAGACTTGGAAGATCGGCATTCCGCGTCATCCGTGTACGGGAGAGCCGTGTTCCGGTGGTGGGAAGCACGGGAAAATCCACCTGCGCCCCCACCCCACCCCGCTCCCCTCGGGGCGAACTGCTGTTTTTTTAGCAGCAATCCGAATGGCACTTCCTTCAGCCACTGCGATCCCTTCCAAGGTCGACTCCGGCATGGCAGGGTTGGAGGCAGGCCGCCCCCGGCCTTGGGCTTTGCGGACCTTGCGACGTTGGCGACCACGAAGGGTTGCGGGCGGGGGCGCCCCGCCTCCGGTGGTTGCGGCGATGGTGGGGCGCTTCGGCATGTTCCACGACGGGTTGGCTTGGGGAAGCGCCATTCGCACCAATCCCCTTTTCCCTCGGCCGGCTACGGAGGTCGGAGGTCGGAGGCTGATTCGCAGTCGTTGCTGGAGGGCGGTGGTGACGGCGTGGGGGCCATGGACTCGCCTCCTCCGTCGATGAATCGACGCCCCCTCGGAGCGGCGATGAATCGCCGCAGTCTAGATGGAGAAGACCGTTGCAGGGGCGGGAGGCTCCATACGCGGACGTCTCCGGGAGGTGGGGCTTGCCAGGGGGGAGGGCCGTCCGGGTGTGGCGGGCGCGACCGCGTCGCGCGTCCCGTCTCGTGGTGTGACTGCGCTGGGAGGCGACCGCCGGTCGCCGTCCGGTGGGACTAGGGCGGTCATTCTAGACTGCGGCGATTCATCGCCGCTCTGGCGACGCATTTCAATGCGAGCCGCGTCGCCGATGGTGCGGGCATTGCCTTCATCAACACACCTTTCCCCGTCGATGAATCGACGCCCCAAGAGCGGGGATGAATCCCCGCAGTCTAAATGGACACCCCATCCGAATTCGAATTGGGCGATCCGAAGATCGAGACCGGAAACCACGGAACTCACTGAATCCACGGAATGGACCCTGAGTCCCGGTGTTTCCGTGACTTCCGTGGTTTTCCCTCGTTCCAGACGGGTGCTGGAAACGGCATGAGACGCCGTCGCGTCCGGCCTGGCGCTTCGCGCGGAACCGTCCGTTTTTGCGTTCCACCCACGCTGCCGCCCCTGGTCGATCCCGGAGAGTCGGGAAACCAGGCGCGAACCGCTTCGCCGGATCGTCCGTAGGCAACCAGATACAGGCGGATCTGTCAGCCTCGGGATGACGCTTTCGGCGTGAACGGAGCCCGATGACAAATCTGTCCGACAACCTGCCCTTGCCCGCGCCCCCCGGAGCATCGCAGGATGCGGGTGCGATGCCCTACCCCGACCGGGATTTCCTCCTGCACTCTCCGACCGCCCGACGTTTGTTTCACGAAGTCGCCGACGGCCTGCCGATCTACGACTACCACTGCCACCTGATCCCCGACGAGATCGCCTCGAACCGCCGCTGGGACAATCTGGCCGACATCTGGCTGGGCGGCGACCACTACAAGTGGCGGCTGATGCGCGCCAACGGCGTGGACGAGCGCTTCATCACCGGCGACTCGACGCCGGAGGAAAAGTTCCAGGCATGGGCGGCGACGGTGCCGAAGACGCTGCGGAATCCGATCCACCACTGGAGCAGCCTCGAACTGCAGCGCTATTTCGACATCGACCTGCTGATCAGCCCCGACACGGCCGACGAGATCTGGCAGCGCGCCAACGAGCGGCTGGCCGACGAGTCCTTCTCGAGCCACGGGATCCTGGAAAAGTTCGACGTCCGGATGATCGGGACCACCGATGATCCGGTCGATTCGCTGGAGACGCACGAAGCCATCGCCGCCTCGGGCCTGAATACACGGGTCCGCCCGACCTTCCGACCGGACAAGGCCTTCAACGTCGATCAACCGGAGCTCTTCAACGGCTGGGTCGACCGCTTGGAAGGGATCACCGACACCGACATCTCCCAGCTCGGCGACCTGCTGACGGCGCTGCGGAAACGCCACGACGACTTCCACGAGGCCGGCTGCCGGCTGTCGGACCACGGCCTCGAGTGCCTGCCGCCGGAGGTCTGCGACGACGCCGATGCGGCGATCATCTTCGAGAAAGCGCGGCGCGGCGAGGCGGCGAGCGCGGAGGAGCGTTCGAAGTTCACCTTCTACCTGATGCTCTTCCTCGGGCGGCTCGATGCGGCGCGCGGCTGGACCAAGCAGCTCCACCTCGGAGCGGCGCGGAACATCAACCCGAACGGCTTCGCCAAGCTCGGCCCGGACACCGGCTACGACAGCATCGGCGACTACCGCCAGGGGCCGGGCATCATCGCCTACCTCGGGGCGCTCGCCGCGGAGGACGCGCTGCCGAAGATCATCCTCTACAACCTCAACCCGGCGGACAACTACCTGTTCGCCACGCTCACGGGTTCCTTCCAGGATGGATCAGTCGCGGGCAAGATCCAGTTCGGGTCCGGGTGGTGGTTCCTCGACCAGAAGGAGGGCATGGAGATGCAGCTCAACGCGCTGTCTTCCACCGGTCTGCTCTACCGCTTCGTCGGGATGCTCACCGATTCGCGGTCGTTCCTTTCCTACCCGCGCCACGAGTACTTCCGGCGGGTGCTGTGCAACCTGATCGGGACCGAGTCCGACCGCGGCGAGCTGCCCGACGACTTCGAGCCGCTCGCCGACCTGGTGCGCGCGATCTGCTGCGGCAACGCGGAGAAGCACTTCGGGGACGATTAGGAGACGGTTGAGAACCCAACCCCGTTCCGCCGCCGCAGCCCGCCTCTCGATTTAGACTGCGGGGATTCATCCCCGCTCTGGGGGCGGCGTCGATTCATCGACGGGCGGAGGCGGGTAGTCATGGAGGCGATGTCGGCGTCGCCGGCGACGCGGCTCGCATTGAAATGCTTCGCCAGAGCGGCGATGAATCGCCGCAGTCTAAAAAGGCGGCCCTGGCCCGCCATGAGGTGGACGGATGTCGCCTCCCCCGGGCGCATCCACAAAGGGCCGGGACGCGCGACGCTGTCGCGCCCGCCACACCCTGACAGCCGTCCCCGCCGGCAAGCCCCAGGACCCTCGCAGTCCGCTTCTCGATTTAGCCTGCGGGGATTCATCTCCGCTTTGAGGCGGCGTCGATTCATCGACGGACGGAGGCGGGTGGTCATGGAGGCGATGTCGGCGTCACCGGCGACGCGGCTCGCATTGAAATGCTTGCCAGAGCGGCGATGAATCGCCGCAGTCTAAAAAGGCGGCCCTGGCCCGCCGTGAGGTGGACGGATGTCCGACCTCCCCCGGGCGCATCCACAAAGGGCCGGGACGCGCGACGCTGTCGCGCCCGCCACACCCTGACAGCCGTCCCCGCCGGCAAGCCCCAGGACCCTCGCAGCCCGCTTCCCGATTTAGACTGCGGGGATTCATCTCCGCTTTGAGGCGGCGTCGATTCATCGACGGACGGAGGCGGGTGGTCATGGAGGCGATGTCGGCGTCACCGGCGACGCGGCTCGCATTGAAATGCTTCGCCAGAGCGGCGATGAATCGCCGCAGTCTAGAGAGGCGGCCCTGGCCCATCGTGAGGTGATCGGATGTCCGACCTCCGGGGTGAGGCGGGCGCGACGGCGTCGCGCGTCCCGTTCCGACCTTCCACATGGTGGGCGTGGGCACGAGCGGGTGGAGATCTCCGAAAAAAGACCCCGCCCCGCAGAATACCGAGCTCTCCCCCCAGATCACCCGGCACCCCGACGGGACGAGGCATCGCGACTATGGCAGCTCGTCCGGGCGCGGCAACACCGATCCGTGGCGATGGAGCGTTTCGGAGACGGATTGCTCGCGAAACCAAGGGCACAGCTCGATTCGGCCGTTCCGTACCGGCACGGCATCGACCAGGCGAATGCCCGCCTCGGTCGCAGCGGCCTTGAGAACCTCGCCGGCTCCGACCGAGCGGATCAGGCCGTAGCGCCCGGGCTCGAGCCGACCGGCGAGTTGGGACGCGTCCTCATGCCAGACCTGGAGATCGGCTGCCCACTCCGGCGCAGCGACCCCCGGAGCCAGGGAAAGGTCGACCTTCACCCCGACCGCCGCGGCGGCCACGACGAGGCGGGCCAGATGCGACGGATCGTCCGCCCGGACCAGCGCCCGCGGAAGGGGCCGGTAGCGGAAGACGTTCGCCTCGCAGCGCAGCCCGCTGGGATCGTGCTCGATCCCGAACTCGCGCCTCATCCAGAAGGCATCGCTTTCCGCCGCAGCCGTGAGCGCCGGGTCGCCGATGCGCTCGAGGAGCGCGGCGACCCGGGGGCCGGCCGGATCGCGGAAATGCAGGTCGCCGGCATCCGACCAGCGTCCGAACTGCGCCACGTAGTTGGGTCCGCCGGCCTTGGCGCCGGGACCGAAGCACGAGCGCTTCCAGCCACCGAAGGGCTGGCGGCGGACGATCGCGCCGGTGATCGGGCGGTTGATGTAGGCATTGCCGACCTCGACCTGCCCGCGCCACGCCTCGATCTCGGCGGGGTCGAGGGAATGGATCCCGCCGGTCAGGCCGAACTCGGAGTCGTTCTGGATCCGCATCGCGTGGCCGAGGTCGTTGGCGCGGACCAGGCCGAGCACCGGCCCGAAGCACTCGGTGCGGCGGAACCAGCTCTCGGGGGTGACGCCGAGCTTGATGCCCGGCGACCACAGGCACGGGTTGCCGTCGATCATCGCGGGCTCCAGCAGCCATTCCTCGCCGTCGTCGAGGGTGGTGAGCGCCCGCTTCAGCGCCTCGCCCGGCTCGCGGACGACGGGCGTGACCATGCTGGTGTAGGACCACGGCGGGCCGACGGGCAGCGAGGCCGCGGCATCCTTGAGTTGCCGCAGGAAGTCCGGACTGTCGTACATCTCGGCCTCGAGGATGCCGAGCGAGGCGGCCGAGCATTTCTGGCCGGCATGGCCGAAGGCGCTGCGGATCAGGTCCTTCGCCGCGAGGTCGGGATCGGCCGCGGCGGAGACGATCAGGGCGTTCTTGCCCGAGGTCTCGGCGAACAGGCACAGCTCCGGCTTCCAGGAAAGGAACATCCGGGCGGTTTCATAGGCCCCGGTGAGGACGACCGCATCGACCCGGGGGTCGGTGACCAGCGAGCGGCCGATCTCGTTGTCGGGGCACGGCACGAACTGCAGCACCTCGCGGGGCACGCCGGCCTCCCACAGGGCCTTGACCATCACCCAGGCGGTGAGGACGGTCTCGGGGGCCGGCTTGAGAATCACCGTGGCCCCGGCCATCAGCGGTGCCAGCACGCTGCCGCACGGGATCGCAAAGGGGAAATTCCACGGCGGCGTGACGACCACGGTGCCGAAGGGCTCGAATTCCGCGCCGTCGAACCACCCTCCCTCACGAAGACTACGGGCATAGTAGTTGGCGAAGTCGATCGCCTCGCTGACCTCGACATCGGCCTCGAGCACCGCCTTGCCGGAATCGAGCACCATGGTCGCGATGGCCTCGCCCCGGATCTTCGCAATCCCGGCGGCCGAGGCGGCGAGGATGGCCGCGCGATCGTCGAGGCTTCGCGCGCGCCACGCCTCCCGGGCGGACTCCGCGACCTCAAGCGCCCGCCGGACCTGCGACGCATCGGCGAGCCCGTGCCGGTAGGCGACGTGCCCCGGCCGGGACGGATCCGACGCCACCGCCTCGTCCGCGCCGTCGAGGAACTCGCCACCGATCTGGAGCGGCACCCGCTCCGGCGTCGTCGTCCGCATCGCCTCGACCTTCGCGCGGATCCAATCGACGTTGGCCTTGAGCGAGAAGTCGGTGTCGGCCTCGTTGCGGAAGGGCTCGTCGAGCGGGAGGACCTCCGGTGTTTCGACCGTGCGGTCCTGGGTGCGGTTCGGCCCGGAACCGGTCGTCTCGATCGCCGCGCAGGCGGCAAGGAAGCGGTGACGCTGGCGTTCCCACGCCTCGTCGCCGGGTTCCATCCCGAAGAGATCGTGGAGGAAGTTCTCCGGCGAGGTGTTCTCGTCGAGGCGCCGGACGAGATAGGCGATGGCGCTGTGGAAGTCCTCCCGCCTGACCACCGGTGCGTAGAGCAGCAGGTCGCCCGCGACGTCGCGCACCACCCGCGCCTGATGGTTGGCCATGCCCTCGAGCATCTCGAATTCGACCCGGTCCTCGACGCCCTCCCGCGCCCGCAGCAGCAGTCCGTAGGCGACATCGAAGAGATTGTGGCTCGCGACGCCCAGACGCACGGCCCGGATGTTCTCGGGCTTGCAGCCTTCGTGCAGCATGCGTTTGAAATTGGCATCGACCTCGAGCTTGCTGCCGTAGGGAGCGAGCGGCCAGTGGTGCAGCTCCGAGTCGACCTGCTCCATGGCGAGATTGGCGCCCTTGACCAGGCGGATCTTGATCCCCGCCCCGCCGCGTTCGACCCGGGCGCGTGCCCAGGCGGAGAGCTCGCGCTGGACCGGCCACGCGTCGGGCAGGTACGCCTGCAGCACGATGCCGGCCTCGAGCTCGTGGAACTCCTCCTCCCCCAGCACCTCGCGGAAGGCGGCGCAGGTCAGGCGGAGATCGCGGTATTCCTCCATGTCGAGGTTCACGAACTTGGGCGAGCCGTCGCCCCGGGGATGGGCGATGGCCGCGCGGTAGAGCTCGCGCAGACGCGTCGTCAGCGCCTCGAGCGTCTCGTCGTCGCCGACCGCATGGATCTGGCTGTAGACGGCCGAGAGTTTCACCGAAATGTAGTCGCAGTCCGGGTCGGCCAGCCGCTCGAGATTCGCCTGCAGGCGCTTGCCGGCCTCCCCCTCGCCCAGCACCGCCTCGCCGAGCTGGTTCAGGTTCAGTCGCATGCCGCCTTTCCGCCGGCGCTCGATGTGGCGCTTCAGTCGCTCGGCCTCGGCGGGGAGGATGACCGACGCGCTTTCGCGCCGCAGCTGTCCCGCCACCTGGGGCATGACGATCTCGGGTGCCAGCGACGACGCCACCCCGCCGATCCGCATCGCCACCCGGGCGGCGGTGGGCAGGTAGACCGGTGCCCCGTAGGTTTCGACGAGATTTCGGAAGCGGCTGGCCTGCCGCGATTCGCTCGGCGGGCGGAACACCTGGTCCGCCATCGCGAAGGTGAACGCCTTGCCCGGGGCGTCGTCCATCATCGCGGCCAGCTGCCGGGCCTGGAGCCGCTCCCCCAGCTTGCGGGCGTGGAGCGACTGCTCGAGCAGTTCCCTCGCGAAGGCCACCGCCTCCCCGGCGAGGGTCGCGTTGTCGGGCTTTTCCGAGGCCACTCGATCGAGACGATCTTCAAGAACGGTCATCCCTCACTATAGCCCACGGGGTCTTGACCGAAACCCACGCACGAGGCGTCGCACCCGGTCAGGATTCGGTTCTCCGGCATTGCCGGGCCCTGCCCCGGCTGATTCGATTTCCCCCATGGCGGTGGACGCGGCGTTTCTCGATCAAGTCGGTTCGGCGGGCTTCGCCGAACGCCTGTTCGCGGTGCTGCCCGACGTCGTCTTCTGCCTGAAGGATGCCGACCACCGTTACCGCGGGGCCAACCGTGCCTTCGCCGAGCGGCTGGGACTGCGGGATCCCCGTCAGTTGCTCGGACGCCGGGCGGAGGACTTCTTTCCCCCGGAACTGGCCGAGACCTACCGGCGCCAGGACCGTCAGGTGCTCGTCGAGGGCAAAGCCATCACCGAGGAGCTGGAGCTGGTGAGCAGCCGCAAGGACGGGCTGGGCTGGTACCTGGCCACCAAGGTGGCGCTGAAGACCGCCGACGGCGAGATCATCGGGCTGGCCTCGGTTTCCCGCGACCTCCGCACACCCGGGGCCGGCGAGGCCGAGATCGAGGGGGTCGCGAGGGTCGCCGAGCACGTCCGGGCCCACCTTGCCGACCCTCTGCCCCAGGAGGAGCTCGCGCGCATCGCCGGCATGAGCCCGACCCAGCTCGACCGCCGGATGCGCAAGGTTTATTATCTCTCGACGGCCCGTTTCGTCCGCAAGGCACGCATCCAGCACGCCGCCGACCTGCTCGCCCGCAGCGACCGGCCCATCGCGGAGATCGCGCTCGACTGCGGCTACGGCGACCAGACCGCGCTCACGCGGCAGTTCCGGGCCACCGTCGGCATGCCGCCCGCCGCCTTCCGCGACCGGGCCCGCAGCGAATCACCATGACCTCACCCTCCCGCATCGCGCTCTTCGGGGGCAGCTTCGACCCCGTGCACGAGGGTCACCTCGAGATCGCCCGGCGGGCGGTCGAGGCGCTGGCGCTCGACCAGGTCCGCTTCCTCCCGGCCCGCCGCTCGCCCCACAAGCCGCAGGGCCCCAAGGCCTCCGACGACGAACGACTCGCGATGCTCGAGCTCGCCCTGAGAGGACGGGACTGGGCGGTGGTCGACGATTTCGACCTGCGCTGCCCTCCTCCCTCGTATTCGGTACGGACCGCCCGTCACATGCGCAGTGCCTTCCCCGCTGCGCGCCTGTTCTGGATCGTCGGACTCGATCAATGGGAGGCACTTCCCCGCTGGCGCGACCCGGACGCCCTCGCGGAGCTGCTCGAGTTCATCGTCTTCTCCCGGGACGGCGACCCCCGGCCGCGGGACGGCTGGCGCATGCACCTCGTGAGGGGCACGCACCCGGCCTCGGCGACCGCGATCCGCGAGGCCCTTCAACGCGGCGAAGCGCCCTCGTGGCTGCCGGACGGCGTGCTGGACTACATCCACCGCCGGCGTCTCTACTCCTGAAGCGTCCGCTTGCGATTTTTCCACGACCCTCCTAGAATCTCCCCAAGTTGCCTTTGAAATCATGAAAAAACTCCTCGTCTCCCTCCTCCTGGCCGCCCTTGCGCTGCCGGCCGTCGCCCAGACCGACGGCGAAGAAGCTCCGCAGGACAAGCTCGCCCCGTGGCAGGAGGATTTCCTGAACCTCCCGGAAGACCGCCGGAAGGAATTCGCCGGCCACCTGCAGGAATCCCGCAAGCTCTTCGGCCAGAAGCGCATCTTCGAGACCATCGAAGAGCTGCACGCCGCCCGGAAGATCTTCGGCGACTCGCCCGACATCGAGAACATGCTCGGAGCCTGCCAGGTCGAGTTCCGCGATTTCGACAAGGCGATGGAGCACTTCGACCGTGCCAACTCGCTCTCGCCGGGCAATCCGAGCGTCCTTTTCAACATCGCCGAGATCTACTTCGTCACCAAGAAGTGGGACGACGCCAAGCGCTATCTCCAGCGGGTGCTCAACCTGACCGCCGATGACGACTCACAGCAGAGCATTCACCATCTCGCCGAGTACAAGGTGCTTCTCTGCATGCTCAAGACCGGCGAGGTCGAGGAGGCGCGCACCATGCTCGACAAGTATGACTTCATGGTGGACACGCCCTTCCCCTACTACGCCGAGGCCGCGATCGCCTTCCACGACGGCGAGGACATCAAGGCCGAAGCCGCCCTGGCCCGCGCGTCCCGCGTCTTCCGCAACCCCCAGCTGCTGTCGCCCTGGCACGACACGCTCATGGAGTTCGGCTACCTCAAGAGCTTCTACGGAGGCGATCTCGAGGAGGAATAAGAGCCCGCATCAGGCCATGAACTCCACCTCCGGGTGGCTCTCGATCCGCTCGAGCCGGATGCCGTAGAGGCGGGCGATTTCCGGCGCGTCGGAGGCCTTGTAAACCTCGCGGTAGTAGATCTCGCGGATGCCGTAGGCGCAGAGCGTCTGCATGCAGGCGGTGCACGGCATGGTGGTGCTCGCCACCAGCTTCACCTCGCCGCGCTTGAACAGGCTGCAGAGGTTGATCTCGGCGTGGAGCATGAATTTCTGCCGGGCCTCCCGGTCATCCCAGAAGCCTTCCGGGGCTTCGTAGCCTGGCGCGAGCCCGTTGTAGGCGGTCCCGATCACCCGGTTGTCGAAATCGAGCGCCGCCGCCCCGACCTTGCGGAACGGGTCCTCCGAGCGCAGCGAGGCCACGTGCGCGAGCGCCATGGCGTATTCCGGGATCGTGATGCGTGCCACGCCCCCACTCAACCGGGCCGCGCGTCCGGCGTCAATCGCCCGCGGGACCCCGCTGGAGATCGGACACCCCCTCGCCCCCGGATCGCGCCGGCCGGGGATGATCTACTCCGGGCGGATCGACGTCGGCGAATCGGTCTTCTCGACGGGCCGCTGAGGCGCCCCCGGCACCGCGCCGGGCACCGCGCCGGGCATCGCGCCGGGCGGGGCGACCAGTCCGGCGGACAGGATCAGCTTGCTGGCCTCTTCCAGCGACATTCCCGAGGCGTGCACGCGCTCGTCCTCGATGACCACCACGAATCCGGTGAGCGGGTTCGGCGCGGTCGGGAGAAACACCGAGGTCACGTCCTTGCCGAGGTGCGGGTCGTGAAAATTGCCGGTCACGAAACCCATCAGGCGGCACCCCGGCGAGGGATACTCGACGTAGGCGACGCTCTTGAACTTCCGCTCGGCCCCCAGGCCCTTGAGGGCATCGACCAACTGCTTGATCGAGGAATAGACGAATCCCAGCAGCGGCAGCCGCTGGATCTTGTTCTCGATCCAATGCAGCAGATGGCGGCCGAGCGCGTTGGTGACGGCGAAACCGATGGCGAAGACGATCAGCACCGGCAGGAGCGCCAGCACGAGGTTCGAGCCGGGGAACTTGAACGACCACGCGTCGGCGGCATCGGGTGCGACCCCGCGCAGCCAGTTCAGCAAACGAAAGACCCCGGCGATGATCCCGCCGCCGAGCTGCCCCAGGATTCGATAGATCACCACCAGCAGCCAGGCGGTCGCCAGCACCGGCACCACCGACGCCACGCCGGCCAGCAGGGTACTGAACGCCTTCCGGATCCCCGGGTGGGCCGGGACCTCTCCACCATGCTTGTGATCACCATCCATC
Source organism: Verrucomicrobiia bacterium (assembly GCA_030431475.1). Taxonomy (GTDB): domain Bacteria; phylum Verrucomicrobiota; class Verrucomicrobiia; order Verrucomicrobiales; family Akkermansiaceae; genus Haloferula. The sequence continues at coordinate 31,857 of JAUIJD010000038.1, read as the reverse complement.
GGACCCCGGTATCCAAATTCAGACCCGCGCGATTGGCAAGAATGGCTGATCCCCGATCTCCGGCAAACCATTCGAGCAAATCCGGCAACACCCGCCGCTCCCGGCAAGTGTCCTCTTTACCCCGATGAAGTTCGTCCTCCTCGTCACCCTCGCGCTCGTGGCCGCCGTCCGCGCGGAACGGCCCAACGTGCTGCTCCTGCTCGTCGATGACCTGAAGCCGGCGCTCGGCTGCTACGGCGATCCGCACGCGCGCACCCCGTCGCTCGACCGACTCGCCGCCAGCGGTCTGCGCTTCGAGCTGGCCTACTGCAACCAGGCGGTCTGCGCCCCGTCGCGCTTCAACTTCATGCTCGGCTCGCGTTCGACCTCCACGGGCCTCTACGGCCTCGGCATGAACCTCCGGGAGAAGCTGCCCGACGCGGTGACGCTCCCGCAGTATTTCCGGAAGTTCGGCTACAAGGCGGAATCCCTCGGCAAGATCTACCACATCGGCCACGGCAACCAGGGCGATCCGGACTCGTGGTCGGTGCCCCACTTCAAGGACAAGGTCGTCGAGTACGTCCTCAAGGAGAGCACCAACGGAGAGGTGACGCGCGAGGAGGCCTACTTCGGCAACATCAAGACCGGCAAACCGAACAAACAGCTTCCCCGGGGCGCCGCGTGGGAAGCTCCGGACGTCGATGACGACGCCTACGCCGACGGTCGGGTCGCGGCCGAGGCGCTGCGACGTCTCGAGGCCGCCGCCCGGTCCGATCAGCCCTTCTTCATCGCGGTCGGTTTCGCCCGCCCCCATCTCCCCTTCACCGCGCCCCGCAAATACTGGGACCTCTACGACCCCGGAAACTTCGACCTCGCCCGCATCCGTGACTTTCCCCGCAACAGTCCGAAGGTCGCCCACAAATCGGGCGGGGAGATCACCCAGTACAAGCCGCTCCCCGAGAAGGGCCGCATTCCGGAGTCGATGCAGCGCCAGCTGATCCACGGCTACTATGCCTCCATCAGCTACATGGACGCCCAGGTCGGCAAAGTGCTCGACGGTCTCGACCGGCTCGACCTCGCCGACGACACCATCGTCGTCCTCTGGGGCGACCACGGTTTCCACCTCGGGGACCACGGGATCTGGACCAAGCACACCAACTACGAGCAGGCCAACCGCATTCCCCTGATCATCCGCGCGCCGGGCGTCACCACCGCGGGCAGCACCACGCGCCAGCTCGCCGAGACCGTCGACCTCTACCCGACCCTCGCCGCCCTCGCCGACCTTCCGTCGCCCCAAGGCCCCCAGCCCATCGACGGCGATGATCTCACGCCGGTGCTGAAGGATCCCGCCGACCGGGTCAGCGACCACGTCTACCACGCCTTCCCGCGGGGTTCGCTCGGCCGGGCGATCCGCACCGAGCGCTACCGCCTGGTCGAATGGAAACAGCCGGGATCGCCGCGGTCGAAGGCCCGGCTCGAGCTCTACGACTATCAGGAGGACCCGTTGGAGACGAAGAATCTCGCGAACCGCCACCCGGAGATCGTGGATCGGTTGCGGGCCATCCTCGACCGCCACCCCGAAGCGGCCCGGCGGTGATCCGCTGGCGGAATGAGCGCCAGGAATCGAGCTCCCGGACTCGCCCGGCGAGGGGAAAGGCGCAACACTTCAAGCATCCGGGAAATCCCCTGGTAGCGCCTGACCCATGAATTCCTCGAAAACCAAACTGCGGGAGATCGACGAAGTCGTCCGCGAAAACCACTCCAGCCTGCGTTACTTCATCCGCTCGCTCGGCGTCAACCACGCCTGGGTGGACGATCTCGCCCAGGAGGCCTTCCTCGTGGCCTACCGCAAGTGGGACGAACTCGACAGCGCCGCCAATGCCGGGCCGTGGCTCCGCCGCATTGCCCGCAACCTGGTGATGAACGAGATCAGCAAGTCGGGCCGACGTCAGCGCCTCCTCGACGAGAACCTCACCACGCTGCTGCTCGACGCCTCGCCCACCGAGATCGAGCCGGGCTCGATCCAGGATTCGGAGCTGCGGCACGAGGCCCTTCGCAAATGCCTCCAGCGCCTCACCGACCGTTCCCGCAAGGTGGTTCACGCCCGCTATTTCCTCGACCGCAACGCCACCGAAATCGGAACCGAACTCGAAATGAGCGCCGTCGCGGTCCGCAAGGTGCTTTTCAACGCCCGACACCATCTCGCGCACTGCCTCCAGGCGCGCGAGGTCCACGACGCCACCTGATTCGATGAGCGCCTCCAACCCCACCCCACCCGAAGCCTTCGAACGGCTCTGCAGCGAACTCCTCGACGGTTCGATCGACGAGGCCGGACGCGAGCAACTCGTCGAGCTGGTCCGGAACGACGCAGGGCTTCTCGAGGAGCTCCGCAACCACCTCCTGGTTTCCGGCACGCTGGCCCGCATGAACCCGGAGTTCAGCGACGAGCGATTCTCCCACTCCATCTCGACCCACCTCGAGCGGGTCGGCGACGAAACCGCCGAGTCCTTCCCTTCGCTGGTTTCCGGCCGGATCCGCCGCCATCGATTCCGTCGCCGTCTGGCGGTCGGCGCCGCGGCGGCGGCGGTCGTCCTCGCTTCCGCGCCGCTCTATCTGATGCAAAGGAATCAGCCGTCCCCTCCCGAGGCCGCGGTGGCCGTGGCCCTTCATCTCGGGCGGGCTCACCAGCCGAAGCCTGAGTCCGAGATGATCGAGCCGGGGCGGCGAATCGACCTCGATGAAGGGGTGATGCGCCTCAACTTCGCCAACGGCGCGGTCGTGGCCATCGAGGCGCCCGCGGCCTTCACGGTGCCTTCCGGAGAAGAAATCATCCTCTCCAACGGCAACCTCAACGCCTGGTGCCCGGAGAGTGCGCACGGCTTCCGCGTCAAGACCGGCACCGCCACCCTCACCGACCTGGGCACCTCGTTCGGGGTCTCCGCGTCCGCGGATGGCTCGGCGGACTTCATCGTGCTCGACGGCGAGGTCGAGGTCGAGTCGCGCGGCGACAAACGCAATCTGCTGAAGGGCTCCGCGCTGCACGCCAGCCGGACGAGCGAACTTGAGGACCGGGATTTCGAAACCTCCGCCTTCACCCGGACTTGGCCGGTGGCTTCGGGCATCGAGTCGACCACCGGAGAGGTCATCCCCGCCCCTCCGAACACGCCGGAGGCGCTGGCCGCCCACGAGGACGACGAGCACGTGCTGGTCATCCCCGAACGCCGGACCTTCAAGCTGCCGCCGAAACTTCCCGCCGACATCCGCGAACCGGGAACCTACGGCGGAGATCCGCCAACGACCAACCTCCACGGACCGAACGGCCTCGTGACCAAGGGCGACAAGACCGCCCGCAGCTTCCTCCTCCGCTACAATCCGGTCGGCACCCTTGAGTTCATGGAGTTCCGGCACTTCGAGGGATCGGTGACCTTCGATCGCCCGATTCTCGCGATCATCACCTCGACCGGAAAACTGCGGATGACCGACCAGATCGCCACCTCGACCCCGCTCCCGGAGCCGGAAATCAATCCCGGCATGAGAGGGGTGGAGGGAGGTCCGAAGACCGACCCCGACCGGATCACGCTCTCCGAGGACCGCCGGACCATTTCCGTCCTCTTCAACGCGGGCGAATCGGTGGATGAAATCCGAGTGATCACCGAGGCCGACTGATCGTCCGCGCCCGAAGGCCCAAACCCGACTTGTCCGGTCCTCTCACGCCGGATCCGTGCCCCAACTGTCTCCCAACCCATGAAGCTACGCTCCGTTCTGGCCCTCGCCATCGCCTTCTGCGGCCCCGTTTCGGCCGCCGACAAACCCAACGTCCTCGTCATCCTCGCCGACGATCTCGGGTTCTCGGACCTCTCCTGCTACGGCTCGGAAATCCGCACCCCGAACATCGATCGACTGGCGTCCGGGGGCGCGAAGTTCTCGGCCTTCTACAACTCCGCGCGCTGCTGTCCCTCGCGCGCGTCGCTTTTCACCGGACTGCACCCGCACGAAGCCGGCATCGGCTCCTTCGCGACCGGCAAACCGCGGGGCGACGGCGCTCCGTCCTACACCGGACACCTGCTTCCCGACACCGCCACGCTCGCCGAGATCCTCGGCGACGCCGGCTACACCACCTGGATGGTCGGCAAATGGCACATGGGCATCCCGGGACCGATGGAGCGCGGCGTGCAAAACTACTACGGCTATCGGAGTTTCCTCTCCCACTCGGAGAACCAGTGGGACCCCGGCCACTACGTCCGCCTGCCCGAGGGCACCCAGCCGGAGATCGAGATCCCGCGCGGCGAATACTACGCGACGGATGTCTTCAACGACTACGCGCTCGAGTTCCTCCGCCAGGCCCGGTCCGGGCGGAACGAAGGGAAGCCGTGGATGCTGTTCCTTTCCCACTCCTCGCCGCACTTTCCGATCCAGGCGCCCAAGGAGAGCATCGATCGCCACATGGACACCTACCGTGCCGGCTGGGATGCCCTGCGCGCCGCCCGGCTCGAGCGGCAGAAGAAGCTCGGCCTCGTCCCCGCCGACACCGAGCTGCCGCCCCGTTCCCAGGTACCCGTCGATCGTGACGACATCGCCAACGGCTTCCCGGGCGAGGACAACCCGGCGTGGGACGATCTCCCCTCCGCCCGCCGCGAGGACCTCGCCCGCCGCATGGCCACCTTCGCCGCGATGGTCGAGCACGTCGACGAGGGCATCGGCCGGTTGCTCGCCGACCTCGAGAAGAACGACGAACTCGACAACACCCTCATCTTCTTCCTCAGCGACAACGGCGCCTGCTACGAATGGGGACCTTTCGGCTTCGACGGTCCGTCGCGTCGCGGCACCACGACCCTTCACGAGGGCGACGCCCTGGCGTCGATCGGACAGGACGACACCCATCAATCCTACGGGTCCGGATGGGCCATGCTCGGCAACACCCCGCTGAACATGTACAAGCACTTCTGCCACGAGGGGGGCATCGCCTCGCCGTTGATCGTGCACTGGCCCGCGGGACTCGAGCCCCGCAAGGGCTACGTTCCGGATCCGGCCCACACCATGGACCTCGTGCCGACGATCTGCGCGGCCACCGGCGTGCCCTACCCGGAGGAACGCCAGGGCAGCGTCATCCAGCCGGTCTCCGGGGTCGACCTGCTTCCCGCCGCCAAAGGGGGCAAGCTCGCCGAGCGCGGCATTCCGACCGAGCACCAGGGGGCGCGTGGCTACCGCATGGGCGACTGGAAGATCGTCTGGGGCAAGCGCCAGCCGGACGAGGTGCGCTGGGAGCTCTACAATCTCGCGACCGACCGATCCGAGCAGCATGACCTCGCCACCGAGAAGCCCGAGTTGCTCAAGCGCCTGGTCGACGAGTGGGAGGCCTGGGCACGCCGCGTGGGCGCCGATCCGTTCGCTGGCGGCGCGACCGGATCCACCGATTCGCCCGACATCGCCGGCAAGCCGCTCCGACTGAGCGCGGAAATTCGCGCGTCCCGGCCCGACGGGGTGATCCTCGCCCAGGGCGGCGACACGCTCGGGGTCGCGCTGCACCTCATCGACGGCAAGCCGGCCTTCGACGTGCGCATCGACAAGCGGGTGACCCGCCTCGCCCTCGACGCACCGGTCAGGGGCCGCGTTCGACTCGTCGCCACGCTCACCGCGGAGACCATGAGCCTGGCCGTCGATGATGAGAATCCGGTCACCCGCCCTTCGCCCGGCCTGATTCCCGCCCAACCGATGGACGGGCTGAACGTCGGCTACGACGAGCGCTCCGCCGCGGGCGACTACCAGGCCCCGAACCGATTCAAGGGCCGCATCCTCTCCGCCAAGCTCGAACCCCTGACCCACTGAACCGTCTCCATCCCCTGTCATGAAACCCATCCTCCTCCTCGCCCTTGCCGGATCCGCCCTCGCCTGGGAGCCCGCCCCCGACTCGATGCTCACCGAATGGGGTGAGAAGCTCGCGCCCGACGCAGTCTGGAAGGAGTATCCCCGCCCCGCGTTCGAGCGCGACCAGTGGACCAACCTCAACGGCCTCTGGAACTACGCCATTTCCAGTAAATCCATCGCCGAAGCCCCTTCCGACTGGCAGGGCGAGATCCTCGTCCCCTTCTGCGTGGAGTCCGCCCTCTCGGGTGTGAAGAAGCGCATTACACCCGAGGATGCCATCTGGTATCGCCGCACCTTCTCCTCTCCCGCCTCCGGCGAGAACGATCGCACTCTCCTTCATTTCGAAGCCGTCGACCACCAGTCCACCGTTTGGATCAACGGCACCGAGGTCGGCTCCCACACCGGCGGCAACCTGCCCTTTTCCTTCGACATCACCGATGCGCTCAAGGACGGCGACAACACGCTCACCGTGAAGGTCACCGACGCCACCGACACCGAGTGGCAACTCCACGGCAAGCAGGTCAGCGAGCCCGGCGGCATCTGGTACACGCCCGTCTCCGGCATCTGGCAGACGGTGTGGATGGAAACCGTGCCCGCCTCCTCGCTTGAGTCCGTCAAGATCGTCCCGGCCATCGACGGCACCGTCACCCTCGACTTCGAAACCCGCGGCGACGCCGGCACCGACATCAAGGTCACCGCCCTGCTCGACGGCAAGGAAGTCGCGACCACCTCCGGCAAACCCGCCGACACCCTCACGCTGAAGATTTCCGATCCCAAGCTCTGGTCACCGGACTCCCCCACTCTCTACGACCTCGAGATCACGTACGGCGACGACTCCGTGAAGTCCTACGTCGGCCTCCGCGAGACCGGCGTCAAGGCCGACGCCCTCGGCAACCTCCGCTTCACCCTCAACGGCGAGTTCCTCTTCCACTGGGGCACCCTCGACCAAGGCTGGTGGCCCGACGGCCTCCTCACCCCGCCCTCCGACGCCGCGATGAAGTCCGACATCGAGTTTCTCAAGGCCGCCGGTTTCAACACCATCCGCAAGCACATCAAGATCGAACCGCGCCGCTATTACTACCACTGCGACCGCCTCGGCATGCTGATGTGGCAGGACCAGGTCTCGTCCGGCACCGGCGGCAACAAGTTCAAGAACTCGAGCCCGAAGTGGCCCCGCCTCGCGCCGAACCCACCCGAAGCCACCTGGCCCGACGACGCCCACGAGCAGTGGATGAAGGAGCTGAAGGGCATGGTCGATTCCCTCCACAACCACCCCTGCATCGTCCAGTGGGTCCCCTTCAACGAACGCTGGGGCCAGCACCGCACCGTGAAAGTCGGCAAGTGGATCGTCGACTACGATCCCACCCGCCAGATCAACATCGCCTCCGGCGGAAACTTCTTCCCGGTCGGCCACATCGTCGATGCCCACAAGTACCCCCATCCCGGCTTCCCCTTCCAGCAGGGTGAGGGCGGCCGCTTCGACGGCTTCGTCAAGGTCATGGGCGAGTTCGGCGGCCACGGCTTTCCCGTCCCCGACCACCTCTGGGATCCCAAGAAACGCAACTGGGGCTACGGCGGCCTGCCGAAGAACAAACAGGAGTGGATCCGGCGCTACAAGACCTCGCTGACGAAGCTCGCCGAACTCAAGGACCAGGGCATCGCCGGCGGCATCTACACCCAGACCACCGACGTCGAGGGCGAGATCAACGGACTCATCACCTACGACCGGAAGGTTCAGAAGCTCCCGCCGCAGCGGCTCAAGAAGCTCCTCGATGAAAGCGGCGTGATGGCCCCTCCCGCCATGCCCACCGGCATGAACATCCCGGACATCGGCAAGCATCCGGTCCGGCCCGCCATGTCGCGCGACGAAATCGAGGCCGGTCTCGAGTCGCACGACCGCGCCCTCTACATCAAGGAAGGCTGGATTCGCGATCCCTACATCACCCGCGGTCCCGATGATATGTACTATCTCACCGGCACCACCATCAATGACGAGGATCCCCGCGAGGAGACCGATCCCTACAACGTCGGCCTCGGCGCCAAGTCCGCCGTCGGCAACACCATCCGGGTCTGGAAGAGCAAGGATCTCATCGACTGGGAATCCCTCGGCACCCCCTTCACACTGAAGGACAGCCCGCAGAAGAATCCCGGCAAGCACATCTGGGCGCCCGAAGTTCACTGGATCCCGGAAATGAAGCGCTGGGCCGTCGTCCACTGCCCGAAGCAAAAGTCCAACCTCGCCCTGTCCGCCGGCCCCGAACTCAAGGGCCCCTGGACCTTCCCCATGGGCGCGGACTTCGCCGGCCATCACGACCCCTCGCTCTATCACGACGGCGACCACTGGTGGGTGCTGTCGGAGAACACCGTCGTTCAGCCGCTGTCGGACGACTTCACGAAGTTCACCGGCCCCAAGACCCGCATTGATCCCTCGAGCACCCGGCCGAACCCGAAGGATCCCTCCAAGAGCCTCCGCGTGATCGGTCACGAGGGCGCGACCATGCTCAAGGTCGGCGACAAATATGTCCACCTCGGCACCGCCTGGTCCACCGACAAGGGCCGCCAGGGATCCTACAACCTCTACTACTGCACCTCGGACAAGGTGGACGGGGAATACGGGCCTCGCAAATTCGCCGGCCGCTTCCTCGGCCACGGCACCCCCTTCCAGACCCGCGACGGCAAATGGTGGTGCACCGCGTTCTTCAACGCCAACGTCCCGCCGCTCGACACCGAAGGCATCCGCGACCGCGACCTTTCCGCGACCGCCCAGACCATCAACCACCGCGGCACCACCATCGTCCCGCTCGAGGTCAAGCTACTCGACGACGGCGAGGTGTACATCCGCGCGAAGGACCCGCTCTACGCCCATCCCGGCCCGGACGAGGCGCAGGACTTCGATCTCTGAGCCGCCCATCATGCCACCCCGTCCATCTGTCCTCCGAGCGGTCTCATCGTGCGCGGCCATCGTCTGCGCACTGATCTCCACCGCCGCCGCGGACGACTCCGACAAGCCGTTCACCCTGGGGGCCAACTTCAACGAGTCTCTCCATCATGCCGAGGTGTTCCGCCTCGACGCCGGCGAGACCGAGTGGATCCGTGGATTCCTGCCAGCCACCGAGTTCGTCGGCGGCCCGCGGCGGCTCGAAAGCGACCGCCGTTTGCAGACCTTTCACGAAGCACGCGAGAGCGGACGCAAGATCGCGCTGACCCTGAAATGGGACTTCAAGGACACCAAAACCCGCGTTCCCGCTCCCGGATCCGAGCAGGAGGACGCCTGTTTCCAGTGGGCGCTGGATGTCATCGAACACGGCAAGCCCGACCTGCTGCTACTGATCAACGAGATCTTCATCGACACCATGAAGGCCGACATGGTGCCCGGCCCCGACGGGGAGATCCCCATGGTCCGCTTCCTGAAAAGGCTGACTGCCCATGTCCGGGCGACCGCGCCGACCGCGTCGGACGGCAGCTCGCCGCTCCCGCTGAGCTGCGGTGGCTTCACCCGCATGGAAACCGACGACAAGCGCAACGCGCCTGCCACCAAGGCCCTCCTCCCCTGGCTTTCGGCCAACGACCAGATCGACTTCGTGAACTTCCACATGCACGGCGATGATCTCGAGGACTTTTCCGATGCCCTTGAGTTCATGGATGCCCGGGTTCCCGGAAAACCCTTCGTCGTCACCGAGTTCTCGCTCATCTGGCGCTACAAGCGGAACCTCGAAGACCCGCTGGGCCACACTCCGGAGGGCAAGCAGTTCACCGGCAGATACGATCTCGATCCCGACACCACGACCCGCGAATATCTCAATGCCTGCGCCCGCAAGCAGGTCCCGGAAAAGGAGTTCAACGACTTCCTCCGCAGTCGCTCCTGGTATGTTCCGGATTTCCTCGACGAAGCGGTGCGGCTCATGCGCGCCCATCGGGTCCGCCATGCCTTCTACGCCTACCATCAGGGAAAGCCCGGCAGACACCGGCTCGGTCGCGACTCCACCCCCTGGAGCCTGAACCCCGTCTTCATCGACCGCTTCGCCGTCTCCCCCGACCCGGAGCGACCGGCCGCGAACCTCGCCTTCGCGAAGACCTGGCTTCGCGAATCGAGAGCCACACGATGACCTCCTTCCTCTGCCCGAACGCGATGAGCGCGCAACGCCCTCCCACCTTGCCTGGTGCCGTGCCACGGAAGTTTCGGCTCGCCGCCAGCTTGCTCCTCCTTTCCGCGCTCAGTGCGGGTGCCGTCACCTGGCACAATGGAATCACCGAGCAGGATACGATTGATCTCGCGTGGTCCGACCCGGACTTCAGCTCGACCTGCCGCATTCTTGTGAGGCGCGCGAATGGCAGTGTGGCGACCGCCGGCACCGGGGTGCTGATTGCCGACGGGTGGGTGCTCACGGCACGACACCTGTTTTCTTCGGATCCGCCGCAGGACAAGATTCAGTGTCAGTTCGAACCGTCGGAGGGGGCGTCCCGGACCTCCATCTATAGCGTGGCGTGGCACCGGACGGACAGCTCCACCGACCTCGCGCTGGTGAAGCTCGAGACGGATGCCCCGGCCTGGGTGCCGCGGGTGCCTCCCTATGCTTCTTTCGATGAGTTCACGAGCGGCGTGGTCGGCCACAAGGTCGGCTATGGTGGCATCGACAGCTCCGGCACCAGCGGCAACATCCGTCGGGCGGTCACAAATCGCTTCAACGAGGGGAATGACAACTATCTCTACTTCACGGTGGATAAGTTTCCACCGGACACGGAATACGAGGGAGGAACGGCCCCCGGCGATTCTGGAGGACCGTTTTTTCTGAATGTCGACCACCAGTGGTGGGTGAGCGGCATCACCTATGGCGCGGTGGGACCACCGCTGGGCCTGCGTGAATCGCGCGTCTCAAAGCACCGGGAGTGGATCGAGACGATCACGGGCATCGACTTCGATGAGGATTTCGGGCCGGTTGCCAGTTCTCTGTTCGGGGATTCGTTCAACCGTGAGGGGAGCGAGGATGCGGATGCGGGTACGGAAGGCATGGTGGGACCCGCCGCGCCTCTCACCTATTCCGAGTTCGAGGATGCCGCTTCGCATACCCAGGTGCGAAACAACCGGCTCTACATGGCCTATGGAAACAATGCCAGCACCCTGGGACTGGATGGACACAACTTCATTGACGCATTCATTCTGGAACGCGGTGGCTTCCGCGTCTCGATGGAGATCGCCGACCTCGGAATGCTGGATGACCCGGATCGATACTGTGGATTCGGCGTCGGGCACTCCGCGGCGGAGCTGGGAGCCCTCGGCTTCGACTTCAATTCCAACAGCGGCCCGCGCGGCCGCTTCGACGGGTCGCAGAGCGGGGCTGCGGACTTCTACCTTGGCTGGACTCCGAACAATGGTGGTGCCATCCAAATGTTCACGGAGGCAAGTGTCGGCGGCACCCAGATTGACGTGGGCGCACCGCTGGGCGGGGTGCTTGAGGCCGAGTTCGAGTTCGAGAGCTTTACCGCGGGCTCACCCGTGAACGTCACGGTCTTCTTCGATGGCAGCGAAGTCGCCACCACCAGTTTCACCTGGACGGAGACGAACGCCAACTTTCTCGCCCTCAGTTGCCGGCAGGCCAATGGCATGACGGTGAACGGCCTGAGCGTGGACCTGCTGCCCGTCCCACCGTCCCACCACTTCGCCGACAGCTTCGATCGCCCGGACAGCACCGACCTCGACGCCCAGTCGGCGGGAATGACCGGCACCTCGCGCGCCGTCAGCTACTCCGAGAGCGACACTCTCCCGGCCGCCAACGACGAGTCGCTCTCGCAGATTCTCTCCAACTCGCTGCGCCTTGCCGACGGCCCCAACGCGAGCGTCATCGGTCTCTCGCACAACTTCACCGACCCGCAGATCCTCGCCGACGGCGGATTCTCCGTTTCCATGGAGATCGAGAACCTCGGCAGCGCCACCGACAACAACCGCTGGTGCGGATTCGGCGTCGGCATCTCCCCCGCCGAACTCGCCGCGCTCGATCTCGACTTCGGCACCTCGGCCGGCCCGCGCGGTCTTTTCGATGGCTCAAGAACCGGCGTGGCCGACTTCTTCGTCGGCTGGACCCCGAACGCAGGCGGCGCGGTGCAAATCTTCCAGCAAGCGAACACCGGCGGCACGCAGATCCCGGTCGATGCCGGCGATGGCGCCCTGCTCGAAGCCGTCTTCAACGTCACCAGCTTCAGCGCCGGCACGCCGGTCCAGGTCACCGTCTATGTCGATGGCGAGAAGATCACCACCACCAGCTTCACTTGGTCCGACACCGATGCCAACCACCTCGCGCTAAGCTGCCGTCAGGACGGCGACGGCATGTCCGTGGACAACCTGCTCGTCGATCGGCTCCCTGCCCTCAGCTACGACACCTGGGCGGAGTTTTACGAGCTGACCCTCGGCCCGGACGGTGACGACGACCTCGACGGCGACAGCAATTTCCTCGAGTACGTCTCCAACGGCCGCCCCGACGATCCCTCGATCAAGGCCACCAAGCCGACCTTCCTCCGTGTCGGCGACGAACTGCAATTCAGCTATCTCCGACGTATCAACGACCCCGCGCTCATCTACGAAGTCGAGACCTGTGACGACCTCAGCTCATGGGAAGCCACCGGCTACGTCGAGTTGGACCCCGAGGATGCCGCGCCCGGCTTCGAACGGATCACGGTGGCGATTCCGATCGGGCCCGGGAGCGGCTTCGTCCGACTCCAGCTTCCGGGGGCAGGAGGCTAGCTGCCACGCATGGGGCGTCTCAAACCCTCTCGTCCCAAGGCCGCCGGAACAGTGCGCGGGTCGGCAAAATGAATTTGGGAAGCCGATCCTGAAGTCAACTTCGATCCCAACCGTCCCCCACAAATGGAAGTCATGATGAGAACGCTGAAAGGCATTCTGGCACTCGGAGCTTCCGGTCTTCCTCTCTCCGCGCCGGCCGACACCGCCAACGGCACGGTGGAGATCGACCCCGAAAACCGTGGCGATCGGATCACCCACTGGGGCTACGACATCAAGCAGAAGAACCGGATCAGTGGCCTCGGCCCGGCCCGGGCGGAGGAGCTCTTCGTTCAGGACCGGATGAACATTCTCCGCGTTGGCGTCTGGGGAGAGGCGAGCAGCCCCGCCCACCCTGCCGCCGGCCAGATCGACGTGACCTACTACGTCGATGACGGCTCGCCCGGAAGCCTGGGCGTCTACGAAGCGATGCGCAACGCCCGCCGGGTCAATCCCGACGTCCTGTTCTTCGCCAGCAAGAAGTCCGACGACAACGGCATGCCCGGGTGGACGCAGACGAACGGCAGCACGAACTCCGTGCAGTATGCCCGCATGCTGGCCGACTACCTCCGTTTCTGGGAACACGACCTGGTGCGCAAGGAGGAGTCGTTCACTTTCGAGGTGCTGGGCATCAACAACGAGGGCGTCGCCTTCTCGAAGACCGAGACGCTCAAGCACCCTGAGATCGTCACCGAGCTGCGCCGCCTCTCGCAACTGACCGGGACCGTGGACCTGGTCGACAACACGCATGCGACCGACCCGGTCGTCACGGTCCCGGCCGCCTTCACCATGCCGCTGGTCATCGGCCCCGAGACCTTTAATCCCGAACCCGACGAGGTCGATGATATCCTCGACCGGCCGAACGGCCCGGAGTCGCTCGACATCATCGGTTGCCACTACTACCCCTTCAACCGTCCCTTTGGAAACCTCCAGAGCATGGTCAACAAGGGGCTCGGACGCCCCTCCTGGCACAGCGAGGTCCACTGGAACGGTCAGGGATCGAACACCCTCCTCGAGCAGGGCGAGCTGACGCTCCTGACCATCTTCGACTGCATCTCGGTCGGCATGACCGGCTACAGCTGGTGGTCCTACGACAACGGCGCGGCGTTCCGCCCGCAGTTGGAGCAGGCGATCACCACCAGCACCATCCACAGCACCCCGGTTGCCATCGACGACCCGATTGGTTCCCTCGACAATGAGATTCCGGGCACGCTGGTGACCCGGGCCTTCCTCCAGGGAGACACCCTGAACGTCTGGATGCTCAACGTTACCGCCCAGGCGCGGAACGACTTCGATTTCCGTCTTCTCAACGGGGAGATCGCCGGCCCCGTCGCCTACCGCCAGTGGCTCGATGACGGCGGAACGTTTCGTCAGGACACCGGCGTGGCTACCGTCACGACTCCGCGCACCTTCACCGCCTCGGTCCCGGCGCAGTCGATCGCCCTGTTCTCGCTCCCCTACCGAGCTTCCGAACTCCAGGCACGCTATCGTTTGGAGGGCGACGCCATCGATGCCAGCCGCCACGGCAACCACGGCACGCTGTCCGGAGCGCCGTCCTTCGGCCCGGGCCGCCTCGACGACGCCCTGCTGCTGAATGGCGTCGATGCCTCCGTGACGATTCCCAAACCCGTTGACGAGGACTTCTCGATCGCCTTCTGGGTCCGCCCGGACGGCCCATCGGTGATCAGCGGAGGTGGCACGCAGTGGTATCAGGGAGCCGGCCTGGTCGATGGGGAAATCGCCGGCGTCACCTCGGACTTCGGCGTCTCGCTGCTCGGCGACCGGATCGCCTTCGGCGTCGGCGCTCCCGATACGACCCTTCTTTCGGGGCCGATCGCCACCAACGGGGGCTGGACCCATGTCGCCGCCACCCGCAGCTCCGACAGCGGCGGGATGCGGCTTTTCATCAACGGCAATCTCGCGGCTGAAACCACCGGACCGACCGGACCGCGGCTCGCTGCTTCCGAGCTGTCGATCGGCTCGCTGTTGCCGGGGAACGCCTTCGTGGCTGGCGCCATCGACGAGGTCCGGATCTCTAGCAAGGTTCTTGGCAAGGGGGAAATCCTCCAACTCTCCCGCCTCGCCGGGCCCGGGGCCGTCGTGTTTCACGAAGACTTCGAGGATGAGTCCGTGGGCGACAATCCGGCCCTCGGTGGTGCCAACATCGGCGGCTCGTATCTGTTCGAGAGCGGCTCCGCCGACGTCCGGACAAATCCCGAATCCTTCGGAAATGTCTCCGCCCGGGTCCTCCGCGGCGGGAACGTCGCGAGCAACTCGAACGCGTGGACCGGGTTCTTCGGCCGAGCCGTGGAGATCGACGGGATGCATCTGGAGTTCGACTTCTATTCGGGTGCCGACGGAAGCGACGACGGCGACTCGGTGCGCGTCGCCCTGGTCGGGAGCGGCGGCGGCGAACGATCCACGTTCATCCGCAACGACCGAGACGGCCTGATCCGCCTCTCCGGGGAAGACCAGACGGTGACGAACTTCGGCCCAGACGCATGGCAGCGCTTCCGCGGAACCTTTCAGGCCGTCGCGCCGGGCGACTACCTTCTCGACTGGCAGCTCACCAACCTCGAAACCAACGAGACCCGCGGTGGCACCCTCCCCGTCGATCTCACCTCCAGCAGCTTCCCCGATGCGACCCGCGCCGAAGGCGTCTTTCTGGAGATCTTCGATCCGAGCGATGCCGACGACTATCTGGGCTACCTCGACAACGTCACGGTGACGATCCCCGAGCCGGACGGCGAGGCCCTCCTGACGGACTCTTTCGAACGCCCCGACAGCACCGAAACCGGACGTTCCGGAGCAGGCACCCGGGGCACCTTCGGCCCCGCCACCTACGTCGAAGTCGAACTCGAGCCCGCGGACACCCAGGTCCGCGCCGGACGCGTTTACCTCGCCCACCGCAACGGCGGTGCCAGCGTCCTCGGCCTCCCCAGCCAGAACTTCGTCGGCCCGGAGATCCTCGCCGCCGGCGGTTTCCGCGTCTCCATGGAGATCGCGGATCTAGGGACCCTCACCGACCCTGATCGATTCTGCGGATTCGGCGTCGGGCTTTCCGCCGAGGAACTGGCCGCGCTCGACTTCGACTTCGGCAGCGCAAACGGCCCGCGCGGACGCTTCGATGGCTCCGTGGGGGGCACCGCCGATTTCTATCTCGATTGGACGCCGAATGGCGGTGGCGCGGTCCAGTGGTTCAAGGAATCCAGCACCGGCGGCACCCAGCTCACCGTCCCGGCGCCGACCGGTGGGGTGCTCAGCGCGGAATTCCGCTTCGACCACTTCGCAACCGGTGCCCCCGTCGATGTAACGATCTTCTTCAATGGCGTCGAACTGGCCAGCGACAGCTTCGCCTGGAGTGACTCGTCCGCCAACTATCTCGCTCTCAGCGCCCGTCAGGAGAACGGCATGGCCGTGGACAATCTCGTGATCCGCCCGCTCTCCAACGCCCTTTTTGCGGACTCGTTCACGCGCGACGACAGCACCGACCTCGACGCCTCTCCCTCGGGCATGAGCGGGCGCCACGCGCCGATCACCTACCTCGAAGTCGAAGCCACGGACGAACTGACCCAGGTGCTCTCCGGCGGCCTCCACATGGCCTATGGCTCCAACTCCAGCGTGGTCGGACTGGACCACAACTTCATCGACGCCGACATCCTCGAGAACGGTGGATTCAGCGTCGCCATGGACATCAACGACCTCGGCACCGCCACGGATACGGACCGTTGGTGCGGATTCGGAGTTGGCCTTACCGCCGCCGAACTCTCCGCCCTCGCCCAGGATTTCAACAGCTCCAGCGGGCCGTGCGGCCGCTTCGATGGCTCCACTCCCGGCGTCGCGGACTGTTTCGTCGCATGGAGTCCGAACGACGACGGCTCGATTCAGCTCTTTCAGCAAGCAACCATCGGCGGCACGCAGACTTCCGTCGAGGCGCCCACGGGCGGACGACTCCGTGCCGAGTTCCGCTGCACCAGTTTCACCGCCGGCGCCCCGGTCGAGGTCACCGTTTTTCTCGACGACCTCGAAGTTGCCCAGTCCGTGTTCAACTGGTCCGCCACCGACGCGAACTTCATCGCTCTAAGCTGCCGCCAGTCCGACGGCATGATCTTGGACAAGCTCGCCATCGCCCCTCTCCCGGCGACCGATCCCTACGTCGTCTGGGCCGAGTCGTTCGGCCTGGTCGGAGATCCCGGCGACGACGATGATCTCGATGGCGTGATCAACCGCCATGAATACGAGCTGGTCTCCGACCCGCTCGACCCCGCCGACCGCGGTCAGCCGACCCAGCTCACCCGACTCGACAACGAGGGCGAGCTGCGTGCCACCTACCTCCGCCGCACCGACGACCCCACACTGGGCTATGTCTTCGAGACCTCGGACGACCTCGACGACTGGCAGCCCTCGTCCTTCACCATCGTTTCATCCACCGATGTGGCCCCCGGCATCCGCGAGATCGTCATCGCCATCCCCCTCGGGAACGACATGCGCTTCGTGCGCCAACGTTCCCAGCCGTAGAAGATGGCTACCGCCGGAGCGCGAGATTCCCTGAAGAAGAACCGGAGGTGGAGATGCGGCCTTTCCCGACAGGCCGGCATGAATCCCTTCGTTTGATCGAGGACAACCGACGCAATCAAGGCGGAACAGATCGCTCGGCCACAAAATCCCTTCGGGAGCCGCTTGAAGGGCGATCCACCATCGCCCGCACCGACCATACCCCATTCAATGAATCCCACCTCACTCGTTCTCGCTCTCCTGTGTCTCGCCAGCCTCCCCGGCCTCGCCGCCGGGGAAACGGAGCGCCCCAACCTCCTCTTCGTCATTGCCGACGACTGCACCTTCCGTGACATCGGGACCTACGGTGGGCAGGCCCACACGCCGAACATGGATCGTCTGGCCCGCCAAGGCATGAAATTCGACGCCTGCTTCCAGACCGCTCCGATGTGTTCGCCCACGCGGCACAGCATCTACACCGGGCTCTATCCGGTGAAGAGCGGCGCCTGGCCGAACCACACCTTCGCCTACGACCACGTCAAGAGCATCGTCCACCACCTCCAGCCGCTGGGCTATCGGGTCGCGCTCAACGGCAAGAGCCACGTCGGCCCGCGCAAGGTGTTCCCCTTCGAGACCTCGAGCAACCGGTCCGGAAAACAGTCCGAATCGATCATCGACTTCGACGCCGTCGATGAGCTCCTCGCCGATTCGGCGGAAAACGAAAAACCCTTCGCCCTCTTCGCCTGCTCCAACGAGCCGCACACGCCCTGGAACAAGGGCAAGGAGTTCCGGGAGCACTACCAGGCCGACCAATTGAAGCTCCGCCCGTACATGGTCGATACCCCGGACACCCGTGAGGCCTACGTCAACTACCTCGCCGAGATCAGCTTCTTCGACCAGGAGGTCGGGCGCCTGCTCGAGCTTCTCGAGAAACACGGCCATGCCGAGGACACCCTGGTGATGGTCGTCTCCGAGCAGGGCAACAACTTCCCCTTCGCCAAGTGGTCGTGCTACGACGCGGGTCTCCAGTCGGCCATGCTGGTCCGCTGGCCCGGACGGGTGAAGCCGGGATCGACGACCGATGCCATGGTGGAATACGTCGATATCACCCCGACCTTCGTCCAGGCCGCCGGCGGCACGCCCGCCGAGGATCTCGACGGCCGGAGCTTCCTGGATCTCCTCGAAGGCAAGACCGACACCCACAAGGACCACGTCTTCGGCCTCCAGACGACCCGCGGGATCTACCACGGCCCGGATCACTACGGCATCCGCTCCATCCGTGACGAGCGCTACAAGCTGATCCTCAACCTCGACCCCGACGCAACCTTCTTCAACAGCATCAACCGGACGCCCTGGTTCAAGAGCTGGGAGCAGCGGGCCGGCCAGGGGGACGAACACGCGCAATGGGTGCTCGGACGCTTTGCCAAACGTCCCGCGGTCGAGTTCTACGACCTCGCCGCGGATCCTCACGAGATCAAGAACCTCGCCGAGGATCCCACGCAGGCCGAGCGCATCGCTGCCATGAAGAAGCAGCTCCACGCCTGGATGGAGTCGCAGGGCGACAAGGGCACGGCGACGGAGATGGCGGCCTACACCCGCATGCTCAGCGGCAATGCCGACTACAAGGCCTGGGCCAAGGAACACGGTTCCCCTAGCAAGCCCAAGCCGAACCGGAAGAACTGAGCACCCCCTGCGATGAAGACCCTCCTGTTTCTCCTCCTTCTCGGTGCGGCCCATGCCGCCGATCGGCCCAACGTGCTGCTCCTCTACATCGACGACCTCAAGCCGATGACCCGCGACTACGGCGAGTCGCACATGCACACGCCGAATTTCGACCGGCTCGCCGCAGCCGGGATGCGCTTCGAGCACGCCTACTGCCAGGTTCCGACCTGCGGGGCTTCCCGCGCCAGCCTGATGACCTCGCGCTATCCGACGGCGAAGCGTTTCCCGAATTTCAAGTGCTACGCCGAGAAGGACGCGCCGGAGATGAAGACCCTGCCCCAGCGTTTCAAGGAGGCCGGCTACGTGACCGTCTCCAACGGCAAGGTCTTCCACCACAAGGACGACACCGCCGACCGCTCATGGTCCGAACCCTCATGGCGCCCGAAGACCAGCGGCCGCACCTACTACAACGAGGAGACCGTCGCCTTCATCAAGACCTCGACCGCGACCCGCCGCAACCCGAACAACGGCAAGCGGGTGAAGAAGGTCCCGATGTTCGAGAAGAGCCGGATCGACCCGATGGAAAGCCACGACGGTCTGATCGCGAAGAAGACCATGGACGACCTCGAGCGTCTGTCGAAAGGCGAGGATCCCTTTTTCATCGCCTGCGGCTTCGCCAAGCCGCACATGCCCTTCTACGCACCCGAGTCGGCCTGGGAACCCTACAAGCTGCCGAAGATCGAACTCGCCGAGTGGCGCGAGCGCCCCGCTCCGGCCCCGCAGGCATTGCGCCAGATCCGCGAGCAGTTCGCTTACGTGACGATGAACCATGCGCTGTCCAAGACGCTTCCTTACAACAAAGATCTCTACCACCGGCACATGCGCCAGGGCTACTACGCCTGCGTGACCCACGCCGACGACCTCACCGGCCGCATCCTCGACAGGCTCGCCGAACTCGGCCTGGAGGAGAACACCGTGGTCGTCGTCCTCGGCGACCACGGCTGGTTGCTCGGCGAGCACAACGAGTGGGCGAAGAACCAGCTTTTGCCCGAAGCGCTGCGCACCGCGCTGTGGATGCGCGGTCCGGGCATCGCGAAGGGCCAGGCCGCCGAAACCTTCGTCGAGTTCGTCGATATCCACGCCACCCTCTGCGAACTCGCCGGGATCGAGGCCGATGGCATCGACGGCCGCTCCTTCGCCAAGGTTCTCAAAGATCCGTCCGCCTCCCACCGCGACCACGCCTACACCCGCTTCGGACCGGGCGACGCGATCACCACCGCCACCCATTACTACGTCCGTTGGAAGACGGACGAGCACGGCACGGAGCGGCTTCTTCTCGACCTCGAGAAGGATCCGCTCGGCAAGCACAACCTCGCCGGCGAGGAGGCACAGCAGGAGCGGATCCGGAAGCTCGATGCCCAACTCGACGCCAAGCTCCGCCAGGCCGTGCGTTCCACCGAGCCATGAGATTGCTGCTTCTGCTTTTGCCCGGAGTTCTCGCCGCCGAGATCCCCTATCCTTTCGACCCTGTCGAAGAAGTCACCGTCGCCGAGACCGACTTCTGGCATCCCCGCCTCGAGACCAACCGGCGGGTGACCGTGTGGCACGACTTCGAGCAGTGCGAGACCACCGGGCGTCTCGACAACTTCCGCAAGGCCGCCGGTGAAAAGGACGGTTTCTACCAAGGTCTCCGTTTCGACGATTCCGACGTCCACAAGGTCATCGAGGGCGCCGCACGCATCCTCGGCCAGAAAGACGATCCGAAGCTGGCCGCCTATCTCGACCGGCTCATCGCCACCTTCGCCGAGGCGCAGGAGGACGATGGCTATCTCTATACTGTCATGCAGGTCGCCCACGACCCGGTGCAGCCGGTGAAAGGAATCGTCTTCGGCGAGAAGTGGCGGCACGAGCGGGAAAGCCACGAGACCTACTGCATGGGCCACCTGATCGAGGCGGGCGCCGTGCATTTCGAGCAGACCGGCAAGCGCCCGTTGCTCGACGTCGCCATCAACGCCGCCGACTGCATCGATGCCCACTTCGGCCCCGGCAAGCTCGAGCTGCCTTCCGGGCATCAGCAGATCGAGATCGGTCTGATGAAGCTCTACGAGGTGACCGGCGAGACGCGCTACGCCGACCTCTCCCACTGGTTTCTCGAGCAGCGGGGCCGCATCTCCGGAGATCGCGAAAGGGACTGGGGCGCCTATTTCCAGGACCACAAACCGGTCGCCGCCCAGGACGAAGCCGTCGGTCACGCCGTCCGCGCCGCCTACCAGTACATGGCCATGGCCGACGTCGCCGTGGTCAAGGACATCCAGCCCTACCGCGATGCCCTCCACTCTCTTTGGGACAATGTCGCGGAGAAGAAGCTCTACCCCACCGGCGGCATCGGCGGCGGCTCGGGCGAGGGCTTCTCCGGCGAATACCAGCTCCCCAACCTCGGCGCCTACAACGAAACCTGCTCGTCCATCGCCAACATTCTCTGGCAGCAACGCATGTTCCAGCTCGAGGGCGACGCGAGATATGTCGAGATCCTCGAACGCTGTCTCTACAACTCCTTCCTCTCGGGCATCTCGATGGAGGGCGACGCCTTCTTCTATCCGAACAAGCTCACCTCTCCTTCCGGTCACTCGCGCTCGCCCTGGTTCCGCTGCGCCTGCTGCCCGCCGAATGTCGTCCGCTTCCTGCCGCAGGTCCCGTCGCTCGCCTACGCCACCCACGAGGACACCGTCCACGTGAACCTCTACGGCAGCCACTCCATCGAGACGGAGGTCGCCGGAGAAAACGTGAAACTCACGCAGAAATCCCGCTACCCGTGGGACGGGAAGGTCGAGATCGTCGTCGGCACCGAAGCCGACTTCACCCTCGCCCTGCGCCTGCCGGGCTGGCTCGAGAAGCCCTTCCCCTCCGACCTCTACCGCTACGCCGACGCGGTCGAAGTCACCCCCACCCTGACCGTCGCCGGCGAAACGAGGCCGCTCGACCCCGACGAGAAAGGCTACATCCGGCTAGCGCGCGAGTGGAAAGCCGGCGACCGCGTCGTCCTCGATCTCCCGATGCCCGTCCGCAGGGTCGTCGCCCATCCGAAGGTCGATGCCTGCCGCAACCGTGTCGCCCTGATGCGGGGTCCCATCGTCTATGCCGCCGAGGGGTCCGACAACGACGGCCACGTCCACCATCTGATCGTTCCCTCCGCCGCATCGTTCACGGCCCAAGATCGCCCCGACCTGCTCGGGGGCGTCGTCACCGTCGCCGGCAAGGTCGAGGCGCTCTCGTGGAATGCCGACGCCACCGCCACCGAATCCACGCCCCACGAGCTCACCGCCATCCCCTACTACGCCTGGGCCCACCGCGGGCGACAGCCGATGCGCGTCTGGCTCGCCACCGCGCCGGAGGCCGCCTGGCCGGAGAGTTCCGGCGCGACCTACACCCGGGCAAAGATCACCACTTCCGGTCACAACCGCTGGACCTCGCCCGCGGCCCTCAACGACGGCTTCCTCCCCCAGTCCTCCTCCGACCAGGAAACGCCCCGTTTCCTCTGGGACGACACGCCCGGCGCCCCCGTCGGGGCCGGCGCGCTCGAAGGAGAAACCACACAGGAGGATGTCCGCCACGGCGTTCGATGGGTCCAGTATGATTTCCCCGAGCCCGTCGTGCTTCGCGAAAGCTCGCTCTATTGGTTCGTCACCCCGCCCGACAGCCACGGAAAGGCCGATCTACCCACCGGCTTCCGGCTCCTCCATCGTCAGGACGGCCAGTGGCTCCCGATTGAAACCGACTTCCCAACCGCCGACCCCGACCAACTGCAGACGCTTGTTTTTCCGGAACTCGAAACGACCTCCCTCCGCCTCGAAGTCACGCCCCGCAAGGGTGCGACCGCCGGTTTGCTTGAATGGATCGTCCGCTGACATCCGTTGAATTCCGGCAACGGCCCGGGGCGTCGAAAGATCACTAGCTACAAGTCCACGCTCCGCCCCGTATCACCCGACCCATGAAACGCCTCTCCATCCTTCTGGCAGCCCTCCTGCTTCCCGCCTCCGCCGCCGACAAGCCGAACGTCATCCTCATCATGGTCGATGACATGGGCTACTCCGACATCGGTTGCTACGGCGGCGAGATCGAGACCCCGAACATCGACTCGCTGGCGAAGAACGGTCTCCGTTTCACGCAGTTCTACAATTCGGCGCGCTGCTGCCCGACCCGCGCGACCCTCGTCACCGGCCTCCATCCCCACGAGGTGGGCATCGGCCACATGACCGGCGAGAACGCCAACTTCAAGAACCGTCCGCCGGCCTACGCCGGCAACATCAACGACTCCTGCGTCACGCTCGCCGAGGTCGCGAAGTCCGCCGGCTACGCGACCTTCATGACCGGCAAATGGCACCTCGCCGGCTCCGACAAGAAAGACTGGCCACTCCAGCGCGGCTTCGACCGCTACTACGGCTGCATCTCCGGCGCCACGCACTTCTTCCATCCCTACGACTGGCGGATCATGTACGACGGCAACGAGCCGGATCCCGAACCGAAGAGCACCACCGACCGCCCCTTCTACACCACCGACGCCTTCACCGACCACGCGATCCGTTTCATCGACGAGCACAAGGCCGGTGATTCTGCCGAGCAGCCCTTCTTCCTCTACCTCGCCTACACCGCGCCCCACTGGCCGCACCACGCTCACGACGAGGAGCTCGAGAAATACCGTGGCCGCTACGACATGGGATGGGATCAACTGCGCGAGCAACGCTTCGCCCGTCAGAAGGCGTCGGGCCTGATCCCGGACGGCTGGAGGATGTCGCCGCGCGACCCGCAGGTGCCCGACTGGGACAGCCTCGATGAGAAGCAGAGGGAGGAGTGCAGCTTCCGCATGGCCGCCTACGCCGGCATGATCGACCGTGTGGATCAGAAGATCGGCGATCTGCTCACGACGCTGAAGAAGCACGACGCCTTCGACAACACGCTGATCCTCTTCCTGTCCGACAACGGCGCCTGCGCCGAAGTCTCGCTGCTCGGCGTCGGTGACCCCATCAAGGACCGGGCGCCGGAGGTGCCGCTCACCCGTCCCAGCTACGGCAAGGCCTGGGCGAATGCCTCGGCTACGCCCTACCGCCTCTACAAGCATTTCGCGCACGAGGGGGGCTCGAACACGCCCTTCATCGCCCACTGGCCGGCCCGCATCTCCCCCGGCCGGGACTGGTACCGCGAGCCGGCCCAGTTGATCGATGTGATGGCCACCCTGACGGATGTTTCGGGTGCCGCCTATCCGAAAAAACTCGACGGTCACGACATCCTGCCCAACGACGGCATCCCGCTCACCCCCGCCTTCGACGGCAAACCGCTCGACCGGAAGGCGCCGATCTTCATCGAGCATGAAAACAACGCCTTCGTTCGTGACGGCGAGTGGAAGCTGGTCGGGCGGGGCGTGACCCCGCCCCGAGGGCTCGCCCCCAAGAAGTGGGAACTCTACAACCTGAGGGCCGACGGCACCGAGCTGAACGACCTCGCGGCCAGGCATCCGCAACGGGTGAAGCAGATGTCGGCCGCATGGGAGAAGTGGGCCGGCCGCGTGAAGGTCTATCCGAAGCCGGGAACCCGCAAGAAGTAGGGCGATGAGACTTCTCCTTCCCTTCATCCTCGCCGCCTCGCTCGCGGAGGCCCAGTCGGTGCCGAAATTGGTCGCGCATTATTCCGGAGAGGCCTCCTGGGACGCCTCGGAGTGCATCCTGTCGTTCACCGGCAGCGGGGAGATCCGTTTCCCGAAGAAGGCTCACAAGCAGGCCTACTGGGACGTGCCGAAGGAGGTCTCGACCATCGTCATCGGCCGCGACGTCCGGGTCACGGGTGCCTTCCACACCCGGAACGACTGCACCATCCGGGGCGTTGACCGCAAGACCTCGGTGGTCTTCGGGACCGACGAGCAACGCTGGGCCGACGATCGCGGCGTGAAGCCCTACGAGTACGCCCAGTTCCAGAACCGGGGCGGCGTGCTCACGGTGAAGAACCTCACGGCCCTCAATCCCTTCTCCTACTTCATCCGCGGCTGGGGCAAGGTGTGCCATGCGAAGGACTGCACCTTCCTCGACGACCGGGGCGGCTGGGGCAACCACAGCGACGGCTTCGCCGGCGGGCACGGATCGACCATCGACGGCTGCCACTTCGCCACCGGTGACGACGCCATCAAGCTCTACTTCGACATCAAGGTCACCGACACCACCATCGAGATGATCCAGAACTGCGTCCCCTTCCAGTTCGGCTGGGGCACGTATCAGGACTCGAAGGCGGAGATCTCCAACGTCACCATCACCGGCACCCGGGGACGCTCGAAGCTGCCGCCCGTGTTCCAGTGGAAGGCGGGCAAGGATCGCAAAAAGGTCCGCATCGAGGGCCTCCGCATCGACAACCCCAATGCATGTCTCTTCGACCTCAACGGCGAGGGGCGCCTCGACCTCGAGATCCTCGATGCCGAAATCGAGGTAAAGGACTACGGCACGCTGAAGTTCCGAGGCGAACGCCGGATCAACGGCACGACCGAACGACGCTTCGAGTATCGAAGCGACGACGAGTCCTGAGGGATTTCCGCAACCCGTCCCTCCGACGGGACGCGCGACGCTGTCGCGCCGCGCCGAACGGGAGCGCCCCCGCATCCCCCTCGAACTGACGGGTCGCTGCCGGCAAGCTCGGACACCCTCGGCGACGCGATGCGCGACGGCGTCGCGCGCCCCTTGCCCCGCCGCGCCGAACGAGAGCACCCCCTCATCCCCCTCGAACTGACGGGTCGCTGCCGACAAGCTCGAACACCCCCGGCGACACGATGCGCGCCCCACGCCCCCCACCGCGCCAAACGGGGGCGGCAAGATCCACCCGGAGCCACCGCGTCACCCATCCTCTCGCCCGCTTCAGCCCACCCGCGCCTCGAACACCCCTTCGCGTCCCTCGAACTCTTCCTCATCGACGTCGAACCAGCGGCTCTTCCGAACCCGCTCCCTGGTGTACGGCGGGGCGAAAATGTCGACCAACTGGGTCAGGGCACGTGCTTCCAGACGGTGGATGTTGCGTTCCTTCGAGGTCAGCGTGGAAACATCGGCCTTCGTCAGCCGGGCCTTCGCCGTTTGCTTCAGGAGCAGCGCCTTCTGGTCCGCCGCCGGACGGACCTCGTCGTAGTTCCACACGTCGATGTTACCCGTCGCGCAGAGCAGCACGCCGGTCATCCCCGGATGATCGTGATGGCGGATCTCCTCGCCCTTTTCAAACTGGACGAAGGAAATCTGGAAGTCCTCACGCTTCTCCAGGTGATCGAAATCGACCCGACCGTCGCCGATACCGCCCTTCGCGGTCTCGAAGGCTTTCTCCAACTCCGTCGATCTCAGGTCCAGCCGCCTCGCGATCGCCGCCGCCCGCGCCACGTAGCGGGGCTCGTCCCAATCGTCGAGATGCTGCCGTCCCGCCTCCCCGGCGATGGCTTCGAGGAAGGCATCCCAATGGATCGCTCCGTCCTCCGGCACCCTGCCCTCGCAGGCATTGGCGCGCGTCGCCAGCGCGGTGATGCCCGGGAGTGCCAGGGTCAGCCCGAGAAACCCCGGCAGGCTGGTCCGGATGAAGGCGCGGCGTGAGTAGTCGTCCATGAGCGATTCAAAGGTGGAAGAGTGCCATCCTACGCCACCCGCCGCGAGTTCTTATCCGCCCTTCACCCGAGGCGCCGCGGAACGTTGCGCTGCATCCAGGAGCCCTCGGGGAGGGCGCCCCTTTTGAGGGGTGGGACGATTGAACGATCGGGGCCCTGACCGCCGTTCCCTCCATGCCCATGAAACCGCCACGCCCGCTTCTCCTCGGGTTCTCCCTCGTCGCCACCGCCACCGCCGAGCCGCTGACCTTCGTTCCCTTCGATCAGGTCGACACCTCCGATCCAATCTGGGCGCCGCGCATCCGCTTGCTGGTGAGCGAAACCCTCCCCCACGCGCTGACCCAGACCGAGGTCGCGCAGCGGCGCCTGCGCCTGTGCGCCGAGTGGCTGGAAAGCGGGGGCACCACCCCGAAGCCCGAGGCGCATCGTTTCAACACCTCCGACCTCTACAAGGTGATGGAGGGCGCGGCGCTCATGATCCAGGCCGAGCCTGACCCGGAGATCGAGGCGCAGCTCGACCGCATCATCGACATCATCGCCCGGGCCCAGAAGGACGACGGCTACCTCTACGTCAGCCACATCGTCGGCAACCCGAACCCACGGGAAATGGGCGACCGTCCCTACAGCTACGTGATCCACAGCCACGAACTCTACAACGTCGGGCACCTCTACGAAGCCGCCGTTGCCTCCGCCCGGGCGACCGGGAAAACGAAGCTGCTCGAGGTCGCCGAGAAATCGGCCCGACACGTCAACCGCGTGATCTTCGAGGGCGACCCGGCCTACCACGACGGCAAGCCGGTGATGCAGGCGCCGGGTCACCAGGAGATCGAACTCGGCCTCCTCAAGCTGCATGAATACACCGGCAACCGCCTCTACCTCGAGATGGCGAGGCGCTTCCTCGACATCCGCGGCGTGACCTTCGTCCCGGACGGACGCGGAACCAACTCGCCGGACTATGCCCAACAGCAAGCCCCCGTGGCCGAACAGACCGAGGCCGTCGGACACGCCGTGCGGGCGACCTACCAGTATGCCGCGATGGCCGAGACCGACTCGGTCCTCGGGTCCGACGACTTCTCGGCCGCCCTCGACTCGATCTGGCACGACATCGTCGACCGCAAGATGCACATCACCGGCGGACTCGGTGCGGTCCACGGCATCGAGGGCTTCGGCCCCGCCTACGAACTTCCCAACAAGGAAACCTACCTCGAGACCTGCGCGGCGGTCGGGAATGTGTTCTTCAACATGCGGATGTTCCTCAAGCACCGCGACGCGAGGTACGTCGATGTCGCGGAGGTCGCCCTCCTCAACAACTGCCTGTCGGGGATCGATCTCGACGGAACGTCGTTCTTCTACCCCAACCCGCTGGAGGCCGACGACCAGCATCGCCCGCGCTCCGGCTGGTTCGGCTGCGCCTGCTGTCCTTCGAACGTCGCCCGCCTCATCCCCCAGATCCCCGGTTACCTCTACGCGACCTCGGGCGATGAGGTCCGCTGCGCCCTCTACGCCGCCAGCGAAACCACGCTCGACCTCCCGGCGGGGAAGGTCCGGTTGCGGCAGACGGGGAACTACCCGTGGGACGGGCGCATCCGATTCGAGATGGCGCCGGAGCAAGCCACCCGCTTCACCCTGCAGTTGCGAATCCCCACCTGGACCGGACGTCAGGTGGTGCCCGGCGAGCTTTACCACTACACCGAGTCCGCCCCCGGTTGGACGCTGAAAGTGAATGGCACCCCCGTCGATGCCACGGCTGAAAGCGGATACGTCGCGCTGGATCGGACGTGGAATCCCGGCGACCGGGTCGAACTCGAGCTCCCCATGCCGGTCCGCGCGAGCACCTGCATCGACGAGGTCGCCTCGAACCGCGGCCGCATCGCCTTCTCCCGAGGTCCCGTCATCCTCTGCGCGGAGGGCATCGACAACGACGGTGCGGTGCAGCGCTTCGTGGTCTCGAAGGATGCCGCGGCCGGGGCGACATGCTCGAAGATCGACGAGGGAAACCTCGAAGGACTGCCCTCGGTCACTCTCGCCGCGCGTGAGCTCAAACCCGATGGGAAGCTGGCCGACCGCCGACTCCGGCTCATTCCCTACTTCGCGTGGAGCAACCGCGACCGCTCCTCGATGATCACCTGGCTCCCGACCGATCCATCGCTCGCCTCTCCCGACCTCAACGACCCGGCCCATCTGAAGTTCGCCGCCGTCACCGCCTCCCACACCTTCGAGAACGACACCACGCACGCACTGCGCCAACCCCACTCCCCGGAGTCCTCGGCCGACACCTCGATCCGGCGCTGGACGAGCTGGCCAGAGCGAGGGACGCCGCAGTGGGTCGAGATCGATCTCGGGGCCTCTCGTCGGCTTACCGCGGTCGGTGCCTACTTCTACGACGACAAGGGCGGCGTTCAGGTCCCCGGGTCGTGGCACATCGAGGTCCCCGACGGCGACCGCTGGAAGACGCTCAAGATCTACAACACCGACCAGTTCAGCACCCTGCCCGACAGCTACAACACCGTGCATCCGGCCGAGGCGACCATCACCCGGCGGCTGCGCCTGGTGATGACGCCGCAGCACGACGACACCTGTGTCGGCCTGCTGTCGGTCGACATTGAGACCGGCGACGACGAATGACGGCGACCCCTGGCCGACGCCGCAAGCGGTAGGGTCCGACGCCCCCGGCGGACCTGTCGACGTGTCGGGCCCTCTTCACCCACCAGGCCCTGGGACGACCGGGGCGGGCGTCCCTACCGCGGCCGTGGCGGCCACGAGTTCGACGCCCCCCTCAGGGCGTCCCGGCGAATGCTCCGATTGCGTTGCCGTAGCCGCCCTGCATGAACTCGCGTCCGCCCAACCCGGTCTTGTTGGCGGTATAGTCCTCGAGTGTCAGCCACCCCTCGAGGTCCCCGCTGCCCGCGACCTGGAAATAGTTCGAGCCGGGGTTGGCATCGTTCGCATTCCCGGGAGCGTCCTCGCCGGGATAATGGTAGTTCAGGATGTTGCCGCCGTACACCGAGGGCGTGACCACCGCATTGGTGTCGTTGATGAAATCCGCCAGCGTCGGATACTCGCCGAGGTCCCCGTCGCCACGGGTGCTGTTGGACCCTTCGTAGATCACGAAGACACCGCCCGTCGCGGCATCATGGCTCAAGCCGTGAAGCTCGCCCGGATTGTAGGCACCCGTCGAGACCGTCGCCGGACTCCCCCCCTTCACCCAGCTCTGGACGTTCGACCACTCGTGAACGTCTCCGTTGGAAGCAACTCCGTAAACCGCACCGCCGGGAACCCGGGTGAATCCCTGATAGCTGCCGTATCCGGCCACCGTGCCCGCCAGCACTCCATCGCCCAGCGAGTTGCCGTTCACCGGCGTGCCTCCGAGATCCATGCCGGTGAAGACGCGGATCTCCCCGGTCGAGGAAACGAAGTGGATCGGCAGAACCTCCATCACCGCGAAGCCACCGACGACTCCACCGAAGCCCGTCTGCAGAAACTCCCTTCCCCCCGCCGCCGGTTTGTTGACGGCGTAGTCCTCGAGACTCAACCAACCCTCCAGGTTGCCGTTTCCCGCGACCTGGAAGTAGTTGGACCCGGGATTCGCGTCGTTGGCGTTCCCCGGCGCGTCCTCGTGGGGGTAGTAGAAGTTGGTGATGTTGCCGCCGTAGGTCGAGGCCGTGACCACCGCGTTGGTGTCGTTGATGAAATCCGCCAGGCTGGGATACTCGCCGAGATCGCCGTCGCCACGGGCGCTGTGGTCCCCCTCGTAGATCACGTAGATGCCCCCGGTCAGCGGGTTGTAGCTCAAGCCATGAAGCTCGTCCGCGTTGTAGGCACCGCTCGACGCGGTCACCGGCGTGTCGCCGTCGAGCCAGGCCTGCAGCGTCGCCCATTCATGGACGTCACCGCTTCCGCTCACCCCATACACCAATCCACCGGGAAGCTGGGTGAAGCCCTGATAGCTTCCGTAGCCGGCGACGGTGGCGACCGACTCCCCGCCGGCGAAGCCCAAGGCGGTATTCAAGGGAAACAAGCCGGCGTTCACTCCGGTGAACCGGCGAATCTCCCCCGTGGATGCCACCAGATAGACCGCCGCCGACGGTTCGCTCGGAGCTTCCGGCAGCTCGGAGCGCAGAAACGCACGGTCCTCGTATCCGGTCGGGATCGGGATCTCCAGCCAACGCAAGGTGCCGAAGTCGATCTCGGCGTCACCGGGGTCGAAGGCCACCGGATCCCAGTCGACCAGATCGCTGGAAATCATCGGCGGCACCCAGTCCCCCTCCGGGGTCTCCCAGAAATAGCGCACCGATGCCACCCCGCCGGGTCCGTCCTCCAGCGAGGAGATCCCCGTCCGCGGACGATCGAACTGCCCCAGCAGGGCCTCGCGATACCATCCCATCAGGCGCTCCTCCATCGAGGCGACCCGGGCGGCGTGGGACGCATCATCGATCAGGTTCTCCGCGTCGTCCTCCTCCTGGTTCGTCGTCATGTCGAACAGGCGCCGGTTCGATCCGTCGGGATCCCGCAGCAGCTTGAAGTCGCCTTCGCGCATCGCCAGCTTCGGTCCGGAGGCGACGATGTTGGGGTTCGTCGCGAACTCCCAGAACATCGGCGTTGCCCGCGGGCGGGTGGCCCCGAGAAAGACGTCGTGCATGTTCTCTCCGGCCAGCGGCGCGTCCGGCGTCGGCAGTCCGGCCATCGAGCAGTAGGTCGGAAACAGGTCGAGCGTCGAAACCGCGGTGGTCGTGTTGACCACACCCGACGGCACCGTGCCGGGCATGCGGATGATGAAGGGATTGCGCAGCCCGCCCTCCCAGATGCTCTTCTTGCCACCGCGCAGGCCGCCGTTGCGATTGAGCAGGGTCTCGATGTTGTCGTCGGGCGCTCCGTTGTCGCCGACGATCACGATCAGCGTTTCGTCGGCCACGCCGAGCGCGTCAATCGCCCCCACGAGCCGGCCGATCTCCTTGTCCAGCTCATGCAGTTCGGAAAGGAACAGCCGGCCGTTGGTGTTGGTGGTGATGTGATCGAAGTCGTTCTCCTTTCCCGGATCGGTGTCGTAGGGCGCGTGGGTGTCGTCATGCGGCACGTGCACGTAGAAGGGCCGGTCCTCGTTCACGGCGTCGGTGATGAACGCGATCGCCGCGTCGGTGTGCTTGTCGGCGCCGAGCTCCCACTCCACCCACTCGATCGATCCCGGCACGTCGGCGTTCTGCTGGGAGAGACCGTGCTGCACGCCGTCGTCGAGATAGAGAATCCGGTCGCCCATGCCCTCGAAGGAGGTCAGCGACTCGTCGAAGCCGTAGTCCTGCGGAAAGGGTGCGTCGTTCACATCGCGGCCGCCGCCCATGTGCCACTTGCCGAACATCCCGGTCGCGTAGCCGGCCCGCTGGAACCAGCGCGCCGAGGTCACCGTATGCTCGTCGAGCCAGTCGTTCATGTTGCGGTTGTCGTTCGCCCCCTTGTTGTTGAGAAAGTCGTGGAT
>JAUIJD010000087.1 GCA_030431475.1 Verrucomicrobiia bacterium | reverse complement strand
GACTCATGGGCCTGCCCGGCAGCAAAGCATCGATCGCCAAAAGCCTAACGCCAGCTGCCAGCCATCGGTCCGGACCGCTGCCAGAAAGACAACCTCAGGCTCGGGTCAAGTCCGACAAGCTGCTAGGAGATTCCCATGCAAGCCCGCCCGGAGTTCGAGGAACTCGACTACCGCCAGACGCCGCTCGGCGAGTTGATCCTGCGTCGACGCACCCTGCTGCCGCTGGGCAATCTCGAGGTGCACGAGGTGATCCTCGGCGATGCCTACCTGATGACGAGCCTCTTCACCGAGGTCGAACGGGCTCTCTCACGTCTCGGGCTGAATGCGGCCGCCGAAGCCCATCCCGACCCGTCCTCGCTGGACGTCGTCGTCGGCGGACTCGGTCTCGGCTACACCGCCCGCGAGGCCTTGGATCACGACTCGCTGGGTTCGCTGGTCGTCGTGGACTACCTGGAACCGGTGATCGAGTGGCACGAGAAGGGGCTGGTCCCGCTGGGGCCCGGGCTCGTGGCGGACCCGAGATGTTCCTTCCTGCATGGAGACTTCTTCGAGCTGGCGCTGGGCGAGGGCTTTGATCCCACCACACCCGGGCGACGTTTCCACGCGGTGCTGCTCGACGTCGATCACTCGCCGTCCAAGCTGCTGCACGAGCGCCATGCCGCCTTCTATGCGGCGGAGGGCCTGCGACGACTGGCAGACAAGCTGCACCCGGGCGGGGTCTTCGCCCTGTGGTCGGACGACCCGCCCGAGGACACCTTCATGACCGCGCTCGATGAGGTGTTTGCGAGCTGTGACGCCGAGGTGGTCACTTTCCACAATCCGCATCAGGACCGCGAATCCGCGAGCACGGTTTATGTCGCGCGCACGGCGGGGCAGGGCTGATTCAGTCGGCACCCGCAAGTCAGTCCGGCCATCGTCCGGGCTGGATCTTGAGGAACGCAACACTTTCGATCCCGAAGGGCGTCCTGAGAGGGGAGCGGGGATGTGGCCGGGGCTTCCAACCCCGTCGCCAAGTTGCGGTGAGATTGGGCTACGGGGCTGGAAGCCCCGGCCACGGTGGTCCGCCGCTTTCAGGGGTGATTCTCACCCCTTGGCGGTGATATCACCATCATCAGGGCAGCAGGCGGACGCGGTAGAAGCGGCGGTCGCCATCCGGGGTTAGGGAGTGCGAGATCGACAGCTCGAGAGGCCCGGCCGTCACCTCCGCTCCCGGGACCGGGGACCAGTCGCCCGGGTCGAGACTCGGGGCGGATTCGACCTGATAGCGGCGCCCCGGGAAGCAGTTCCAGGTGATCTGGTATCCGCCTTCCTCGGGCATGAAGCCGGTGGTGATGAAATCGAGTCGAGGGTCGAGGCGGTCGTAGAGCCCGTCGGCGTTCTCATCGCGCAGGGCCTCGACGGGGATGCCGAGGAACTCGTCCGGATCGACGTTGCCGTCGTTGGTCACCGGGGCGGGTGCCTGTGAGCCCAGGACGCCTCCGTCCGGCGACTGGTAGGCAAGGGCCGCGAGGTGAACGACTTCGGGAGTTCCACCGAAGGCGACGTCGAGATCGATGGTGGCCTCCATCTGGCCGCCGGGGGTTCCGCGCAGCAGGGTGGTGGCGGCGCCCCCGGTGTTCGACCAGCCGATGTAGTCGTTGTCTCCTTCGGCTCCGATGAACGGGGAGCCATCCGGCAGGGCCGTGAAGCCGGCCTTGGCCCACGGGGCGGCCTGATCGGCGCTGGCTTCCAGTGAGGATCCGACCAGCAGGTGGTGGTCGTTGCCGAACTCACCCGGGGCCCACGTGGCGAGGTAAAGGGTGCTTCCCCGGACGGCGGCGTAGATCGTCATGCCGGGATCGGAGAGGAGGTATCCCGGAAAGTCCGCGAAGCCGTCCATGATGAAGGGCAGGGGACCGGTGGCGGCGGTGGTGGTCGCCGTTTCGGGGAGAGTCAGGGCCGAATCCCCGCCGGCGTTCCGCGCGAGCACCTGGTAGTCGTAGCTGGTCTGCGGGGTCAGGCCGGTGTCGAACCAATCGGAGTTCGGTCCACTGCCGATCTCCACGGAGTCGCGGAACACAACGTATTGGGTGGCGCCCGGGACGTCGTCCCAGTCGAGGGTCGCGGTGACCGCGGTCGTTTCGGTCACCACGAGCCCGCCGGGCATCGCCGGGGGATCGACGGGGGTTCCGCCACCGTCGTCCTCGACGAAGACGTGCTGGATCTCGGACTGGTGGAGGTTGCCGAGTTCGTCCTCGGCCTCGATGTAGTAGTCCAGCAGCTTGCCGCGGAATCCGGCGACGTTGGCGTCGGTGATGTGGGCGAAGTAGTAGTCCGCCAACTCCGGTGGCGTGATGAAGTAGTTGATCTGACCGTTGCTGGCCGCGGCGTTGAGGGATGCCTGATCGTTCGGCAAGGTCCTCATGGTCATCGGAATGTCGATCCAGGAACCGACCTCCGACCCGCCCGCGTAGGTCTCGTTGTGGACGCTGGCCATGGAGTTGGTGCCGTCGTGGTCCAACCTCACCTTGAGGGTGACGGAGTCGACGCCCGACAGGTCATAGGCATGCGTCCAGATGTAGAATTCCGAAGGCATCTCCTTGAGGTAGTCGCCGTCGCCTCCGGGGATCGAGTTGAACCAGCCGAAGGTGTGGCCGCCGGGATTGTAGGGAAAGCGCTGGGGCTTGAGCACGGAGGGGGGCGTCCGGTCGTTCGCCCGTCGCTCGGAAGTCATCCATGGCTGGAGTTTCTCGATGGCGCGGGTGGTCGCGAGGGCGGGCTTGACCTCGTCGTCGTTGCCGAGGCCGCCGTAGTAGTTGAAGCCGGAGTCGAGCCCGCCGAGGTAGATGTGCCAGGCGAGCTCGACGTCGTTCGGGTCGGTCCAGCTTCCATCCCAGTCGTAGGGGGCCTGGATCTTCCAGTCCTGCACCGATCCTCCCTCGTCCTCCAGGATCTGATCGGCCGTCTCGACCCAGTTCGCCCCGGTGATGACCGGCGCCCACGACCAGAACTTCAGGGCGAAGCCCGGTGTTTCCATGTCGACGATGGTGTTCGGGTAGCGGTCGGCCGGAGTCGCGGCGACCGGCGGTTCGATCCACTTGAGGAAGTAGGGGGATCCGTAGCAGGACTCGGGAAAGATCCAGGCGCCATCCTCGATGTGGACCGTTCCCGCGGCTGCTCCGTGGCTGTCGACGAACGACTGGATGCCCGTCGGCGTGTATCCCGAGCTGAAGAACTGCGGGGTGGCGATCATCCACGAGTCGTAGCCGCCGCCCCACGCATTGTCCCCGTCGGTCGAGGGCATGACGAGGGACGGTCGCGAGGGATCCGTGGAGTAGGGAGCGATGTGGTCGTTGATCTTGCCGACCCCTTCGTTCGAGTAGCCGTAGCGATAGGAGAGGACGTCGTCGGACGGCACGAGAATCATCGACTTCGTCGCACCGGAGGTCGGATCGACGTACTCCGCCCGATGGAGTTGATAGGCAAAGGGCGCGACGTTCCAGGCGGCGTTGCCCGGATTCGGTTCCGAGTACCACCAGCCGCTGGTCGGCGAGGGCCCGAGCTGGTCGGCCGCGTTGGGCGGGCTACTGAAGATCCCGTAGCTTCCGTTCTCGATATCGAACTGATCGAAGTAGGTCGGGCAGGTCCGCGAGAGGTGATGGCTGGCGACGATCGACCACTCATAACCCTCGTCCGCGAGCACGTCGATGAGGTGACGGGAGAAGGCCATTTCGGTGGGGAAGAAGCCCTTCGAGTGATCCGAGAGGTCGGGGTTGCCGCCCCATGCCTTCCACCACGCCTGCTTGAAGATCCGGATTTCCTTGCGCAGGACCTCCTTCGGCAGCAAAGGGCCGAGGGAGTGGTGGTAGGTGAATCCGACGAGATCGAGGCGCCCCGACAGCCGGGCCTCGGTATTGCCCTGATTCCAGTTTCCGCCGTAGCCGAGGTGACCGCCGCCGCCGAGTTGGCGCACGTTGTCCATCAGGGACCCGGAGTAGGACATGCAGAAGCCGCCGCCCGAGGTGGCATCCAGAGACTGCTTCGGACGCCATTGATAGGCGTTTTTCCGGTCATCGACTCCGAAGATGCTCCCGAGATCGTTCTCCGGGTGCTGGGAAGTGCTGCCGGTGTAGGAGCGGAGCGGCTTGAGTGAGATCGAATCCCAGGCGTACTCGATGCGCTGGTTCTGCCCCCCATTGGTGTTCCACTCGGGCCAGTAGATCGGCTGGTGGTTGTGCCACATGCGGGACACGTAGACGGTCTGGCCGAGGGCCGTGCCTCCGAAGAGGGCAAGGAGAAGGAGCGGGCGGGTCATGGGTTTCGGGTGGGAAGTACGAGCCTCCCGTGATGCAGACGGCGCCGATCGCTCCGGGGTTTACGCCGGGGCGTCGGCGGGAGGCGCCGGGACAACGCTTGACCCCCGGAATTCCCGGGCCTTTGCTTCCGCCGCCTGTGGAGCGGATCGACATACCGAAGAAGGCCATCTACCGCCTTTCCATCTACCACCGCTGCCTCAAGCGGCTGGTCGAGAACGGCCAGGAAACGGTGAGCTCCTCGTCGCTGGCCAAGGCCGCGGGGGTGAAATCGTCGCAGCTTCGCAAGGATCTCGCCTACTTCGGTCAATTCGGCACCCGCGGGCTCGGCTATCCGGTGGAAACGCTCGCGACGATGATCCGCGACGTCCTCGGTCGCCAGCGTCTCCAGCCGGTGGTGCTGGTCGGCGCGGGGAACCTCGGGGCCGCCCTGTTGCGCTACCAGGGGTTCCAGAAGGAAGGCTTCGAGGTCGTGGCCGCCTTCGACGCCGATCCCGAAGCGGCCCGCGCCCGGGGCCTCGAGGTGCCGGTTTATCATGAATCGGAGCTGGAGAACCACGTGCGGAAGGACGGGGTGCGGCTCGTCATTCTCTGCGTGCCGGGCGCCGTCGCCCAGACCGTCGCCAATCGCCTGGTGGCATGCGGGGTCGCCGGCATCCTCAACTTCTCTCCGGTCGTGCTCGAGGTGCCCGACGCCGTCCAGGTCAACAACGTCGACCTTGCGCTCGAGCTCGAGCACCTGAGCTTCTTCGTGCGCTGATCGATGAGCGGGGGCGGAAATATCCCCAAGGAAACCCGGGAGAACTCCGTTCCAGCGGCAGAAACGGCGCCGACGCGCCCCGATGCCGAGATGGTCGAGACCCGTGAGCAGTTCATTGAACGCGCACTCGCCGAGTACGAGTCGCCCCTGGTGGGCTACGCCTACGGGTTCGTCCGCGATCTCGACAGGGCCCGCGACGTCGTTCAGGACACCTTCATCCGCCTCTGCCGGCAGGACGTCGAGAAGGTCCGTGATGGCCTGAAGAGCTGGCTCTTCACGGTCTGCAGGAACCGTGCGCTCGACATTCTCCGGAAGGAGTCGCGGATGAGCGAACTCGACGAGGACGAGCGGGGAGGACTGCCTTCGGACATGATCGCTCCGGATGAGCAGGCGGAGCGCGACGAGCGCATCGCCGAGGTCATGCGCTTCCTCGACCGACTCTCCGAGAACCAGCGCACCGTCATCCTCCTCAAATTCCGCGACGGACTGAGCTACAACGAGATCTGTGAAAAGACCGGTCTTTCCAGTGGAAACATCGGCTTTCTCATCCACACCGGGCTGAAGCGATTGCGCACGCTGCTGCCTTCCGACTTCTTCGACACGCCACCATCATGAGCATCCGTCCCGACGACCCACGCCTCACCGCCTATCATCTCGGAGAGCTTCCGAGCGAGGAAATGGCGGCGGTCGAGCGAGCGGCGGCGGCCGACCCGGCCGTCCGTCTCGCGCTGCGCGAAACCGGCAAGCTCACCGGCTTTCTCGAGGATGCCTTGGGACCGGACGGCAGGAATCATCTCCGCGCGTCCCAGCGCGAGGCCATTCGCCGGGCCGGACGGGACGCCGACTCCGAGGGCAAGGTCGTCGAGTTGGCCTCCGCCGGCCGTTCTCTCCGGCCCTGGTGGACCGGTCTCGGCGCGGCGGCGGTGGTGGCTTTCGCCGCGGTACTGATGAGTCGCCTGAATGACGGCCCCGGAGAGGCGACCGGGCCCTCGGCCCGCGAGGTGGCGCTGCTTTCCCAGCCGGGACCGGCCCTCGGCGACCCGGCGACCGGAGTGGCGTCCGGGGGCGAGGGATCAACCGCGGGGGCGGGTCCGTCCGGTGCGTCGGGGAGCAGCGATTTTCTGCGGGAGGTCGCGAGGGAACTCGAGCAGGGCGCGCTGCCCGGGGCCACGGAGCTGCCCGCCACCCAGGATCAGGCGTCGTTCAGCGATGTCGGCGAGCTCCGTCTTCCGGTGCGGGTGGGCACCGCGAGCGCGACCTGGGTGCGCCGCTGGATCGAGGAAAAGGGCGAGCTTCCCCCGAAGCGGGCCGTGAGGGTGGAAGAGATGGTGAACACGGTGACGCTCCCGACGTCCGAGGAGCGCGACGGACTGCGAATCGGCCTGAGCCGGACGGAGTGGAACGGATCGCTTTGGGTCGGGGTTCAGCTTGCGGCCGGCGACCAGGCGGTTTCCGATCTCTCCATCGTGTCGGAGAGCGACCAGGCCCGGCGCATC
Organism: Verrucomicrobiia bacterium; assembly: GCA_030431475.1. GTDB lineage: Bacteria > Verrucomicrobiota > Verrucomicrobiia > Verrucomicrobiales > Akkermansiaceae > Haloferula. The sequence goes on along the minus strand of JAUIJD010000087.1, from coordinate 1,007 downwards.
GTCGGGTCCTTCGCCCGACGCGATGACGACACCCTTCCATCGCGCCTCGAGGCCGGGCGATCGACGCTGGTCCTGATCGAGTTCGAGCGGGAGGACGTGGATCCGGGTGAACTGGTGGTCCGTCGGGGCCAACAGGAAGAGCGCTTTGTCCTCGTGGAAGCCCGCCGCTCCGGCGTCCCGGCCATGCGTCAGGCGGTGGCCCTGGCAACCTTCGGGCGATGGTTGCGGGGAGAGCAGGAATCGGAGGATCTTCTCCGGGCCATTGAATTCGCCGAGCAGGGCTCCAGCGATCCGGTCGACGGGCAAACGCACCGCTTGATGCGACGAGCGCTCGACCTCGTCAGCACCGATCGCTGACCGGATCGGGAATGGGCTTGGCAGGTTCCTGCCGGAGTGCGATTTCCGGAGCATGTCCGATTCGATCCGCCAACTGACCGGCCGCATCCGCGCGTTTTCCGCCGCCCGCGATTGGGACGCCTACCACAACGCGAAAGACATGGCCGTGGCGATCGCCGCCGAGGCAGGGGAGCTGATGCAGCACTTCGTCTGGCAGCAAGCGGAGCAGATTGAGGCCCGCGTCGAGACCCGTCGCCCGGAGATTGCCTCTGAAATCGCCGACGTCGGGATTCTGCTGTTTGAGATGGCGGACCGACTTGGACTGGATCTCGGCCGGGAGATGGCCGCGAAAATCGAGCGCAACGAAGTGCGCTATCCGCTCGAGAAGTCGAAGGGCAACAATCTGAAATACAATGAGCTGTGATTCCCCGAGCCGGAGCAGGGGAGCAAAAGAAAGACGCGAGCTGGATTCCCCCCGGATTCACAACTCGCGTCTTTTCTGAGCCCTGATCGTTCCGCGTCCGCACCGCTCAGCGACCTCCCCGGTACCGTCCCGAAAGTTCTGCAAAAATGGCGGGCGGGTCGTCTGTCGAGGAGCTGGACTTGAGGTGAAATGAAAAACAAGGACAGCAGACAGACGGGCCCGACCGCCGTTGGGCATGGTAACGAAG
>JAUIJD010000037.1 GCA_030431475.1 Verrucomicrobiia bacterium | reverse complement strand
TTCCAGGGTGCTCTCTTCGCTCATCGCCATGGCTCGCGCCATGGTGTCCTCATTTATGAGGCAATGGGGACCAACCGCTCAGCCCTGAACCCTGCTCTCGGTGTCCGCTTCAATGAGGCAACACGCGGACCGGGCAGCGACCCGGATTGGACTCGAAAAACCCGGCGGCAGCGGCTAGGGTGCCCGTGCCCATGTCAGGAGAGGAAGATTTCACCCGGATCCTCAAATCCGTCGGCGCCGAGGGCAAGCTGCCCTCCGAGGACCTGCTGCCGCTCGTCTATGACGAACTGCGCGGACTCGCCGCCGCCCGGATCCGCGGGCAGGCGGCCGGCCAGACGCTGCAGGCGACGGCGCTCGTCCACGAGTCGTGGCTGCGCCTGACGAAGAAGACCGGGCGGACCTGGAACGACCGCACGCACTTCTTCCGCGTCGCCGCGCTCGAGATGCGCCGCGTGCTGGTCGACAACGCCCGGCGCAAGGCCTCGCAGAAGCGTGGCGGCAACCCGACCCGGGTCGATCTTGAAGACCTCCAACTCGCCGAGACCGAACCGGACGAGCGGATCGTCCTCATCGACGAGGCGCTCAAGCGGCTCGAAAAGGAGGACCCCGAAAGTTCGCGCATCGTCACCCTGAAGTTCTTCGGCGGCCTCACCAACCAGGAGGTGGCCCGGATGGAGGGCGTGACCGAGCGCACGATCGAGCGCAAGTGGTCCTTCGCCCGCACGCTGCTGTTTGAAATGATCGAGGGCGAGATCTAGCACGAGCATGGGCACGAACGAACCCACCCCTCCCCTGCGCGTGCTCTTCGAGGCCTTGCGGGCCTTGGAAGGAAAGGAAGAACGGGAGGATTTCCTCGATTTTGCCTGTCGCGACGACCCGGCCCTGCGCACCCGGCTGGAGCGCCTGGCGGGCCTGCACGAAGACGCCGAGTCCTTCTTCGAGGTCGATGGCGCCCCCGACGACTCAGAGCCCGCGGACGGCGCCGACAGCGAGACCCGAATCGGGCCCTACCGTCTGATGGGACGCCTCGGGGCCGGGGGCTGCGGTGTGGTGTATCTCGCCGAGCAGCAGGAACCGGTGAAGCGCAAGGTGGCGCTGAAGATCATCCGCCTCGGCATGGACACCGAGAACGTGATCGCCCGCTTCGAGGCCGAGCGCCAGTCGCTGGCGATGATGGACCACCCGAACATCGCCCGGGTGCTCGACGCCGGGGCAACGAAAACCGGGAGGCCTTACTTCGTGATGCAGCTCGTCGACGGCGAGCGGATCACCGACTACTGCGATGCCAAGCGACTCGGCATCCGTGAGCGCCTGGAGCTTTTCATCCGCGTCTGCCACGCGCTGCAGCACGCCCACCAGAAGGGCATCATCCACCGCGACATCAAGCCGTCGAACATCCTGATCTGGGAGAATGAGGGCGAGGCGGTTCCGAAGGTGATCGACTTTGGCATCGCCAAGGCCACCGAAGCCGGACTCCACCAGTCGGCGACCTACACGGTCGACGGCCAGTTCATCGGCACCCCCGCCTACATGAGCCCGGAGCAGGCCTCGGGCAACGGACTCGACATCGATACCCGGAGCGACGTTTACAGCCTCGGCGCGCTGCTCTACGAGCTCCTCGCCGGCCGCCCCCCCTTCGACCCGGAGGAAATGCAGGACACCGGGGTCGAGGAAATCCGCCGCACGCTCAGCCAGATCGAGCCCGCCGCGCCCTCGACCGTGATCCGGCATCTCGATCCCGACGAGCTCGCCCGGGTCGCCGACGCCCGCAATCTCGAGCCGCGCCGCCTCGTCGGCGACATCGAGGACGACCTCGACCGCATCGTCCGCAAGGCCATGGCCAAGGAGCCGGGACGACGCTACTCCGGCGCCGACGCGCTGGCCGCAGACATCCGCTGCTACCTGAACGACGAACCGGTCGCGGCCCGTCCGCCGGGCGGTTTCTATCGGCTCGGCAAGCTGATCCGCCGCAACAAGGTCACCTTCGCCGCTGGCGCCGCCATCTTCATCTCGCTGGTCGTCGGTCTCGGAGCCGCCACGGTGATGTCGATCCGTGCCAACCACGCCCGCCAACTGGCCGAGGACGCCCGGGCCGCCGAAGCCAGGCTGCGACGCTCGGCCGAGATCGGTCAGGACATCTCCCACGCCGCCGTGCTGGTGAAATACGGCAGCCTCGAGGAGGCCGACGTCCTGCTGCGCGACATTCCGCCGGAACGGGCGGTGCCGTCGCTGGAAAGCGCCGACACCTTCCGGACGCTCGGGCTGTGGCACGCGCGCGCCGGGCGCTGGGAACAGGCGGCCGATCGCTTCGCCGCGCTGGCCTACTCTCTCGCGACCGCCGATCAGGCCGACAGCGAGGAGATCTCGTTGAGTCTCCAACCGGCGGCCACGGCGCTCTGCCAGGCCGGGGACTTCGAGGAATACGCGGACTTCCGTGCGATGGCCGCCGAACGCTTCGGCGATACCACCAACCCGGTCGTCGCCGAGCAGGCGCTCAAGGCCTGCCTTCTCCGGCCCGCTCCGGCCGACCTGCTCGAACGGCTCCAGCGTCTGGAAGGACTGATGCTCGAGTCCTCCACCGACCTCGCCGAGGCTTCCGAGGCGGAGAAGAACCTCGTCGCCTGGCGACGCTTCGCGATCGGCCTGATGGAGTACCGCAAAGGCGCCTTCAACCAGGCCCTCGAGCATCTCGACGCCTGCCAATCCATCCCCCACGAGAATCTCGCGCGCCGGGCGGTCGAGCATACCGTCCGGGGAATGTGCCTGCGCCGCCAGAATCGCGTCGCCGAGGCCATCGAGGAGATTCACGCCGCCCGCATCCTCATCCAGGAGAGATTTGCCGCCGAGCCCTCCATTTTCGACCAGTGGGAACCGCTGTGGCAGGACTGGATCAACGCCCGCATCCTGCTGCGGGAGGCAGAGGAACTCGTGGAAGCATGAAGCCATGACCCGGTTTCCTCAGTTCACATGTCGGCATTCATGCCGGATTTACGATTAACCCACGGAAGCCTCGTTCCTGAAGTTCATCCGTCCATGAAAGCCCCGACCTTTTCCCTCGCTCTCCTCGCGCTGGCGTCGCTGCCGGCCTCCGCCGAATCCTACCACGACTGGGCCGAGACCCCGCCGATGGGCTGGAACAGCTGGGACATCTTCGGCACCACGGTGACCGAGAAGCAGGTCCGCGAGCAGGCCGACGCGATGGCCGAGCACCTGCTGCCGGCGGGCTACGACGTCCTGACCGTCGATATCCAGTGGTACGAGCCGAATGCCCAGGGGCACGTCTATCGCCCCGGCGCGAAGCTGGCGATGGACGAATACGGACGCCTGCAACCAGCCGGCAACCGCTTCCCTTCCGCCAACGACGGCAACGGCTTCAAGGAACTCGCCGATTACGTTCACTCGAAGGGCCTGCGCTTCGGCATCCACATCATGCGCGGCATCCCGAAGCAGGCGGTCGAGCAGAACACCCCGGTCTTCGGCACCGAGGTCCGCGCCCGGGACATCGCCCGCACCGACTCCACCTGCCCGTGGAACCCGGACATGTTCGGCGTCGATGCCACCAAGCCGGAGGGCCAGGCCTACTACGACTCCATCATCGGCATGTATGCCGAGTGGGGCGTCGACTTCATCAAGGTGGATGACATTTCCCGCCCCTACGACGACGTCCAGAAGGCTGAGATCGAGGCGCTCCGCAAAGCCATCGACAAGACCGGCCGCGAGATCGTCCTCAGCCTGTCCCCGGGCGCGACACCGGTCAGCGCCGGCCCGCACGTCATGGAGCACGCCAACATGTGGCGCATCACCGACGACTTCTGGGACCGTTGGGGGCTGCTTTACGCGATGTTCGAGCGCACCGACGCCTGGACGCCTTTCCGCGGCCCGGGTCACTGGCCCGATGCCGACATGCTGCCGATCGGCGTGATCGACTTCGGTCGCGACACCTTTTTCACCAAGGACGAGCACTACACGCTGATGAGCCTGTGGGCCATCGCCCGCTCGCCGCTCATCTTCGGCGGCGACATGACCAAGCTCGATGATTTCACCATCGAAATGCTGACCAACCCCGAGATGCTCGAGGTGAACCAGAACAGCACCAACAACCGCCAGGTCTCGCGCGAGAACAACCTCATCGTCTGGACCGCCGACGTGCCGAACAGCGAAGACAAGTATGTCGCCCTCTTCAACGCGCAGAGCCGAGGCGAGAACCTCGACTTCACCAACGCCGACTACGCCAGCCCGGTCATCGCCGGTCAGTGGCAGTCGCAGGAGATCGAAGTCTCCGTCAAGGGAGGCAAGAGCCTCGCGCTCTTCGTCAAGGATGGCGGCGACGGCTTCGAGTTCGACCACGCCGTGTGGGTCGATCCGCTGCTGAAAGGGCCGTCCGGCGAGAAGAAGCTGACCGAACTGGAGTGGAGCATGGCCAACTCCGGCTGGGGTGCGCCGCGCATGAACCGCACCTGCGAGGACAAGCCGCTGGTGGTCGACGGCGAGGGGGTCGAGGGCATCGGCACCCACTCCGAGTCGGTCATTCTCTTTGAGCTTCCGGAAGGCTACGACACCTTCACGACGAAGGGAGTGGTCTCGGAAAAGGGCTCGGTTGTCTTCGGCGTGCTCGTCGATCGCAGCGAGGAAGGCATCGCCGACAGCGCCGAAGTGGCGGTGGATTTCAAGGACATCGGCCTCTCCGGCAAGGCGATGGTCCGTGACCTCTGGGCCGGCGAGAACCTCGGCACCTTCGACGGGAGCTTCGCGAAAGAACTCCCCCTCCACGGCGCCGGCCTCTACCGCCTGCGGCCGGTGAAGTGAGGCGGGACTCGCCACCTGAAAATCGGGGGGGATTCCGGGCGTAGGCTCCCCGCCCATGATCGCTCCGCTCGACCTGCTCCGCTCGCTCTTCCTCGGTCTGCTGGTCGCGACGAGCGCGATCGCGGCGGAGCGGCCGAACGTCATCCTCGTGATGGCCGACGACCAGGGGTACGGCGACGCCGGTTTCACCGGTCATCCGACGCTGCGAACGCCTCATCTCGACGCGATGGCGCAAACCTCGCTGGTGCTCGACCGCTTCCACTCCAGCGCGCCGGTCTGCTCGCCCACCCGGGCCGCGGTCCTCACCGGGCGTCATCCCTTCCGCGGCAACGTGCCGAACCACGGCCACTACCTCCGACCCGAGGAGGTTACGCTCGCCGAGATCCTCCGCGGGGCGGGCTACGTGACCGGGCACTTCGGCAAGTGGCACATCGGCTCGGTGCAGAAGGAAAGCCCGACCTCCCCCGGCGGCCAGGGATTCGACGAGTGGCTCTCGGCCCCGAACTTCTTCGACCTCGATCCCTTCCTCTCCGACAACGGCGACTGCGCCCGGCACGAGGGTCAGGGCAGCGTCGTCACCATGGACGCGGCGCTGCGTTTCATCGGCGAGCAAAAGGACGGCAACTACCCCTTCTTCGCGGTGATCTGGTTCCCGGCCCCGCACGCACCCCACCGGGAGACACCCGACGACCGCGCGGATCCGGTCGCGGCCGACGGGCGCTTTGCCGCCTACCATCGGGAAATCCAGCTCGTCGATCAGCAGGTGGGACGTCTCCGGGACGAGTTGCAATCCCTGGGCATCGAGAAGGACACCCTGCTCTGGTACTGCAGCGACAACGGCGGCCTCGACCCGGCGCACTCCGGCGGTCGGGCGAAGAAGGGCAGCATCTATCAGGGCGGCCTCCGCGTGCCGGCGCTGGTCGAAATGCCGGGCACCATCGGGCCGCGCCACGATGCCACGCCATCATCGACCGCCGACATCCTCCCCACCGTGCTCGCCGTGGCCGGGATCGAGATCCCAAGGGATCGACCGATCGATGGCGCGAGCCTGAAACCCCTGCTCGACGGCGGCGAGTTGGAGCATCCGCCGATCGGCTTCTGGTCGGGACACTCGGGCGGCCAAGCGACCCACAGCGACGCCATCGTCGGAGCCCTCGCCGAGGCTCAGGCAAACGGCCGCCCCACTCCCCACCCCGAACGCCTGCTCAAGAACGTCCGCGATTTCCCCGACCGACATGCCGGCGGACTTCGCGGCCACGCCGCCTGGCTCGACTGGCCGTGGAAGCTCCACCGCATCGAGCAGAAGGGAAAGGTCCGCTTCGCACTCTATCAGCTCGAGCGGGATCCCGACGAATCGCGGGATCTCGCCTCCCGTCATCCGGAGCGGGTCGAAGCGATGCGCCGCGACCTGGAAGCCTGGCAGGAGAGCGTCCTGCGAAGCTGGGAAGGAAAGGACTACGGAAACCCGGGAACGAAGTCGCCGACGGCCCCAAACGGGAGCCACTGAAAGTGACCGGCCGGAGAAAGTGGCCGGGCCTTCCAGGCCCGTCGCCGGGCTCGCTCTGAGTCGTGCCGACGGGGCTGGAAGCCCCGGCCACAGGTGAGGGCGGCCGTCGCGCCTACGATCCGGCGGAAACGAAGGTATTGAAGGAGCGCGCCGGAATGATGAGGCGGCCGCTGCGCCGGCCGTGGATGTTCAGCGTCAGCGGGTGGTCGCTGTCGGAGCGGTTCGCCACGACCCGCACCACGCTGCCGTCGGGATTCACGAAGGCGAGCTTGTCACCCCAGTCCCCCTCCACCGCCACCCGGTGCGCGCCCGGTTCCACGAAATGCGAGAAGTGCTGGTAGAGAGGGAGGCAGGGGGTGCGGATGACTTCGCGTTGTTTCGTGTCGAGCACCACCGGCGAGCACTGCGGCCAGCCGCCGGTGCTGAGGCCGGCTTCGTCGAGGACCAGGTTCCAGATCAGGTTCGAGTTGGCGCCGATGGGGGTCCGGCAAAGGTTCAGACGACGCCCTGCTTCCGGGTCGAAGAGCTCCTCCATGATCTCCTCGCGATCCGAGTCGGACAGCACCTCCATCGCCTTCCAGCCGCGCTCGTTGAAGCAGCCGCCCCGACCGTCGGTCACCTGCCGCTTCAGGTCCGAGGTCACCAGAATCCGCAGCGCTTCCGCATCCGGCTAGGTTTTCACCTCGCCCAGCGGCACGGCACCGCGCTCCTGCCAGCGGCTGGCATCGCTGCTGGAGGTCCACTCGACGATCGGGGCGGCGAACAGAGGAGCGAGCAGGAGAAGGGGGATCGGGAGTCGGGCGATCTTCATGGATTTCAATGGGATCCGGAACGGATTCCCCGTTGCCTTCGACAACCGCTTTCTTTCGGAGAAACCCGCCAACGGCCTGTGGCCCGCTCAGCCCACGGGTTGACAGAATCGCTTGTCGGTAGAGTCTTGCAGGCGACGGCCATGGACAAGCTCACGGAGATCCTGAAGGCGGCCAGCGAGAACGGCAGGCCTGTCGCGAGGGAGTTGCTCCCCCTCGTGTACGACGAACTCCGTTCGCTCGCCTCGAGGCGCCTCACCCGCGAGGCCCCCGGACAGACGCTGCAGGCGACCGCCCTCGTCCATGAAGCCTGGCTGCGCCTCACCAAGGACGAAGCCCGCGAATGGAACGACAAGGCGCACTTCTTCCGCGCCGCCGCCAAGGCGATGCGGAACATCCTTGTCGACCGGGCCCGCGCCAAGGCGACCGCCAAGCGCGGATCGGGGCAGGCGACCGCCGACCTCGGCTCCCTCGAGGTCGCCGATGCCACCGAGGACGAACGCATCCTCATGGTGGACGAGGCCCTCAAGCAGTTGGAGCAAGAGGACGCCGAAAGCGCCCGGGTCATCTCACTGAAGTTCTTCGGGGGACTTACCAATGAAGAAGTCGCCCGCCTCGACGAGGTGAGCCTGCGGACGGTCGAACGCCAGTGGGCCTATGCCCGCGGGCGTCTCTACCAGCTCATCCAGGAGGAGAACTCCTGAACTCCTCCCGTGCCTTCTCCGATCCACAAGATCCTCTACCTCGCGGCGTCCGGTCTGGGCCCCGAGGAGCGCCGCACCCTGCTCGAACAGGCATGCCGGGATGACCCCGGCCTGAGGCGACGGGTCGAGTCCCTCTTCGAGTTCGAGGATCAGGCCGCGGACTTTTTCGAGCCCGATTCCAAGGTCCCCTCCACCCCTCCCGAGAGCGAGGCGGCCGGGGGCCGCATCGGGCGCTACCGGCTGATCGAACGCATCGGCGCCGGCGGACACGGCGTCGTCTATCTCGCCGAGCAGCAGGAGCCGGTGCGGCGCAAGGTCGCCCTCAAGATCATCCGCCTCGGCATGGACACCGAGAAGGTGATCGCCCGCTTCGAGCTCGAACGCCAGGCCCTGGCGATGATGGATCACCCCAACATTGCGCGCGTGCTCGACGCCGGAGCCACGGCATCCGGGCGCCCCTACTTCGTGATGGAGCTGGTGGACGGCGAGAAGATCACGCGCTTCTGCGACGAGAGACGCCTGGACATCCGCCAACGACTCGAGCTCTTCATCAAGGTCTGCCGGGCGATCCAGCACGCCCACCAGAAGGGGGTGGTCCACCGCGACATCAAGTCCTCGAACATCCTCGTCCGCCAGCGGGAGGACCAACTGGTCCCGAAGATCATCGACTTCGGCATCGCCAAGGCCTCGAGCAAGGGCACGGCCGACGACCTCACGCTCACGGTCGGGGATGGCTTCGTCGGCACCCCCGCCTACATGAGCCCGGAGATCGCCGCCGGAGGATCCGACATCGACACGCGGACCGACATCCACAGCCTGGGCGCGGTGCTCTTCGAGCTGCTGACCGGTCGCGCCCCCTTCGACCCCGAGCGGCTCGACGGCCTCCCGATGGAGGAGATCCGCCGCATCCTCGGGGAAGAGGACCCGCCGCTGCCGTCGAAGCTTCTGGCAAGCTACGACGACTCCAGGATCGATGCCGTTGCCGGTCATCGCCGCGACACGCCCGCCCGTCTGATCCATCAGATGAAGCGGGACCTCGACTGGATCACGATGAAGGCGCTCGATCGGAATCGCGACCGACGCTACGAATCCGCCCACGGTCTGGCGCTCGATGTCGAGCGTCACCTCCGGCACGAGCCGGTCATCGCCGGCCCACCCGACCCCTTCTACCGCCTCGGCAAGCTCGTTCGTCGCAACAAGGTGCCCTTTGCGACGGGTTTCCTCGCCTTCCTCGCGCTGCTCGGGGGGTTGGCCCTCACCTCCTGGCTGCTGGCCCGGGAACACGAGGCGCTGATGGAGCAGGAACGCCTCCGCTGGGTCGCGGAGGAAGCGCGGATCGCCGAGGCGGGCCTGCGGAAGAAGGCCGAAGCGGGCGAGACGGTGGCGAACGCGGCCGTGCTGCTCCGCGACAACGACATCGCCGCGGCGGATGCGCTGCTCGCGCAGGCCGCCCCCAGGGATGCCCCCGCCTCCCTTGAGGCGGTCAACGTCTTCCACGAGGTCGGGACGTGGCTGTTCGAGCAGGGCCGCTGGGACGAGGCCGCCGATCGATTTGCCGCCAAGGCCCTGGCGTTCGCCCGGATCGACAAGCGCGAGGTCGAGGCGGTGACCATCCACTTTGTGGCGGCCACGGCCCTCGTCTGCGATGCCGGCGACGACGAGCTCCACGACCGGCTGAGGAAGGTCGCCATCGACCGCTTCACGGGCACCTCGGACCCCTACGCCGCCGATGAGGTGGTGAAGTCGTGCCTGATCCGGCCCGCCCCGGCCGAGATGCTCGACGAACTCCAGCCCTTCCTCTCGGTGATCGAGGAACACATCGGGGAGGGCCCGGTGGACGAAGCGAACAAGGTCATGGAAGCCTGGCAGATGCTGAGCCTTTCTCTGGCCGCCTATCGGAGCGGGGATTTCGACCGCGCCGAAGAATGGGCCCGCCGCTGCATCTCCCACCCGGCCGGCACCGCATCGAGGGTCGCCGCCGCCCAGGCCGTCCTCGCCATGAGCTTCGAGGCACGGGGCCATCACAACGAGGCCGTCGCCGAATGCCGCCTCGCCGGAGAGCCGATCGAGCTCCGCTTCGCCGAAACGCTCGACACCCAATGGACCCCGGACGGCCAGTGGTTCGACTGGATCATCGCCCGCCTGCTCCTCCGGGAGGCGACCTCCGGCGTGGAAGAGTAGGCCCCCGCCGCCGACCCGGCGCCTCCTTTGCCTCCCCTCCCGAAAAAATTGTCAGATTTGCTGGCGGGTTTCGCGCGCGGATTGCGCCTCTCACGGTAGACACCCTCTTCCGATCGGAAGCCGGTCGGTGTCGAGAACCCGCGAAAACCCCGTCAAGATGCACACGAGCCCGTCTCCCCGCCTGGAGTCCGCGAACCTTCGGATCGCCGTCCTGGTGGCCGACCCGACGACCAACCGGATGATCTCCCGGAGCGTCCGCAGCGATTCCCGCAACCGATGCGTCGGCAGTTGGTCGCACATTGTGGAAAGTCTGGCCGAGATCGAAGGGGCGAAACCCGACGTGGTCCTGATCGGGCTCGACCTGCCGGGCGGCAAGGCGCTGAGCACGACCAAGTGGCTCCGGCGGATTCTGCCGGATGCCCTCGTCATCGCCATCACCTCACGCCACGATCAGGCCGAAATCTCCGAGATCCTCGGAGTCGGTGCGGTCGGGTGCCTGAGCGCCTCGGCCTTCGCCCCGGACGCCGCTCCGGGCCTCCTCTCCGTCATGGGAGCCCTCCGCCCCGCCCGGGATTCCTCACCGGAAACCGGGGTTTCCGAGCCGAGTCCGCTGCTCACCCAGCGCGAGGCGGCCGTCATGCGACTCGTCGCCAACGGCTTGATCAACAAGGAGATCGCCGACCGGATGAAGATCGGCACGGCCACGGTCTGCTCCCACCTCAAGAACATCTACCGCAAGCTCGACGCGAACACGCGCACCGAAGCCGTGCTCAAGTGCTTCGGAGCCCCGCAGCACCAGCCTTGCTGAAGGCAGCCCGGCCCACCCGGCCCGATGATCAGGCCAGCTCCTCGCGCACCTTCTCCAGGAGCGCCTTGGTCGCCTTGATGCCGTCGGCCTCGGAGAGCTTGCCGCCTTCGTACTCGACGCCGACATGGCCGTGGTAACCGGCCTCGAGGACGATCTTGAGCATCTTGCGGTAGTCGGTGTGGACCTCGTTGCCGTCGTCATCGAAGTCATGGGACTTCGCGCTCACGCCCTTGGCGAAGGGCATCAGCTCCTTCACCCCCTGATAGCGGTCATACTGCTCCTGATTGGAAATCCGGAAGTTGCCGAAATCCGGCAACGTGCCGCAGTTGTCCATGTCGACCATGCGAATGGTTCCGGCGAGCCACTTGCCGCTTGAGGAAAGTCCACCGTGGTTCTCGACGATGACGTTCAGGCCGTGCGGCTTGGCGAACTCCGAGAGCGAGGCCAGCCCGTCGGCCGCCCGTTTCTGCTGCTCCTCGAAGCTGCCGGACGAGCTCGCGTTCACGCGGATGCTGTGGCAACCGAGGAACTTCGCCGCCTCGACCCACTTCTTGTGGTTGTCGACCGCCTTCGCCCGCTTCGCCTCGTCGGCATCGCCGAGCGCCCCCTCGCCGTCGCACATGATCAGCAGGCTGGTCACCCCGTGGTCGTCACAGCGTTTCTTCAGCTCCCCGAGCCATTTCTCGTCCTTCGCCTTGTCCTTGAAGAACTGGTTCACGTACTCGACGGCCGAAATGCCGAAATCCCGCTTCGAGGCCGCGGGAAAATCCAGCGCCTCGAGCTTCCCGCCCCGGAGCGTGCGGTGCAGCGACCACTGGGCCAGGGAGATCTCGAACAGCGGTTTGCCATCGGCGGCAAGCAGACGGGAGGGCAGCAGGCCGGCCCCGAGGGCGGCGGAGCCGGTGGCGAGAAAACGGCGGCGGGAAGGCGAGGGTGAATTCATGAATCGTTGGATGTTGCCGACATCCAAACCCGGACGCCGCCCCACCGGAAGCGTTTTCGGCGATCCCGGGCCCTCCGTTGCGGAGGGATTCGCCCGACGGCCCAAGAGAGCCACGCGGCGCCTACTGCGTCGAGGATTCGACGAAACGGACCATCTCGGCCGCCGCCAGCAGGAAGGCCCCCACCCCGAAGTCGGCCGTGGAACTCGCGTCCACCACCTGCCCCGGGATCGCCTTCTCGCCGATCGGCTGGATGTAGCCGACCCGGCCGTCGTCCTGCAGCGAGGTGGTCGTCAGGAAGTCCCAGGCCTCCCGTGCGACCGGACCGTAGTCGCCCGAATCGAGCACGCCCGTCCGCAGTCCCCACAGAAATCCGCAGGTGAAGAACGCCGTGCCGCTGGCCTCGGGGCCGGGCGCGTGCGCGGGATCCAGAATGCTGCGTGTCCAGTAGCCGTCCTCCTGCTGCGACGCCTTGAGGCCCGCGGCCATCTCCCGGTAGATTTCGAGATAGTGCGCGCGGTCCGGATGATCCTCCGGAAGGTCGTCGATCACCATCGGAAGCGCGGCGAAAACCCAGCCGTTGCCCCGGGCCCAGAAATCCTTCCGGCCGTTCACCGACTTGTGCCTGGGGTAAACGTACTTCGCGTCGCGGAAGAACAGCCCCTCCTCCTCGTCGTACATCAGGTCACGGGCGTAATCGAAATACTCGCGGAGTTTCGTCAGATACTCGTCGTCACCGGTCAGGACGAACATCTCGGACATCACCGGCATCACCATGAAGAGTCCGTCGGACCACCACAGGTAGTCCTTTTCCGGGGTGGTGATCTGGTAGCTCATCACCTCCTTCGCCCGCTCGATCCGCTTCGCCCGCCTGGACTCCTTGTAGAGGTCGAAATAGACCTGAAAGCACACCTGCCAGTCGCCGAAGAGGACGTGGCGGTCGGTTTCACCGTAGTCGTAGCGCCACTCGTCCCGGTTGTCCGACTTCGCGCCCTTCCAGTCGTTGCGCTCCGCCCACTCCGTGGAGAAGCGCAGATAATCGCGATCCTTCGTGACCTCGTAGGCCGCCATGTTGCCGACGTGGTAGACGGCCCGGTGCCAGAACGCACTTCCATGCTCCGGGTGCTGCTCCTGCCAGTGATCGTTCACCTTGCCGATCACCTCCAGCACCTCCGCCTTGGTCCGGACCGGCTCCCCGGCCCGCAGCCCCGGAATGACGACCAGACACCCCGCAATCACGAACCCGCACACTTTCGACGCCTGCATGGCGGACACTCTGAAAGTCAGAAGAGCACTGTCAACGAATGGAATGCGGGGGCGGCCGAACGACCGGAGCGCCTGCATTCGACCCGCCCCGTCGCCCCGGCCGCTCTCTTGTCTCAATTTGAGACGCCATGTCGCTTTTCTGGGTGAAATCCCGCTTCTATTGGGTGATGTTCCAGCGCTCCCGCCGCCATTGTCCGTGCGAGTTCCAGCGACCGCCGGCGCGGCCCGAACCCGCTGCACGCCCCCCCTGTACGACGGCACCGGACGGATGCGGCGGAGTCCCTCGCGAAAACCCTCCGGCCTCGTCCCCCCCTCGATTGTCCTACCGCAATACAAAGCGCTTCCTGATCGATGACTTCACTCGACCGGGTAATGAGCGGCCATCTGATCGGCATTCACCCTCCGCGCCCTTTTCGCATGAACCCCACCGATAAAGCATTCCCGTTTCCGGCCCTGCTGCTGGCCGCCACCGCCGTGGCCTCGCCCGCGCTGGCCGACGACGCCAACCTCGCGCTGGTCGCGACCCCGTCGACGTCCTCCGTTTCCGGCGACACCACCCTCGCGGCGCTCAACGACGGCAACTCGCCGAAGAACTCGCTCGAGCGCGGCACCGGGTCCTACGGCAACTGGCCGGCGACCGGCACGCAATGGGTCCAGTATGACTGGCCGCAGGAGATCCACACCGACGGCATCGAGGTCTATTTCTGGGACGACCGTCAGGGGGTCCGCCTGCCCGCCGATTTCCGGGTGAAATACTGGGACGGAAGCGCCTTCGTCGAGGTCGAGGACGCGGAGGGCGGCGAGGTCTCGGCCGACCGCTTCAACCGCATGACCTTCGCCCCGGTGTCCACCGACAAGCTCCGGCTCGAAATCGACGGCAGCGGCAACTCGTCCACCGGCATCCTCGAGTGGCGGGTGCTCGACACCGGCGACTCGCCGAACTTCCCGCCCGCGATCGACGCCGGGATCGACCGCCTCGTGATGCTCGACGGCAAGACCTACCTCCGCGGCGAGGCCCGCGCCTACAAGGGCCGGGATTCGCTCGAGCTGGCGTGGAGCCAGATCGACGGCCCGGGCACCGTGTCCTTCGCCGACGCAAACGCGGCCGTAACCACCGCGACCTTCTCCGAACTCGGCACCTACACCCTCGGCCTCGAAGGTCGGATCGGCGATCTCTCGGCCGACGATCAACTCCTCGTGCAAGTGGTCTCCTCGCCCGAGGAAGAGCGTCTGGATGTCGTCTACACCACGCCCTATCAGATCGACAATCCGCTGTGGAACGACCGGGCGAAGGCCTTGATCGTGAACTGGATCCCGCACTGCATCCGCAAGATCGAGGACCGCAGCCTCAACACCGGCGGGATCGAGAACTTCGAGGAGGCCGCGAAGGCACTCGCCGGCGAGCCGCACGACAAGCACAGGGGCCTCGTCTTCTCCAACGCCTGGGTGCTGCAAACCGTCGAGTCGATGTGCATCGCGCTGATGGTCGATGCGCAGGGCGACGAAGAAATCCTCGCCGCGCAGAAGCTGTTCCGCGAAACGCTCGAGTCGTGGATTCCCACCATCCTCTCGGCGCAGGAGCCGGACGGCTACCTGCAGACGGCCTACACCCTCGCCGACCGGGCCCACTGGCCGGAGAAGTGGAACCCCGCCCAGCGCCAGAACCACGAGGGCTACATCGCCGGCTACTTCCTCGAGTCGGCGATCAACCACTACATGCTCACCGACGGCAGCGACACCCGGCTCTACGACGCCGCCAAGAAGCTCGCCGACTGCTGGGTGAGGAACATCGGCCCGGAAGAAGGCAAGAAGGCGTGGTATGACGAGCACCAGCAGATGGAGCAGGGCCTCGTCCGCTTCGGCCGCTTCGTCAACGACATGGAAGGCAACGGCCGCGGCGACGCCTACATCGCGCTCGCCAAGTTCCTCCTCGGCAACCGGGGCCACGGCGACGTCTGCCACGAATACGACCAGAGCCACCTGCCGGTGCAGCAGCAGTACGAGGCGGTCGGCCACGCCGTCCGCGCGTCCTACACCTATTCCGGCATGGCCGACATCGCCGCGGAGACCGGCGACACCGACTACGAGAGCGCGGTGATGTCGCTGTGGGACAACATCGTGAACCGGAAGTACTACGTCACCGGTGGCATCGGCAGCGGCGAGAGTTCGGAAGGCTTCGGGCCCGACTATTCGCTGCGACACGACGCCTACTGCGAGTCCTGCTCAAGCACCGGCATGATCTTCTTCGAGTACAAGCTCAATCTCGCCTACCACGACGCGAAATTCGCGAGCCTCTACGAGGAGACGATGTACAACGCCCTGCTCGGGTCGATCGACCTCCCCGGCGAGCATTTCTACTACCAGAACCCGCTGACCACCTACGGCGCCCGCTACGACTGGCACGTCTGCCCCTGCTGCGTCGGCAACATTCCCCGCACCCTGCTGATGGTCCCGACCTGGACCTACGTGAAGGGCGACGACGGGCTCTACGTGAACCTCTTCATCGGCGGCACCATCCAGGTCCGCGATGTCGCCGGCACCGATGTCGAGATGGTTCAGGAAACCGACTACCCGTGGGACGGCAAGGTCGCGATCACGGTGAATCCGGCCGAGGAGAAGGAGTTCTCCCTGCGCCTCCGCGTGCCCGAGCGGGATGTGAGCGTCCTCTATTCCGCGCGTCCGGAGGCCGACGGCATCGGCCCGGTGACGCTCAACGGCGAGTCCATCGAACCGGAGATCGAGCGCGGCTACGCCGTGATCACCCGGACCTGGAGGAAGGGCGACAAGGTGAGCTTCGGGATTCCGATGAAGCCACAGATCGTGAAGGGCAGCGACAAAATCGAGGCCACCAAGGGCCAGGTCGCGCTGCGCTACGGGCCGCTCGTCTACTGCGTGGAGCGCGCCGACCAGGACATCCAGCGCGCCATCGACACCCGCGCCCCGCTGACGATGGAGTGGAAGCCCGACCTGCTCGGCGGCATCAAGGTGATGAAGGGCAAGTGGGCCGACGGCGACGATCTCCTCGCGATCCCCTACTACGCCCGCGCCAACCGCGACGGCGTCAAGGGCGACGGCAGCTTCGGCGGCCCGGGAGCCACCGGCGGCGGCGATGGGGCGCGTCGCACCGACGGCCCGAGCTCGACCGTCTGGATCAAAGCCCAGCCCTGACCCGCTTATGAGACTCGTCGCTCTTCTTCTCGCCACCATCCTGGCAGCCACCGCCGCACCGGAAGTCACGCCCGTTCCGGAGAAACTGCGCCAACGCCTCAAGCTCGATCCATTCTATCAGAAGTGCCTGCGGGTCGGGGATCTGCCCGTGCTCGGCTCGGCGAAGGTTTCCGATCACGCGCTCCGCGAGGCCGGCTGGATCATCGACAAGATGCTCACCGCCCACCCGGAGATCCTGACGACCCTGGTGAAGAACGACGTGCGCGTCGTCGTGATGGCACACAACGAGTACACCACCGACGTCCCCGAGCAGTCCGACTGGGATCGCAAGGAGTTCTGGGACAAGCGTGCCCGCGGCATGGGCGGCCGGATCAGCAGCTGCGGCGAGGAGGGCCTGCTGGCCTTCCCCGGCGATCCCTACTCGACCGAAAACCTGCTCATCCACGAGTTCGCGCACACCATCCACGACTACGGCCTCGACGACCTGATCCCGGATTTCGACGAGCAGATCACCGCCGCCTATGAAAAGGCGACCAAGGCCGGCCGGTGGAAGGACACCTACGCCGGCACCAACGCGCACGAGTACTGGGCCGAGGGCGTGCAGTCGTGGTTCGACAACAACCGCCCGAAGGACGCCATCCACAACGACATTGATACCCGCGAGGAGCTGAAGAAGTACGACCCCGCTCTCGCCGCGCTCTGCGAGAAGGTCTTCGGGGACCTCCCCTGGCGCTACAAGAAGCCGATGGACCGCCCCGCCGGGCAGCGCGCCCATCTCGAAGGCTACGACCCGACGAAAGCCCCCGAGTTCCGCTGGCGCGACGGCAGCTCCGTCAAAAACCGATGACCACCGATTTTCATCCATGAACGCACGAACCCCGATCCTCCTTCTGGCCGCCTTCTCCGTCGCCTCGGCCGCGCCGAAGCCGACCAAGGCCTTCCACAGCGAGGGCAATCCCATCATCGGCGACGGCAGCTACTTCTCCGCCGATGCCGCCCCGCTTTCCGACGATGGAAAACTCTACATCTACGCCGGCCACGACGAACCGCCGCCGGAAGTCGGTGGCTTCGTGATGTACGACTACGGCGTCTTCGTCACCGAGGATCCGGAGTCGGGCGACTGGGAGCTATATCAAAACAATCTCGATCCCGACAAGGTCTTCGACTGGGCCAACGGCAACCGGGCCTACGCCGGCCATTGCGCGAAAGGCCAGGACGGCCGCTTCTACTGGTATGTGCCGGTGGAGTGGAAGAACGAAGAGGTTCCGAACAACATGGCGATCGGCGTTGCGGTTTCCGAGGGGCCGCTCGGCCCGTGGAAGGACCCGATCGGCAAGCCGCTGGTCACCTGGAAGGACGTGTTCGGCGATGAACCGCATGGCCAGGAGGTCATCGACCCGCACCTGTTCATCGACGACGACGGCACGGCGTATCTCTACTGGGGGTCGTGGGGCGTCGCGCGGGTGGTGAAGCTCGACGAGTCGCTGACCGCCATGGACGGCGAGATCACGACCATGGGCGGCTTCGAGGCCTTCTACGAGGCGCCGTGGGTCTTCAAGCGCAACGACCTCTACTACTGCATCTACGACTGGAAGCTCGGCGGCACCGAATACACCCCGTCGAACTACCAGGCCGCCATCGCCTACGCCACGTCCTCCTCGCCGACCGGACCGTGGAAAACGCAGGGGATGATCCTCTGGGGCACGTCCTCCACGACGGTCCACCCGTCCGTCATCGAGCACGGGGGCAAATGGTGGATCACCTACCACACGAAGGACGCCGAGACCGGAGGGCACTTCCGTCGCTCGGTCGCGATCGACGAGGTGAAATGGGACGGCGACAAGATCCTGCCCGTCGAGCAGACCTGGGCGAACCCGCCTTCGATGCAACTCACCAACAACCTCGCCCGCGAGGCGGAGCTGACGGCTTCCTTTTCCGAAGAGCCTCCCATGAGTCTGGCGGCACTTCACGACGGACGCCCGCCGGTGGTGCGCCTGCCCCCCGACATGTGGAGCACCTACCGGGGCAACGAGTCGAAGGTCGAATCCGACTGGGCGCAGTATGAATGGGACACTCCGGTGCCGATCTCCGGTGCCGGCATCATGTTCCACCAGGATCCGAACTGGCACCGGGTGCCGGCGGAATGGAAACTCGAGTATCGGGACGAGAACGGCGCCTGGCAGGAGATCGACGGCACGGAGTATCCGACGAAGGCCGACGAGTGGATCACGGTCGAGTTCGAGCCGGTCGTCACCAAGACCCTCCGTGCCACTTTCAAGGGCCAGCCGGAAGGCGAGTATTTCCACTCGATGATGGCCTCGGAATGGGAGGTCTACTCACCACCCGCCAGGAAGCTGCCGAGCGGCCGGATCTCGACCAAGGCCGGCAAGCCGCTCGAGCTTCCCAAGACCGTGAACCTGGACATCGACCCCTTGGGCACGATCCCGGTGCCCATCCAGTGGCCCGACGTCGACCCCGCACAATATGCGAAGCCCGGATCCTTCAAGATCCAAGGCAAGGCGGCCGGCCAGGACGCCGGCTACGTCACCCTCGAAGTCAACATTCACCGCTGATCCCCATGAACGCGAAGCTCCTCATCACCCCCACCCTTGCCGGCCTCGCATGGCTGGCCCCGGCCCAGGCCAATCCGGCCGCGGATCCCGTCAAGTGGCCCGCCTACCACCCGAAACTCGAATACGACTTCGCCGATGAGACGACGAAGATCCCGCCGCCGACCAAGGTGCTCGACGACGGCGTGGAGAACGTCGAGGACACCATCGTCCATGGCTGGTGGTGCTTCCGCTACGGTCCGGACAAGAATCCGAAGGTCACCGAGGACGCGTGGATGCCGATGCTGAAGCGCCTCGACGAGGACGCCGCCTACATCCGCAAGGAGTTCGGCTGGCCGCCCGACAAGCGGGCCAAGGAAGGCTACTACAGCACCGTCTATCTTTTCGGCTCCGGCATGTCCACCGACCCCGCCGACAACGAGGCGCTCGGAGGCTGGATGGGCAGCGTGCACCACGACGGCGAGGACTGGCCCATGGTACTGCTTTCCTACTACCCGGTCTGGTGCTTCGACCCGGACTACCCGAACGACGACGCCGGCTACCAGACCGGCGCCGTGGTGCACGAGTACGTCCACGCGATCCAGGCCGACATGCCCGGCTGCAAGAAGGCCGCGTGGTTCCACGAGGGCGGCAACAACTGGGTGCTCGGCATGATGGCGGCCAAACGCGGCGGTTCGACCGACAGCATGGGCTGGCTGAGCGCCGGCTCGATGATCGCCCCCTTCATGCCGATCGAGTGCTACAGCGGCTGGCTGCAGGACGGCAGCTTCGGTGGCCCTTCCGCCGAGGGAGTCCATCAGGGCAATGATCCAAGCGGCCGGGGCTACGCCACCTGGCGCAAGCTGCTCGGTGGCGTCGCCTACAGCGAGGCCTTCCCGTACTTCCTCGGCGAGTTCGTTTCGGAGAAAAGCATCGCCTGGATCTGGCAGCATTGCGAAGGCCGCGTGCTGGAAGGCATCGCCAAATCCGAGGGCGGCCTGGGCGACGAGCAGACGCGTCGATTGGTCCAGGAGTATCGGGGCCGCGCGGCGTTCTGCGACTTCGGCCGCTGGTCGAAGGCCTACGAGCGACTTCTCACCAACAATTGGGGCCTTGAGATCGTCGCCGAGGGCGACCCAATCTGGAAGGAATGCGAGCCGTGGAAGGCGACCTGCTACGCCAAGACCACGGTCGAGGACGACATGCTCGTGCCCGAGGAGCGGACGCTGCCCGGCTGGACCGGCGCCAACCAGATCCCGCTCAAGGTTTCCGGAGACACCGGTGACATCGTCGGACTCTACTTCCATCCGAAGGAGGAAAACATGAGCTGCCAGCTCGTCTATCGAGCCGAGGACGGCAGCGTCGTCTACAGCCGTCCGGTCGAGAAGGGCCCCTGCGCGCTCAAGCTCACCAAGCCGGTGAAGAACGGCGTCGTCATCGCCGTCGTCTGCAGCACCGACTACATCTACGAAGGCGACGAAACCCGGCGCAAAAAATACGACTACCGCCTGAAGCTCGCGAAGGGCCTCTCCGGCACCGCCGACATCCACGAGCAGTGGTTCAAGGCCGACTGAGCGGGCATGGAGGCCCGCTTGACGCCACTTATAAGTGCAGATATAAGTGCTACATGGCGACACTCACCATCTACCTCGACGACGAGACGCTCGACTCCGTGACGGCGGCTGCGAAGCGTGAACACAAGTCCGTTTCCGGCTGGGCGCGCGAGCACCTGAAGGAGGCCGCAAAGCCCGCGAAAGGCTGGCCGGAGGGCTACTTTGAGACGATCAAATCGTGGGGCGAAAGCGATCTCGAAGCCCCGGAGGAGATCCCGATCCCGCTCGACGACATCCACCTCGATGAACCCGAACCGGCTCAGGGCGCATGAAGCACTGCCTGGACACGAGCGTCTTCATCGACCTGTTGCGAAAGCGCCCGGAAACCCTGGCCAAGCTGGCAAGAATCGAGCCCGAGAGCCTCGTCGTGTCGGAGGTCGTCCGGGCTGAACTGCTGACCGGCTGCTTGAAAAGCCGCGATCCGATCGGGGAGCGTGCGAAGGTCGATCATCTCCTGAGTTCCATGCCTCTGGTCCCTTTCGGCGGCGAGGCAGTCGAGCACTACGCCTCGATCCGCGCCGGGTTGGAAGCCGCCGGCCAGATCATCGGCGCGAACGACCTCATGATCGCTGCCACCGCGCGCTCGCTCGGCGCGGTGCTGGTGACCGAAAACCTCGACGAGTTCCAACGCGTCCCCGGCCTGCTCGTCGAGAGCTGGCGCTCCCCATGACCCCTTCCCCATGT
Organism: Verrucomicrobiia bacterium; assembly: GCA_030431475.1. Taxonomy (GTDB): domain Bacteria; phylum Verrucomicrobiota; class Verrucomicrobiia; order Verrucomicrobiales; family Akkermansiaceae; genus Haloferula. The sequence goes on along the minus strand of JAUIJD010000037.1, from coordinate 24,313 downwards.
CCATGACCTCACGACTTCTGCCCTTGATCCTCATGTCCACCGCCACGCTTCTCGCCGAGGACGGCGACCAGTTCCTCGACGGCATCGGAGAAACCGCCCTCATCTCTCGTTATGTCTTCGACGGCGACCTCGACGACTGGTCGCGCAACGGACTCGATGCCACCGCCACGGGAAGCGGCCACGAGTTCGTCGAAGACGAGAAGTTCGGCAAGGTCCTCTCGCTGCCCGGCGGCGACGCAGGCACGTTCATCGAGATCCCGACCACGGCGATCGGGGATGCGGTCAGCTTCAGCATGACCGGTTGGGTGAGGATCGACGACGAGACCGCCGATCAATGGTTCTTTGATCTCGGTTACGACGCGGGGCACCACCTCGGCCTCGTCCCGATGGGGTCCGAGCGTGAAGGCGGCTGCTCCGTCCGCCTGACCGCAGGCGGAGAGGAAGCCGGTCCTGCCAGTTTCCGCGTGCGGGCGGAGGAATGGGTCCACCTCGCCACCGTCCTCGATGCCGCCGAGAAAACGCTGAACCTCTACATCGATGGCAAGCGGGTCGGTGGATCGGAGAGTGTGAAGGCGACGGTTGCCTCCCTGGTCGGTGACAAGACCCGCCTCTTCCTCGGCCGCTCCATCGCCGGGGACGGGACCCGACTCGGCGGTCGGCTCCACGACGTGCGCTTCTACCGCAGCGCCCTCAACGGGAAGCAGGTCGCCGCGATCCATCACAACGCCATTTCGGACGACAAGATCACCTCGGTGGAAGGCGACGTCGAAAGCTACCGCGAAGACGGCGCCCGTCGGCTCCATCCGGGGCTTGAGGGCGTCGCCGAGGTCACGGTGACCACCCGGGTCGGCCATCTCCCCCATCTCCCGCATTTCGTTTCCGGGAACTACCAGGACGACGCCGAAGGGCCAGCGGTCCGCGTCATCTGGCCCTCCCCCACCGACAACCGGAGCGTCGCCAAGCCCGGCAGCCACACCGTCATCGGACGGATTCCCGGCACCGACCTCGAAGCCAAGGCCACGGTCGAGGTGGTCGAAGCCGGTAAAGCCGCAGCCGCTCCGAAGCACGAGATTTTCCCCTTCCCCCTCGGCCAGGTCGTCCTCGAGCCGAACGAGAGCGGCGAACCGACCGCCTTCATCGAGCACCGCGACAAGTTCCTCGAGGGCCTCGCCGCCAGCGATCCCGATCGATTCCTCTGGGTCTTCCGCGATGCCTTCGGCAAGGAGCAGCCCGAGGGCATCGAGCCGCTCGGCGTCTGGGACAGCCCGACCACCCGCCTGCGCGGCCACGCCAGCGGTCACTACCTCACCGCCCTCGCCCAGGCCTACGCCGGCAGCTCGTATGATCCGGAGCTGCAGGCCGGGTTCGAGAAGAAGATGGAGCACATGATCGACGTGCTTCACGAGCTCTCGCAGATGGCCGGCAAGCCCGCGGAGGAGGGCGGGCCCTCCGTCTCCGACCCCACCAAGGTCCCGCCCGGCCCCGGCAAGGACGGCTACGATTCCGACCTCGGCTCGGAGGGCATCCGCACCGACTACTGGAACTGGGGCACCGGCTTCATCAGCGGGTATCCACCGGACCAGTTCATCATGCTGGAGAACGGCGCGACCTACGGCGGCGGCAACCACCAGATCTGGGCACCCTACTACACGCTCCACAAGATTCTCGCCGGGCTTGTCGATTGCTACGAGGTCGGTGGCAACCCGAAGGCCCTCGAGGTCGCGCGCGACATGGGCCTGTGGGTCCACGCCCGGCTCGAAGCGCTGCCGCAGGAAACCCTGATCGAGATGTGGCGCAGCTACATCGCCGGGGAGTACGGAGGCATGAACGAGATCCTCGCCCGACTCCACCGGGTGACGGGCGACGAGCGTTTCCTCGAGGCCGCCAAACTCTTCGACAACACGACCTTCTTCTTCGGCGACGCCGACCACCGCCACGGGCTTGCGAAGAACGTCGACACCATCCGCGGCCTCCACGCCAACCAGCACATCCCGCAGATCCTCGGTGCCCTCGAAACCTACCGCAACAACCACGAGCTCCCCTATTTCGCGGTCGCCGACAACTTCTGGAACCGCTGCGAGCACGGCTACATGTACTCCATCGGCGGCGTCGCGGGCGCGCGGAACCCCAACAACGCCGAGTGCTTCACCGCCGAACCGGACACCCTTTTCCACAACGGACTTTCCGAAGGCGGCCAGAACGAAACCTGCGCGACCTACAACCTGCTGAAGCTCGGCCGCGAGCTTTTCATGTACGAGCAGGAGGCCGGGTTCATGGACTACTACGAACGGGCGATCTACAACCACATCCTCGCCTCGGTCGATGAACACACGCCGGCCAACACCTACCACGTCCCCCTGAACCCCGGCTCGAAGAAGTCCTTCGGCAACCCGCACATGGACGGCTTCACCTGCTGCAACGGCACCGCCATCGAGAGCGGCACCAAGCTTCAGGACTCGATCTACTTCAAGGCCTCCGACAACAGCGCGCTCTACGTGAACCTGTTCGTCCCCTCGAGCCTCGACTGGAAGGAAAAGGGCGTGAAGCTCACCCAGGCGACGAACTTCCCCTTCGCCGGCAGCACCACGCTCACCCTTGAAGGAAGCGGTGAGTTCCCCATCCATGTCCGTGTCCCCGGGTGGACGAGCGAGGCCTTCCTCATCCGCATCAACGGCGAGGAAGCGAAACTGGAAGCCGTCCCGGGCCACTACGCGACGCTCGACCGCAAGTGGGAAGACGGCGACACGATCGAGATCACCATTCCGATGTCCTTCCGCCTGATGCCGTTGATGGACCAACCGAATGTCGCCAGCCTCTTCTACGGGCCGGTCCTCCTCGCCGCCGAGGAAACCGGGCCCCGGAATACCTGGCGCCGCGTCACGCTCGCCATGGACGACCTCGGGAAAACCATCTCCGGCGATCCCGCGAAGCTGCACTTCCAGATCGGCAACACGAAACTGAAGCCCTTCTTCGAGTTCCACGACGGCTTCCACTCCGTCTATCTCGACATTGATCCCGCGCCCACGCGATGAAGGCCCGGAGGAAGCACCGGCAACGGTTCTCCGGACTTCCCATCAGCATGCCTTCCGTGAAACGCGGATCGAAGACCCCGGCCGCGTGGTAGAACACCTCGCGAACATCCCTCTCATCCATAGCCGGGGACTCCGGAATCTTAGCCTGCTTCGCCGCCACCCCCGACAGGAATCGTCGCCCCGACATCCTCCGAAACGGTGGTGTCGGACACCCCCACCCATCGGGCCCACCGATATCCGGCCGAAAGTCGGTCATGAAAGGGAACGTTTCTTATCGGCGCGCCATCACCCCTGTCCAATGCATCGTTTTCTACTCCTCCTGCTCTTCGACCTCGCCGTGGCCGCGACGCCGAACATCGTCGTCATCTTCACCGACGACCTCGGATACGCGGACCTCGGCTGCCATCAACAGGAGGATGACGTCCGCACCCCGCATCTCGACCGGTTCGCCGCGGAGGGCGTCCGCTTCACCGCCGGCTACGTCACCGCACCCCAGTGCTCGCCGTCGCGTGCCGGACTGCTCACCGGGCGCTACCAGCAGCGGATCGGCATCGACACCATCCCCGACCTTCCGCTGCCACTCGAGCAGGTCACGCTCGCCGAGATGCTGCACCCGGCCGGCTACACCACCGGCCAGGTGGGAAAGTGGCATCTCGAGCCCAACGCGCTGTGCCGGGCCTGGGCCGCGGCGCACCGGCCCCACCTCAAAGCGGATCGACGCGGACGGCTGCCGATTCCCGTGAAGGATCGCATCGCCTACTTCCCCGGCGCTCAGGGCTTCGACGAATTCTTCACCGGCGAGATGAGCCGCTACTACGCGAACTACTCCCTCGACGGCTCGGATCGGGAGCCGGGCTTCGTGGAAACGCGTGGCTTCCGCATCGACACCCAGACCGAGGCCGCGCTCACCTTCATCCGGCGTCAGAAAGAGAAGCCCTTTCTCCTCTATCTCGCCTACTACGCGCCGCACACGCCGCTCGAACTCGCCGAGCCCTACGTTTCTCGGTTCCCGGAGGATCTGCCGCTCCGCCGCCGGGCCGCCCTCTCGATGATCGCCGGTGTCGACGAAGGCGTCGGACGCATCATCGCCTTGCTGAAGGAAATGGAGATCGACGACGAGACGCTGATCGTCTTCACCAGCGACAACGGCGCTCCCATCCACCACCGACGCGACGCACCGATCGACCGCGATCCCGGCGGTTGGGACGGCTCGCTCAACACCCCCTGGATCGGCGAGAAGGGCATGCTCAGCGAAGGGGGGATCCGGGTCCCCTTTCTCATCCGCTGGCCCGGAAGCATCCCCGGCGGACGGGTGCTCGACACGCCGGTCTCCACCCTCGACCTCGCCCCCACCGCCCTCGCCGCGGCCGGAACGGAGAGCCCCGCGAATCTCGATGGTGCCAACCTCCTGCCCCTGCTCCGGGATCGCTCCGCAGCCCTCGAGAACCGCATCCTCCACTGGCGTTTCTGGAACCAGATCGCGTGTCGCGACGAACAGTGGAAGTACCTCTCGGTGAACCACGAGCACGAGTTTCTCTTCGACCTCTCGAGCGATGCCCACGAATCCGTGAATCTCGCCGACCAGCATCCGGACGTGCTCGACAAGCTCCGTGCCGCCTCCCATGCGTGGGCAACCGAACTGCAGCCGCCCGGTCCTCCGAAGGGCCGTGCCAACCCGCAGGAAAGCGGTTGGTATCGCCAGTACTTCAATCTCGACCTGAAATGAAACACCTCGCCCTCCTCGCCACACTCGGCTCCGCCATCGCCCAGGGAATCCCCGACCGGGCCGAGAAATCCGAGCTCTCCACCTGGTTCCTGCCGCCGACCCGCATCGTCTGGTCGGCCGACCAGGGCGTCGAGCATGCCGACTCGCTGCTCAAGCCCGCGCCCGGCCAGGCCACCCTCACGAACACCCGCCCGCCCGCGGTGCTCAGTGCCGGTCCGGACGCCGGCTCCATCGTCCTCGACTTCGGCACCCAGATCTCCGGCTACCTCGAGCTTTTCACCCCGATTGCGGAGGACAAGACCCCACCGCGCGCCCGCCTCCGCTTCGGCGAGTCCGTCGCGGAAACCATGGCCGAGCTCGACGAACGCGGCGCCCAGAACGACCACGCGCTGCGCAACCAGACCGTCACCCTGCCCTGGCTCGGCAAGAAGATGGTCGGACCCTCCGGCTTCCGCTTTGTCCGCATCGACGCCGTCGATCCCGACCACCCGGTGCGCCTTTCCCAGGTACGTGCCGTGCTCCAGGTCCGGGATGTGCCGTACTTGGGATCGTTCCGCTGCTCCGACGAGCGCCTGAACCGCATCTGGGACACCGGTGCCTGGACCGTCCACCTCAACATGCAGGACTACCTGTGGGACGGAGTGAAGCGCGACCGCCTCGTCTGGCTCGGCGACATGCACCCCGAAGTGTCGGTCATCGGCGCCGTCTTCGGCCACAACGAGGTCGTGCCGAAGAGCCTCGACCTGATCCGTGACATCACCCCGCCCACCGAGTGGATGAACGGCATCAGCTCCTACTCGATGTGGTGGGTGATCCTCCACGAGGACTGGCACCGCCTCCACGGCGACCTCGGCTACCTGCGCGAGCAGAAGGACTACCTCAAGGACCTGCTCCCCCGCCTCGCCGGCTTCGTCGGCCCCGACGGCCGAGAGCAGCTCGACGGCATGCGCTTCCTCGACTGGCCGACCTTTGAAAACAAGCAGGCGGTCCACGAGGGACTGCAGGCCATGATGGTCCTCACACTTGAGAGCGGCGCCCGTCTCATGACCCTGCTCGACGAACCTGAGATCGCGGAAGCCTGCACCGAAGCGGTGGCGAAGCTCCGCACCCACATCCCCGAGCCCAGTGGCCGAAAATCCCCCGCTGCCCTCTGCGCCCTCGCCGGCCTGCGAGATGCCGGGGAGGCCGCTGCCGCGCTCAAGAAGGGCGGCCCCGAGGACCTCTCCACCTTCTACGGCTTCTACGTCATCAACGCCCTCGGCGAGGCCGGCGAGACCGACGCCGCGCTCGACATCATCCGACGCTACTGGGGCGGCATGCTCGACATGGGCGCCACCAGCTTCTGGGAGGACTTCGACCTCGCCTGGACGGAAAACGCCGGCCGCATCGACGAACCCGTGGCCCCCGGGAAAAAGGACCTCCACGGCGATTTCGGCGCGCACTGCTACGTCGGCTTCCGCCACAGCTTCTGTCACGGCTGGGCCGGCGGACCCACCGCCTTCCTCAGCCACCGCGTCCTCGGCATCCGCCCCGCCGCGCCCGGCTTCGAAAAGGTGGTCATCGACCCCGATCTCGGGGACCTGGAATGGGCCGAAGGGACCTACCCGACGCCGAAAGGCCTGATCAAGGTCCGCCACGAGAAGCAGGAGGACGGCAGCATCAAGAGCGAGATCGATCTGCCCGCGGGAGTCGAGAAGGTGAAGTGACGGGAATGGGGAGAGCGGCTTTCCAAGCCGCCCATCCGGACCGGACGGATGCAGCGGCTTGGAAAGCCGCTCTCCTCATTTCACCTCGACCGGGTGCGAGCCCGGCGCAAGCGTCCATACGGAACCATGGGAATCGACACCGACGCGCGCGGGGAACTCGCTGACCTCATCCGGACCGCCCGATCCGCCTCCCCCCCTTTGCCACACGATCGTGTGACAAGACGCGTCTCGCCGCAGTCCCCAAAGTCACAGGGCTCGATGAAAACCCCTGCCCTCCTTTCGCCGCTTCTGCTCCTGCCCATGGCCGCCCATTCGGCGGTCGTCGCTTCCTATAATTTCAACACCGCCGGCAACACCGAAGGCTGGGCGGCTTCGTCGCTCAACGTTTCCGGCCTCGACGCAAGTGGCGGCACCCTCAACGGCACCGCCTCGAGCAACGACCCGCAGCTCAAGCAGAGCGGCCTGAGCCTGACCGTCGGCAGTGGCGAAACCTGGGACGAGATCATCTTCCGGGTCCGCGAGACCGAGGACGTTGACAACAATCCGGCCACCAACGACCTCGCAGGCACGGTGACCTTCAATGCCGTCGGTCTGGTCGTGGTTCTCAACAACACGGGCGCCCTGACCTTCAACAGCGGTTTCTCCGCCGTCGATTCGGGCGACGGCTACTTCACCGTCTCGCTCGACATCAGCAGCGTGGCGGCCGCCACCACGATCACCGAACTGAGGATCGACCCGATCGGTGGCGCCTCCATCAACAGCAACTCCCAGACCCAGGGGAACCTCTTCGAGGTCGATTCGATTCAGGTCACCAGCGTGCCCGAACCGTCCACCACCCTGCTCGGCGGAACCCTGCTGCTCGGTCTCGCCCTTCGCCGACGCCGGTGAGCTGAATCGGGAGAGCGGCTTTTCAAGCCGCCCACCGTACCCGGAACAATGCAGCGGCTTTGCCCCGCAAGGATGCCGCGGCTTGAAAAGCCGCTCTCCTCATTTCACCTCGAAGCGGTGCGCTCCGGGTTTGAGGGTCCGCACTTCGACGCCCGCGACCTCCCCGCTCCACGGTGAATGTTTCGGCAGCGTGAGTTCGGCCGTGGTATTCGGCGGCACCGTCGCCTCGTAGAGCAGCGAGCCGTCGTCGCGGCGTTTCCAGTGCACCGCGATCCTTCCGTGCGGCGAGTCGTGGTGCGCCTTCACCCAGGAAATCGTCTCGGTTTCCGTGGTCGCATCGGCCGACGGGAAATGCGGCTCCAGGCGAATCCTTGAATAACCCGGCTCGGCGGGTGCGATGCCCGCGAGGTCTTCCATCATCCACTGGGTCACGGCGCCGAAGGCGTAGTGGGAGAACGAGTTCATGGCCGCATTCATCTTCCCGTCCGGCCCTCCAAAGCCATGCTCGGCGGTGTAGGAGTTCCAGCGCTCCCATATCGTCGTGGCGCCGTTCTTCACCTCGTAGCCCCACGACGGGTACTTGCGCGACTGCAGCATCGACACCGCCAGATCGAGGTGCCCCGTGTCGGCGAGCATCGGCAGCAGCGGCTTGGTCCCCAGAAAGCCGGTCGTCATCCCGGTGCTGTCCTCCCCCGCCTTGTCGCGGATCAACTCGGCCAGCCGCCCCCCGGCCTTCCGCCGCACCTCCGGCTCGACGAGCAGCCCGCAATCGAGCGCCAGCACGTAGGCGCTTTGCGATTCCGGTTCGATGCGACCGTCGGCCTTCAGGTACATCGCGCGGAAGTTCTCCCGCATCGTCGCCACCCAGCTCCGGTACTTTTCCACTTCCTCGCCGAGCCCCTGCGCCTCGGCCATTTCCGCCATCAGGCGGCTCGAGAGGGTGAAGTAGGCGAGTTCGACATACTCGTGCGGCGTCGGGTCGTCGAGGTTCAGCCAGTCGCCCCACGGCGCGCCAAACAGCGTCCCCTTGAACTCCGGATCCTGCGCCTTGCGGGCGTCCATGAAGCGGGTCATCGCCGCCCAGTGATCGGTGAAGAACGAGGGATCTCCGGTCGCCTGCCACAGCGCGTGCGGCACGATCACGCCGGCGTCCGACCAAGCCGTCCCGTGAATCGCCCCGCCGTGGCCGAAGGGATAGGGCGCGTAGGACGGGTAGTAGCCTTCCTCGGTGATCGAGTCCTCCAGTTCGCGCAGCCACTTGCGGAAAAAGGCCGCCACATCCGCATGGATCGCCGCCGAGGCGGCATAGATCTGGGCGTCGCCCGTCCACCCCATCCGTTCGTCGCGCTGCGGACAGTCGGTCGGCAGGTCGATCCAGTTGGCGCGCTGCGTCCACACCGCATTCCGGTGGATCCTGTTCACGACCGGGTCGGAGCATTCGAAACCCGATGCCATCGGCGTGTCGGAATGAAGCACCAGGCCGGTGACCGTGTCCAAGGGCGGCTTCTCGTCGAGGCCGGTCAGCTCGACGTAGCGGAAACCGTGGAAGGTGAAGCGCGGCACCCAGATCTCTCCGTCCGCGTCACCCTTGCAGAGATAGGTATCCGTCGCCCGCGCGGCGCGCAGGTTTTCGGTCATCAGCCGGCCGTCCGGATGCAGCATCTCGCCGTAGCGGAGCCGGATCTCCTGACCGGCCTCCCCCGTCACCTCGAGCCGCACGTTGCCGGCGAAGTTCTGGCCGAGGTCGAAGATCCACACACCGGGCTTGTGTTCGGTCACCGACTGCGCCGGCAGCTCCTCGATGATCCGCACCGGCTGCGCCGGATAAGCCTGCAGCACCGGCGGCCGCACGAAGCCGAACTCGCGCACGTCCTCGCCGAAGGCATCGAAGAAGGGCTGCTTCACCGAGCCATTCTCCCCGGCGAGGATGGCGGACTCCCACGAAGAGTCATCGAAGCCCGCCGTCGCCCAGCCCGGCATCTCCTTGCGGGCATCGTAGCCCTCACCCATCAGGAAATCGGCCTCGAACTCGGGACCGGTGGCAGTCTTCCAAGACGGGCCGGTCGCAACGACCTCCTTACTACCGTCCTCGTAGGTCAGGTGCAGCTCGACCATCACCGCCGGCGTCTTGCCATAGATGTCGCGACCCGTCCGGTGGGGACCGTAGCCGACCAGCTTGCCGTAGGCGACGTAGCCTGAGTACCAGCCGTCGGCCACCACCGCGCCGATGGCATTCCGTCCGCCTTCGAGCAGTTCGGTGACCTCGTAGGTGTTGTAGTAAGCGCGCTTGCGATAGTTGGTCCAGCCCGGCGCGAAGAAGGCGTCCCCCGCCTTCTCCCCGTTCACATGCAGCTCGTAGATTCCCAGCGCCGTCGCGTGGGCGATCGCCCGCACCACCTTCTTCTCCGACTGGAAGGTCGTGCGGTAGTAGCGTGCCGGTGGCAGATGCAGCTTCTGTCTTTCGGTGTGGAACGGCGTTTCATCCCTGAACGAGATGTAAGGGGCGGAGGGTTCGCCACCGATCACGCCGGTCACGAAACGGGCGGTCTCGCTCCATTCGGAAACCTTCCCGCCCGTCCAGGTGCGCACCCGCCAGAAGATCGGCGACGACGAGGGCAGCGGCTCGCCCGCATACTCGACCCGTGCCGCTCCGCCCTCCACGCGGCCGCTGTTCCAGAGAGCGGCCTCACCCTCCTCGAGCCCGGCCACGCTCGTCGCCACCCGCAGCTCAAAAGCCTCCTGTTTCAACCCCGCCGCATCACCCTCGAGCCGCCACGAGAAGCGCGGACGGGCATCGTCCACCCCGAGCGGATCGGTGCGATGCGCGGTCCTCGGGTCCACGGTGGAGTGGGCGGACGCGATCCATGTCATGGCGAAAAGAGCGAGGATGGGTTTGATCATGGCTTGCAGCAGGAACTCCGACATGAAACGCTTCTTGTCCAGCGCCTTCTTTCACCCGCATGCCATCCCGCCTCCCGAGCTTTGTTGCAGACATCCCCCGGCTTCGCTGGCAACTCTCGGAGGTGACTCTTCCCCGTCGGCGACTGCCCTTCCTCGCCTGCCTTGCCCTTGCGGGCGGGGCCGAGGCCGAGGACTCGATCGCCGCCCGGCTCTCGCCGGAGTGGAAGTCGCTGCATGCGGAACTTCGCGCCCTCGATACCGCCCTCGACCGCCTGCCCGATATCCCGGTCGAGAACTACGGCGGCACCCGGGCGTTCCTGCGAGTCTTCTCCGAGCCGGTTGATCCCGACGACCGGAGCATTGATTTCACCGTCCGGCTGCGCTGGCCGGAACCGCGACCCGTCGATCTCGTCGCACTCGTCCCCGCCCGCGAGATCGACTCGCTCGGCCTCGACCCGAACTACGGCTTTCCCGAGGACTTCACGGTCTCCCTGCTGGAGCCCGACGGGGAGTCCCGGCCGATCGCCCGATTCGAGGAAATGAGTGGGCAGCCCGCCCACCGAGGCCACCCCATCATCACCCGCGATGCCGGCGAGCGAGCCGCGTCCGGTCTCGAGCTTCACATCACCCAGGCGCGCGCTCCCCGCCCCGGCGCACCCGTGCTGGTCTTCGTCGCGCTGGCGGAGATCTTCTGCTACTCCGGCGACCACAATCTCGCCGCCGACGCCACCGTCGAGATCGTCAGCGAAGGCAGCGCCCGGCTGCCGTCCTTCTGGAGTCCCGAGTTGCTCATCGACGGCGTCACGCCTCTCGGTCTCCCGGAGCGTCCCGTCACCGACGAACCGGAGCGCAAGGATATCGGCTGGCTCTCACGCGGCCGCACCGAGGCCGACCAGAACGTCTCCATCACCCTCGACCTCGGGCGCCCCCGACGCCTCGACGGCCTGCGCCTTTTCCCCGCCCTGCGCCCCTCCATCGGCGACTTCCCCGGCTTCGGCATCCCCGAGCATTTCCGGCTCCGCGTGTCGAATCATCCGGCCGAGCCCGACGCCCGCATTGTCCTCGATCACACCGACCGTCCCACGCCGGAGATCGGCCACAACCCGCATGAGTTCCGCTTTCCCCCCGTCGAGGCCCGCTACGTCGGGCTCGAGGCGACCCGCCTGTGGAAACCCTACCCCCTCTACCCCGCCTTCCTCGGTCTCAGTGAAATGGAAATCCTCGAGGGTGACGAGGTCGTCAGCGCCGGTGCGCGCGTGGTCGTGACCGAGGAGGCGGAGCCGGTTCTCGCGCAGGCCGACCGCTGGTGGACGCCCACCGCGCTCACCGACGGCCGCGGCCCGACGGGTTCCCTGATACCCCGCCGACACTGGCTCGAGGATCTCGACAAGCGCCTGCAGCTGGAGACCCGCCGCCATCAGGCCCTCGACCGCATGGCCCATCTCGAGCGTGCCTGGGATCGCGGGACGCTGGCCACCACCGGGGTGATCGGCCTGGCCGCCCTCGGCTTCGCCGCCCTGCTTCCCTTCCGCTACCGCATCCGCGAGCGCCGACGCATCCGCGCCGTCCGGCAGCGCATCGCCGGCGACCTGCACGACGACGTCGGCAGCAATCTCGGCAGCATCCAGATGCTCAGCCAGATGGCGCGGACCAAGCCGGACGCGCGCGACGAGTTGGAAACAATCCACCGCGTCGCCGCCGAGACCGTGAACTCCGTCCGCGACATCGTCTGGCTGCTGCATCCCCGCGAGACCGACCGCATTCCCACCATCGACCACCTTCGGGAGTCGGCGGCGATCCTGCTCGATCCGCTCGACTGGTCGCTGGAGTCCGACTTCCGCGACTGGCAGCTCGGCGACGAGGACGGGCGTCACCTCGTCCTCTTCTTCCGCGAGGTGCTTCACAACATCCGGCGTCACTCGCAGGCCACCGAAGTCGGCATCCACATCGGCTGCGACGGACCCGAGTTCGTCCTCACCATCTCCGACAACGGCCGCGGCATCCCCCCGGAACGCCTCGATCGCCCGACGTCGCTGCGGGCGCTCCATCAACGCGCGGACCGCCTCGGCGGCACCGTCGCCGTGACCTCGGCGGCCGACCAGGGCACCCGCATCGTCCTCCGTTTCGCCCCCTGCTCGCCCGGCTCCGCCGAAGTGCCCCTGCCCCATCCCGACATCCCGTGAATACCCATCAAGTCCTGCTCATCGAAGACCACACGGTCTATCGCCAGACCATCCGGCAGACGCTCGATTCGACCGGCGACTACCGCTGCGTCGATGAGTTCTCGAACCTTGAGGACGCGCTGGAAGCCATCGACGGCGGCCTCGTCGCCGACCTCATCCTGCTCGACCTCGGGCTGCCGAGCATGGGCGGAATCGAGGGCATCGGCCTGCTCCGCGAGAAGCTCCCCGACAGCCGCGTGATCATCCTCACCGCCTTCACCGACCGCTCCAAGGTCTTCGCCGCCCTCGAGGCCGGGGCCCACGGCTACGTGGTCAAGGCCGGCTCGCCGAACCGCCTGTTGCAGACGCTCAACGAAGTCGTCGGAGGCGGCACCCCGCTCGACCCGCAGATCGCCGGCATGCTGCTCGACACCTTCCAGAAACTCCGGCCCATCCCCGAGGACGAGAACCTCTCGCGCCGCGAAACCGAGATCCTCCAGCTCGTCGCCCGCGGCCTCACCAAGCAGCAGGTCGGCGACCAGCTCGGCATCAGCCTGCACTCGGTCTCGAGCTACCTTCGCCGCGCCTTCGACAAACTCCACGTCCACAGCCTGCCCGCCGCCGTCAGTGCGGCGATCCGTCGGGGCCTGCTGGATTTCTCCGAAGAGGAGCGGTGACGCACGATCGTGCGTCGTGACATGGATTCTGAGAACCGGCAGCTTCGGAAGCTCAAACCCATGAGCAAATCCCGCTTCCTCGTCCTCGCCGTGCCCCTTTGCTGCTCGGCCCCTGCAGCCGTGCTGGTCGACAATTTCGGCTCCTACACCGGCGGCGGCGCCCAGTTCGCCCCGCAGACCAGCGCCTGGTCCAACTTCGGGGGAAATCAGTTCCTGGTGGATTCATCCTCCAGTCTCGCCGGTGCCGGCAGCGGAAACGCGATCGACGCTCCCACCGGTGGCCCGAACCACACAGGCTCGAACACCATCCAACTGGGAGCAGGTGAGGACTTCCTCGCGCAGGTTCTGGTAGGCTACGACAGCACGGCCCTCTTCGGCGGTCTTTTCGTCGGAACGAGCTCAACCAACAACGCAACGGTTCAGCTCCGTGATTCCGACACCGCGATCGGGGCGAACCCCGGCTCGCTGTTCCGGGTGACCACCACGGCGGACGGCACGATCGGTACCAACAGCAGCGCCACTTCCCAGGCCGACATCTGGTACCGACTGAGTGTTCGTGGCACCCAGGGCTCGAACCAGTTGAGCGTGTCGATTGAAGACACGGAGAATGACACCACCCTGGTCAGCAACGCGGTTTTCGACATGGGCACCTACGTGATCCCCTTGAACGCCCGCTTCGGACTTATTTCCGACAGCTCGAACAGCCACAAGTTCGATGATTTCACGATCTACACCGGAGCGGACGTCCCCCCGATTCCGGAACCCTCCGCGGGGATCCTCGTCGCAGCCGCGGGCCTGCTCCTCGGCTTCCGGCGGACACGTGCCTGACCCGGTCCCCGATGCGTTCGTTCCCGGGACTCCTCGCAGCCTTCCTGCTCGGCTCCCACGCCCCGGCCCAGACCGCCGTCGCCACGCTCGACGACGATTTCGGCGACTCCTACAAGGCCACCGTCACGGTTACGAATGACACGCCGGACGCCATCTCCGGCTGGCGGGTGAGGATGCAACTCGGCGGCCCGGTGAGTTCACTCTGGCGCGGTATCATCGAAGCCGGCGAGAGCGATCCCGCCTCCTTCGCCTACGCGGTCCGCAACGAAAGCTACAACGGCGACCTTGCCCCGGGGGAATCGACTCACTTCGGGATGATCGTCGATCCCGACAACGGCAGCGCCCCGCCGACCGGGATCACGGTCGAGATCATCACCGGCGACGGCGGCAGCGGTGGCTCGACCGGAGGCACCCCTCCCGAGGGGGGCTTCAATCACGCCGAGGCGCTCCAGAAGTCCCTCTGGTTCTTCGACGCCCAGCGATCGGGAAACCTGCCACCCGATTTCCGCGTCGGCTGGCGGGGCGATTCCGGCCTCACCGACGGTTCGGACGTCGGGCTCGACCTCAGCGGCGGTTTCCACGACGCTGGCGACCACGTGAAGTTCGGCCTCCCGATGGCCTTCAGCATGACCCTCCTGGCCTGGGGGGCGATCGAGTATCCCGAAGCCTACGCCGACGTCGGCCAGCTCGACGAACTCCGCGACCTCCTCCGCTGGGGCGCCGACTACCTGATGCGCTGCCATGTCAGGACCCCGACCGGGGAAACGAGCGCCTTCTACGGCCAGGTCGGCGACCCCGCCCTTGACCACGCCTTCTGGGGCCCGGCGGAGGCGATGACCATGGCCCGACCGGCCTTCCGCGTCGATGCCACCGCTCCGGGCAGCGACCTCGCCGGGGAAACGGCCGCCGCCCTCGCCGCCTCGGCCATGGTGCTCGCCGGCGACGACCCCACGCTCGCCGCCGAGATGATCGAGCACGCCGAATCACTCCATCGCTTCGCCGACACCCACCGCGGGAAGTACAGCGACTCGATCCCCACGGCTTCTCCCTACTACACGTCTAGTGGTTACCTCGACGAGCTCGCATGGGGAGCGCTCTGGCTCTACCGGGCCACCGGGCGGAGCGAGTGGCTCGACGAGGCCCGCGCGGCCTACGACCAGGTCCCCGGCGCCTACGACTGGACGCTTTCCTGGGACGACAAGAGCTACGGTTGCCACCTTCTGAAGGCCATCGTCGATCGCGACGCCGACTCCCTTGCGAAGGCCTCGGCATGGCTCGACTACTGGACCACCGGCCATCAGGGCCAGCAGGTCGCGATCACCCCCGGCGGGCTCGCCTTTCTCTCGGAGTGGGGATCCCTCCGCTACGCCGCCAACACCGCATTCTGCGCCCTCGTCCATGCCGACCGCATCGGCGACCCCGACGACCGTTACTCGGACTTCGCCCGAGCGCAGATCGACTACCTCCTCGGGACCAATCCGGCCGGCCGCAGCTACGTCTGCGGTTTCGGGACGAACCCGCCGGTCAATCCGCATCATCGCTCCGCCCACGGATCGACCACCAACGACATCCACCAACCCACCGACAACCTTCACATTCTCTACGGCGCCATGGTCGGCGGTCCGGATGCCAACGACGGCTTTGCCGACGACCGCACCGATTTCCAGAAGAACGAGGTCGCCCTCGACTACAACGCCGGCCTGACCGGCGCCCTCGCCCGGCTCTCACTCGAGACGAACGGCTCACCGGCGCCCGGCTTCGGCGGCCCGTCCGGCCCCGACATCCTTTTTCACGAGGACCTCGACGGCTTCCCCGCCGGCGACCACGATGACGACTCATGGATCCCCCGCTGGCCCGGCACCAAGTGGGCGAACGGACCGGACGAGGGACGACTCGCCATCGACGACCGCACCCGCGACGGCTCCGGCCGCGCGATCCGGGTCCTCTACCCGCAAGGCGGACAGCAATCGGCAAACAGCGGCGCCCAGTGGTTCATCGATCTCAATGCACCTCATGAAGAGCTCTACCTGAGCTACTGGGTGCGCTTCGACGAGGACTTCGACTTCGTGCTCGGCGGCAAGCTCCCGGGCTTCGGCGGCGCGGTTTCCTTCGACGACCGAACCCATGAGTGGTCCGGCCGACTGATGTGGCGCGAGGCCGGCAAGATCGAGTTCTACGTCCACGTCCCCTCCGACAACCTCTACGACCCCGGTGACCGCTTCTGGTGGAACACCGAGGGTTTCCAGGCGTTTTTCGAGCCCGGGCGCTGGCACCACATCGAGATCCGCATGCGGCTCAACACGCCGGGAGAGTTCGACGGCCTCATGGAAGGCTGGCTCGACGGCGTGAAGGCCGCCAGCTACCCGGGATTCTACTTCCGCGACGCCCCGACGGCCGACGCCACCCTTGCCTGGGTGTTCTTCAGCACCTTCTTCGGCGGCAGCAGCAGTTCGATCTGGCAGGCGACCAAGGACGAACACGCCTGGTTCGACGAGTTCACGGTCTCCCGCTCCCGCCGCGGCTACCCCGGGCCTCCATCCGACGCGGATGCCGACGGTCTTCCCGACGCCTGGGAAGTCATGCATTTCTCCTCGGCGGCCGGCACCCCCGACGACCGCGACGGTGATGGCTGGACCGACCTCGACGAGCTCGTCGCCGGCACCGACCCGTCGGATCCTCTCGCCCGCCCGCGGACGGTGCTGGAAAACGGACAACTGACCGTCGCCGCCCAACCGGGACGCCAATACCTGCACGAAACGAGCGCGGATCTCAGCACCTGGCAGGTGTCCGAAAGGCGGGGCCCGCTGGCCGTCGGAGCCTCTCTGCGCTTCGAAGCAGCACCGGAAGACGGGTCCACACGATTCCACCGGGTCCGGATCGAACGACCGTGACGCACGATCGTGTGCCATGACATCGCAGGTGCCCGGTGCCATCCTGAGCACGGTTAGGAAACGTTCCCTTACCAGGAAGCTTCCGCCTTCAACCCATCCCAATCCGAAACCCATGATGACCCCGCTCCGGGGAGCCACGCTCTCCCTCTGCCTTTCCTTCGCCGCCCACGGCCAGAGCATTCTTTTCGAGGAACAGTTCGACGGAACCATCGGCTACAATCCGGACTCGACCACCGCCCTGGTCGGCGAGAACGACTGGGTGGATTTCAACAACCGCTTCACGACCGACTTCAATGCGGTCGAGGGCTACACGACCTCCACCCCGGGAAATGAAACCGTACTCGCCGCGGCCGTCGCCGCCGGCCAGAACGATCCCCAACTCCGCACCGACTTCGTCGTGGATGTCGAGCGGGCCCTCGTCGGCCGTATCGAGTTCCGCATCCGCATCGATACCGAGGGCGACGACGACTACGATGCGAGCGACTCGATCAATGCCAGCCAGGTCTCGCTCTTCTACACCACCGCCCCTTACGGCAATCCCGGCGCCACCATCGGGCCCTCACCCTGGGCTCTGGGGGCTCCCGACAGCATCGTCGCCGAGTCCAACGGCTGGCATCTCCTGACCTGGAACGACAACGGTGGCCTGAAGCTCGGCGCCAGCGATTGGATCGACGGATTCCGCCTCGACACCGTCAACAATCTGCCGGGCACCTCCTTTGAGGTCGACCGCCTCACCCTCTACGAGACCCAGATCTCGGCGGAGGTCGATCCGGCCGGCGCCATCGGCCCGGAATTCACGCTCCGCGAGGAATGGGAATGGAACACCGACGGCAGCCTCGACGGATGGACCCCCGTCAACTTCGACGTCCCGCTTCCCGGCGGGGTGAGTGGCGGCATTGTCAGCGGCACAAGCACCACCGGTGACCCGCAGTTCATCTCGCCCCCTCTCAACGTCCTCGACGTCACCACCGGACGCTTCATCGTCGAACTCGGCATCAACACGGATGCGGACGACGATGGTGAGAAGCAGCTCTACTGGGCGACCGACGACGGCGGCATCAACGGCGACCAGCGGATCATCCTCCCCGACGTCCCCGCCGACGACTCGGCCCACGTGGTGCGCATCACCTACGACGGCAGCGGACTCGGAGGCCGGCTGACCCGCCTCCGCTACGACCCGTCGGATGCCCTCGGCATCGACTCGAACATCGACTACATCCGCATCTACTCGGAAGGTCCGGAGATCCCCTACAATCCCCCGCCGTTCGGCGAACTGGACCCCGCCTCGCCCCTCGGTCCCGAGTACCTGCTCGTCGGCAACTGGGACTGGGATGTTGATGACGACCTCGATGGCTGGAACCCGACGAACCTCGACATCGAGATCCCCGATACCGGGGGTGATACCGGCGTCTTCTCCAGTGCCGTTTTCGGGGAAGCGACCACCGGGGACCCGAACCTGACCTCCCCGCCCCTGTCGGTGGTGCCTCCCGGCAACGGACGCGTCTTCCTCGAAATCGAGTTCGCCGCCGATCCGGACGATACCAGCGGCGCCCAGATCTTCTGGCGGACCGCGGGCAATCCCTTCGCCCAGGCCACCAGCCTCGTGGTTCCGAGCATCCCTTTCGACGGCTTCAACCACACCTTCCGCATCGATCTCACCGACGACCTCGGTGGACCGCTCGTCGGGATCCGCATCGATCCGACCAACCAATTGGGCTCGATCGTCGGAATCGACGCCGTGCGCATCTACCGCGACACCACCGGCAACGATTACGACTCCTGGGCCGGGTCCCAGACCTGGACGCCCGGCGCCCCCGGCACGCTTGAGAACGACGACTTCGATGGCGACGGGGTGAGCAACGACGACGAGCGCATCTTCGGACTGGTCCCGACGGATGCCGGCTCGCTCAGCCCGATCAGCTCGACGCTGAACACCGACGGTGATTTCAGTTACACGCGTCGCGATCCCGCCCTCACCGGAGCCACCTTCCGCATCTTCACCTCGACCGACCTGAGCGTGTGGACCGAGGACACCGGAGCGACCTCGACACCAAGCGTCGGCGACCTGCAGACGGTGGATGTCGAACTCACCGCAACCCCGGTCGACGGCCGCCTGTTCGTGCGGGTGGAAAGCCCGTAAGCCCCTCTCCTGAGGCAACCGTCGATTCTGACTCCGGGAGCACTTCCCTCCCGGAGCCGGCCAACCTTCGCCCGCTTCCGCTCCCTGATCCATGAGAGCCGCCATCCCCTCGCTCCTTCTCGCCGGCTCGCTGAGTCTTCCTGATACCTCGTTCGCCGCCACCACCCATCACTACCGGCTCGACCCCACCTTCCAGCACGAGGCGGTGGCCGACTCGGAGGGCGGCCCCGACGCCACCGCCACCGCGCTCGTGCGCGGCCGGGCCGGCGTGATGGCCGGCGCCTTCGAGTTCGAGGAGACCGATCCCGACCATCTCGACTTCGGACCGGCCGACGCCATCCTCCCCTCCGGCGATTTCACGATCACGCTGTGGGTCAAGGCGAGTCCGGATGGCTTCGACGACAACGAGCGCATCCTCGACTGCTCGGACGGCGACGCCTTCGCCGCGATGAGCCGGGGCTTCAACTTCAAGAAGCAGGGCGGGACTCTGCGCGTCTTCGTCGGCGACGGCACCCACAAGTCGGCCACCACCTCCTCCGCCTCGGCGCTCACCCCCGATGCCTGGCATCTGGTCGCGTTCCGCTTCAATGCCTCGTCCGCCCCCGGGACGGTCAATGACGGGCTTTCCCAGGTCACCGCCATCCCGCTCGGCACCGAGCCACTCGCCCCGGGGGATGTGGCGGCGCTCACCGACAGCGTCGCGCACGCGGTCGGTTCGCCCGTCACGGCCACCCATCTCTTCGCCGGCGTCCGACCGGAGGGCACGACGACCCCCGATCAGGCCTTCGACGGATTGATGGATGACATCCGCATCCACGACACCGCCCTCACCGACCAGCAACTCGCGGACCTCCACAATGAGAATGTCCACCCCGCGTCCTCGCTGCGTTGGATCTTCAACATCGACGGCGATGCCGAGGGCTGGACCGGCACCGGGATCTCCGGTCTGTCGGTCAGCGGTGGCAACCTCGCCATCACCTCCGCGGGAAACGACCCTTGGATCCAGTCGCCCGACCACCTCGGCCTCGACCTTACCGGCATCGACAAGCTTTTCATCAAGGCTCGGAACCCCACCGCCCTGAGCAACGGAACGATCTTCTTCCAGACCGAAGCCGACCCGGTCTATGCCGGAAACTCGAAGGGCTTCGCCGTCGTCCCCAACGACCCCGGCTTCACCACCTACGAGATCGACATGAGCACCCATCCGGACTGGCAGGGCACGCTCAAGCGGCTCCGCATCGACCTCCCGAATGGCGAGTCCGCCGGCAGCGAGATCCTCTTCGATCGCATCGCGGTGGGCGAAAGCGGCAACCGTCCGAATGTCATCGTGATGATGGCCGACGACCTCGGCTGGCGCGACGTCACGCCGAACGGCAGCGTCTTCTACGAGACGCCCAACGTCGAACGCCTGGCCGCCGCCGGGATGAACTTCCCGAACGCCTACGCCGCCAACCCGCTCTGCTCTCCGACCCGCGCCGGTGTGCTGACCGGCCTCTACCCGGCCCGCGTCCGTTTCAACACGCCCTCCGGTCACGTCGCCGGCGTCGAACTCGATCCGGGCGTGCCCACCACCGGCGATGCCTACCTGCCCTCGACCTCGGTCGGCACCCGCACCCGCCTGCCCAACGGCTACGTCACCTACGGCGAACTCCTCAAGCAGGCCGGCTACTCGACCGCCTTCCTCGGCAAGTGGCACCTCGGCATGGACGAGTACGTGCCCGACAACCAGGGCTTCGATCTCGTGATTGGCGGCCGCCAGCACCCCGGACCGCCCGGTGGATTCTTCGCGCCCTTCACCGCCGACTCGAACATCCCGGCCACCTGGCCCGACGGCAGCCCGATCGTGGCCGGCGACCACGTCAACGACATCCTCGCCGCCTACGCCGCCGACTTCATCGGCGACCACCGCCACCAGCCGTTCCTGATCAACATGTGGTGGTATGACGTCCACGCCCCCTTCGAGGCCAAGACCGCGCTGCGCGACAAGTACACCGCCAAGAAAACCACCAACCCGGATCCCGAGGGCCGCCAGGACAGCCAGACCATGGCCGCGATGATCGAGACGATGGACGACGGCATCGGCACCATCCTCGACAAGCTTGAGGAGCTCGGCCTGCGCGACGACACCGTGATCGTCTTCACCAGCGACAACGGCGGCTGGATGTACTCGTGGATCGAGGAGGACCTCGCGGTGCCGACCGACAACCATCCGTCGCGCGCGGGGAAGGCCTGCATCTGGGACGGCGGCACCCGCGTGCCCTTCATCGTCAACTGGCCCGGCGAGATCGCCGAAGGCACGACCAGCCAGGACCTGGTCAACAACCTCGACATCTACGCCACCATTCTCGAGATCGCCGACGTCCCGGCCTATGACGGCTATTCGCTCGACTCGCTTTCGCTCGTCCCCTCCCTGAAGGGCCAGTCCCCGGCCAACAACGGCGTCATCTTCAACCAGTTCCCGCAGTCGCCCCCGGCCACCGGCACCTTCCCCGGCGTCTGGGTCCGGCAGGGAGACATGAAGCTGATCCGCTTCTTCCACGGCAACGGCGCCCCCGGCGACCACCGCTACGAGCTCTATGACATGTCGGTCGATCCCGGTGAGGAGCACAACCTCGCCGGCGATCACATGGAGCCGGGCGGGCTCGTCGAAACCCTCGACGCTCTCATTTCCCAGCACCTCGCGGAGACCGACTCGCTGGTCCCGAACTTCAACTCGAACTACGTCCCGCCAAGCTTCGACAACTGGACTCCGAACTTCGGCGTCTGGGTCCAGGACGGCGACGCAGGGGCCATCCGCATGGTCTCCAACAGCTTCCTGCCCGCGCTCGACAGCCCGGACCTCTCCGCCCTTCCGGCCCCGGCCAAGATCCGGGTCGTGATGACCTCCCGCAGCTACGGCGACGGACGAATCTGGTGGAGATTCAACCCGGGCGACGAGTGGACCGTGCCGAACTCCACCGCCTTCGCCGTCACTCACGACAACACGCAGCGCACGATCGAGATCCCCATCGCGCCCGGTGCCCCGGTGGCGGGCATCCGCTTCCAGCCGAGTTCCGGCTACTTCCAGAGCGATGTCGTCTCGATCGAGATCCTCGACGCCTCGGACCAGTTGATCGAGGTGATGAGCCTGATCGACACCGATGGCGACGGCATGACCGATTCCGAGGAAACCCTCCGGCACCGCGATCCCGGCAACGCCCGCGACCTCGCCTTCGAGTTCAATACCGACGGCGACCTCCAGGGCTGGTCCCCTTCGAACTCGGACAACGTCCTCATCGAGTCCGGCACCGTCGGCGGCTTGTCCACGAGTGCCGATCCGCAGCTCCAGCGCACCGGCTTCAGCTTCGACGCCAGCCAGGTGCCCGACCTCTACGTCAAGCTGCGAGCCAGTGGAAACGCCGACCTGCAGTTCTTCTGGGGCCGGCAGGGAGCCGATGCGTTCGCGGCCGCCCGACGCCTCGACCTCCCCTACACCGGCAGCGGCGACTGGCAGTATCTCCGCATCCCGGCATCGACCTCCGGTCTTTCCTCCGAATGGAACGGCCAGACCATCACCCGGCTGCGCGTCGACCCGATCTTCCTCGATGCCACCACCTGGGAGGTCGACTGGATCCGCGGAACCGATGGCGACCACGACGGCGACACACTCAGCGATGCCGCCGAGGGTTTTCCAAACCGCGACACCGACGGCGACGGGGTCGAAGACTGGGCCGACACGGACTCCGACAACGATGGGGCGCCCGACGAGCTTGAGAGCCAGCTCGGCCGCGACCCCTACAACGCCGCCGAGGAAGCCCTCAATGCCGATGGCGACCCCTACTCGGATCTCTTCGAAATGATCGCCGGCACCGACCCCGACGACCTCGCCGACCAGCTCCACCTCGACTTCACCGTCGTCCCCGATCCCGGCGACCGCATCGTCACCGCCACCTTCAGTGGCCGAGCGGGCCGCCAGTACCGGCTGCTGCACTCGCCCAGCCTCCAACCCGCGAGCTGGGCAGCGGTCGCCAGCACCTCCAGCACCACCGACGGAACCCTCAGCCTCTCGCACCTGAATGGCGACGATGCGGGCTTCTACTCCCTCGAGGTGACCTGGCCCTACTGATTCATCCTGCTCCACCGATGAAACGCTCGGAATCCACCCGGCCGACGTCACCCCTTGCCGCCGCGGCGGTCCTCGTCGCGATCACCTGCGCCAACTCCCTGTCGGCTCGGACCGTCGGCTTCGACTTCGATGACGGACAGACCGACGTCGAGTTTGCCGAAGGCATCACCGCGGTCGGCGACTACGATCTCGACGCCCGCGGCCGGGTCGAGGTCGAGGCCGGCATCTGGCTCGAGGTGACCGCCACCGATGCCGACGGAGATCCCGTCACCGGTCACGTCAACGACGCCGGCCTCGGCGTGGTCGGGGGAGCCGGTGCCAACCAGCTCAGTGCCGGCGAGTCACTGACGCTCCGCTACTTCGATGCGGAAACCGGCGGGCAACCGACCTCCGTCGAAATCGACCGCATCGCCCTCGGAAACTTCGGTGGCACGGCCGCGAGCGGAACGCAGGACGCCCTCACCCTCACCGCCGGATCGCTCGACCCGATCGCGCTCGACGCCAACACCTCGACCTTCGGCGCTGGCTGGACCTACACCCAGTTCGAGGCGGGCGCGGCCCAGGGTCGCGGCGAGCTCACCTTCTCGCCGCCGGTGTCGCTCGACCGGCTCGTCCTCACCGACACCTCGTCGGGCGTCGGCGGCTCCCGCCTGCAGGGCATCGCCTTCAACGAGCCCGCCGCCCCGCCCCGCCCCGATCCGCATCCGGACGCACCGAACGTCGTCTTCATCATCGCCGACGACATGGGCTACTCCGACCTCGGCTGCTACGGCGGCGAGATCGACACGCCCGAGCTCGACCAGCTCGCCGACGAGGGCATCCGCTTCCGGCAGTTCTACAACAACGCCAAGTGCGAGACCACCCGCTCGGCGCTGATGTCCGGCCTCTACCACGGTCGCTGCGGCCTGCGGGTCGAGCGTGGCGCCTCGCTCGCCGAGGCGATGCGCCGCGGCGGCTACCGCACCTACGCCTCCGGCAAGTGGCACCTCTGCGACCCCGCCGGCGGCGACGGTCTCACGCCGGTCGATCGCGGCTTCGACCGCTTCTACGGCCTCTACACCGGTGCCTCGAACTACTTCGCCGGACAGATCGACCCCCACCGCGTGTTCCTCGACACCGCCGAGCCCGGCGCCTTCGTCAGCCCGCACGACGCCTCCCACTTCACCCTCGATTCCCCCACCCGCAGCCGCCAGACCTCGTTCCCCGCCGGCTACTACATGACCGACGCGATCGCCGACCACGCCTGCGCCTTCATCG
>JAUIJD010000036.1 GCA_030431475.1 Verrucomicrobiia bacterium | reverse complement strand
TCATTACGAGTGAGCTGCTCTACCCCTGAGCTACAGCGGCGTTCGCCACGGGCGGGCGGCTGGATACCCCTCCGCAGGCCCGCTGGCAACGAAAAATGCCCTGTTCACCGAAGCACCGAAGCACCGAAGCACCGAAGCACCGAAGCACCGAAGCACCTAAGCACCGAAGCACCCAAGCACCGAAGCACCGAAGCACCGAAGCACCGAAGCACCCTACGCCCCGACCACGCTCACCACCACGCGGCGCTCGTGCGGGGCCCGGCGATGCTCGAAGAGGAAAATGCCCTGCCAGGTGCCGAGCGACATCCGACCCTCGACCACCGGAATCACCTCGCTGGTCCGCGTCAGCGCCATGCGGATGTGGCTCGGCATGTCGTCGGGGCCCTCGAGCGTGTGGACGAAATACGGGGTGTGCTCCGGCACCAACTGCTCGAAGAACGCCTCGAGGTCGGTCCGTGCCGTGGGGTCGGCATTCTCCATGATGACCAGGCTCGCCGAGGTGTGCTGGACGAAGACGGTGACGGTACCGGTGCGGGCGCCGCTTTCCGCGACGATCGCGGCGACCTCCGAGGTGATCTCGTAGGTCCCTTTCCCCCGCGTGCGCAGGGAGAACTTCCCCGAATGGGCGATCATAACGACTCCGGAGTCTGAAGAAGCTCGGAGATGCGCGCAAGCAACATCCCCGCGCCACCTCCATCGACGACCCGGTGGTCGAAGGTCACGGTGATCTCCGCCACCGTCGCCGGCACGAAGGCCTCGACCTCCTTGCTCCAGACGGGCTTCTTCTCCCCGGCAGCCAGCCCCAGAATCAGGGTCTCGTTGGGCAGGGGGATCGGCGTGCCGTGCGTCAGGCCGAAGGTCCCGAAGTTGGTCACCGTCGCAATGCCCGCGCGGGTGTCCTCCTCGCTCAGACGGCGGCGGCGGGCGCGATCGACCATCTCGGCGTAGTTGTTCGTGAGCTGCGGCAGCGTCATGGTGTCGACGTGGCGCAGCACGGGGACCACCACCCCGTCCTCGACCTGCACGGCGACCCCGATGTCGAAGGCCCGCGGGTGGACGATGCGTTCGCCGATCAGATAGCCGGCGCTGTGCGGGTCCTCGGAAAGCGCGATCGCGAAGGCCCGCAGAACATAGAGGGTGAGCCCCGGCTTGGGATCCTGCTGACGCCGGTGGTCGAGCACCCGGTCGAGGAAGACCGGGCGGCTGACCGTGGCGAGCGGACGCGTCCAACTCCGGCGCATCGCATCGGCGACGGCCAACCGCATCGGCGAGGCATGGCTGCTCGGCCAGGTATCGATGTAGTCGAGGAACTTCTCGAGGTCCTCGACCGTCACCCGCCCGCCGGCGCCGGTGCCGACAATGGCCGAGATGTCGGCTTCCCGCAGGCCCATCTCGTCCATCCGCGCCTTCATCCGCGGAGAGATGTAGTGGGCGCCCTTCACGCCGGCCGGAACCGGCAAGCCACGCACACTCGGCTCCACGACCGGTGCCCGTTCTTCGTACGTGTCATCGTCGACGGCGAAGTGGAGGTTCTTTTCCTCCTCCTTCTGCTCGGTCGAGGCGGTTCGCTTCTCGGCGGCCGATTCGAGCGTTTCGACGCCGGTCTTCGCGACTTCGTCCTCGGTCACCTCGAGCAGGCCGAGCATCGTGCCGACGGCGTAGGTTTCCCCCTCCTCGGCGGCGATCTCCTTGACCGTGCCCTTGCACAGGGTGGTCACGCCCATGGTCGCCTTCTGGGTCTCGACCTCGATCACCTCCTGGTCGGCATCGACCTGCTGGCCGGCCTGGATGTCGATCCGGACAATGGTCGCCTCGGCGATCGACTCGCCGAGCTGGGGCATGAGAATCGGAACGGTGGGCATGGGAGGAATGACGAATGAAAAGTGCTGAATGACGAGTGCCCCGGAGACGGACTTCAATACGAAAGCAGCTCCCTCATCGCGAGACAGATCGTTTCAGGGGTCGGCCGGTGGGCGGCCCAGAGTTTCGGGTGGTAGGGCACCGGGGTGTCCCGGGAGTTGAAGCGCTTCGGAGGGGCATCGAGCAGATGGAATCCTTCGGACGACACGCGCGATACCACCTCGGCGGTCACGCCGCCCCAGGGGAAGGCCTCGCCGAGCGCCAGCAGCCGGCCCGTGCGGGCAACGCTCGCGAGCACGGTGTCCATGTCGAGCGGCTTCACGGTGCGAAGGTCCACGACCTCGATCTCCCAGCCGCCCTCCTCCTGCATCCGGTCGGCGGCTCGCACGGCCTCGTGCACCATCGCGCTGTAGGTGACGATGGTGGCGTGCTTGCCGGGCCGGGTGATCCGTGCGGCCCCGAGCGGCAGGCCGTCGCCCTCGATCCCCGACGACTTCAACCAGCGGTAGAGAAACTTGTGCTCGCAGTAGATCACCGGGTCGTCGACGGACACGGCCTGGATCAGCATGTGATAGGCATCGGCCACCGTCGCCGGCGTCACCACCACCAGACCCGGGTAGTGCGAGTAGATCGCCTCCATGCTCTGGCTGTGGAAGGGCCCCGAGCCCGGCGTTCCGCCCGACGGCAGCCGGACGGTGAGCGGCACCGGCACGCCGGTCCGGTAGAAGTGAGTGCCGGCCTGATTGACGATCTGGTTGAAGGCGATCGACGAGAAGTCGGCAAACTGCATCTCGACGATGGGCCGCATGCCCTCGAGCGCCGCCCCGACCGCCATGCCGATCATCGAGTCCTCGCTGATCGGCGAGTCGAGCACGCGACCCGGATACGCCTCGGCCAGCCCCTTGGTGGCCTTGAAGGCACCGCCGAAGTGGCTGATGTCCTGGCCGTAGAGGAACACCCTCGGGTCCTCGCGCAGGAGATGGTCCTGCGCTTCCCGGATGGCATCGACGTAGGCAACGCTCATGGATCGGTGACAGTCAGAAGATTCGTCGAGCGAGCTTCCCATCGCTCGTCCCATGGATTCGGATCCGGCTCGCGCTGCGCGGTCGCCAGCGCCCGCTGCACTTCGTCGGTGACCGCCTCGCGCCACGACTCGATCTCGGTCTCGTCGGCGTAGCCGCTCTCGACCATCTGCGCTGCCGCGATGTCCATGCAGTCGCGGCCGTAGGGACCGGATCGCACCGTCTCGGGAACGTAGCTGGCATCGTCGTGCTCACCATGTCCGCTGAGCCGGAGCAGCCGCGCCACCACCATCTGCGGCCCGCGTCCCTGCCGCGCGCGATCCACCGCTTCGGCCATGGTCCGCAGGCAAGCGAGAAAGTCCGTTCCATCCACATCGTGTCCCTCGACCCCGTAGCCCCTGGCACGGTCGAGGAGATCGTCGCACGCGAACTGACGCTCGTTCGGCGTCGAGTAGGCGAACTGGTTGTTGGCCACCGCCACCACCAGCGGGAGTTTCTCCACCGCCGCCGCATTCAACCCTTCGTGGAACGCCCCGGTCGACGTGCCTCCGTCGCCGATGCTGGTCGCGCCGACCACCCCGTCGAGCTCTCCCTTGATCCGCCGGGCCAGCAGCATGCCGGACACCACCGACACCGAGGCACCCAGATGGGAGATCATCGCGGGCAGCCCGCTGGTCGGACGACCGCGGTGGATGTTGCCGTCGCGGCCCCGCATCGGTCCCTCCGCCGATCCCAGATAGGTGCGGGTGCAGTCGATGATGGGCTCGCCGAAAGCCGAGCGGCCGCCCTGGTCGCGGATCAGCGGCGCGAAAATGTCGCGGCCCCATTCGAGGCATCCACCCAGCGAGGCACTCACGGCCTCCTGCCCTTTTCCGAGATACACGCCGCCGACGATCTTGCCGGCCTTGTACAGGCTCGCGAGTTTCGTCTCCAGTTGCCGGGCTTCCAGCATCGCCCGGAATACCTTGCGAGCGTGGTCCCTCTCGGAACGGATGGTCGGGGCGGCGTCGGGCACGGCCGCAGGCTAACGATACCCGCGACCCGCCCGCAAGGGGTTTGACGGGTCGTGCTGGACAAGAATCCTCGACCGCCCCCATAACCCGCCCGCAGCCAGCAAATCACCTGCCTTTCCGCATGAAACCGACCCTTCTCGTTCTCGCCGCCGGCATGGGCTCCCGCTACGGGGGCCTGAAACAAATGGATCCCATGGGTCCGAATGGTGAAACCGTCCTCGACTATTCCGTCTTCGACGCCATCCGCGCCGGATTCGGCAAGGTGGTCTTCGTCATCCGCGAGGACTTCGCCGAGGCCTTCAAAGAAGGCGTCGGGGCCCGTTTCGCCGACCGCATCGAGGTCGACTACGCGTTCCAGAAACTCGACGATCTACCGGAAGGCTTCTCGATCCCCGAAGGTCGCGAAAAACCCTGGGGCACCGCCCACGCGGTGCGCGCCGCCCGCCATGTGATCGACGGCCCCTTCGCGGTGGTGAATGCCGACGACTTCTACGGGGCCGATGCCTATCAGGTCATCGCCCGCTGGTTCGAAAGCCTCGGCGGCGGCAGCGGCAAGAGCCACTACTCGATGGTCGGCTACCCGCTCAAGAACACCCTTTCCGATCACGGCTCGGTGAACCGCGGGATCTGCGCCACCGGTGACGACCAGCTGCTCGCCGACGTCGAGGAGGTGGTCGACATCGCCCGCGGCGACGACGGCCAGGTTCGCGGCACCCGGCTCGATGGGTCCGTGACCGAAATTCCCGAAGGCAGCCCGGTGTCGATGAACTTCTGGGGCTTCACCCGCGAGTTCTTCCACCAGATCGAGACCCACTTCACCGAGTTCCTCCGCGAGAAGGGCGGCGAGATGAAGTCCGAGTGCTACATCCCGACCGTCGTCGACGATCTCATCCGCAAGGACGAGGCCGACTGCGTGGTGCTCGACACCAGCGCCAACTGGTTCGGGGTGACCTATCCCGACGACAAGCCGCATGTCGTCGAGTCGATCGCCGCGCTGGTGAAGGAAGGGGTCTACCCCTCCCCGCTCTCCTGAGCGCGTCGGCGGTTGATTTCCCACAGCATCACCGCGCTGGCCGCCGCCGCGTTGAGCGAATCCATGCCCGAGGCCATCGGGATCCGGAATTGCTCGTCGCAGGCCGCTTCCCAGAACGGCCCCAGGCCCTCCGCCTCCGAGCCGATCACGAGGGCCAGCCGTCCCGGGGTGGGGTCGCAGGCGTCGAGTTCCGGCAGGTGACCGGCGCATCCGGCACCCATGAGGGTGAATCCACCGGCCTTCAGGCTGCGCAGGACCTGACCGGCATCGGCCACCCGCACCGGCAGCCGGAAGAGGGCCCCGGCGGACGCGCGCACCGCCTTCCGCTCGAAGGGCGACACGCCTTCGCGCCCGAAAACGACCGCCGCCGCCCCCAACGCGGCGGCATTGCGGATCACCGCCCCGGCATTGGCCGCATCGGAGAGCGACGGGCAGACGACGATCAGCGCATCCCCCGGCAGCTCCGCGAGCAAGGACAGCATGTCACGCGTCTCCTCCGGTTGGCGCGCCAGGCCGAGCACTCCACGATGAAACGGGTAGCCGGCGAGTTCCTCGATCTCGCGCCGCGGCCAACGCAGCAGATCGAGTCCGCTCCAGTCGGGCGGCTCCCACGCGCTTTCCTCTCCGGCCACCACTCCGGCGACGTCCCACCAGCCCCCGAGCGCGCCTTCCACGGCGTGGCGTCCCTCCAGCACGACCCATGGATCCTCCCGGCGCCGGATCTGGACCTTGAGCTCTTCAACCCACTCGATCTTCACGGGCTTCCGATAGCAACCCGGCTGCGCCACCACCATCGCGGAATTGCCTCCGATTTCCTTTGCCAAGGCATGCTTCCCGGGCGAAAGATTCATCCAACTGCTGTGTGCGTCCAAGACGGCAAAGTGCCCGGACCGACTCTATTAAATTAGGGGCATTCAGCTGCACGGGTGACGGTCATGCCTTCTCAGGAAGACCCGCAGCCTGTCAGCCGCCCCGCCTTGTTGAGATTCACGGAACGTGGCTCACGACGCCGGGGACGGCACAGCGGTTTCTTTTTTCCCTCGCCTCGATGGAGGCCCCCGGGTGCCGGAGTTCGTGTCCTGCGCGCCAAGAGCGTTGACTTTCGCGCGAGGGATTTCTTCCCAATGCAAGGCGTGACGAGGGAGCAAATCGAGATTTGCGACCAAGGAACCACGCAGCCGTTGGGGAGAGGATCCGCGAGCCCTTCAACGGCCGAGCGCAGCGAGCTGATTTCAAAATAGCTCCCATCATTTCGAAAGGTGACGAACTTGGCGCGCGGGACACTAGCAAACGCTCCAGAAGTCCACTCCTTCCCGGCGACCGCTTTTCTCGGCCAGCCGGCGCACTCGATCCCGTCCGCCGGGCACCCCCACCGCGCCGAGCAGCACCCGATCCCGCCAGAGGCCTGCCATCCCGTCCGACCCCGCCACCGGGAGCCCGTGGATCCGCTGACCGATCCGCCTCGGATTGACCTCGAAGAAGCCGCCCACCTCGACCCCCGCCTCCCGCAACCCGCGGGCCAGACGTTTCCCGATCGGCCCGGCGCCCGCGATCACGGCGCCCGACGCCGCCAGCTCCGGCAGGCGGGCCAGGAAATGACAGCGCATCCGCATCCGCGCCTCGTCGCCGTAGCGGGGGTCGCGGCGGGTCAGACGATGCTCCGAATCGCGCCAGTCGAGCAGCACCTCCGGCACTCTTGCGAAACGTGCCCCGCCCTCCAGCATCCGCAGCCACAGATCGTGATCCTCGGCCCACGGCGCGTCGCGATACCCGCCGACCTTGTCCAGTGACTCCCGCCGCAGAAGCGTCGCCGGATTGACGATCGGGCTCTCGATGAAACGCGCCGCCGAGATCTGCTCCGGACTCGTGAGGCCGTTCACCCACTCGACGTAGCGCGCCATGCCCTCGCCGCACGCATCGATCAGGCGCACCCCGCAGGTCACGCCATCGGGCCGGTCCGGCGACCGCGCCCGCTCGAGCTGGATCCGCAAGCGGTCGCGATGCGCGATGTCGTCGGCATCCATCCTCGCGATCCATGGCGCGACCGCCAGGGCCCGCCCGGTCTCCGCCGCCCCGACCACACCCGGAGACCTTCGATTCGCGACCACTCGCAGACGCGAATCCCCCAGCCCTTCCAGGCGCTCCGCGGAATCGTCGGACGAGCCGTCGTCGACCGCGATCACCTCGAAATCCACCCCCCGCTGCGCCAGCAGGCTCGTCCCCGCCGCCACGACGGTGTCCGCCGCGTTCCGGAACGGCATGACGACTGACACCTCCGCCATCACGCCTCCCCCAGGCCCCGGGCCCACGCGTCCTCGCCGGCGCACTCGATCACCATCGGCCGGCAACAGACCTCGCAGTCGTAGTCGAACTCACACGGCCGCTCGGACGGGGGCGGCGTCGCCACCTCGAACCACTCGAAACAGGTCGGGCATTGAACCGGGGCGGTTTCCATCTCCCGGCCAGCATAGCCCCCTGTCGCCCGGCTTCCAGCGGCAAGGCAATTGTTTGACCTCCGGGAAAATCGGGTGTTAGGTTGGCACGAACGTCGCTAGTCAGCGACTCCGCAACCCCAGATCACAACCAAGCAATAGCCATGAAGATTCGATACTACGCTCTACTCGCCAGCATTCCGTTCGCATTCGCCGCCTGCTCGGAGTCGGAGCAAGCCACCGCCGAGGAGAAGATGGACGACGCCAAGGCCTCCATGGAGGAAGCCGCAGACGACGCGGAAGCGGCCGCCGAAGAAGCCATGGACGATGCGGAAGAAGCCACCGAGGGCGCCATGGAGGATGCCGAGGAAGCCACCGAAGGCGCCATGGAGGATGCCGAGGAAGCGGCCACCGACGCCGGAAACGCGGCCGAGGAAGCCGCCAGCGATGCCGCGGAAGCCGCGGAGGAAGCGGTGGAAGACGCCGGTGACGCGATCGAAGAGGCTGCCGACGACGCCCGCGAAGGGGCTGCCGACGCCCTCGACAACGCCGCCGACGCGATCCGCGGTGCCGGCGATGCGGCCGAAGAGCAGTAAAACCTCCGTTTCGCTCAACTCACTCACGCCTCGGGTGCTCTCTGGGAGCACACCGGGGCGTTTTCTTATCCCCCTTTCGCCGCTTGCATTCACCCGCCCTCCAGCGGAGCATCGGCACGAGTTCCTCATCATGAAGCGTCTTTGGATTTTCCCCCTCTTTTCCTCGCTCGCTCTCGGCACCTTGCATGCCCAGGGCAACCCCGGCGGCGGAGGCCTTGTCGAGGTCAACCGCATCGCCGCCACGGTGAACGCGCGCCCGATCACCGCCAAGGAGGTGGGCGTGATGCTCGGCCCCGAGATCGCCCGGTTGATGGCCGAGTTTCCGCGCCGCGGTCCGGAGTTCGAGCGGCAGATGACGGAGTCCCGCGACAAGATCCTCGAGGAGCTCATCGACCGCGAGCTGATCATGAGCGAGTTCCGCAAGCGTGAGCTGAAGGGCGCCAGCCTGCCGGATTCCGTGGTCGATCGGGAGATCGATCGCCAGATCCAGGATCTCTACAATGGCGACACGGCGAAATTCCGCGAGGAACTCACCAAGGCGCGGATGAGCATGGCCAGCTACCGCGAGATGACCAAGGAGAAGATGATCGTCCAGGCGATGCGGCAGGAGAAGTTCAAGGACGCTCCCCCGCCGCTGCCGGGTGAGGTCCGCGCGGAGTACAACGAGGCGAAGGACAGCCTCCGCGACACCAGCAAGGACAAGCTGAACTACCGCAAGATCTTCCTTCCCCGGGTGGATGCCACCAATCCCCTGGCCACCCCGGAGACCCAGCTCGCCCTGGCCGAGGAGCTCGCCGAGAAGCTCCGCGCCGGTGAGGACTTCGGCGAGCTGGCGAAGCAGCATTCGGCCGACGCCTTCGCCGAAGAGGGCGGCCTGCAGGAAGGCGTGGCCCGGCCTGACCTCTCGCCCGAGTTCGCCGCCATCCTTTTCGATTCCGAGCCCGGCAAGGTGATCGGTCCGCTTGAAGATCCTGCCGGGTTCACCATCGCCCGGGTCGAATCGATCGACAAGGGCCCCGCTCCGCCCCTCTCCGAGGTCCGCGACCTGATCGAACAGCGGGTCCGCGTGAAGAAGACCTCCAAGCGCTATGAGGAGTGGATCGAAGGGCTCCGCCAGAAGGCGCTGATCGATATCAAGATCAAGTGAGCCGTCGGCGCATCCTCGTCACCCTCGGCGATCCCGCCGGCATCGGCCCCGAGGTGACCTCGGCCGCTCTTGCGAGCGACGGGTTGCCCCATGACTTCGAGTTCGAGCTCATCGGCAGCCCGGACGCCGGCCGACCGGGTCATCCGGATGAGGCATCCGCCCGGGAGAGCCTGAGGGCTCTCGACGAAGCCGCACGGAGGCTCCGCGACGAGGCCGGGGTGGCCGCGGTGGTCACCGGCCCCGTCTCCAAGGCCCAGCTGGAACGGGTCGGATTCCAGCACCCCGGGCAGACCGAGTTCTTCGCCGACGTCCTCGGCTGCGATCGCTTCACGATGTGCCTCAGCGGCGACCACCTGAGCGTGGCGTTGGCGACCATCCACGTGCCGCTGGCGGAGGTGGCCACCCGGCTCCGCACCGCGGGCATCGTCGAGACGGGCCGTCTGCTGGCCGAGTTCGCCCGCCGTCGCACCGGCCGGCGGCCGAGAATTGCGGTCGCCGCCCTCAACCCGCACGCGGGGGAGCAGGGTCGCTTCGGCGACGAGGAGGCCCGCCTCATCGAGCCCGCGATCGATGAGCTCAACACGCTCGACCTCGCCGACTTCGTCGGCCCGGGCGTTCCGGATTCGGTCTTTCGCGACGCCGTGGAAGGACGCTTCGATGCCGTCGTGGCCATGTATCACGACCAGGGTCTGATCCCGCTCAAGCTCCTCGATTTCGACAATGCGGTGAACGTCACGCTCGGGCTGCCGAAACCCCGGACCAGCCCCGATCATGGCACCGCCTTCGGCATCGCCGGCAAAGGCCTCGCCCGACCGGATTCCATGATCCGGGCCCTCCGCCTCGCCGCCGAGCTGGCACGATCATGAACCAGGATCTCTACGATACCGCC
The DNA here is from genome assembly GCA_030431475.1 of Verrucomicrobiia bacterium. Taxonomy (GTDB): domain Bacteria; phylum Verrucomicrobiota; class Verrucomicrobiia; order Verrucomicrobiales; family Akkermansiaceae; genus Haloferula. The sequence goes on along the minus strand of JAUIJD010000036.1, from coordinate 35,933 downwards.
GCGGATGTCGTGATCAAAGCGCTTCGCGGCCTCGACCGATTGCCGGGCCAGGTCGCTGCCGAGACCGGCGTGCCCCTTGAGGTGCTGGGTTCGTTCCTGAAGGGCGGGTTTTCAGCCGACACCGCCCGTCGCCTCGCTCCGGCCCTCGGTCTCGATGCCGACGCCCTTGCCCGCTTTCCGGAAGTCTCTCCCGAGATCCACCTTCCTTCCGAAATCCAGCGCCTCGAACTCCCCTTCGAGGACGAATCCGTCAACGCCTGGGCCATCGACACCGACGAGGTTCTGACCGTCATCGATGCCGGCCTGGGGCCGTCCGATCTCGCGGGGGCGCTTCCTCCGTCCCGCCGGATCGACCTCCTGATCACCCATCCGCATCGCGATCACATCGGCGGCATCGACGCCCTGCGCGACCGGATCCGGAGCATCGGGTCACCGGCACCCCTCCCGGGCGCCCATCCCGTCCGTCCGGGCGACACCTTGAAAGCGGGCGGCAGCCAGGTATCGGTTTTCGCCCTCGCGGGACATCATCCGGAAGCGGTCGGCTATCGGGTGTCGGGATTCGCGGCGCCGGTGCTGGCGGTCGGCGACGCGGTCTTCGCCCGTTCGGCGGGTGGCTGCCCCGGACCGAAAGCCTATCAGCGCGCCCGCGCGACGATCTCGGCAGCCTTCCGTGACCTTCCGGGGGACGCCCTCCTCCTGCCCGGACACGGCCCGGCGACCACGCTGGAGATCGAGCGACGTCGGAACCCCTTCCTGGCCTCGTGGCTCAGCGGCGGGGTCGACGGCCCATGAGGGCGCGGACCGCGACCATTGGCAGCAGTGACAGCAGCGCCGCCGCCCCCGCGATCTTCCATCCGGGATACACTCTCGGACGATTGGAACGGAGACCGGCAAGCCCTTCCGCGACCACCTCGGAACAGCCGACGTAGAAGGCCTCGTTGAGCGGGCCACCGCTTCCTCCTTCGCGCCGCGCCCGTTCGCCGAACTCGGTATGCACGGGCCCGGGACAGAGCGCGGTCACGGCAATCCCGTGGTCGCGCAGCTCGAGCCGGAGCGCCTCCGAGAAGCTGGTGACGTAGGATTTGGTCGCCGCATAGACGGCAAAATCCGGGATCGGCAGCACCGACGCGAGCGAGCTGACGTTGAGCACCGCTCCGCCACCGGCCGCGATCATCGCCGGGACCACGGCATGGGTGAGCCAGGTCAGGGACTCGACATTGAGGCGAATCATCGCCTCCAGCTTCGACCACTCGGCCGTCGCCACCTCGCCGTAGTCCCCCATCCCGGCATTGTTGACCAGGAGGTCCGGGATCAGGCGCTCGGAGGCGAGCCACGCGAGCAGGCGCTCGCGATCGCCCGGGTCGTTCAGATCGGCCGCGAAAACCCGGACCTTCAACTCCGGGCGCGTCACCGTGAGGCGGGCCGCCAGGTCGTCCAGTCGCCCCGCCCGGCGCGCGATCAGCACCAGCTGGCGGCACTCCGGAGCGAGCTGACGGGCGAACTCCGCGCCGATCCCGGAAGAGGCTCCGGTGATCAGCGCGCAGCGATAGAAGAACGAGGCCAAGCTCAGTTCTGCGGAGCGCCGCCCTGGGTGCCCGGTGCGGCCTGCTGGCCTTCAACGTGGACGATCCGCAGCGGGAGACGCATCAGCAGTTCCTCGTCGCAGCCGATGTCGATCGAGTAGATGCCGGCCTTCGGGAACCGGAGACCCTGAAGGTTCATGATCAGGTTGCGCGTCAGGAACGGCGCATCGGCGGGAAGCTTCACATCGAACTCGGGCTCGATGGGCATGTTCTTGCCGTCGAGGGGGTCGCCGTCCTCGTTGATGATGTTGATCGAAAGCTTGTGCCGTCCGGCATCTTCCTGGGTGAAGCAGAAGCGAAGGGCGAGGGCGCACATCGGATGCACGACGGGCAGCGCGCGGGCGGCGAGCGTGTCGAAGGTGCCGGTCACCACGAGTTTGCCGTTGTAGTCGGCCGCGAAGTCGCAGAGGGATGCAATCTGGATATCCATGGATGGTAGGTAGTTTGAAACGACGCCCCGCAAGCTGTTGCAGCGCGCGGCGCACGAAGTGTTTGAGCCCAACCGGCGCCGAGGTCCAGCGTTGAAATGCCGGGATTCAGGGCCCCCGCTCGATCCCGTCGATCCGGTCGATCCCCTCCAGTTGGCCCGCGGCGTCCGGAACCTCCGCGGGGCTTCCGCCGAGATCGCCATCCTCGATATCCTCGGGATTCACGGGCAGCGCCCGGGGGATTTCCTCCTGCGGGAGATCGACCGGTGCGGCGCCCTCGAGCTCGATCGGATCCACCGGAATCGCGCGCATGATCCCCTCCTCGTTCTCCTGCGCTTCCACCTCGTCGACCACCAGCAGCGCCTTCGGTGCCGGCGCGACCATCTCCTTGATCTCGTCCTTGAAGCTGTTGAAGAAGGCCGGAACCATCGGCGCGGCGTTTCGTCCACCACTCACGCTCTGTCCGGGCCGTCCCTCGTAGAGCGCGGCGAAGGCGAGCCGCGGTTCATCCGCGGGAAGAAAGCCGGCGAACCAGGCGACACCCTGCTTCTTGCGCTCCGGCCCCCACTGCCCGGTCCCCGTCTTGCCGCACACTTCGGTCCACCCGAGACCGGCACTCCGGCCGGTGCCCCCGTCGACCACCTGTCGCATGCCCTCGCGGACGATCGCGATCGCCTCCGGCTCGATCCCGAGCCAGTGCCGACGCTCCGGTTGGGCGGTCCGGATCACCCGTCCATAGGAATCCTGCACCTGCATCATCAGGTGCAACTTCGGCAGCGCGCCCCCGTTGGCGATGCCGGCCATCGCCTGCGCGACCTGCAAGGGCGTCGAAAGCACCGCCCCCTGGCCGATCGACCAGTTCGCCGCGTCCCCTTCGGTGATCGGGCGTCCGTAGCGCTTGCGGACCCACGCCGCGGTGGGAATCAGGCCCGCCTCCTCGCCGATCAGCGGGAGGTCGGTGGTCGTTCCGTAGCCGAGACGGCGTGCGAGACCGAGAAACGATCCGGAGCCGACCCGGTTCCCGACCTGGGCGAACCACGGGTTGTTCGACCACTTGATCGCGGGAATCACCGACAGGTTCCCGTAGGGCGAACGGGACCAGTTCCACAGCTTGTGGTTGCCATACTGAAGATACGCGGGGCAGTTGATCGCGGTGTCCTCGCTGATGGTTCCGTCGTTCAGGGCCGCGAGCGCGATGATGGGCTTGAAGCTCGAGGCTGGCGGGTAGACCCCCTGGAAGGCCCGCGCGTAGAGAGGCTTGTCCTGGTCTTCCCGAAGCGCGGCGTACTCCTTCTCGCTGATGCCCGGAATCCACAGGTTCAGGTCGAAGCTCGGCTTCGATGCCATCACCAGCACCTCGCCGGTCGCCACGTCGATGACGACGAACGCCCCCCGTTTCGAATACGAGTCGAGCACCTTCTCCGCACGCTTCTGCCAGCGCATGTTGAGGGTGCTCACCACCGCCCCACCGGCGCGGGGCTGACCTTTCTGCTCCCGCTCCAGTTCACGACCTTCCTCGTTGAAAAGGAGGTGAAGGGTCGCGGGCTTCCCGCGGAGCTCCTCGTCGTAGATCTTCTCGAAGCCCGCCCTCCCCTCGCTCAGTTCCCACAGCGGTTCGTCGGGAAAGATCGGCCCGCTGGGCAACTTCCCCACGCTTCCGGTGTAGCCGATGATGTGCGCCGCCAGCGACTTCTCCGGATAGTAGCGTTCGTAGACGGCCCGCAGCTCGAGACCCCGGGTCAGCTTGGGACGCAGCTCCTCGGCCTCCGAGGCGCTCATCGGCTGGCTGATGTAGTAGGGAAGCCAACGGCGGTGACGGTAGTGCTCGAACAAGGCGTCGTCGTCGGGCTCGCGAACCGCATCATGGATCGCCTTCGCCATCTCGATGCGCTGCCGTCCCCAGGCGACGACCGATTCCCGATCCTCGACCTGGAACTGCTCGTACTGGAGCACCAGTTGGTAGGCCACCCGGTTCTGCGCGAAGGGATAGCCCTCCCGGTCGACGATGGGCCCCCGCGGAGCCGGGATCTTGAGGGTGATGGTCCGGGCGTTCCTGCGGTTGAAGATCGAAGCGTCGTCGGCCGAGGGTGCGCCCGAGTCCGTTTCCGCGGACACGGGCAGTCCCTGCGCACCAGCCATGGCGACGGCCGAGCAGAGCAGGACAGCAAGACGACGAAGCATGGCGGAAACTAAGGGCTCCCTGCCGGAACGGCAACGCTCAATCCCACATCGGATCGTCCCAGTCCGCCGGGTCCGTGGTCAGCCCCTCGGCGATCTCGGTCGGCAGGAAAACCACCTCGCTGGCGTCCTTCTCCGTCGCCTCCATCCGGAACTTCAACACCCGCCGTGTCCGACCTCCGGGGCCGGAAACCGAGGCGTCGACCCAGACATCCAGCGCGCCGTCCTCCTCCGGCATCACCTTGAGAAGCCCGGGGATCGGATAGCGCGCCCGCACCACCCCCGGCTTGCCCTTCAGCGGCCGGAACTCCGCCACTTTCCCGAGCTCCGAGGCCGGAAACCACTCGTCGCGACCCGTCCGGGTCGTTCGCGTGCGGATCCGGTGCACGGTCAGCGACTCGTGCCTTTCCGCCTCGCCCAAGGCCTCGACCCGCCAGCGAAACGGACCGTCGAGCACGGCATACCCCCCGCCGACCACCATCGCGCTGACCATCACCGACCCGGGCCGCGTGCCCTCCGGCCGGAAGGCCACCCGCACCTCGGCGCCGCCGAGTTCCACGCCGCGGGCCGGCCCCGCATAGGTGTGTTTGGTCGCCTTCAGCCCCATGCACGAGGCGAGCAGGAGGATCGGCAGCAACGCGAGCCCACATTTCATCCGCCGAGCATCCATCGCCCGCAGCGACCTGACCAGCCCGCACTTGCCCTGCCGCCGAGCGGGTGCATCCTCCGCTTCACCCATGGAACCGAACACGCTCGGCATCATCATCCTCATCGCACTGCTCGCGCTGTGGAACCTCGATTTCGTCGCCACCCTGCTCAATCTCGGATCGCTCAAACCCGATCCGCCCGAGGAACTCGCCGACGTCTTCGACGCCGACAAGTACGCCCAGTCCCAGAGCTACACCCGCGCCAACGCCCGCTTCGGCATCATCGAGTCCATCGTCTCGCTCTTCACCCTGCTCGCCTTCTGGTTCGCCGGCGGATTCGGCTGGCTCGACGACCTCACCCGCTCCTGGCTCGGCAACGGGATCCCCGCCGGCCTCGCCTTCCTCTCCCTGATCTTCGTCGGCCACTATCTGGTCCACCTCCCGCTCTCAATCTACTCGACCTTCGTCATCGAGGAACGCTTCGGCTTCAACCGCACGACCCCGAAGACCTTCATCATCGACCAGATCAAGAACCTCCTCCTCTCCGCCATCCTCGGCCTCCCGCTGGCCGCCGGCATCCTCTGGATCTTCGGCCACGTCGAGTTCGCCTGGCTGTGGGCGTGGGCCTTGTTCACCGTCGTCCAGATTCTCCTCATGTGGCTCGCACCCAGCCTCATCCTGCCGCTCTTCAACAAATTCGAGCCCATGCCCGACGGTCCTCTGCGGTCCTCCATCGAGACCATGGCGCAGAAGTGCGGCTTCCCGATCGGGGAAATCTCGGTGATGGACGGCTCCAAGCGCTCGACCAAGGCCAACGCCTACTTCACCGGTTTCGGCAAGACCAAGCGCATTGCCCTCTACGACACGCTGGTCGAGGAGCAGACCGACGACGAACTCGTCGCCGTGCTCGCCCACGAGATCGGCCATTTCAAGTGCCGCCACATCATCCAGCGGCTCGGCGTCTCCATCGTCCAGAGTGCCGTCCTCTTCTTCCTCCTCGGCCTTGCCGTCGATGAAGACGGCGCCTTCGCCGGCCAGCTTTTCGAGGCTTTCGGCGTCGCCAAGATCACCCCCGCCGTCGGGCTGGTGCTCTTCGGGATCCTCTTCAGTCCCGCCAGCCGCCTGCTCGGCGTCTTCGCCCACGCGTGGTCCCGCAAGCACGAGTTCGAAGCCGACGCCTTCGCCTCGAAGGCCGTCGATGGCCCCGAAGCCCTCATCAGCGCGCTGAAGAAACTCTCCGCCAAGAACCTCTCCAACCTCACTCCGCATCGCCTCCGCGTCATCCTCGACTACTCCCACCCGCCCCTTCCCGAACGCCTCCGGGCCCTCGCCGCCCTGAGATTGTAGATCACGGATGGTGGATGGAGGATGGAGGATGGAGGATGGAGGATGGTAGATGGTAGATATCACGATTCGAACTCCACCCACCGCGCCGGCGTCCTCGGACGGACCGCCGATGATGAAATCGGCAGCCCAACCCCCAGCCTCCGCCACCTCAAGATCGAGAGCCCAAAACCCCCATCACCGGAGATCCACCATCCACCATCTTCCATCATGTATCACGCCGACCCCGACCGCTACGACGCCCGCATGCCCTACCGCCGCTGCGGCACTTCCGGGCTCCGGCTTCCCGAGATTTCCCTCGGCTGCTGGCACAACTTCGGCCACACCGACGACCTCGATGAAGCCCGCGCCATCCTCCGGCGCGCGTTCGACCGCGGCGTCACCCATTTCGACCTCGCCAACAACTACGGCCCGCCCCCCGGCAGCGCCGAGGAAAACGTCGGCCGCTTCCTCGCCGAGGACTTCGCCTGCCACCGCGACGAACTCGTCATCTCCTCCAAGGCCGGCCACCTCATGTGGGATGGCCCCTACGGCGAATTCGCCTCGCGCAAGCACCTGCTTTCCTCCCTCGACCAGTCGCTCAAGCGCCTCCGCCTCGAGTATGTCGACATCTTCTACTCCCACTGCCCCGATCCCAACACGCCGCTTGAGGAAACCATGGGCGCGCTCGCCAGTGCCGTCCGCCAGGGCAAGGCCCTTTACGTCGGCCTCTCGAAGTATCCGCTCAAGCGCCTCAAGAAGGCGGTCAGGATGCTCGCCGAGCTCGGCACCCCCTGCCTGATCTATCAGCCGCCCTATTCCATCCTCAACCGCTGGCCGGAGTCGAAGGGCATCCACGAGTGGCTGGATGAGAACGGCATCGGCTCCATCGTCTTCAGCCCGCTCGCCCAGGGCATGCTCACCGGCAAGTATGTCGATGGCATCCCGAAGGGGTCCCGCGCCGACCGGGCCGAGGGATTCCTGCAAACCGAACAGGTCGAGGAGCAGCAGGAACGTCTCCGCCAGCTCGGCGACCTCGCCGACGACGCCGGCATGCCACTGCACCACCTCGCCCTGCGCTGGGTGCTGCAGAAGAAGGCGGTCACCTCCGCCCTCATCGGCGCCCGCACCGTCAGCCAGCTCGACGACTCGCTCGACGCCCTCAAGCGTCCGCTTCTGGACAAGGCGCTTCTCAAGCGCATCGATGAGATCGCGCCGGCGTGAGCTTTCCCTCGAACTACTACGAGACCCGTTTCTCCCTTGAGATAGCGCCGGCCCCGCTGCCGTCGCGCTTTGCCATCATCACCGCCCACAACCCCATGGACCGGCGTTGGTCCCCGCGGATGAACGCGACCGCGGACCACCGCCTGCGCCGACTTCTGGAGCGCAAGCTCCTCCCCCACTTCCGGGCCACCGGTCACGCCCCCGACCACTCGCACGCCGAACCCGGATGGGCGGTCGTCACCGACCTCGACACCGCCCTCGCCATCGCCCGCCGCTTCAAACAACGCGCCCTGTGGTGGATCGAAAACAACCAGCTCCACCTCATCGCCTCCCCCGGCACTCCCCGCGAAGCGCTCGGCTCGTTCTCCGAACGGATCGACTGATGCGGAACCGGCCAGAGAGCCGCTTCGCACTTGGCACTTCTCACTTGGCTCTTCGAGGCGCAGCCTCGCCGCGTGAGCCAGCCCAATCAACTCCTCCTCATCGGTGTCCCCGGCACCGAACTCGACAGCGCCACCGCCGCCCGCCTGCGCAAACTCCAGCCCGGCGGCTTCATCCTCTTCGGCCGCAACATCGAGAGCGCCTCCCAGCTCCGCAAACTCGTCGACGACCTGCGCGATCTCTCCCCCGTCGAACCGGTCATCACCATCGACCAGGAAGGCGGACGCGTCTCTCGCCTGCGCCTCATCGGTCACGAACCTCCGAGCGCCCAGCAGCTCCGCGAGAAGGACGACGCCGACCTGATCCGCCGCCACGGCGACCTCACCGGACGGCTGCTCCGCCTCTTCGGCTTCAACCTCGACCTGTGTCCGGTCCTCGACATTTCCTTCGACGATGAGGCCGACAACTCCCTCAAGGGCCGCTGCTGGGGCAAGTCGGTCGGGGAGACCCTCGACAAGGCCGAGCTCTTCCGCGCCGGGATGGCCGACCACGGCATCCTCTCCTGCGGCAAGCATTTCCCCGGCTACACCTTCGCCGGGCTGGATCCCCATCACGACCTGCCGCGCATCGACCGCACCCGAGCCGAACTCGATGCCACCGAGCTCGCCGTCTTCCGCCACTTCGCCGACAAGGTCGACAGCATGATGATCGGCCACGCCCACTATCCGTGCTTCGACGCCGAGAAGAATCCGGCCTCGCTCTCCACCGCCGTCATCCGCGACTGCCTGCGTGGCGACCTCGGTTTCGAGGGCCTCGTCATGACCGACGACCTCGACATGGGCGCCATCCTCAACACCTTCTCGTGGGACGAGACCATCCGCCGCTCCGTCAACGCCGGCAACGACTTCGTCATGATCTGCCACCGCCTCGAGGCTGCGGAAGATGCACTCCGGACCCTCGAGTCGATGAAGGCCCCCGAGCTCGACCCCGCCCTCGAGAACCTCGACCGTTTCAAGCAGCGCCTCGCTCCGCCGCAGACCTTCAGCATCGCCGCCCACCAGGCGCTCGACCTGGAAGTCCGCCAGCTCCGCATCGATACCCTGGGCGAGCAGGCCGCCGACGAGCAGAGCCCCGAAAACGCCGCCCGCTCCCCGGTCGAGGACTACTAAACGGTGGCTGCCCCGGCCCGGGGCAGGCCGTGCTGGCGGCGGCCCGCCGCCTCACGACAGGAGGGGCAACCCCATCCAAAGCCACTCCAGCCGAGACACCGTCCAACACGCGGCGAGGACCCCGACCGCGTAGGCCACGGTGATCCGCGCGCGCTCGCCATGCCGCGGGTGAAATCCGAGCCGGGAAAGACTGAGGACCACGGCGGCGAGCACCACCAGGAATATCAGTTGCCCGAGTTCGACACCGAGATTGAAGAACAGAAGCGCCTGGGGAATGGACTCGTTCGAAAGCCCCATCTCCCCGAGAACGCCTGCGAAACCCAGGCCATGGACCAGCCCGAAGGTGAACACCACCGGCCACGGGTGACGCGCCACCCAGGTTTCCTCGCCGCGGTGCTTGAGGACGACCTCGGCGGCCAGCACGGCGATGCTCAACGCGATCAGCGGCTCGACCACCTCCGGCGAGAGCCGCAGCACGTCGAAGACCGACAGGGCAAGCGTCAGGCTGTGGGCGGCGGTGAACGCCGTCACCACGAGAAAGACCTTTCGTCCGATTCCCGCCAGCAGCAGCAAACCACCGACGAAGAGCAGGTGATCGATGCCCTCCAAGATGTGCGAGAAGCCCAACCCGAGAAAGCGGGTCGCTCGACGCCATGAGGTCCCCGATCCCGCCGCCAGATCGCCGACATCGATGGTGATGGCGTCTCCGTCGGCCGGCACATACTGGCGTGCGGTCGTCCCGTTCCGCCAGATCGCCGTGGCCATCACCCCTTCACGATTCCAGGGCAGTTTCAGTTGATCCCCGACCGCCAAGGGCCGCCCCTCCGCCTTGAAATCCAGCATCACCCGCCCCTCCGGTGCCGGCTCGGCCTCGGCACGGTTCAGGTAACGGCAGTGCTCCGGCAGGATCGGCGGCGGTTGGTGGATTCCGTCCCCGATCCGCACCAGATACTTGATCCGGTAGGTCCGTGGCCCGATCTCCTCCAGCCGCAGTTCCGGCACCTGCACGCGATGGGCGACAAGCTCGGTTGCGGAGATCCCGAAAAGGATCAGGATCAGCAGGACTCTCATCTCCCCTCCTTCGGCAGAATCACCCGGTAGTCCCCGGCCATTTCATCGACCAGCCGGTCAACTTCCTCGTCGCTCCGCTGCTTCAACCAGATTGCGGCAAGCGTCGGCCGCACCTGATCGAAGGGAATCGGACCTCCCTCCTGCTTGGTCAGCACTTTCACGAAGTGCACCCCACGGTGCGACGACACCGGCCCGCTCCATCGACCGGGCTCCATCGCGAAGATCTCGTCACTCGCCGCTTTTCCCAGCACCCGCTCCAACTGGGTCGCGAAGGTGGGCGGCAGCGGGTTTGCAAGCCGAACCGCCTGCCCGAAACTCCGGAAGTCCTCGCCCGCCCGCAGGCACTCGAGGAGATCCGCGGGCTCGACGCTTTCCCGATCGGGAAACGACACGTGCTCGAAGCTGATCTTCGCGGGCTGGTCGTAGCGGTCGGGCAGCTGCTCGCGAAGCGCACGAAGCTCCTCGTCGGTCGGCTCCGGCAGCACCGGTTCCAGTTCCTTCCGGAGTTGGCGAATCACCACCTCCCGCACCGTCGGTTCCTCAGCGAGCCCCCGGCGAACCCCCTCCCGGAAAAGCACCTCGTCCCGCAGCAGCCCCCGCGCGATGGTGTCCCGGTCGATGTCGTCGCGCTGGATCGCCTCGGCCACGGCATCGACCTGATCGCCGGTGATGACGATCTCCTCGGGCGAGACCGCGGAGATCATGCGGTGGACCGCGACCAGCAGCACGCCCAGGACGAGGAACTGGAGCAGCGGTTCACGAAGCACCTTCATACCGACGCAGCGAGGCTAGTGTGGCGAGGACACCAGGGCAAACCTCACTCGTTCGGGTGCGCCGCACGGATGCAGCGGAACCCGATGGTTCCCTCGTTGTCATCACCATCCGGCGGGAAAGGCCGACGGTGCGAGGTGCGGGCGTCCTCGCCGTTGTACCACCACCCGCCACCGCGCATGATGCGCGTGCCCCCGGCATCCGGTCCAAGCGGCTGGAATTCGGGCAGCGCGTCGTAGGTGTGGTTCCGGTCCCACACCCATTCCCAGGCGTTGCCGGCCATGTCGTAGAGGCCGTAGCCGTTGGCCTGGTCGCCGGTCCCACCGGGCTGCGTGCCGTCGAAATAGCCGACCCTCCGGGTGATCGGGTAGTCTTCGAACTGCTCACCCAGCGCCTGAAGGTTCTGCCAGACATTGGCGCGGTTTAGGAAGGAATCACCACCCCACGGATAGTCGGCCTGATGCAGCCCGCCGCGTGCCGCGTACTCCCACTCGGCCTCACTCGGCAGGCGGTATCCGTTGCCCGTCCAGTTGACGTGCGCGGCGGTCAGATCGACCACACCGCTGCGATACACGGTCGTGCCGGAGGTATCGGCGAAATACACCGGCTCGCGGCCTTCCATTTCGCTCCGGGCGTTGCACCATTTCACGGCCTGATGCCAGGTGATCGGCACCGCGGGATGATCGCCGTCCGGGACGTGATCATACACGCGCAAGGTGGCCGGGAGGTCGTAGCCGTGCGCATTCGCCCATGCGACCACCGCGGACCAGTCGCTACGAGTCACCTCGTACTTGTCCATCCAGTAGGCGCTCAGGGTCACCTCGTGCTCGGGCCGCGACGTGGCGTTGCCGGATTCGTTGTCCCCCATCGTGAAAGTCCCGGCGGGAATCCTCACCATCTCCCGCACCAGAGCCCCCTTCGCCGGGGCATGGCTGAGTGCCGGGGCGTCCGGGTCGTCGGCCAGCGCGGGCGCCGGGGACAGCGCGGCATCGACCCTGAAGAAATAGCGGGCGGCGGTCAACTCGTCGATATCGGCATGCGAGCCGGGGTAGCGTCCGGCAACGGTGCCCATGTCGTCGGGGAAGACTCCGAGATCTTCCGAACCCAGGATCGTGTAGTCGCGGTGATCGCCGCTCTGCCACTCCAGCCTGACTCCCCCCTCGGCCATCTTCAGTTCGGCCGCGAACCGCCGCGCGGGATCGGTGTCGTCCATACCCGCGACGAATTCCTCGGCGGCGATCATCCCGTCGCCGTCGCTGTCGGTGAGCTCGGCGGTCTCATAGTCCCCGCCGATCACCTCGGCGTGCTTGTCGAGCCACCAATGCGGCACGCCGGCCACGGTCATGTCGGGCACGAAGTCCGGGGCCACCGCGCGCGGCTGATCGAGCGTGACCGCCTGGCTGACCGAGGTCTCGGAGCCGGTGATGTCCCCGTTCCACCGCCGCAGCGTGAACCCGCTCTCGGGGATCGCGTCGAGGTTGACGAGGGTGTTTTCCGGATACCAGCCGGCCGCCGCGAGCGGCACGACGAGCCCCTCCTGCCCACCCGCGATCTCGAGCAGGTGCTGCGTGTCGAAGGTCCAAGTCAGGGTGGTGTCGCCCGTCAGGACGAAGGTCGCACTGGATCCGCTGCCGCCCCCGGTGCTGGCCCCGGAGAGGGTGTAGCCGGAGACGAGGTAGCGGGTCCTCCCGGAGGGCGAGGCCGAGTCGGCCATCTCCGCGGTGACTTCGGTCCCCCAGTCGAAGTCGTGGTCGCCCGGCGAGTAGTTGGAGCTCCCGTGCGGAGAAACGACGGTGAGCGTGTACTGCGTGCGCACGAATTCGGCAGTGATCGGACCGAGCGGACCGTCCATCGACGCGATCTCGAAGCGATCGCCGTCGAGCGTGCCGCCCGAGGTGGTGCCGCTCCACTGCACGAAGGACGCCTGCTCGTCCGGAACGGCGGTCAGCGCGTAGGCCGCGCCGTCGGCGATCCACGGGTCCTCCTCGCTCAGCGAGCCGGGCCCGCTGACCTCCGTGAGCAGGCGATGCTGCGTCTGGAACTCCCAGGTCAGGGTGAAGTTACCATCCACCGTGAGCGTCACGGAGTTTCCTCCGCCCGAGCCGGTCTTGCCGCCGCTGAGGGTGTAACCGGTGACGACATGGCGGGTTTCGCCGTCATCCACGTCGCCCGCGGTGAAGGTGACCTCCGCTCCGGGTTCGTAGGAAAACGTTCCGACGGCCGGCGTGACGGTGTCGTGAGGCGAGACAACCTCGACCAGATAGGTCCCGGTGGCTCCGGAGAACTCGGCGGTCACGGGACCCCGCGGCCGGTCCATGGTGAACCGGATGCGATCCCCGTCGAGGACCGCTCCGGCGGTGTCGCCGCTCCATTGCACGAACGAGGCCCCGAGATCCGGCTGAGCGATGATCTCGACCATCGTCCCGTCGTCCTGCCAGTCGCTGGCGACGCTGACGATGCCGTCGCCGATCGCGGAGGTTTCGAGGAAATGCTGTGTCTTCCATTCCCATGCCAGCGTGGCGTCGCCATCCATCACGAGGGTCGCCACCGAGCCGCTTCCCGAGGCAGGGGTGTCGCCGGTGACCGACCATCCGGCGGCCACCTCGCGCGTGCCGCCGGAGACCACCGCATCGGCCGAAATGACGACCGGCGTGCCGTCGGCAAACGGGTGCGCACCGACCGCCGGGCTGACCGTCGCCGGATTCGACACCACGGTGAGCGTGCTGTCGAAACGACCGTTGAAGTCGATGAGCATGTCGAAGAACGAGCCGTCCGGATCATGAAGGTTCGCCATGCCCTGCGAATCCGCGCCGATGTTCTTGTCCCAGTAGCGCCCGAGGAAGGGCGAGTAGGTACTGTGCACCACCTTTCCCTCTGCCGGCCGGAACTCCATCTGCCGGAGGAAGCCGTTGCCGCCGTTCGGCAAGGTCTGGTAATCGACCAATACCTCGTGAACGACGTTTCCGGCGTCGTTGGTTTCCTCCAGGTTGTAGATCGCGAAGTTGTGACCGCAGATCACCATGAAGATCTGGTTGTTCGGCTTCACGAGCTTGTTGAAAACCTCGTTCGGGTTGTTGCGGTCCGCACCGCCGACCCACTGCACCGGAACCCGTCCGCGCTCGCCGGTGCCGGTTCCCGACGCCCCGCCGCCCCCGGTTTCCGCGAGATAGTTGTGGGTGGTGACCACCGTGAGCGTGGTCGGATGGGCATCAAGCACGCCCTGCGCCCAGACGATGTCCTGGTCGCGCGCGTCGATGTCCATGTGCAGGAACATCCAGTCGCGGCCGTTGACGGTGATCACCTGGTAGTCGCTGTAGCCGGTGGGCGACGCCCCCCGATACCAGTCGTAGGCGAGCCCCGACACCGGATCGACCCAGCGCGGCGTGGTTTCGTCCTCGTTGACTCCGTTCACGCCGTAGAACTTGAGGTAGTTCTGGGTGCTGTCGCCGATGTCGTGGTTCCCCGGACAGGTGCCGTAGGGCACCGTCGTGTTGAGCAGATCCATCGCCGTGTTGGCGCGGGTCCACTGGCCACGGTTGCCGGGGCTGTTCACGATGTCGCCGAGGTGGGTGACGAAGCGGATGTTCTCCGTCACCACGTTGTCGATGATCCACTGCGTCTGGTGCTCGAAGACATCGGTCGGTGATCCCAGGCTGGTGTAGTTCTGGGTATCCGGAAGCGCGATCACGGTGAACGGTTCCTCGAGGGCGAAGTGGGCGGTGATCGTCCCATACTCGCGGTCCATCGGCAGCACCAGCGTGGTTCCTCCGGTGAGCGTGCCGGTAGTGTCCCCGCTCCATCCCGCGAAGTAGTAGCCGGGATCCGGCGTGGCGGTGATCGCGAGCGGCTTCTCGGCGCTCTGCCAGCCGTCGGCGAGATCGACCGTCCCGTTGCCGGAGGTTTCGGTATCGATGTAGTACTCGGTGAGGAATTGCCAGGTGAGCACCGAGTCCCGGGTGAGGGTCATGGTGAAACTGCTGCCCGTGCCGCTGTTCGGCCCGTTCCCGATCATCGTCCAGCCGGTGGGCGTGTGACGGGTGTTGCCGACCGTGCCCCCGACCACCCCGGGAGTCAGCTCGGTGCCGGACGGATGCGGGTAGCTTCCGGGTGCCGGCGTCGCGGTTCCGTGGGGCGCGACGATGGTCAGCACCGGGTCCGCGGTCGGGTCGGAAACACTGACGTTGATGACGATGTAGTCGGTCGCCACCCCGTCCGTGACCGCCACGGTGAACGCGTCGATCCCCGTGAAGTCGGGCATCGGCGTGTAGATGAAGGTCGCCTCAACGTTGCTCTGCGAGTCGATCGACACCCCGCCATTCGCCGGGGCGGACGAAACCGACCAGGTGAGATCATTCCCATCGGAATCCGAGACAGTCAGAGTGAGCGCTTGGGAGAGATTCTTGGGGACATTGAGGATGAAACTCTCGCCTTCCCCGATCTCCGGGGCCGCGTTGGACACCATCACGTTGACCGTGATCTCGTCGGAGGCCTTCTCGTCTTCGGCTCGAATCGTGAAGCTGTCGCTGCCAATGAAGTCGGCGGCCGGGGTATAATCTATGGTCACCTGCAGGTCCGCAGCAACGACCACCTGCGCCGTGCCATTCGCCGGAAGCGTTGAGATCGACCAGCTCACTGCCGCGTCGTCGGCATCGGTCGCATTCACCACCACCGCGTGGGGACCGCTGTTGGCGGTGATGGGGAGCGGAAGGCTGTCACCCTCGGTGATCACCGGAGGCGAATTCGGCTCGGGGGTCGGCGCGTTGACGATGAAGTCTCCCGCGTTGGCGAGAGCGGCGATACCCGCCGGAGTGAGCGCCTCGTCCCAGATCGCGAGGTTGGTGACCTCGATCAGCCCGTCCTCGCCATTCTCGTCGGCGAAGATCAGCAAGGTCTCGGCAAGGGAGTAGCGGTCGTCGAGCGAGCCGGCATTGCCGCCGTTCCACTCGGCTCCATCGACGTAAACCTTGCGCGCGGATCCGTTGTCGACCGTCATCACGATCCGATACCAGGTATCCGTTGAGGTCGCATTGGCGGAATATCCCCCGAGCCCCGCAGCCGTGCCGACCGTCCCGCTGCCCGTGCGGATGAAGAGTTCCCCGTCGTTGCCATTCGAGGTATCGGTCTGGAACAAGGCTTTCCACGGACTGCTCGACGGATAGCGGACGTCGAAAAGCAGCGTGTATTCGTTGACTTCGCTTCCGCCGCCGGTGCCAGCCGGAATGTCGTGGTCGAGGATGAAGTGGGATCCGGGCCCGAGATCCACCGAACCATCGCTTCCTCCCTGCCCGGGAAGGGTCCCGAGACTGCCGACCAGCAAGAGGTCGTTGCCGAGGGTGGCCAGGGTGGGATCGATTGCAAAATCGAACTCCCAGAAGCCCACCGGCTCGGGATACGGCAGCGCGCTCGGATCGATGACCAAGGCGTTCACCGTGATCTCCGAAAAGCCCTCGCCGTCACTGACGCGAACCACAAACGGATCGAGCCCCGTGAATCCGGGGTCGGGCGTGTAGCTCAACGTGCACTCGACCGACGACTGGGTGACGATCGCGGCGACACCATCGACAGGCTGGGTCGGAATGCTCCAGGTCAAGGGCGCGCCTTCGGGATCGGAGGCGTGAAGAACCAGTGGCACCGCCGGACCGTTGAGTTCGGCATCGAGTTGCACCTCGGTGCCTTCGGCGATCACCGGCTGCTGATTCGCCCCTGCCAGGGGATCCCCCGCCACCCCGAGCGCCGCCACCTCGGTGGCATCGAGCGGTTCGTCGTAGAGCGCGACCCGACTCACATGGGTGATGACTTCCTCGCCGCCGCCATTGTCGTCAAACAGCTCGAAGACCGCACCAAGCCCCCAGCGTCCGTCCACACTTCCAACCGCATGGTTTCCCTGGGAAACACCATCAACATAGGTCGTTCGGACACTTGCATTGTCGATCGAAAGCACCAACCGGTGCCAAGTGTTCGCCTGGATCGAGCTCGGCGGATCGTCGTCATCGACATAGCCTTCCGAAGACACGCCGAGGCCTCGACTCGATGAATAGAAGTAGTCGCCGTCGCCCCCGGATTCGGAGTCCATGATCGAGATCCAGCCCGCGAGGGACGGGAAGCTGAGGTCAACCACAAGCGTGTATTCGTTGGTCTCCGCACCGCCGCCATTGCCACCGATCGGGTTGGGCACGGTCAGGTAGCCGCCCACCGGAACACTCGCCGCCCCGTCGCCGCCATCCACTCCGCCCGTCGATCCGATCGCTCCGTTGAGCGTCAGATCCGAGCCCACCGTGGCGGCGCCGAGATCTCCGGAATCCTCAAACTCCCAGTGCCCGACCAGATCGGCCGAAGCCACTCCGCCCAACGCGAGCGCGACCATCGCCCCGATGGCGGGCGATCGATGAAACGAAAATCTCGAGATCCTCATGCGTGCCCTCAAGGGTGGCGGGAAGCAGCCACCGCCTCAATTGCTACAACGCAAAGACTTTTGGCGTTAACGCAATTCCCTCGTCAGCCGTCGTGGCCTCCCCGGCGCAGCTCACCGGGCGTCTTCCCGGTCATGCGCTTGACGAAGCGACAAATCTCATCCGGCCCGGAGAATCCGCAACGTTCGGCGAGCGCCTCGAGGGTCAGGTCGGTCATCCGCAGCTGCTCACTGAGGTGACGCAGCCTGAGACGCTCGACTTCTGCCTTCGGGCTGCGCCCCAAGACATCGTGAAAGCGCTGGCGCAGGCTCTCCCGCGAGACGCCGACCCGACGACTCAACTCGGCCACTCGAACCGGCCCCTCCATCACCTGCTCACGGATTACCTCCAGCGCCCGAGTCACCACCTCATTCGCCAGCACCACGTGTCGTGTCGATTCCCGCGCCGCGATCGGCCCGGGCGGCACCCGCACCCGATGGTCGGGTGCAAGGACTTCCCCCTCGATCATGCGGACCATGAGGCGGACGGCGGTCAGCGCGATCCTGCGCGCCGGATACGGCACGCTGCTCAATGGAGGATCGGTCATGTGACAGAAAACCATGTCGTCGTCGATCCCGAGGACCGCGATTTCCTCCGGACAGCGGATGCCCAGCTTCTGGAGCAAGCGCGTCGTCCACACCGCCGCGATGTCATCCTTGGTGAGAATCCCGCACGGTCTCGGCAATGAAGCCAAGGGCACCCACATCGCCTTCTCGATCCGTTGCGGACGCTCGTCGAGCGCCCAGCTCGACGCCGGCACGTCGATCTGATGAAAGGTGCCGCCCACACGCGCCACGGCCTCGCGAAACGCCACGAGACGCTCGGTGGAGTAGGTTCGCGTTGATTCGTGAACGTAGGCGAAGTGCCGCAGACCAAGCGCCTCGAGGTGCTCGACCGCCAACTGACCGATCCCGTCGTTGTCGAGCGTCACCCTCGGAAACTCCGGCCGCTCGCCCGGATATTCCGCACTCAGATTGACGACCGAAATCGAGCGCGAGCGCCAGCAAGCCGCCTCGCGGGCGGTGTAGCGGTACACCAGCAATCCATCGCCCTCCCAGTGCTCGTCCACCGGGGCCGACGGAAGATCGCCACCGCTCGGCTGGTCGAAATGCAGCTCCAGCGGATGGCCGCTTCGCTGAAAATCCAGGAGTCCTTCGAACAATCGGAACGCGAATCCGACCGCCCACTCCGGGAGCCGCACCCCCACCCGGTAGCGGCGGCGAAGCGGCTCTCCCTTCCCTTGACTCATGATTGGCAAAAACGTGAACCACTCCTTGCGAAAAAGCCAATTCATTTTGCAGCGACGCCATTGCCTGATCCGCCTCATTCCGATCAGGATCACCACAAATCACGATCCCATCATGAAGTTCCTCCTGCCTTTCCTCACGATCTGCTCGCTCTCACCCGCCGCCACCTTGGTCGGCCTCTGGGAGTTCGAGAATTCCGGAAACCTCGCCGAAGCCACGGTCGGATCCGACCTCACCCTCAACGGTTCGATCACCTCGACCACCGGGTCCGGGGCAACCGGAGACTCGGGCGCCGCCAACGTCCCGGTCGGAGCCTACCTCACGGTGGCGAATCCGATCGGCGCCAACGGCGGCGGAAGCGAGACCAACGAGTATACCTTGGTCATCGACTTCAAGTTCCCGACCCTGGCCAACTGGATCTCCTTCATGGACACGGAATCCGGTGGAGATGGAGACTACTTCTACTCGAACAGCCGCGGGCTCGGCGTCGCCTCGGAAGGCTATGTCGATGACGACGATCCGCCGAGTTCCGTGCTCGCCGACACGTGGCACCGCCTTGTTCTGACCGTCGATCTCACGGGGACGACGAGCACCTACGTCGATGGCGTTTTCCAGGGAAATCACAGCGGAGCCGACTCGATCGATGACCGCTGGGGGCTCGGCTCCGGTTTCGAGCTATTTGACGACAACGGCGGCGGCGAGGAGGCTGTCACCCATGTCAGCAACGTCGCCCTCTTCGATGGCGCCATGAATGCCACGGAGGTCGGCCAACTCGGTGCGACCGCCGGGGGTGCGATCCCCGAGCCTTCCTCCCTCCTGCTGGGACTTGCCGGACTGCTCCTTGGACTCAACCGACGCCGATAGGCCGACTCCTGCGCCCCGGTTTCTCTCTTCCTGCAGGTTCGACGATCTTCACCGACACCACTGGCATCCCTCCGCGATCCAGCCCCAATCCAAATCCCAAGTTCCCTTGAAACTACTCCCCTATCTCTACTTTCCACTCCTTCCGTTACCAATGGCCGCCCCTGCCGCCAACCTCGTCGGCGACTGGACCTTTGAAAACGCCTCTGATTTGACCGAGGCTACCATCGGGAGTTCGTTGGCACTGAATGGCACCATCACCGCCACCACGGGTCTCGACGGCTCCGATGGTGCCGCCGATGTGGAACGCACCGCGAATTTCACCGTCACCAATCCGATCGGGGCCAACGGCGCCGGCTCCCCAACGCGCACCAACCAGTTCACCATCGTCGTGGACTTCCAAGTGCCGGACTTCACCGACGGAGGAGCCGACAACGGCAACTTCACCGGCATCTTCGAGTTCAGCGGAGGAGGCGACGGTGACTACTTCATCCGCAAGCAGGGGACCACCGAACTCGGCGTCTCGGCCGTCGGCTACACCGGCGCGGCCGATACCTTTGTCGCTGGCACCTGGTATCGGCTGGTTTACGCGGTGGACAGCGGCGGCGTAGGCCGCAGCACCTATCTCGACGGCACCAAGATCGGAAACAACAACGGCAACAACAGCCTCGACTACACCCGCGGCTCCCTCGACACGACCTTCGGCGTATTCGAGGACAACACGACCAGCGAGCAGTCGCGGATCATCGTCAGCCGGATCGCTCTCTTCGACGAGCGCTTGAGCGATGCGGAGATCGCACTCCTCGGAGCCGCCGGAAACTCACTCGTCCTCCCCGATCCCCAACCCCTCACCTGGACCGGCGCCACCAGTGGCGAATGGAGCAACGACGTCCTCGGCAGCCCGAAGAACTGGGTGCTCCAGAGTGACGGCACGACCGAAAGCGACTTCGAGAATCTCGACACCGTGCTCTTCGACGACACCGCTTCCATCACCACGATCGACATCAGCAACGGCGACGTCCAACCCAACGGCGTCACCTTCGACTCCGTCTCCAACAGCTACACCCTCACGGGCACTCACGGGATCACCGGCTCCACCGGCATGCTCATCGATGGGAACGCGGACCTGAGGATCGAGAATGCCAACTCGCACACCGGCGACACCGATCACCTCGCCTTCGGCGACCTCACACTCGCCCACGAGAACGCGCTCCAGAACAGCACTCTCATCACTTACTCGGGCAACGGCTACTTCTTCGACGGCATCACCACCGCCAGCCTCGGCGGACTGTCGGGCAGCGGCGACATCGTGCTGGAGAACAACGCTTCCTCCCCCCTCGCACTGACTCTCGGGGGAAGCAACGGCGACGCCAGCTACGACGGCGAACTTACCGGCACCGGATCGATCACCAAGATCGGCACCGGCCGGCAGACCCTCGCCTTCACGAACGCCTACTCGGGAGGCACCACCATCACGGAAGGCACGCTGCTCGCCGGCGATCCCGGAGCCTTCGGCAGCGAGCCCGTGGTTTCCACCGGCGGCATCCTCGAGTTCGAGATCGCCTCCGGCAGCGAGTCCGTTTTCGCCAACGATGTCACCCTTCCCGCCGTCGCCGGTATCACCCGCATGTTCGGCTCCTTCGGGCCCGGACGCACCGCACCGACCCCGGGCACGGCGACCCGCCTGACCGGCTTGGTCAGCGGCGGCGATGCCGGGACCACCTTCCGTTTCGGCGATACGGGCGTCACCCTTGAACACGACAACACCACCATCCTCGACAATCCGAACAACTCCTTCGTCGGGCTGATCGAGATGTGGCGCTCGGTGCTGGCCTTCACCTCCGACGGAGCCCTCGGCGACGCCGACAACGACATCGAGATCGACTCTGCCAACTTCAACGGCGGCATCCGCTTCGGTGCCGACACCACCCTGAACGCCAACCGCACCGTCACGCTGATCCAGAACGAGGTCATCAGCAGCGACACCTTCACCGGAGCCTTCGATGGTCCCGTCAGCGGAAGCGGCACGCTGCGCAAGCTGGGCACCGGCACCCTGGTCCTGAACCACGCGGCCAACGACTACGCCGGCGGCACCCAGGTCAACGAAGGCACCCTTCAGGTCGTTGGCACGCTCACCTCCGGCGGCGGGACCGTGAGCGTGGCAGCGGGCGCCTCGCTCGCCGGCACCGGCACCATCGAGCGCGACATCACCCTCGACGGCTCCCTCTCCCCCGGCGCGTCGGTCGGCACCCTGGCCTCGACCGGCACGATGACCCTCGGTGCGCTCTCGAGTTACGCCTGGGAGATCTCCGACTGGATCGGCGCGGCCGGCATCGGCTACGACACCGCCACCGCGGACTCGCTCGACATCACGGCGACCAGCGCCAACCCGGTCACCGTCATTGTCACGCCGGACTCGATCGCGAACTTCACCGACGAAACGCGAGCCTTCACTCTGATTTCCACCACCTCCGGCATCACCGGCTTCGCGGCCGATGCCTTCAGCGTGGATGCCTCGGCCCTGCCCGCCGCCTCCGGCACCTGGTCGGTCGAGGTCAGTGGCAACGACCTCCAGCTCGTCCACACCATCGGCGGCGCGACGCCGTTCGAGTCGTGGGCGGAGGACCAGATCACCGACATCGACCCCCTCGCGCCCGCCGGCTTCGAGGACGACGCCGATGGCGACGGCCTGGCCAACGGCCTCGAGTTCATCCTCGACGAGGATCCGCTCTCCGGCAGCATCGCCAACCCGATTGAAGCCGCGGACGACGGCACCGACTTCGTGATCACCTTCACGCTGCGCGACGATGCCGCGTCGCTCTCGCCCGTGATCGAGTTCAACACCGATCTCGGCGCCTCCTGGACCACGGCGGAGGACGGGGTCAACGCCACCATTTCCGCCACCGACAACGGCGCGACCGATGAGATCGAGGTGAGGATTCCGAAAGAAGGCAACACCTCGATGTTCGCCCGCCTGACCGTCAGCGAATAGTCCCTTCCAACTTCACCCCACGCGACGTCGTCATCAGACTACGTCGCATTCTCCGTTCCCAAGCCATGCAAAGACGCCGCTTCCTCGAAATCGCCGCCCTCGCCCCCGCCCTCAGCCCCGCGCTTGCGGCCGCGGAAGCGAAAGCCCCCGGCCTCGGCAACGCGATCGGGCCCTACCTGCAGAACCCCGCCGCGGACGCGATGACGGTGATGCTGCTGACCCGAGGCGAGGGATCCGTCACCGTCGAAGCCGACACCGGCACGGTCGGCCGCCCGACCGCCACTCGCATCGAGGGAACCCCCTGGACCGTGTGGAAGGCCCGGATCCGCAACATCACCGAAGGCCCGGTTCGATACCATACCGAGTGGACTCCCGCAGGAGGGGACTCCGTCCGCTCGCCGGAGCACGTCTTCCAGCCTTTCGATCCGGCCACCCCGGAGGCCCGCTTCGTCATCTTCAACGACGTCCACTACCATCACGACACCCTGGCCGCGCTGCTGGATCACGTGAAACCGGACGACTACGACTTTTCCTGCCTGCTCGGCGACATCTGGAACGACCCCTCGCCGAAGGACGGCGCGTGCAAGGTCTTCGAGACCCTCGACCTGTTCGTCCGCTCGCTCGACGGCGCCTCGAAACCGCTGCTCTTCGTTCGCGGCAACCACGAGGTCCGCGGGGGCTTCAAGGACCGGCTCGCCCACCTCTTCGACATTCCCGTCCTCGATCCGGAGGCCTCCTTCGACGATCAGAACTGGTGGTACAGCCACCGCATCGGCCCGCTCTTTCTCATCGCCACCGACACCGGCGAGGACGACGGCTTCAACACCGCCAAGGACAGCTACAAGCGACCGGACTACTGGCAGTCCTACCGCAAGCGGCAGGTGCCGTGGATCGACGAACTCGCCGCCTCGGGTGCGGCCAACGAAACCCCGTGGACCCTTTTTCTCAGCCATATCCCCCTCTACAACCCCGCCCGCTGGCATTCCGATCCCTCCCGTGAATTCTGGGAGCCCGGGCTCGAGAAGCTGCCGATCGACCTCATGATCGCCGGCCACGATCACTCCTGGAAGTTCGTGCCGGAGAAGAAGCCCTTCAGCCTCAAGCAGAAGGATGCGGAAGGCACTGAAACCGAGAAGACTTTCACACCTCCTTGGCCCATCCTCATCGGTGGCGGTCCGAAGATGCACCAAGGGACGGTCACCAAGGTCGCGGCCACGGCGGACCGGCTCGACGTGCGACTCGTCCACACCAGCGGCAAACTGCTGCACGAGGTCCAACTCGGTTGAGCGAAATGGAGCGCCGGTTGTGAAACCGGCACCGCCTGATCACCCGCTCCGACTCGATCTGCCGACCCTGCGGCGCCTCAACGGAACCCTCACCCGCGTTCCACAAGCCATGCCGGCTTCATCACCGGCGCTCGTCCACACTACCCCGCCTGCTCCCGCATCGTCTCGAAGGCCTTCGGGAGTTGGTCCGGCTTCCACCGGCCCTCGATGCTGATCGCGCCGTCGTAGCCGGCCTCGCGCAGCACTTCGAAGAACGGCCGGAAGTCATCGCCCTTCACCCCCGGCACGGTGCGACCGTCCTTCTCCGCGATCTCGATATGGATCACCACATCCATCGCCTTCGCCAGATCGTCCGGCCCCTCGCCCATGACCGCCATGTGATAGAGATCGGCGAGGGCCTTCACATTCGCGTCGTCCACCTTGCGCACGATCTCCGCGACCTCGCCCAGCGTCATGAGGTAGTTGCACTCCTTCCGGTTCAGCGGCTCGACCACCACGAGGATCCCCTGCTCGCGCGCCAGCGGACCCATTTTCTTCAACAAGGCGACGAACTGCGCGTCGGCCTTCTCCTTCGGCCAGCCGTCGCGGAGATTGCGCGAGCCCGAGCTGCCGAAGACGATGAACTTCGCCCCTACCCGCTTGGCCCGCTCGAAGGTCGTCGCCGCCCACTCGAGCACTTCGTCGTGATTCGCCTCCTCGCCGACACAGCGCAGGTGCTTCGGACGAATGAAGCCGTTGCAGGCAAGCACCGGCAGCGGGCTCGCCTTTGCCTTGGCCAGGCGCTTCTCGAACTCCTCGTCCGACTTGTCCGGGACCAGCAACGAACCGACCCCCACCGTCAGGAACTCGGCGCCCGCCTCCTTCAGCTCCGCCGCCTTGTCCAAAGGCCCCGCGAGCCCCATCCGGGAAAAGAGGGCGTCCTCGGATTCAGCGGCCGTGAGAGGACCGGCCACCACCATCATGCAAAGGAGAAGTCGCTTCATGCCTCCACCCTACGCGACGTCACCGGCTGCTTCTATCCTCAACCCGTGAAGCGCTGCACGATCGGCATCCGCCGCCCCATGCCGAAGGCCTTGGAGGTGACCCGGATGCCCGGGGCCGCCTGCTGGCGTTTCCATTCGTTGAGATCCACCCGACGCTGCACCCACCGCACCAGGTCCTCCTCGTAGCCAAGGCCCACGATTTCGTCGGTCGAGAGATGCTTCTCGACGTAGGCCTCCAGGATCCCGTCGAGCACGTCATACTCCGGCAGGCTGTCCTGGTCCTTCTGGTCCGGCCGCAATTCGGCACTCGGCGGCTTGTCGATGGTATTCCAGGGGATGATCTCCCGCTCGCGGTTCAACCAACGGCAAACGTCGTAGACACGCGTCTTGGGAAGATCGGAAATCACGGCCAGCCCGCCGCACATGTCGCCGTAGATCGTGCAATAGCCGACCGCCAACTCGCTCTTGTTGCCGGTCGTGAGCAGCAGGTGGTTGAACTTGTTGGAGAGCGACATGAGCAGCAGCCCGCGGATCCGCGCCTGCATGTTCTCCTCGGTGACGTCCTCGTCCTCACCCACGAACAAGGGCGCCATCGTCGACTTCACCTCCTCGAAGATCTCCGAGATCCGCACCTCGTCGCAGCGGATCCCGAGGGTCTCCGCCAGCGCGAAGGAATCGCTGACGCTACCACCGGACGAGTAGGGGCTCGGCATGGTCAGGCCGTGAACCTTGTCGGGGCCCAGTGCCTCCGCCGCGACCGCCGCCGTCAGCGCCGAGTCGATCCCGCCACTCAAGCCCAGGCACACCGTCTCGAAGCCGGTCTTGGTCACGTAGTCCCGCAACCCCAGCACCAGCGCCCGCCACAGCTGCTCGCAGGGTGGCTGCGGCATCCTGCCGCAGGCGGTGGCTGCGGCATCCTGCCGCAGATTCCACACCTCGCAGGACTCTTCGAACCCACCGAGCCTCGCGAGCACCTCCCCATCCCCTCCCACGACCAGAGAATGGCCGTCGAACACCAACTGATCCTGGGCGCCGATCGCGTTGCAGTAGACCAACGGCAGTCCCGCCTCCCGCGCCACCGACGCCAGCATTTCCTCCCGCTGCTCCGGTTTCCCGAGATGAAAGGGCGAGGCCGAGAGGTTCAGGATGAGGTCCGCTCCGGCCGCTTTCAGCTCACGCACCGGATCGCGGCGGTAAAAGGGCCGGTCGAGGTAGTCGTCGGTCCAGATGTCCTCGCAAATGGTGACCCCGAACTTCCGGCCGTTCCACTCGATGGGTTCGCACCGCTCCGACGGCTCGAAGTAGCGGCGCTCATCGAAGACGTCATAGGTCGGCAGCAGCGTTTTCCATCGCCTCGCCCGCACCTCGCCGTTCTCCAGCCAGGCCGCCCCGTTGCGGAAGGGTTTGCCCGGCTGGTCGGACTCGTGGTGATCGACGTAGCCGACCAGGAAGGGCACCTCGCGGATCTCGCTCGCCAGGTAGTCGAGCGCCTGCAGGCACTTCGGCACGAACTGGCTCTTGAACACCAGGTCCCGCGGCGGATACCCGACCAGGCCCATCTCCGGCGATACCACCAGCTCGGCGCCCTTCTCAAGACACTCCCGGTAGGCCTGCAGCAGGCGCTTCGCGTTGCCGGGGAAGTCCCCGACCACCGCATTGATCTGGGCAATCCCGACCTTCATTTCTTCTTCGCCCACGAATCGCGCAAGCCCACCGTGCGGTTGAAAACCGGCCGCTCACCCGGCACATGCTCCCGGCGATCGGCGACGAAATA
The DNA here is from genome assembly GCA_030431475.1 of Verrucomicrobiia bacterium. Lineage (GTDB taxonomy): Bacteria > Verrucomicrobiota > Verrucomicrobiia > Verrucomicrobiales > Akkermansiaceae > Haloferula. Next base: position 9,566 of record JAUIJD010000036.1, on the reverse strand, counting down.
GCCGAGGCGCTCGAACTGACAGCGCCACTCCGGCCCGACCTCCGCCAGCGAGGGCTCGATCCGGGCCGTCACGGTGCGCTTCGAATCGGGGTTCAGGACCGACACGAACCCGCCGTCCGCTCCGTCGGGGTCTTCCTCGGTGAAAAGCCGGTCATAGAGCCTCACCTCGGCCTCCCGCCCGAACTCGGCCGACACCCAGTGGATCGCCGCCTTGCACTTCACGCCCTCGGGCGCGTCCTTGCCGACGGTGTCCGGCAGATACTCGCAGCGGATCTCGGTCACCCGGCCATCGGCATCCTTCTCGAAACCGACGCACTTGACGATGTAGCCGCCGCGAAGCCGCACATGGCGGTCCGGCCCGAGACGGAAGAACTTCCGCGGAGGATCCTCCATGAAGTCGTCACGCTCGATCCACAGTTCGCGGGTCAGCTTGACCTTCCGCGAACCCTCCTCCGGCTTTTCCGGATTGTTCACCACCTCCATCTCCTCGCAGCGGCCTTCCTCGTAGTTCTCGAGGACGACCTTTACCGGATCCAGCACCGCCATGCGGCGGGGGGCCTCCTTGTTGAGAAAATCGCGGATCTCGAACTCGAGCAGCGCGACGTCGGTGGTGCCGTTGAACTTGGTGATGCCGATCCGATCGCAGAAGCGCACGATCGCCTCCGGCGGCACCCCCCGGCGCCGCAATCCGCTGAGCGTCGGCATCCGCGGATCGTCCCATCCATCGACACGCTCCTCCTTCACCAGCGTCAGCAGCTTGCGCTTGCTCATCACCGTGTAGGTCAGGTTCAGCCGGGCGAACTCGATCTGGCGGGGGGTCGCCGGCACCGGGCAGTGCTCGATCACCCAGTCGTAGAACGGCCGGTGAATCTCGAACTCCAGCGTGCAGAGCGAGTGGGTGATGTGCTCGTGGGCGTCCTCCAGCGGATGCGCGAAGTCATACATCGGATAGATGCACCAGGCGTCGCCGGTGTTGTGGTGCGGCGCGTGGATCACCCGGTAGATCACCGGATCGCGCATCACCATGTTCGATGACGCCATGTCGATCTTCGCCCGCAGCACGGCCTCCCCTTCCTTGAATTCCCCGGCCCTCATCCTGGCGAACAGGCCGAGACTCTCCTCGACCGGCTGATCGCGATGGGGCGAGGGCGTCCCCGGCGTCTGAAGGTTGCCCCGGGTTTCCCGGATCTGCTCGGGCGTCTGCAGATCGACGTAGGCCAGGCCCTTTTCGATCAAGGCCACCGCGCAGTCGTGGAAGAACTCGAAGTAGTCGCTCGCGTAATAGAGGTGCTCGCCCCACTCGAATCCGAGCCACGCCACGTCGGCCTTGATGCTCTCGACGTACTCGACCTCCTCCTTCTCCGGATTGGTGTCGTCGAACCGCAGATGACAGCGCGCCCCGCGGGAGGCGTTCTCGCGGGCGATCCCGAAGTTCAGGCAGATCGCCTTGGCATGACCGATGTGGAGGTAGCCGTTGGGCTCCGGCGGAAAGCGGGTGATCGTCGTCGCATGCTTCCCGCTCGCCAGGTCGTCGGCGATGATCTCGCGGATGAAATCGGTCTTCGGTTTGGAGGTGTCGGACATGTTTTCGAAGGGAATAACCACGGATCTCACGGAATCCACGGAGGTCAGAGGACCACCCGGCGGATCTCGATTCCTGGAAGTTTGAAATTGATGATCAGGCCGAGCTTGAGGCCGCTGATCTTGAGGTAGTTCATCATTTGTCCCGGTTCTCGCTCCCCGATCCTGGCGATCGTCTTGGTATCGATGATGATCTGATTGAAGGCGATCAGGTCGGGAACAAAGTCTCCTATGTTCCTCCCCTTGTAGTTCACCGGGAAGCTTTGCTGCTGGGAAAAAGGAATACCTCGAAGTTCCAACTCGAAGGCGAGCGCGTTCTCATAGGGTTTTTCGAGCAGTCCATGCCCCAGTTCCCGATGCACCTCGACCGCCGCGTCGAGGATGGCTCCGCTTTCATCCTGAAGAATCAGATCCATCTTCCTTCCGTGAATCCCGCGCCTTCCGTGGTTTACTTCATGCCTCCGCCAGTTTCTCGAGAAGCGCCCGGTTGAGACGGATCCCGGCTTCGAAGTTCTCGACCGGGAAGTTCTCGTTGGGCGAATGCACCTGCGCGTCGGAAAGTGCAAGTCCCAGCAGTAGCGTGTCCGCCCCGAGGATTTCCCGGAAGTCCTGGACGATCGGGATGCTCCCGCCCGAACGGATCAGCACCGCATCCCTCCCGAACGCCGTCCGCAGGGCCTCCTGGGCCGCCTTGCCATCGCCGGAATGCGGGTCCATCAGGTAGGGCTTGCCGTCGTGGCCGGGCACCACCTCGATGCGGACCCCGGGCGGGCAGGACGCCTCGAGATGCGCCTTCACCTTCGCCATGATGTCCTTCGGGTCCTGATCGGGCACCAATCGGAACGAGAGCTTCACCATCGCCTCCGCGGGAATCACCGTTTTCGAGCCCTCGCCCTGGTAGCCGCCACCGACGCCGTTGACCTCGGCCGTCGGACGCGCCCAGGTCTGCTCGGCCGGAGAGAACCCCTGCTCACCGAAAAGCCCCGGGACCCCGGTCAGCGATTGGAAATCCTCGACCGTAACGCCGGGCACCTGAGCCCACATCTCCCGCTCCCACACTTCCAGCTCGCGGACCTCGTCGTAGAACCCCGGCACCTGCACCCGGCCGTCGGCATCATGCAGGCTCGCGATCAGACGTCCCACCGCCGTCGCCGGATTCATCACCGCACCGCCGAACAAGCCCGAATGGAGATCCCGCTCCGGCCCGCGGAGGATGACCTCGCAGCAGGTGATGCCGCGCAGCCCGTAATCCATCGTCGGCACTCCGGGAGCCACCATGCCAGTGTCGGACACCGCGATCACATCGCAGGCCAGCTCATCCCGATGCGCCTCGAGAAACGGGGCCAGATTCGGACTTCCGATCTCCTCCTCGCCCTCGAAAAGGAAGGTCAGGTTCACCGGCAGATCCCCGGTCTCCGCCAGCAGCTTGCCGGCCCCCAGCAGGTGGGCGAGCATCTGCCCCTTGTTGTCGGCGCAGCCTCGGGCCCACACCCGCCCGTCCCGGATCTCCGGCTCGAACGGCGGGCTGTCCCACAGCCCCAGCGGATCCACCGGCTGAACGTCGTAGTGACCGTAGATCAGGACATGGCGCCGGCCGGCGCGGTGGGCATTGCGGGCGATCACCACCGGATGCCCCGGGGTGTCGTGCAGGGCGGCATCGAAGCCGAATCCCTCCGCCGTCGTCACCAGCCACTCGGCACAGGCCCGGACGTCGCCCGAACAGGTCGAGTCCGTGGAGACACTCGGAAAGCGGAGAAACTCGAACAGGCGCTCGAGGTCTGAAGTCATGCGCCATCCATGCCGCCCGCCCCCCCCACCCGCAAGGCCAAAGGAGGGATCCGAAATCCGTGTCTTCCAACCGCTTTGACCTTTGCCTGTACCGCACCGCCGTTTATCTTCACTCCCTAGTCATGCCGGAAGCTCCGCCATCTCCCCCGTCCGAAGAGCGCCCGAGGATTCTCGTCGTCACTCCCGAGATTACCTACCTGCCCCCGGGCATGGGCAACCTCGCCCAGAGAATGTCCGCCAAGGCGGGCGGCATGGCCGATGTTTCGGCCTCGCTCGTCCAGGCCCTCTACGACCAGGGCGCCGACGTCCACGTCGCCCTTCCGAACTACCGGAGGATGTTCCACCTCGACGTCGCCCAGGTCCACGACCTCGAGTACAACAAGGTCAGCCGGGCGCTTCCCGAGCAACGCATCCACCTCGCCGAGGACCGCGTCTTCTACCACCGCTCCCGCGTTTACAGTGCCTCCGAGAACCACCTCCTGGCGCTCGCCTTCCAGCGGGAGGTCATCAACCACATCCTCCCCCAGGTCCGCCCCCATCTGGTCCACTGCAACGACTGGATGACCGGCCTGATCCCCTCGGTGGCGAAGCGCTTCGGCATCCGTTCTCTCTTCACGCTCCACAACATCCACACCGAGCGCACCACCCTCGACGCGATCGAGGACCGGGGCATCGACGCCGCCGACTTCTGGGAGCACCTCTACTTCGAGCGCCCCCCGGCCAATTACGAGGAAAGCCGTAGCCACAACGCGGTGGACCTCCTGACCAGCGGCATCTTCGCCGCCGACCACGTCAACACGGTCAGCCCCAAGTTCCTCAGCGAGGTGGTCGACGGGCTCCACTCGCACATCCCCGGGCACATCCGCCACGAACTCTGGGCCAAGTGCAACGCGGGTTGCGCCACCGGCATCCTCAACGCACCGGACCCGTCCTTCAACCCGGTCCGCGACACCTACATCGAGGACCACTTCTCGGCCGACACGGTCATGGCCGGCAAGCGCGCCAACAAGATCCGCCTTCAGCACGAACTCGGACTGCGGCACGCGCCGGACTCCCCGCTCCTGTTCTGGCCGTCGCGCCTCGACCCGGTTCAGAAGGGCTGCCAGCTCGTCACCGACATCCTTCACGAGATCATCGAGGCCTACGACCACGACCTGCTCCAGGTCGCCGTCATCGCCAGCGGCGCCCATCAGCGCTACTTCCACGAGATCGTGGAAACCAACGGCCTTCACGACCGGGTCGCCGTCCGCGACTTCGACGAGCGCCTCTCCCACCTCGGCTACGCCGCGGCGGACTTCGTGCTGATGCCCTCGTCCTTCGAGCCCTGCGGACTGCCGCAGATGATCGCCCCCAAGTACGGTGCGATGACCATCGCCCACAATACGGGCGGCCTGCACGACACCGTCGAGCCGCTCGACGTCGAACGCAACCGCGGCAACGGTTTCCGCTTCGACGTGTTCGATTCCGGCGGCCTCCGCTGGGGCATCGACCGGGCGATGGACTTCTTCCGCCGTCCTGCCCACGAGAAGGAGGAACAACTTCAGCGCATCATGCGGGAGTCGAAGAGCCGCTTCAACCACACGGCCACCGCGGCCGAGTACATCCGGACCTACGAGAGAATCCTCGATCGGGGTGTCTGCGGGGTGCCTCCCGTCGCCACCGAGGAGGCTTAGACCCTCATCGGTCGCGGTCCCGCTCCTCGCGGATCACCGCAAGCATGTCGAAAAGGGCGAAGAGCATGACAAACAGCGCCAGCCCGGCACAGAAGAGCCAGTAGAGCGCGAACCGCAGGAGCGATTCCCCCAGCCAGGCCTCGATGCCCCACAGGCCGAGCGCGAACATCCCCAGCAGCGCCCAAGCGAAACCGGCCAGCGCCCGCCTCCGGGCCTTGCGATCCGCCAGAATGCCGGCGGCGGTCGCTTTCCAGATCTTCCAGTCGCTCATCGCGTCGACACTGTGGCGAGGAAGGGCAGTTGTTCCAGCCCGTTGATGACGAACTGCACGGCGATGATGGCGAAGAACAGGCCCATGATCCGCCGCATCACCCGGATCATGATGGGATTCAAGCGGTCCGCCCTCAGGGCCGCGAAACGGAGAATCAGGAAGCTGGCGAGATAGACCACGGCGATCGATGCCAGCAGGACCAGCTGGTTTGCCGCGGTCCCCGCCTCGCTTTGCAGAACGATCGCGGTCGAGATCGACCCCGGACCACAGAGCAGCGGAATCCCGAGCGGAGTGACCCCGACCTCCTCCTTTTCGCGGGCGATGTCCTGCTCCGCCGGACTCAGGCGCCGGGCCAGATCAGGGGACCGGAGCATGTCGAGGCCGATGAGGAATAGCAGGATCCCCCCGGCGATTTGCAACGCCGGCACTTCGACGCCCAGCAGCGAAAAGAACAGCTTTCCCAGGTAGGCGAAGAAGGTCAGCGACGCGGCCGCCACCAGCGCCGCCGTCCGCGCCGCACGGATGCGCTCCGCCGCGCTCTCTCCCGGCGTCATCGCAAGAAACGCCGGGATGGCGGAGAACGGATTGATGATCAGGAACAGTGAGACCGGCGCCAGCAGCGCGAAATCCGAGACAATCATGGCAGAAATTCCTCCTTGGGACCTCAAGCTGCCTCCACCGTGAAGTCGTGGTCAAGCGCACCAGTCCGACCCCACCGGATTTCCCCCACACCCACCCGGGTCCAGTTCACGATTGCGCCCCTCCCGCCACCGCCGGAGACTCCGCGCACGCCTCGATGACCCCCATCTCCGCAAGCACGCGCGACCCCCTCCCCGCCGAGATCTGGCGGCGGAAGGTCGACGATCACCGGGCCCGGGCCCGGCGCTGGACCGCGCCGGCGAGAGCCCGGAAATCCCGGGGCGTCGCCCATCCCGTCGAGGACTTCCTTTTCACCTACTACTTCGTCTCGCTGGCGAAGCTGGAACAATGGCACCCGGGTCACCGGACGGTGCTGGAGGCCGCCCCCGGCCTCCCCAAGTGGCTTCGTCAGGCCCCCTACCTCGTGGAGGAGGCATGCCTGCGCCTTCCCGCCTCCGGTCCGGAGCCCGCCGAGCGCGCTCGACTTCAATGGATCCACGATCTCCTCGTCGCCACCCGCGACCGGGCCCCGAACTTCGGCTGCCACGGGCTCCACGAGTGGGCGATGGTCTACACCGGCACCGACATTCGACACCGCGAGACCTGTCCGCTGCGCCTGCCGCAGTCGGAGATCGACCGGCTCGTGGAATCGCGCCCGCTTTGCTGCAGCCACTTCGATGCCTTCCGGTTCTTCCACCGGACGGCGCGTCCCCTGAATCGCTTCGAACCAACCCTCGATTCTCGCCAGGAACTCGAGCAACCGGGCTGCGTCCACGCCAACATGGACCTCTACAAGTGGACCGCAAAGGCCATGCCGTGGATCGGCTCCGAACTCCTGCTCGACACCTTCCAGCTCGCCGTCGAACTCCGTGAACTCGACATGCGGGCCAGTCCCTACGACCTCACCGACTACGGCCTCGATCCGGTCCGGATCGAAACGGAGGCCGGCCGCGCCGACTACGTCCGGCTCCAGCAACGCCTCGCCGCGAAGGCCGCCCCCCTGCGCCAGCGCCTGATCGACGAACTGGCCTTCCTGATCGGCGGCTGAACGCCTCCCGACGGCCACCTCTCGGTCTCTCACCGGGATCAACACCCGGAGAATTCCCTTCCCCTCCGGCTCTCACCCCTCAGGCGCCCTTTCGCCCCCGCGACTCGCTCCGCTCCGGACATCCGCTTCCTGCTCGCTGTCGGCATCTTCACCCCGAAGCTCGTCGCCACCGCCACTCGCCGTCCCGCGAACCCCTCCGCCTTTCATCGACCCGGCCCTCCTCGAAATCCTGCTTGCAAGGTCTTACCTCATATCTCAAATATTAAATATGCCCTTGCCGAAGCTCGAGGACTTCGACCCCCGCCTAGTGGAGCTCGCCACTTTTGCCCGGGCTCTTTCCCATCCCGCCCGCATCTTCATCCTCCGCCACCTCGCCCAGAACGGAGAGGTCCCGGCCATGGACATCGTCCGGGCCCTCCCCCTCTCCCAGCCGGCCTGCTCGCGTCACCTTCGGGAGCTCGTTCAGACGGGATTGATCCGTCCCCGCACGGCGGGCAGCCATGTCTTCTACCACCTCGACGCCAAGGCGCTGGACCGGTTCTGCCAGACCATGGACAGCACACTCCACTCCTGAGCTCCCTTCCTTCTCATGAATGCCAAACACATCGTCATCATCGGCGGCGTGGCCGGTGGTGCCTCCGCCGGCGCCCGCGCCCGACGCCACAGCGAATCCGCCCGGATCACCGTGATCGAACGCGGCCCGGACGTCTCCTTCGCCAACTGCGGCCTGCCCTACCACATCGGCGGTGAGATCTCCGATCGGTCCGAGCTCGCCCTGCAAACCCCGGAATCGCTGCGCAAACTCCTCAATCTGGAGGTTCTCACCCTCACCGAGGCCATCGCGATCGATCCGCAGGCGAAGACCGTCACGCTGCGCTCGCTCACCGACCCGTCGGAGTCGTCGATCGGCTACGACCAGCTGATCCTGTCGCCGGGAGCGAGCCCGATTCGCCCGCCCCTCCCCGGCATCGACCATCCGCGCATCCTGACCCTGAGAAACCTTCAGGACATGGACCGCATCATCGAGGCCGCCGCTTCCGCAAAGCGCGTCGCCGTGGTCGGAGCCGGCTTCATCGGCCTCGAAATGGCCGAGCAGCTCCTCCACATCGAAAAGGCGGTCTCACTCATCGAACTGCAGCCCCAGGTGCTGCCGCAACTCGACCCGGAGATGACCCGCCCCCTGGAGCGATCCCTCCGCGACAAGGGCATCGAACTCGTCCTTGGAGACGGCATCGACGGTTTCGAGAGCAAGGGCGATGCCGTCACCGCGAAACTCAGCAGCGGTCGCACGATCGACGCCGATCTCGTGATCCTCTCGATCGGCGTCCGCCCGGACAGCCAGCTCGCCAAGGAAGCCGGACTCACCCTCGGGCCGCGCGGGCACATCTCGGTTGATTCCTACCAACGCACCAGCGCACCCGACATCTACGCGGTCGGCGACGCCTGCGAGTCACCCGACCCGATTCTCGGCGGCCATGTCGCGATCGCCCTCGGCGGGCCGGCCAACCGTCAAGGGCGCACCGCCGCGGACCATATCTTTCTCGGTGACAAGGCGCTGCCCTACCCCGGCTCCATCGGCACCTCCATCGTCCGCGTTTTCGACCTCGCCGCCGGGGTCACCGGGGCCAGCGAGAAGCGGCTGAAGATGACCGGGACGACTTATGAGACTGTGACGGTCAACGGTCCCTCCCACGCCTCGTACTTTCCCGGGGCGGAGACCATCACCCTCAAGCTGCTCTGGTCCCCGGACGACGGGCGCGTGCTCGGGGCCGAGGCGGTCGGCATCGACGGCGTTGACAAGCGCCTGGACGTGCTTGCCACCGCGATCCGGGGTCGGATGACCATCGACGACCTCGTCCATCTCGAGTTCGCCTACGCTCCACCCTTCGGCAGTGCCAAGGACGTGATCAACGTCGCCGGCTTCGCCGCCACCAACATGCGCGACGGCATGCTGGTCCCGGTTCAGACGCTCGACGACGCCGCCGGCGAGCAGATCATCGACGTCCGCCCGCCGGCCGTCGTCGAGAAGCTGCCCGTTCCGGGCGCCACCAACATCCCGCTGCCCACGGTCCGCGATCGCCTCGACGAGATCGACAAGTCGCGCCCGGTCTTCACCGTCTGCCAGATGGGCAAGACCAGCTACTTCGCCGCCCGAATCCTGGCCAACCATGGCTTCGATGCCCGGAGCATCCTCGGCGGAGCCTGGCACCAGGCGCCTCGCGAGGGGGACTGAGGCGGTTTTCCCGCTCCGTCATCTTCGCGTCATGTCGAAGGTGGGAAAAGAGCACCGACGAAACCATCATCCCTATCCTGCCATGAAATCCACCCTGTTGCTCATCACGCTCGCACTCGGGTCTGTCGCCGCGGCGGCCGACTCCCGTGACCTGATCCGTCTCTACGAGGAGGAAGTCCTTGCCCACGACCTCTACATCGCGCTCGGCAAGAAGTATCCCGACATCCGCCCGTTGCAGAATATTCCCCATTCGGAGGCAAGGCATCGCGACGTGATGGCCGGCATCCTGAAGGCCGAGGGCATCTCCGTGCCGAAAGCTCCGGAGGGTCGGCG
>JAUIJD010000086.1 GCA_030431475.1 Verrucomicrobiia bacterium | reverse complement strand
CCGCCGAGCAGGATCACCCGCCAGCCCTGTCCGGCGCCGACATGTCCCTTGCCGACCAGCTCCGCGGTGGAAAGCGTGATCGCATCCATGTCGGTCAGTCCTGAGATCGCCGCCACGGCGTAGAGACCCGCATCGCCGAGGTGCTGCTTGGCGTACGCCACGCCGAGCAGGACCCCGACGTAAAGCAGCGCGAACACCACCGCCGCCTTGAACTCCGACGGGGCCTCCTGGTCGTCCCCCTCCCTCTCCTTCACCTTCACAAAACGACCCATCACCCACGACACGATCACCGCCCAGCCGAGCATGATCGCGAAGGGCGTCAGCATCGGCCGCCCGGCCTCGCCCCCGGCGGCGAAGATCTCCGCCATCACCCGCACGAAGACGATCGCCGTCGCGATCATCACGATCAGCGCACCCGCACGCGAGCTGTCGGGCGACGCCTTGCTCCGGCGAGCCACCCCGGCGGTCGTCGCCGTGCTTGAGATCAATCCGCCGAGCACCCCCGACAGGAGCGCCCCCTTGCGGCCGCCGATGAACTTCGACGCGAGATATGCCGCGAGGCTGATACCGACGATCAGCACCACCATCAGCCAGATCTTGAAAGGGTTGACCACCCCGAGATAACCCATCTGCCGGTTCGGCAGCAGCGGCAGGATCACCAGCCCGAGCAGCACCAGTCGTGAGATCTCCTTGAGCTCGCCTTCATCGAAACGCCCGACCCACCCGTGCAGCCGGGACTTCCCCTGGAGAAGCACCATCACGATGCCCGCGCACACCGTTCCCTCCAGCCGGAACCCCGCGACCACCGCCGCCCCGACCATGAAGGTCACCAGCAGCGCGAACTCGGTCGTCAACCCGATCGCCTCCTCGGCGTCGGCACGCCACTTCGATACATTCGCCAGCACGACCAGCACGACGCAGCCCAGCAGCCCCGCCGCGACCACCCAGCCGCCGAAGCTCTCGCCGACCGCCGCGCTCAGCCCGCCGAGCAAGGCCACCAGCGGAAAGGTGCGGATCCCCGCCATCCGCTTCTGCACCCACTCGCGCTGCAGGCCGACCAGCAGGCCCAGTCCCAGCGCGATCGCCAGCGACACCAGCAATCCACTCGCTTCCAACCACGCAGCCATCATCGCGACGAAGAGCCTAACACAGGCCCGACCGGAATGCGAAAGGGATGTCAGTACTCGATCAGCAACTGGATGAAGCCGTTCGGCGGCGGCAATCCCTCGCGCCGGATTCTCGCCGTGAAGGTCGCGTCGCTGTTCTCGACGATGTCCGCCTCCGACCACCCGCCATCGAGCGCCACGGAAAACCGCGCGTCGTAGCCGACGCCGGCCGGAATATAGTCCGGCTTGGGAAAGGTCATCGCAAACCAGCCATCGCGATCGAAGAGATACTGGATCGGCGACGGCCCGGACACCGCCGGGTTCATCCCCAGCGCAAACTCGAGGATGTTCGGCAGCCCGTTGAAATTCGGGTCCGCCTCGGGATCCCAATCCGCAGGATCGAGCCCCCAGTCCTTGATCCACGTTTCGAAGCTCAGCGTCGGCGGCCGTACCACCACATCGACATAGGTCGGACCATACTCGACATACAGCCGGCGGTTGGCGGGCAGGCCCGGCGCATCCGTCACCACCGCAAAAAAGCCGCCCGACCGGGATCCGGCCGTGAGCACTCGCCAGCGGTCACCGAGCTGCACCCCCACCGCCAGCGCCGGCGGAAGTTTCAGGTCGATCCGCCCCGCCAACGCGGCGTGCCCGCTGACATCGAGGGTGTCGCGATTGCCGGACGCTCCCGGCGGGCCGGTGATGTCGAATCCGAGCCGGCGCGCCGGGGCATTGGTGAACGTTCCGGTGATCGCGAGATGTTCCGCCGACCCTTCGGCGCCGATCTTCAGGATTCCCTGGTTGTCGACGGGAGCGCTGATGCTCCCGGAAACGGAAGCATCGCCGGCCACCGTGAACGTGCCCGCGGAAAAACTCCCGCCGTCGTTCTCGAAGATCCCGCTCACCGTCACGGCTCCGCTGAAGGCCGCGGTGCCACCCGACTGGAGGAAGCGCGATCCGGCGTTCACCTCGCCGATCGTCATCGTCGTTCCACTCAGGCTGCCACCGTTGAGGACATACTCGCCCTCGCCGGCGATCGCGCCGATCCGCAGCGCGTGGTCGAGAATGACCGAGCTGGTGTGGTACTGCTCCAGAGCCCCGTCGCCCTGCTCGCCGACCAGCAGGTCGCCGGAATAGAGCGCCGAGTTGTCGACCAGATACACGCGGTCCGACGGGCCACCCGTCAGCCCGCTGACCCCGATGCGCGTCGTGGATTCAACATCCATCCGGCTCGAGCCGGCCTGCCTCCAGAAGGTGCCCCCGGGTGCGCCGAATTCCCCGACCTCGAAGTCCGACCCCACGAGCAGATCGGCATTGCCCGACAAGTCGGCCACCCCGGCGTCGCCCGGGACCTGGCGCACGCTGAAGACGCCGCCGACATCCACCAGGTCACCCCGGAGATCGAGGGTCTCGCCGTCGGTCGACACCGTCAGGTTTCCCGTGACGTCGAGCGTCGAGCCCGGGACGCTGGTCCACCCGGCTCCGCCGCTGATGCCGAGGCTGCCGAAGCCGGCGACCGCTTCGTGGGAGAACGTTGCCATTCCCCGAAGCACTCCGCCGCCGGTCACCTGCAAGCTCCCGCCCTCGGTGATGACCTCGCTCGCCCCGAGATCGAGACCGGTTGCCGTGAATCCGCCCCCGACCAAGGTCAGCGAGGGAGTGCCTCCCGAAGCATTCTGGTCGTGCACGAAACCGGCGGAGACCGCCCCCGAGCCGATCTCCACCGCCGCATTTTCCCGCAGCTCCAGCGCGCCCAGGCTGCACGTGCCGCCGCCTCCGAACAGGTAGGCATCGGGACCGAGCCAGGTGCTCGGAAAAAGCGTCGTCCCGCCGCGATGCCAATAGCCCGCGTCGGCATCGACCCGCAGGGAGGCGCCCGTCGTCTGGCCCTCCCGCTGCTCGAACTTGTTGCCGGTGCCGGTGACCCGCAGCTCGCCGCTGAGATCGACGTCCCCCCAACCTTGCGCATCGACCCCGTTGCCCGGTCCGATTTCCAGGTCCACCGCGGTCAATGCGGCGCCGAGATTCACGTCGAGGCCACCCAGCGCGCCGATCTCGACATCCCCGCGAACCTCCACCGTCCGTCCCGCCGGCAGTCCCAGGCGGTTGACCGCGAGCGGCAGGAACTCAAGGCGATCGATGTCGAGCGTGCTGTCGACATTGAAAAGCAGCATGGCCTGATCGACCTCGACCAGCGGACAATCGAGGTTGCCGCCGTCGAAGTGAAACTCGCCCCCGTGGAGCATCGCCGTCGGCGTGACCACGGTTCCATTCTCCAGCAGGAAAGTCGAGTCACCCCCGGTCTCAACCGATCCGGCCTGAAACCCGATCCCGTTCATCCGATAGCTGCCGGTGGCATCGACGACCAACTTGCCGTCGAGGGTGTGGTGGATTGCCCCGCTCTGATCGAAGAGCCCACCCGAGAGGATCGCGAGATCCCCATGGTTCGTCAGCGAGCCCTGCTGGAACTGATGGGTGCCGTCGAGGAGGAGCATCTCGTAGTCGAAGGGATCGCCGTTGTCGGCGATGGTGAGGTCGCCCCGGTGCACCACGCTGCCGCCGCCATTCACGTCGAAGGCGTCGGTCGCGATGGATCCGCTGTCGAAAAAATAGACGCCACGGACGGTCACCGCGTCCGGAGCAAGGCTCCGGTTGTTGAACTGCTCGAAAAGCGAGCCATTCTCGACTCGCAGGGTGTCGGTCTGGAGGGTTCCTCCCTGAAAGGTGTAGCGGCTGACCGGCACCGACCCACCACTGCCGCCCACCACCAGCTGTCCGGGAACTCCTCCCGTGCCGCCGACGACCACCGAGCCGCCGGTCTGGTTGAAGGTGCCGGTTCCGGCCGCCCCCAGCCCGTCGCCGCCGACCGCCAGCATCGTGTCGATCTCCAGCGTGCCGGAGCTGATCTCGTAGCTGCCGTCCGACTGCAGCCCGACCAGCAGGCGGTCGAGGTCGGCGTGGGAGGAGCCGCTCTGGGTCATCTCGCCCGGTCGCCCGTAGGCGCCCACCATGACCTCCACCAGATGCCCGTTGATGAGCCCAGTGCCGCCCAGCGAGAAGGTCGAGGTCCCGGTCGAGACCGGCGACGCCGTCTCGTAGTCGGAGGTCCCGACCCTCAGCTTCCCGACCCCGACGTTGCCCGGCAGGGTCAGCGTGCCACCGGTCATGGTGTAGCTGCCCGCCTCCTCGTAGTTCATGAAGAGCTGGCTGACCTCGAGGGTGCCGCCGGTCTGCACAATGGCCGGGTTGCCGCCGGTCGCCTGCAGCTCGAGCGTGTTGCCGACCGACTGGATCAGCCCGGACGACAGCTCGAGGCGGCTGTTCTCCGAAATGAAGGCGGTCCCGAAATGGAGCACCGGCGTCGAGTTGAGATCCATCCGGTAGACCGCCCCGTCGTGCACCCGGAGGTCATCGACGGTGAGGGTGCCGTTGGTATGTCGAAACGTCACGCCCTCCGTGAGGTCCAGCCAGTGGTTGATCGTCAGGTCGGCCCCCGGCCACTGGTAGAAAAAGTTGAGCGTGTTGTTGATCGAGGCGCTCATGTCGATTTCCGCCAAGCTCGCGACACCGGCAATCGGAACGTAGTGAATGTCGACATTTCCTCCCAGCCAGCCCGTGCCCACGCTGAGGATGTTCACGGTGTCGTTGGTCATGGGGACGTCACCTCCGGCCCAATTGGCCGGATCGTTGAAGTCGCCCGATGGGCTCACATAGATGGGCCACGATTTCCAATAAGGCTGGGCGTGGGCAGACAAGGTCGCCGCGACGAGCAGTGCGAGCACCCGCGACCCATCCCACCCGGGCAAACGGGGAGACTCGCGGGGGAAAACCTGGTTCGTCTTCACGGCAAACGACCGGTAAATCATCGATCGATTCGCGGCGATCCGTCAAGTTCCGGCAAATCCGCCGCACCCCCGCCCTCCGAGCCGACGGAAAAATGCGTGATTTCCCCATCCACTGGCCTCAGGCTCGGGCGCTATGGTTGACTCTGAAATTCTCTCCTCCGGCATCCTCGTGCTGCGCCCGTCCGGCCCGATCTCGAGCGACGACATCGAGGCGGTTCGCGAGAAGGTCGATGCCTACCTGAACGACGGCCACACAATCGCCGGACTGATGATCGAGGCGGCCTCCTTTCCCGGCTGGAAGGACCTCGCCGGGATGAGCTCGCACCTGCGCTTCGTCCACGACCACCACCGCAAGATCCCGCGGGTCGCCTTCGTCTCCGACAGCCGGGTGCTCGCCACCCTCCCGAAACTCGCCCGCCATTTCCTCCACGCCGAATTCCGGCGCTTCGAAGGCGGGGATGCGGCGGCCGCCCTCGCATGGCTGTCCGAGGCGCCGTCACCCGATCTCACCACCATCCGGCGGGGCTGGTTTCCCGACCGCAAGCTGATCTGGATCTACGTCCACGGCACCATCCACACCGGGCCCTACCGGGAACTGGCCGAGTGGATGGAGGGCATCATTACCGAGAACAAGCCCGTGTCCTTCCTCATCGACCTCGAGGATCTTGAAGGCGTCGACTTCGGTGCGGTCATGACCGACCTGAAATTCGGCCTCAGGCACGTCGGCGACATCCACCGCATGGCCCTGGTCGGCGATCAGAAATGGACCCAGCGGCTGGCCTCACTGCCCAACCCCTTCTCGATGGAGATCCGGGCGTTCCCCGAGAACGAGGAGCACGAAGCGTGGGACTGGGCGAGCTCGTGAACCGCCCGGCGTGGACCCGGTTCACCTCGACCCATGAACTTTTCAAACTTGACCCGAGGTCGAGATTTGTTGCGGTGGGGAGTCCGCCCATGACTCGTGCTCTCCTCCCAAGCCTCGCCTCGGTGGCAAGCCTTCTCGCTGCCGGACCGGCTCTCGCCGTGACGACCTTCTCCGGAACACTCGACGACGACTTCAACAATGCGGGCAACTGGGACAACGGCCTGCCGACCGGGGTCACCGGCCCCGGCACCATCGCCTCGGGGGCGACGGCGGTGATGTCCGCCGACTACCTGATGAACAACAACGGCTCGCCGTCGGTCACTCCGATCACGGTTGATGGCTCTCTGTCGACCGGTTCCTACGAGCTTCAGCTGCGCTCCGGGGGAATCGCTGGCAGTCCGGACCTTACCGTGACCGGGCAGATGACCGTCAACAACGGCGGATTGATCGATCTCGCCGGTGCCGCGGCGGATCTCTTCCTGCAGGGTGGAGGAGACCTCACCGTCGAAAACGGCGGGAGTTTCGGCGCCAGCAAGACGGTCGATATCGGCGGCGGCAGCATCCTCGCCTTTGAGTCGGGGGCCTTGATGACGGGAAACACCGCCGACGAACTCCAGCTGCGCAACAACTCGACGATTTCCTTCGAAGTGGCGGCCGACGGCTCCCACTTCACGCTGGTCGGGAGCTCCCTGCAGGTGCGCCTCGGCAGCTCGCCGAACCTCGTGGTCGATTTCCTCGGGACGCCCACCACGGGGTCGAGTTTCGACCTGATCACCGGCGTTTCCGGCTTCACGAACTATCTCGGAAATGGCTCCGGCTACACCTTCGACCCCTCCAACGTCACGGTCACCGGCCTCGACGCCGGCCAGGAAGCCAACCTCGTCTACGGGTCCTCGCTGACCCTTGAAGTCGTGCCCGAGCCGGCCTCCGGCATCCTCGCCGCACTGGGCCTGGCCCTGGTGGTCCGTCGGCGCCGCCCCTGAGGCAAAAGCCCCGCGTCCATGGAACGCTCCCGGCTGGATTTCCCGGCGAGCTGCGTAAACCTCCCTACATGGACGACCATTTCCCGGATGTGACGGAGGACGAACACGATCAGGAGTTCGTGGCGCTGCTGACGGCCCACCAGGGACCGGTGCTCGCCTACATCCGGTCGCTCATGCCCGGCTTCTCGGGTGCTTCCGATCTTCTCCAGCAGACGAACATCACGCTCTGGAAGAAAAAGGACCACTTCGAGCTCGGCACCAATTTCAAGGCCTGGGCCTTCGCCATCGCCCGCAACCACGTGATGGACCAGCGCAAGAAGCTCAAGCGCAACGGCTGGCTCGTCTTCAGCGACGAGCTCGCCGAGATCTTCGCGCAGGAAATCGAGGAGGACGAGGCCTTCGATCAGGACGAGGCCTTCCGCGCCCTCGAAGTCTGCCTTTCGAAGCTCCGCGACCACGACCGCGAGCTGGTCCAGAAACGCTACTGCGAAAGCGTGACTCTCGACGAATACGCCCGGGAGCTGAACCGCAGCTCCGGCACCCTCAAGGCCCGGCTCTTCAAGATCCGGGCCAGCCTCCGCCGCTGCCTCGACAACCAACTCGAACACCTCCACGCATGAGCCGCCGCGACGACGAGCAACTCATCCAGCACGCCCTCGACCGCAAGCTCGACGCGCGACGCTTCGCCGCGCTCGAGAAGCGGCTCCTCCAGGAGCCCGAGCTGCGCCGGATGTATCTGAGCTACAGCCGCATGGACGGCCTGCTCGGTGAGAAATACGCCGACAGCGACGCGACGATCACCCCCATCGCCTCCCATCGGTGGCCGGTCCGCGCCGCGACCTGGGCGGCCCTCGCCGCCTGCCTCGCGGCACTGCTCGTCGCGCTGCCGCTGGTCTGGAATGCCAAGCCGGAGTGCCGGGTCGTTTTCGGCCCGGAGTCGCACGGCCAGATCCTCCACACCGAGGG
>JAUIJD010000035.1 GCA_030431475.1 Verrucomicrobiia bacterium | reverse complement strand
TGTGGTTGATGTCCTCGCGCTTGAGGTAGATGGCGGAGCCGTATTTCGCCGACAGGTGGCGGGCGTGGAAGACCGGGCTGGGGCGCCCGACGTAGTGGCGGTAGAGCGAGGCGAGTTCCTCGAGGAACTTCTCGTCGCGGATGATCTCGTCGTAGGCCTCGGAGATCTCGTCGATGATCGTCTGCAGTTCGGGCGGGATGAAGCTGCCGCCGTAGTCGCCGAAGTAGCCTTCGAGGTTGGGCAGCGGGTGGACGAAGGTGCTCTTCATGGGTTCTCCGTGGATGGGTTCGAGGAAGCACAGCACCGGAGGGGCTGCCGCCGCCACGCGGTCCTTGCCGCATGTGGCGCGGAAATGCGCGTCGCGGGGACCGTGTGCAGGGGGCGGACGGGAGCGGCTCTACGGATTTGCGCCCGGGTCGGTTCGCTCCCGTCGCAGGCCCTTGAAGAGGCAGAAGGCCATCATCAGCAGGGCCAGCGCGAAGGGCAGGCCGGTGGTGATGGCGGCCGACTGCAGGGCCTTGAGGCCGCCGGCGTAGAGCAGGGCAGCGGCGACCGCTCCCTCGAGCACGGCCCAGAAGATCTTCTGGATCACCGGCGGCTTCGGATGGCCGCCGCCGGTGATGGTGTCGATGACCAGCGAGCCGGAGTCGGAGGAGGTGACGAAGAAGGTGATGACCACGATGACGGCGAGACCGTTGGTGATCTGGGACATCGGGTAGTGCTCGAAGAGCTTGAAGATGGCGGTGCTGTAGTTGTCGTTGACCGCCGCGAGGATGCCGCCGGCGCCGGCCATTTCCTCGTGCAGGGCCGAGTTTCCGAACACGGTGAGCCAGAGGAAGGTCAGCAGCGTCGGAACGATGAGCACGCCGAGGGCGAACTCGCGGATGGTGCGGCCGCGGGAGATGCGGGCGATGAACATGCCGACGAAGGGCGACCAGCTGATCCACCAGCCCCAGTAGAAGATGGTCCAGGTGTGCTGCCATCCGCCGTCCTCGCCCTCGCGGTAGGTCTCGGTCCAGGTGGCCAGCGGCAGCAGGCGGGAGAGGTAGTTGCCGAGGTTCTGCAGGAACGCGTCGAGCAGGTGGGCGGTGGGGCCGAGCAGGAAGACCATCGCCAGCAGGCTCGCGGCGAGGATGAGGTTGCCCTGGGACAGGCGCTTGATGCCCTTGTCGAGACCGCTGACGACCGAGGCGGTGGCGGCGAGGGTGATCCCGCCGATGAGGAGCATCTGGACGGAGGTGCCGGCGTCGGTGTCGCTGGCCGCGATCTGGTTGGGAAAGAGATAGTGCAGCCCGGAATTCACCTGCAGCACGCCGAGGCCGAGCGAAGTGGCGACGCCGAAGAGGGTGGCGACGACCGCGAGGATGTCGATGAGGTGGCCGAAGGGGCCGCGGACCCTTTCGCCGAGGATGGGGTAGAAGGTCGAGCGGATGGTGATCGGCAGGCCGCGGTTGAAGGCGAAGTAGGCGATGGCGCAGCCGACCAGCGCGTAGATGCCCCAGGCGTGGAGGCCCCAGTGGTAGAAGGTGATGAGCATCGCCTCGCGGGCGGCCTCCGGCGAACCGCTGGCGAGGATGCCGGGGGGCGAGCCGAAGTGATACATCGGCTCGGCGACCGACCAGAACATGAGGCCGATCCCCATGCCGGCGGAGAACAGCATGGCGAACCAGGCGCCGTAGCTGTAGTCCGGCTTGCACTCCGCCCCGCCGAGGCGGATGCGGCCGAAGCGCGAGCAGATCAGCACGCCCACCGCCGCGAGCAGCAGGTTGGCGGTGAGGATGTAGAACCAGCCGAAGTTCGTCGCCAGCCAGTCGAGGGTGTCGGAGAAGATCTTCTCCGTCGCCGCCGCGTCGGCCTGCGCGCGGACGAAGCCCCAGACGGTGAATCCGAGGATGACCAGCGCGGAGACCGGGAAGACGACCGGGTGGAACTCCAGCGGACCGAGCTTGATGAAATCGGGCTCGAGCTCGCCATGCCGCTTCCCGCGTTTTCTCATCGGGGCGTCAGGCAGGCTTGCGGAAGTGGAGGATGCCCCAGTCGAGCGCACCCTTGGTCCCGGCCTCGATCCAGTGGTGCAGGCCCTTCTTCATGCGCTCGACGTAGTCGCCGCTGATGTGTTCGGCGATCTCGTCGCCGCGCTTCTCGAGTTCCTCGAGCACGCGGCTGTAGTGGCGCACCAGGCACTCGGGCTTCTCATCGATGTCGACCGTTTCCCAGCCGAGTCCGGCGGCGTAGTCGCGGTACTTGCCGGTCGAGCCCATCGACGGCAGGTGGATGCGCGCGAGCACGGGCTCGAGCAGTCCGGGGTCGACCCCGTCCTTCTGCATCGGGTCGGTGAAGATGAATCCGCCGCCCGGTTTGAGGACGCGGTCGACCTCCTCGAAGACGCGCTGGCGGCGTCCGCTGTGGAGGATGGAGTCCTGACACCAGACCTGGTCGAAGGATCCGTCGTCGAAGGGCAGCTCCTCGAAGTTGCCGTCGTGGACGTCGATGCGGTCGTCGAGTCCCTGGGCGGCGGTCATCGTGCGGTTCCGCTCGTTCTGCACCGCGCTCAGGTTGAGGCAGGTGACGCGGATGCCGAGCTCGCGGGCGATCACGCGGGCCGAGCCGCCGTAGCCGGACCCGATGTCGAGCAGGCGGGCGTTGTCCGGCAGTTTGGGGATGCGCGAGAGCATCGTGTCCACGGTGCGCCGGCTGGCGGTGAGGATGGGCTCGTCGTCGGTCCGGTAGATGCCGACGTGGATGTCCTCGCCGCCCCAGATGTGATAGTAGAAGTTGTCGGCGTCGCTGCTGTCGTAGTAGTCGCGGGCGATGTCCACGACCTGGGATTCCGTTTGCTGGCTCATGAATCCTCGTCCTTGATCTCGTATTTCTTCTCGGCGATGTGGATGTAGAAGTCCGGATCGTCCTGGCGGTAGGTCTCCTGGAAATCGGCGAAGGACTTCACCCGCTGGAAGCCGACCTCGAACATCAGGCGCTCGACGTACTCGCGGCGCAGCGGGAACATGTTGAGGTGGTAGACCGACTTGTCGGGGAACTCGTAGCGGAAGCGGGCCAGGCCCTCGTCGACGTGTTCCGGGGCCGCGCGGACGTTGTCGCCGCAGTAGTAGAACGCGTGCTTCGTCGAGAAACCGTTGTCGAGGATGGAGTCGTAGTTGCGCTGGTCGAGAATGAGGCAGCCGTCGTGGCGCAGGCAGGCGTAGAACTCCGCCAGCGTCTTGCGCCGGTCGCGTTCGTCGAAGAGGTGGGTGAAGGAGTTTCCAAGGCAGACGACCGCGTCGAACTTGCCGTAGACGTCGCGGTTGAGCCATCGCCAGTCGGCCTGGACGGTGCGCAGGATGTGCCCGCGGCGACGCCCGTTCTCGAAGGCCTTCGAGAGCATCTGCGGACTGCCGTCGGCCGAGACCACCTCGAACCCGGCCTCGAGCAGACGGACCGAGTGGAAGCCGGTGCCGGTGGCGACGTCGAGGATGCGCTTCGCCCCCCGCTTCTTGAGCTCCTCGATGAAGAAGTCGCCTTCGCTGTCGGCGCGGGCATCCCAATCGATGAGCTCGTCCCATTTGTCGACGAAACCCCGGACGTACTCTTGCTTGTACTTGTCGGTTTCGCGGACTTCGGTGGGATTCTCTCCGTAGTCCTGGCCGACCTCGTCGTCGGCGACTTTCTTGGTGATATGTGACATGATGATAACAGGCTGGCCTGCTCGAGCGGAGCGGGCGTTCAGGACGATCGACAAAACGCGCGGCCGATCCTCTTCCGGGAGGCGCGCGGCGCGAGGCAACGTGAAGGCCTCGCGGATTACAGTGGGCCCCCATGGCAAGGACATGGGGCGGGCAGGTCAAGGAGCGATCCGTGACCGGGGGGTCACACGGCCCGGATCGCGGGGCCTGGGAATCCTCCCAAGGGCATGAGCCGTATCGGATTGCGCCGGACGAGCGCCCGGGTTCTCCGGCTTGAGAAAAAATCCGTCCAGTGACGTTCCGGCGGCCCCGAAATCATGAGATTCACCCGATGTGGAGTATTGGAAAGGGTATGGAAAGTGAGCTTCCCGTGTCGGGGCGTGAGCTCGGGATGGAATCCGGGGATTCGGATGAAAAGGCGTTGTCGGAGGAGCCGTAGGCGCGGTTTGAGTTGGATCCCGGGTCGGTTGACGACCCCCGGGATTTCGGCCATTGTCCCATAAACCTAATGAAAATCCGCACGATTCTCGCCCTGCTCGCCGGTCTCCCCCTGGCGACACTTCCCGCGCAGGAGGCTCCGGCTTCCAAGGCGGACGATCCTGCATTCGTCCGCGAGGCGGCGCTCGACATCGACAAGCACGTCGCCGCTTGGTACCGCCGCCAGAAAATGGAAGTCCCGGCGGTGACCGACGACGCGACCTTCCTGCGTCGGGCCTTCCTGGTGGCGGTCGGTCGGATTCCGACCGCCGAGGAGGCGCGTTTCTTCCTCGAGATCGAGGATGAGGACAAGCGGACGCAACTGATCGACTACCTTCTCGATTCGCCCGGCTATTCGAGTCACATGGCCAACTGGGCCTTCGACCTGCTGCGGGTGGCGGACACCAAGCCGGGGAACCGGGGCGGCTTCGAGCCGTATCGCGAGTGGGTGCGGAAGGCGATCGACGAGAACATGCCATGGGACGAACTGACAGGTCGCCTGCTTTCGGCCCGGGGCACGATGTGGGACCCGGAGGAGGCCGCGGTCGGCTACTACCTCCGCGACCGCGGCATGGAGCTCGACAACATGGCGAACTCGATGCGGATCTTTCTCGGGTCGCGGATGGAATGCGCCCAGTGCCACGACGACCCTTTCGGCGACACCGAGCGGATGGAGTTCTACGAGCTCGCCGCCTTCACGCACGGCCAGGGCACCGGCAACCGGCAGCCGATGCGCAAGCTGTGGGATGAGCTGCGCGAGGACGACAAGCGCCGCACGATCGACTATTCCGCGGCGCAGGTGCTGTGGGACGAGGTGTTCGGCATGACCCTCACCGGCGGCGGCAAGGGGCGGATCGAGCTTCCCGGCGACTACCAGTACCGGGACGGCCAACCGGGGGAGATGATCGGCGGGCGCACGCCCTTCGGGAAAACGGTTCGCCTTTCGGACCGGCGTGACGCGGGAGACGGGCGGCAGGAGCTGGCCGAGTGGGTGACCACCCGCACCGGTGAGCAGTTTCCCTCGGTGATCGCCAACCGCATGTGGGCGCGGGTGATGGGTCGTGGGGTGTATGAACCGGTCGACGAGTTCATCGATGCCTCGGACACCCACCTGCCGGCGATGATGAACCAACTGGTCCGGTTGATGGTCGAGCTCGACTACGACCTGAAGGCCTTCCAGAAGGTGCTGCTGAACACCCGGACCTTCCAGTTCGTGCCGAATCCGAAGCCGTCGAAGGTGATGACCGGCGACGATTTCCACGGACGCCAGCTCACCCGGCTTTCGGCCGAGCAGATCTGGGACTCGCTGATCACGCTCGCCAGCGGCAACCCCGACACCAAGCCACGGCGCACCGCCGACCCGAGGATCCGGGTGCGCGGCAAGGTGGTGAACTTCGAGGGCAAGACCATGAAGGAGTTGTCCGACGAGGTCCTCGCGATCGATTCGGAGCAGGAGATGCGTCGCTACTTCAACAAGTTCCTCGCAGCCGTGAAGAAAGGCGGCGGCGGGGGCGGGGGCGGGGGCGGCGACATGATGTCGATGCAACGCGAGATCCGGAGCTACGGGCGCAACGCGCAGGTGCGGGCCAGCGAGCTTCCGAGCCCGGCCCCGCGGGAGCACCTGCTGTTCCTTTTCGGACAGGCGGACCGCGAGGTGATCGAGTCCCACAGTCGCGAGCCGAATGTCGGGCAGGTGCTGGCCCTGATGAACGGCTTCGTGCAGGAGCAGCTCGTCCACAACCGCGACGCCCATCTCTACCGCAGCCTCGAGGGCGCGAGCACGGATCGTGAGAAGATCCGGCGCCTCTACATCGCGATCCTCAGCCGTCCGCCCTCCGAGAAGGAGATGGGCTGGATGCTCGAGGAGGTTGAGGCCGCCGGCGAGTCCGGCTATCGCAACATCGTCTCGGCGCTCGTCATGTCGTCCGAGTTCCTTTTCCTCCAGTAACAAACCCTTCCGACCCATGAGCGAGATCGAAAACAGCCGCCACGACGAACTGACCCGCCGGCACTTCATGTCCAACGCCGCGCGGTGGTACCTCGGCGTCCACCTCGCCCCGATGTTCGGAGCCAGCGTGGCCACCGCCGCCAACGTGCCGTCCGAGGCGCGGGCCAAGAACGTCATCTACCTCTACATGTCGGGAGGCATGAGCCATCTCGACACCTTCGACCCGAAACCGAGGAAGCAGGAGGTGATGGGGCCGCTCGAGGCGATTCCGAGCAAGGCCGACGGCATTCTCGTCGGCCAGCACCTGCCGAAGACCGCGGAGGTGATGGACAAGGTGTGCGTCGTCAACTCGATGACCTCGCGTCAGGGCGCGCACGAGCAGGGGTCCTACATCATGCATACGAGCTATGCGATGCGGGGCACGGTGAAGCATCCGTCGCTCGGGGCCTGGGTGCTCAAGCTCGGCGGCCGCCTCAATCCGGAAATCCCCGGCTACGTCGCGATCAATTCCTCTCCCGACCTGACCAGCGGCGGCTTCTTC
Organism: Verrucomicrobiia bacterium; assembly: GCA_030431475.1. Lineage (GTDB taxonomy): Bacteria > Verrucomicrobiota > Verrucomicrobiia > Verrucomicrobiales > Akkermansiaceae > Haloferula. The sequence continues at coordinate 39,894 of JAUIJD010000035.1, read as the reverse complement.
GGCGCGAAGTATGCCGCGGCGCCGATCGGCAGTGCGAACGAGGGGCTCAAGGACAGCCGCAAGCCCGACGCCGTTTCGAAGGGGGACTTCGACCGTCGCCTGGCGCTGGCCGACCGGCTCAACCAGCAGTTCCACGGACGCTACGAGAACGCCGACGTGAAGGCCTACGAGGAACTCTATCAGGAAGCCATCCGCCTGATGAACAGCGAGGACCTGAAAGCCTTCAACCTGAACGATGAGGCCGGTTCGGCGAAGAAGCTGTACGGCAACGGCCGTTTCGCCCAGGGCTGCATGCTGGCCCGGCGTCTGGTCGAGCACGGCGTCCGCTTCGTCGAGGTGCAGCTCGGAGGGTGGGACACCCACTACGACAACTTCGCCGGCGTCGAAGGCCGGTGCCAGGAGTTCGACCAGGCCTATTCGGCACTGATCACCGACCTCGAGAAGCGCGGCATGCTCAAGGACACGCTGGTGGTGGTGGCCACGGAGTTCGGCCGGACCCCGGAGATCAAGTCCGAGCACAACAACGGCCGCGACCACCATCCGTCCGCCTTCACCTGCCTGTTGGCCGGGGGCGGCGTGAAGGGGGGCTTCAAGTACGGCGAGACCGACTCGACCGGTTCCCGCGTGAAGGAGGGCGAGGTGACGCCCCAGGACTTCAACGCGACCATCGCCCACGCACTCGGCATCCCGCACGACCAGGTGATCATGTCACCCAGCCAGCGGCCCTTCCGGATTTCGGACAAGGGCTCGCCGATCAAGGACGTGTTCGCCTGACGGTCGTCGTCATTTCCCATCCGGAGCCGGGGCGCCGGAGATCTGCAGCTTCCGGGACTTCGACCCGAGCACGAGGGCGTTGACCGCGGTCGCGTTGAGACGCGGGCCCGCCGAGTAGTCCTGCGGGTTGTTGTCGCGGTTGGGCTGGTAGTAGAAGTTCCCCTCCGGACAGTGGGCGAGGGCGAAATGCCAGCGGTTGTGGTCCATCAACCGGCGGAACATCTCCGGATCGACCCGGGCCCCGAGGCCGGTCCAGGCAAGGCCGAGCAGCGGTGACCCGTGGGTGTCGGGAAAGGTCACGGGGTGGCTGCCGATGCAGGATGCATTGAGCCGGGCGACCTCGAGATGGGCTTCACGGTCGATGGGGCTCAGGTGGTGGGCCAGCGCCGAGGCGCCGGTCCGGCCCATGTCGGCGTAGCCGGCCTTGTTCGCGCCGCCATCCTTGTACCACACGTAGCCGATGGAGTTCGTTCCTTTCGCGACGAACTCCCGGGTGGCGTCGAAGCGTTCCCGGTCCACCTCGAGGCCGCAGCGCATCATCAGGGCGAGCGCCATCCGGGCCTGCATGGTGAGGATGTTGATGGCACCGTAGCCGTTGCCACCGGGCCGATGGGCCGGACGGTGGCCCCAGCCGCCGTTGGCCATCTGGGCCTTGAGGAGCCAGTGCTTGATCTCGTCGAGCTCGGGCAGCACCCACTCATCGCCGGTGGCGAGGTGGTACTCGGCGAGGGCGATGCCGTAGAGCGTGTATTTCCAGCAATCGAGACCGCGGTAGTCGATCCGGTCGTCGGTCTGGCGGGCGAAGGATCGGCAGGCGCGTTCGACGGCGGGCAGATGGCGGGCCTCGTCGCTCCCGAGCAGCGCCAGTGCGGCGAACGCGTTGGCGTCGGGTCGTCCACCCCACAGGCCGTCGTCGCGTTGGGCTTCGCGAAGATAGGCGAGGCATTCCCCGAGGATGCGGTCGGTCTTGGGGCAGTCGTCGGGGAAAGTCTCGGAGAAGGCGCCGTAGTCGGTCGGGAGATCGAGCACGACCTCAAGGGGCCGGCCGTCGCGCAGCACGTCGAGGACGAGTTTGCCGTCCCGCTCGCCCTGGGAGGTCTCGAGGGCGTTGCCCAGGTCCATCATCGGGCCTTCGTAGCCGAAGAAGTCCATCCCGTAGCCGAACTTGTGCTCTGCGGTGAAGCGCTGTCCGTTCGCGCCGAGCAACCGGTCTCCGACCTTGAGCCGTCCGTCCGCCGGGGTGTCGGCGAAAACATAGGCGATCTCGAATTCGCGGGGGCGCTCGACAAGGATCTTTGCCCGCGCCCCGGTGATGCCGAGGTTGATGAACCAACCGCCGGCCTGGGCGTCGGGGGCGACCTTCGTCTGCCGCTCCCAGGTCGGTTGCTTCCGCAGGGCGGAGGCCCCGGTCCCGAGCAGAAGCAGCGCGATGACTCCCGTCGTACCGAGCCGTTGGACGACGAGCAGGAGAAGGGGCTTCATTCGATTCAGAACTCAGATCAGGAGATCAATGTTTCATCACATTCCTCGATGTTGAGTATGAAAACTTCGATTCAATAAATTGGCCAGGGTCGTGTAGGGGAAGGGAATGAATCCGATCCGATCCCGAGAATGGGCCGCCCTGATGCTCGGGGTGGTGCTGTTCGCCTCCTGCGGGGGCGACACCATGCACCGCGGGCGCCTGCCCTTCACGCTGATGGAGCGGGCGCCACGGGCCGGGACGTCGGCGAAGGTGGCCGCACGGGGCGAGCCACAGGCGCTGCGGGAGATCGGCGGGCACGACGGCGGGGAGGTCCCGGAAGACCTGGAGCGCCAGCTGCAGTTCGGGGACGTCGTCACCTTCTACATGTCCCACGACGAGGCGCTGGGGGCGTTGTCGAAGGGGAAGATCCAGAAGTTGCCGTATGAGCTGTTCCAGTACGGTCATCTCGCCCTGGTCGTGCCGGATCCTCACGGGCGAAGGGGCAAGCGGCTGCTGCAGGTGGCGATGAAGGAGGCGGTGAATGCCGACGAGGGCCTGGACTATCTCGATGGAAAACGGTGGCGTCTGTTCCGTCCCCCGACGGGCTCGATCGACGACGACCGGCTCGGGGAGTTCGCCCGTCTCGCGTGCCAGCGGGCTCATGACCCGAAGCGGGCCTATGACTACGCCGGCGTGCTCGGCTGGAAGAACGCGCCGTGGCGGCCGGGCGAGGCGGAAGAGGTCGGCGATCGATTCAGCTGCGCCACCCTGGTGGTCGCCGGCTTGTGGTACTCCGGGTTCGAGCTCGATGCGGTCCATCGTGGCGGGCGGCTCGACATTGTGACGCCGCGCCAGGTGGTCTCGAGTCGTGGATGGAGGCGTTGACGGGTTGCGGGGTCGGCACCGGCGTGCTTCTGTGACGGCCTCCATGAAGTTTTCCATTCAGTCGATCTTCTCCACCCTGTTGGGGGTGGGTTTGGGTGCCGACGCTGCAGCCGCCGAGGGGTGGACCGGTTGGCGCGGGGACGGGCGCGACGCGAGCGTTCCGGCGTTCGAGGTGCCCGATGTCTGGCCCGAGTCGCTCGAACGGGTGTGGAAGGTCGAGGTGGGAGAGGGCTACTCGACGGCTCTGGTGGATGGCGACCGGATCTATCAGCACGCCCGACTGGAGGGGGAGGAGGTGGTCTGGTGTCTCGAAGCCGGAAGCGGCCGGACGGTCTGGCGGGAGGGCATCCCGATCGAGTTCGAACCGGGCCGCGGCGGAGAGCGGCATGGGCGGGGTCCGAAATCGACACCGACACTGGCCGACGGCCGGATCTTCACGATGAGCATTTCCGGCACGCTGGCGGCCTGGAACGCGAAGGACGGCGAGCTGCTCTGGAAGAGGGATTTCCGGGACCGCTTCGACAAGACGCATCCGTACTGGGGCACCGCGACCTCGCCGGTGGTGGAGGGCGGACGGGTGTATGTGCACGCCGGAAGCTGCGAGGAAGGCGCCTTGTTCTGCCTCGATCCCGCGACGGGTGCCGAAGTGTGGGTGCAGGACCAGCACGCGAATTGCTACTCGTCTCCCCTCGTCGAGGAGGTCGGGGGGGTGCGTCAGCTGGTCGAGTTCAACCACCACGGGCTGTGCGGGGTCGATCTGGAGTCCGGCGAGATTCTCTGGGAAAGCGTCTATCCCCACCGGGGAAACAACCAGAACGTTCCGACACCGGTGCTCCACGACGGGCTTTTCGTGGTCGGTGGGGAGGATCGGGGCGTGTTCGCCGTGCGGGTCGAGCGGACGGAGGACGAATGGCGTGCTGAGCGGGTCTGGCGCCATCGCGACGTTTCCCTTGAAATGAGCAGCCCGGTGGTGAGCGACGGGGTGGTCTACGGGTTTTCCCATTTCAAGATGGGGCAGCTCTTCGGTCTCGACCCGGAATCCGGGGAGGTGCTCTGGCGCGGGGAACCTCGGGCCGGCGACAACGCGCAGTTCCTGGCGGTGCCCGGGCACGTGATGGCGCTCACCGATCGCGGCGAGCTCCACGTGATGCGGTCGAGCCGCGAAGCCTGCGAGATCGTGAAGACCTACGAGCTCGGGACCCGGGGGACCTGGACGGCGCCCGCCCTGGTCGACGACGGCCTGCTGGTGAAGGACGGACGGGAGCTCTCGCTGTGGCGCTTCCCCGGGAAACCGGAAGAGTGAGGGCGGTTTCGATTCACCCGGCGCAGGCGGGGCCCTAGGATCCGGTCATGACGATCCGTCCGATGCGTGTCGATGAGCGGGATGCGGTGGCGCGACTGATCCATCGATCGACCAACGCCTGGTATCAGGACCGGCTCGGGCACGAGATCTTCGCCTCCGGCTGGGAGGCGTGCCGCGTGTTTCCCGAAGTCTACGAGGCGCTCGACCCCGGATGCTGCCTGGTGGCCGAGACCGGTGCCGGGGAGCTGGTGGGATCGTGTTTCTATCATCCGCGTCCGACACACGTGTCGCTCGGCATCATGAATGCCGCCCCGGAAGCGGCGGGGCAGGGGGTGGCGCGTCGGTTGTTGGATGAGATCCTGAGCCGGGCGGACGGCCTGCCGGTGAGGTTGGTGTCGAGTGCGATGAACCTCGACTCCTTCTCGCTCTACACGCGCGCCGGGTTCGCGCCGTATGAACTTTTCCAGGACATGGTCTTTCCAAACGGGGTCGGAACGGCGGCGGTCGATCCGGAGGTGCGGGACGCGCGGGCGGGAGACGTCGATGCAATCGTCGCGCTCGAGGAGCGCTTGCTGGGAATCTCACGGCGCAAGGACATCGAGATGTTCATCCGGAACGAGGCGGGCATCTGGTCGAGTTCGGTGAAGGTCGACGCAGCCGGGAGAGTGCTGGGTTTCCTGGCGGCGATCGACCACCCCGGGGCCGCCATGCTCGGGCCCGGGGTGGCGGTGGACGAGGGGGCGATGCGGTCGTTGATCCTGGCCGAGGCCCGGCGCGAGCGGCGGGCTCCGCCGGTGTTTCTGGTGCCCTCCCGGTGCCGGGATCTGGTCGCCGGGCTCTACCGGCTGGGTGCGAGGAACTGCGAGCTCCATGTCGGGCAGGCCCTGGGTGAGATCAAGGCACCGGAAGGCGTGATGATGCCGACCTTCCTGCCGGAAACGGCCTGAGCGAGTCCTGGTCGGCCGGTCATGAAAGGCGACAGGGGCCGGTCTCCGGTGTCGTATCGGGGGGCGATGAAGCGACTCGCTCTGATTCTGACGACGGTCCTGGCGCTCCCCGCGTCGGGAGAGGACGGCTGGGTGGACCTCTTCAACGGTCGGAACCTCGACGGTTGGACCCAACGGAATGGCACCGCAACCTACAAGGTCGAGGGCGACAGCATCGTGGGCACCACCACGAAGGGCAGTCCCAACAGCTTCCTCTGCACCGAGGAGGAGTACGGGGACTTCGAGCTGACCTTCGAGGTGAAGGTGCACGATCGCCTCAATTCAGGCGTTCAGATCCGATCGCAAACGAAAGGGGGCCCGAAAGGGCGGGTCAACGGTCCGCAGATTGAAATCGAGGCGAGCGGAAAGAAGGGGGCCGAGTCCGGCTACCTCTATGGCGAGGCCTGTGGTGGATGGATGACACCCGCCGACAAGCGGGCGCCTCACAAGCACTTCAAGGACGGGGAGTGGAATGCCTACCGCATCGTTGCCAAGGGGCCGCGCATCCAGGTCTGGGTGAACGGTGAGCAGGTTTCCGACCTCGTCGACGAGAAGAAGTTCGCGAGTCATCCCAAGGGATTCATCGGCCTGCAGGTACACGGCATCCCCTGGAACCAGGGGCCCTACGATGTACGGTGGAGGAAGCTGAAGCTGCGGAAACTCTGAGAGCCCCGGTGTTCAGCGGCGGCGCCTGAACGCGACCGCGAGTGCCGACAGCGACAGCAGCCAGGTGGACGGCTCGGGCACCGTGTTGGTCGCCAGCGTTTCGTCGTAGATCGTGAATGACTCGACGCTGGCCTCGCCGTCCTCGATCGAGAAGGTGCTGTTGGCGCCCACATCCGAGGGGGAGAACTTGGCGAGTCCGAGCTCGAAGCGCAGGAGCAGCGGGTCGGCGGTCGTCATCGACCAGGCCGAGGTGTCGACCGGGGCGACCAGGGGAATGAAGCCGTCGCCCGCATCGAGGCCGAAGGAGATCTCGCTGGCGGTGGCGTCGTAGGCCATGCGCATCGTGGCGGTGAGCGCCGAGGTCGAGCTGCCCAGATTGGTGATCGAGGCCACCTCGACGCCGTCGATCTGGTGCGCACCGCGGACCGCGTGGTCGGGACCTGTTTCCGAGCCGAAGTTGAGATTGACGAAGTTGATCTGCGCCCGGTCGTCGGTGTCCGGCAGCTGATTGCGGACGTCGAGGGTCACCTGGACGCCTTCACCGCCCGCCATGGTGGCGAATGCGGTGTCCTCCGCGATGGTCACCACCGCCTCGACCGTCCAGTTGGAGGCCAAGGTCAGCGTCGGGGCCCCGGTTCCGGTGAGCAGGAGGCTGTGGCGCGCGGCCGTAAGTCCACTGACCGATCCGGTGTTCACGTTGAGGGCGCCGCCGCTGACGTTGACGGTGGCGTTGAGCGTGCTGTCTCCGTCGGTGTCGGTGACCCAGTGGGCGCCCGGGGCACCGTCGACGGAAAAGGAGTCGGTGAAGACCACTCCGCCGAGGGAGGGTGAAACCAGGGCGAAAAGGGCGGTGGAAATCGGGAACAAACGCTTCATGAGGAAGCGCGAAAGCTGGAGGGGAGGCGCATACCGGTCAATCAAGGGGTGTGGCATTCTGTTAGCCGCGTTTTCGGCGTGTCGGTCCCTACCCTCTTCTTGGGAGGTGACAGCCCGGCGGTCGATTGCGAAGGTGTCGTCATGATGGCATCATTCCGAATCATGGTGGGCGTGTTGGCGGCGCTTGTGGCAGGGCTCCCGGCCCGGGCGCAGGATCGATCGGTCGAAGCCCACGATCCGGTGATCGCGAAGGAGGGGGACACCTACTATCTTTTCTTCACGGGCCGCGGAATTCAGGTGAAACGCTCGGAGGACCTCCATTCCTGGACGGCCGAGCCTCCGGTCTTCGAGGAGACGCCCGATTGGGTGGAGTCCACGATCCCGAGCTTCGGGGGCGATATCTGGGCGCCGGACATCTTCCAGCACGAGGGCACTTGGTATCTCTACTACTCGGTATCCGCCTTCGGCCGAAACACCTCGGCCATCGGGGTGGCCACCAATACGACGCTGGACCGGAAGGATCCGGATTTCGGCTGGAAGGATCACGGCATCGTCGTTCGCTCGGTGCCCGGTCGCGACCTGTGGAACGCGATCGACCCCAACGTCATCATCGACGGGAAGGGCACGCCGTGGATGAGCTTCGGCTCGTTCTGGCGTGGCTTGAAGCTCGTGAAACTGCAGCCCGATCTGAAACGGATCGTCGAGGGGCCCGGCGAAGAGTGGCATACGCTTGCGGCCCGCCAACGCGACCTCGCGGTGGACGACCGGGACGCCGGAGACGCGGCGAATCCCGAACTCGACTACGAGGCACTCTACACCCCGGAGCAACTGGAGCGGAACAAGAGCATGAAGAACGGGGCGATCGAGGCTCCGTTTCTGTTCCACCGGGATGGCTGGTACTATCTCTTCGCCTCGTGGGACCGCTGCTGCCGTGGTGTGGCCAGCACCTACAAGTTGATCGTCGGCCGGTCGAAGGACATTCGCGGACCCTACCTCGACCGGGAGGGGAAACGTCTGCAGCGGGGCGGGGGGACGGTGATGGCGATCGGCGACGGGGACAACTGGGCCGCGGTCGGTCATCCCTCGGCCTATCGTTTCGAAGGGAAGGACTGGCTGGTCTTCCACGCCTACGATCTGAAGGACCATGGCAAAGCCAAGCTGCGGATCCGCGAGATGCGGTGGGTGGACGGATGGCCGGAGATCACGCTGGGTGAGTGAGGCGGAAAATTGACCCGCTATTTACAGACGGGACGGCGGCGGTCCGATAGGCTCGCCGGCATGATCGCCCGTCCGCTCTTGTCCGCCGTCCTCCTCGCCTCGTTCGCCTTCGGCGACACGACCGTCACTCCCACCATCGAGGGGGCGGACCTGTTCAAGAACGGACTCGTCGTCCTGCGGGCCTCCTTTCCCGCGCCGGAGGCGGGGGAGTATGTGTGGGAGGATGCGCCGATGGCCGTACACGGAACTTTCTCGGTGGAAGGAAACGGTCCCATCGAAACCCGGGGCGGAACCCGGAAGGTGCTCGAGGTCGTCCGCGACGAAGGGGCGACGGGAGACCTCCAGAAGGACCTGGCGGGGCGCCGGGTCGAGGTCGTCACGGAGGATGGCCCCACCTATGAGGGAACGGTGTGGGCACTGCCCGCGGGGGATGTGGCTGCCGTCCACGAGGCGGATCCCTTCGGCGGGATCTCTTTACGGCCGGCTCCGCTTCCCGAACCCAGCAGTGGATCGTTTCTCGTCGTCGAGACGAGCGACGGGGAGCGGGTCCTGATCCAGCGGTCGCGGATCATCCGCATCACGACCCCCGGTCGGTTCGCGCCGCAGGAGAGGTGGGTGGAGAAGCCGGTGCTTCGCTTCAAGGTCGATGAGGGCGATGCCGTGGACGGTCGGGTGAAGGTTTCCTGGCTCGCCCGCGGGATGAGCTGGGCGCCGTCGTACCGGGTCGAGCTGGGTGATGATGGCGGGATGCTGATCGAGCAGAGCGCCATCGTCAGGAACGAGCTGCTCGATCTGAAGGAAACCGAGATAGGTCTGATCTCGGGCTTTCCGAACGTCAGTTTCGGAGAGGTCGGCTCGCCACTCTGGCCGGGCACGACGCTGTCGGGTTTCTTCGGTCAGCTCGGGCGGACCTCAGGCCGGGCGAGCCTTGCGATCACGCAGAACATCGCTTCGAACTCCATCGCGTATCAACAGGGTGCGGGAGGACTGCCCGATCTCGGCGAGCCGGGGGCGGGAAGCGACGACCTCCATATCGAGTCGATCGGGGTCCGCGACCTGGCGACGGGCGAGGCCCTGGCGCTGAGTGTGGACGAGAAGGAGGCGACGTACGAGCGGGTGGTGGAATGGGTCGTGCCGGATGCCAGGGACGCCCGCGGCCGCTACTCCCATCGGGAGCCGCGCGACGAAAGCGATGAACCGTGGGATGCGGTGAGATTCCGCAATCCCTTCGATTTTCCGATGACCACGGCTCCGGCGATGATTCGGGATGGCGGGCGCTTCCGGGGCCAGACCCGCAGCGATTGGGTGAATCCGGGGCAGGTCAACTGCCTGCGGGTCACCAAGGCGCTGAGCGTCCGGGCGGACTATTCCGAAGTCGAGGAAGAGGGCGAGCGCGAGATTGTCTGGATCGGCGGGGACGATTACCAGCGCACGAAGGTGAGGGGAACGCTCAAGCTTCGCAACTCGCGGGGGGAGCCGGTGACCATGAGCATCCGGACCGAGTTTTCAGGGGAACTTCTGGAGGCGGATCGCGATCCCGCGAAGCGTCTTCGAACCGAAGGGGTGAGCAGCGTGAATCCGCGCCGCGAGCTGGTGTGGGACTTCGAGATCGGAGCCGGCGAGGAAGTCGAGCTGGGCTTCCGCTACTCGGTGCTGGTCAACCGATAGGGGCATCACGGCTTGGCCCGGGAAGCCCTCTATTCCTCGAGGTTCGCCTCAAGGAAGGCCCACTGGTCGGCGACGCGGTCGATGACCTTCTCGAGCGCGGTTCCCGCGCCGTGACCGGCGCTGGTGTCGATACGGATCAGGACCGGCGGGCCTTCGTCCGCCTGGCAGGCCTGGAGGCGGGCGGCGAACTTGAAGCTGTGGGCGGGCACCACGCGGTCGTCGTGATCGGCGGTGGTGACCAGCGTGGCCGGGTAGCGGGTGCCGGGCTTGAGGTTGTGGTAGGGCGAGTAGCCGAGGAGGTTGGCGAAGTGCTCCGGATCCTCCGGGCTGCCGTAGTCGCGCTCCCAGGCCCAGCCGATCGTGAACTTGTGGAAGCGCAGCATGTCCATCACCCCCACGGCGGGAAGGCAGGCGCCGAAGAACTCCGGATGCTGGGTCATGCAGGCGCCGACCAGCAGGCCGCCGTTGCTGCCGCCCTGGATCGCGAGTCGGCTACGGGAAGTGTAGTGGTGATCGACCAGCCAGCCGGCGCAGGCCATGAAGTCGTCGAAGCTGTTCTGCTTGTTGAGCTTGATCCCGGCATCGTGCCACTCTTTTCCATACTCTCCGCCGCCCCGGATGCAGGCGAGGGCAAAGACGCCGCCGCGCTCGAGCCAGACGGCCCGCGATGCCGAGAAGCCCGGCTTCTGGCTGATGTTGAAGCCGCCGTAGCCGTAGAGCAGCGTCCGATGCGAGCCGTCGAGCTCGAGGCCCTTCCGGTGGACGACGAAGAGCGGGACGCGCGTGCCGTCCTTGCTCTCGACGAAGACCTGTCGCGACTCGTAGCGCGAGCCGTCGAAGTCGAAACGCGGCCGGCGCCAGAGCTCGCTCTTTCCGCTGGAGATGTCCAGCCGGTGGATCGCGCCGGGTTCGGTGAAGCTGCTGAAGCCGAAGTAGGTGTGGTCGTCCTCCCACCGGCCGCGGAACCCGCCGGCCGACCCGATCCCCGGCAGTTCGATGTTGCGGACAAGGCTTCCGTCGATGTCGTGCATCCGGACCTCGCTCCGGGCGTCCTCGAGGTAGCCGCACACCAGGTGTCCGCCGACCATCGACACCCATTGGAGCACCTCGTCTCGCTCGGGAATCACCTCCCGCCAGTGGTCACGCGCCGGGTTGCGGGTATCGACCGCGATCACCCGGTAGCGGGGCGCGTCGAGGTTGGTGCGGTAGTAGAAAACGGGCCCGACGTTTCCGATGAAGCCGTAGAAGGCATCGGCTCGATCGAGGAGGGGGATGAAGTCGTCGGCGTCGAGCGACCGGTAGTAGCTCCGGTTGTGGGTTGTCTCGCCGTCCCGGGCGTGGAGCACCAGGTAGTCCCCGTCCTCCGTCACGCCGGCGCCGAAGGTCCACCGGGGATGCTCCGGCCGATGATAGACAAGGGTGTCCTCCGACTGCTCGGTGCCGATCCGGTGGAGCCAGACCTGGTGGTTCTCGTTGCGCTCGGTGAGCGCGTCCTCGCTGTCGGTGGCGGGGAAGCGGCTGTAGAGGAAACCGCTGTTGTCGGGGAGCCACGAGAGGCCGCTGAACTTCACCCACCGGAGGTGATCGTCGAGATCATCGCCGGTGTCGACGCGGCGCACGCGGATCTCGTTCCAGTCGCTGCCACCTCGCGAGACCGCGTAGGCGAGCAGTTCGCCGTCCTCGCTGGGCTGCCAGTCGGCGAGCGAGACCGTGCCATCATCGGAAAGCCGGTTCGGGTCGAGCAGCAGCCGTGGCTCGCCGTCCGGCGAATCCGCGACGCGAAGCACGCTCTGGTTCTGCAGGCCCGAGTTGTAGGTGTGGAACCAGCGTTCGCCGTACCGCCGCGGGCTGCCGTAGCGTTCGCAGTCGAGGAGGTCGGCCAGCCGGTCGTGGATCTCATCCCGGCCGGGAAGGGTGCCGAGGTAGGTCTCGGTCACCCGGTTCTGCGCCTTGACCCAGGCTTCGGTTTCGTCGGAGCGGTCGTCCTCGAGCCAGCGGTAGGGATCGGAGACCTCGGTGCCGTGGAGGGTCTCGACGAGATTCTGCGTGCGGGACTCCGGATAGGAGATGGCGGTGGCGGCGACGATGAGCAAGGGGCTGACCATGGGCGCCGGCAGCGTGGCACGGCAACGCGCGCCGTCGATGGCGAATTGATCCGGGCGCCGGAAGCGTGCCCTATTTGTCCGAGATGGGAGCCGGGGAGGGCGCGGGGCCGTAGCGGTAGCGGCCGCTGCAGCCCGAGATCCGGTGGTCGTACTGGATCAGGCACCCGTTGCGGGTGAATTGAAGCTCCCGCTCGGTGCCCGGGAGAAAATCGAGTCCCTCGTAGGTGGGGTAGCCGCTGTAGTCCATCGCTCCCGCTTTCACCTTCCAGGTCGACCACGCGAAATTCGGGCGCTCGTCGACCAGGATGAGTGCGGAGTCGCCCCAGCTCTCCCGAAGGACGACTTCGGCCCGGGCCCGGCCGAGGACTTCGCGTTGGGAAACGACGGGGCCGCAGCTGGCGAGAAGAGCGGGGAAGAGCAGGAGAAGGGCACGCATGGTGGTCGGAGTGGATGCCTCGGACCGGAGCGGCCCTTCGGCTTCCCATGAGGTAATCAAGCGGCGGGGCGCTGCCAACGAAATTCAGCCTCCGCCAGGCATCCGGCGGGCGCGGTCACGGCACCAGGGCCCGGACCCGGTAGAAGCGGGCGGCCTCGTTCTCAAGGTCGGCGGGGACTTCGACCACGGTCACCGAGGAGATGGCGGTGACGACCGCTTCCTCCCGCCACGACCCGGGGGACAGGCTCGTGGAACTCTCCACCCGGTAGGTCACGCCGGCCGAACTCGAGAAACGCACCGTGTAGAGCCCGAGTGAGTCCAGCAGTTCCGAGGTGTAGATCGCCAGTCTGGAGTCCGGATCGAGTGGGTCGGTCCCGATCTTCTCCTCATCGCCGTCGAGGATGCCGTCTCCGTCGGTGTCGGCCTTCGCCGGATCGGTGCCGAGCCCGAGTTCGTCGCGGGAGGTCAACCCGTCGAGGTCACCATCGTCCACGCCATCCACCTCAAGGCGGAAGAAGCCCCGGTCGGAGTCGGGGAAGGGCTCGGCCAGGTCGAGGATGACGGCCCCGCCGTCCCCCGTGATGGTGCGCAGCACGGTCCAGCTCCCGGGGAGCAGGGTGGTCGAGCCCTGAAGCTGGTAACGATAGCCGAGGCTTGAGTCCCATGAGAGGGCGACTTCCCGCCCATCGACCGAGAACTCGGAGAAGGCGAGGCAATCGCAGGTGAGCGGGTCGCTGCCCTGGAGGACCTCGGCCCCATCGCTGATGCCGTCGTAGTCGGTGTCGAAGAGGTCCGGGTTGGTGCCGAGGGCGATCTCCTCGGCGCCGGTCAAGGTGTCGCCGTCGCGGTCGGTGTCGTCTTCCCCGAGGGTCGCCACCAGCGTGCCGGCCTCGTGGGCGTAGATGGTGCCCATGGCGAGCACGAAGGGGTCGACCGATTGCAGCGTGCCGAACTCCTCGAGCTTGCTTCCGGGCGCGATCAGGATGCGGTCGCCGACCTCGAAGAAGTCGCCGCTGGCGCCGAGTTCGGCCATCGAGGCGATGGGTAGGGTCGTGGAGTTCCGCTCGACGGGACCGGTCAGGTAGCTCATCGGCAGCATGTCGAGGATGCCCGGGGCGCCGAGATCGACCGCCTCGGCATCGGTGATGAAGCGCCAGCCGCTGCCTTCTTCCCACACCATCGGCTCGGTCCCGCCGGTGGCCGGGTTTCGCGCCAGTTGGAGCAGCGGGGGATCCATCACCCCGATCGGCCGCGGGCCGCGCGGGGAAAGGAGGTTCGAGGCGGGGTTCGGACGGGCGAAGTTCTCGCTGTCGTCGGCGATGCCGATCCACTTGGCGATGTAGACCGGGATGAAGAAGGGCTGGATCCTCTTGTAGAAGTCGATCGTCTCCTGAAGGATCTGCGGTCGGAATCGGCTGACGAACTGGAGGTCGATCAGCGAGTTGATCTCCGCGCCGGCCATCACGATGTACTCGCCGGTCACGTCCGGCCTGCGGGTGACGATGGTCTTGCCCTTTTCGAGGACGAACTTGCCGTCGGTGAGCTTCAGTTTGTCGGCCTTTTTGATGGCCTCCCGTACCGGCAGGAACTTCTGGTTCAGCCCCTCGATGATCGACAGCGACTTGACGAAGAAGGCCGCGGTCGGGGTCTGGTCGCCGAAGGGGGAGATGGTGCACAAGGCCTCGGCCCCGGGGAGGCCGAAGGTGTTCTTGTCGAGGAACTTCGTCCGGGCGCTGTCGATGAAGAAGGTGAAGCTCTCCCCGTGTTGCATCTGGACCGCTTCGGCAAGCTGCTTGTAGACCTTCAAGCGGCGGTCGGCATCGAGGATCATGCCACCGTTCGGTTCGGTGATGGCCATGACGTCGAGGTCGCCGGTCACCGGCTTGAAGTCGTAGTTGACGTTGGGGTCGTAGCGGATGTCCGAGGCGCTGCCGCGGACCTCGACCCCTTCGGACATCTCCAGCGTCCACTTCTTGCGGGTCGCCCCGGTGGCGGGGTCGATGACTCCTCCGTCCGCCGTGGTCTTGACGAAGCGCACCTGTTCGGGGGCGATGTCCGGGATCAGGTCCCGCTCCTTCTTCGTTCCGAACTGCAGGTTTGCCTCGAAGTTCGAGGGGATGGAGACGACCGACTCGCCGCTGCCGTTGAGTTCGAGGGCGGGGGCGTAGTCGTCCCATTCCTTGGTGCGGGTTTTCAGGCGGTTCCGCACCTCTCCGAAGAGAACGTCGTTCTGTGCCAACTCGGGGAAGTTGGACTTCATGCCCTCCATGTAGCCGTCGAGGGCGTTCTCGAGGTCCTTGCCGGTCTTGCCGAGCAGTTCGACCGGAGGCTCGACGATCTCGAGGATGGCGTCGGTGCCTTCGCGGTAGCCGAGGTAGTCGATGTCGATCCGGTTCACCGACTTGAACTTGAGCGCCTGCGGCTTGGGCCACGCGAGGTTGTTGTCGAGAAGCGACCGGGCGAAGCGCGAGCGTGAGCGGAAGGAGATCATCACGCCGTTGTTGCGGGCGATCTCCTGGAGCCGCTTCAACTGGTATTCGTCGACGCCGAAGACATCGAGGAGCGTGCGCCGTGAAAGCTTGTCTCCCGGCAGGAGGGCCGAGGAGAGGTCGGTGACGGACGGATCCGCCTTGGCGGCGGCGAGTCGCTGGCTGACGCCCTGCTGCTGCCTCGCCTGATCGGCGAGACGCTGGGCGGCGATCACGTCGTTGATCGCCCCGGCCTCGGCGACACGGGCCGAGCGGGCGAGCCGGGCGTAGGTCATTCCGACGGCGAGCGGTTCGAGCAGGAGGTCGGGGTTGGCTCCGAGAAAATGCCCGATCTGGAACTGGACCTCCTCCATGTCGCCCTCGAAGGCGGCGTCGAAGAAGGACACCATCGCATCGCCGCTCTGCTGGACGAAGGCGTCGAAGACCATCGGGACCTTGCTGCCGGCCTCGCCGGCCATCACGCCGAGCTCGACGAGTTGGACGTACTTGTCGTAGCTGTCGCGGAACAGCTCGTCGAAGGCGTCGGGTTCGCCCCGCGCCGCGTCGAAGAGCGACTTCATCGCGAGCATCTCGTAGGCGATGAGGCCGTTGTAGAGCTTGGCGTTGGTCTCGACGGCCGAGAGCATGAAGGTGCCGAGGCCGTAGATTCCCTGGGAGAAATCGAAGAGGCCTTCCTCGAAGCCGCAGACGATGGGCCAGATCCCCAGCGCGATGCATTCCTTGCGCCGTTGCTCGGCGGCGCTGATCAGACGCGGGCTGGCCTGGAAGGTGACCTCGAACTCATCGCTCCAGTCGTCGTCGATGACCGCCTGGTCGTCGGCGCTGGTCAGGGTGTCGTCGTCCTCGAGAATCCACACGCGGATGCCGTAGCGCACGGTGCCTTCGGTGGGAGTGAGCGCGGGAAAGGAGACGAAGAACGAATCGATATCGATGCGGGTTTCTCCTTCGCCGGGCAACTCGAAGATCTCGTAGTACTTCGGGAAGGCGTCGTTGGGTAATTCGGCCTTCTTCGGAAAGCCGCCGCCGAGATTTCCCTCCTGCAGGGGATACATCATGACCAGCAGGTCCTTCGGATCGTTGCCGTTCTCGCCCGAGATGTTCTCCAGGAATCCGTCGACCCGGGCGATCTGTCCCGACAGGTAGGCGGTGCGTCCGTCCTTGGGCCGGATCCCCCACTTGACGAGCGGCTTGTCGACGATGCGGAACTCGGCGGATCCGCGGTCCTGCACGTTGCGTCCGTCGATGCTGCCGAGGACCACGGCTTCGAACTCCATCTTCAGGGAGTCGTCGCTTTCGGGATCGGTGTTGCCGTCGTAGGCCTCGAGCACCCAGGCGAAGACCGCGCTCTCGCCGGCCGCGAGGGTGACGTCGTCGATCTCGGGCGTCTCGCTGTTGTCCTGGAGGTCGATCCGGGCGGCGCCGGGGGGGTAAAGGAAGAGCGGGGTGAGGGGGACGCCGAGGCTTTCCTCCTCCTTGCTGGAGATGAAGGAAAGGATGTCGAGGATGCCGGGAATGTTGACATTGGCGACCTCGGAACTGCTGGCGTTCTTCACCGTCATCTCGATCTCGAAGAGGTTGCGGAGTACCGGCTGTTCCATCGCCAGGCGCTCCTGGTTGAGGGCGGTGGCCCGGGGCCCGAGCTTCTCCAGCGGCGTCTGGTTGAGGCGGAGCTCCTCGGGGGTGACGGTGGTCGTGATCTCGAAGGGACTCACGATGACCGCGCGCTCGGCGTTCTCGGTCGACATCGCTCCCTCGCCGTCGGTGACCTCGATCGATGAAACGAGTTTGGTGCCACCGCGGTTCTCGGCGAGGACGGTCACGGGGAATTCCCGCATCGAGTCGCCTTCGGAGAGCACGAACGGCTCCGGCGTCTCGAACTCGCGGATCATGAGCCGGGCCATCGGATCCTCGGCGGGGGGAGGATCCTCGGCGATCAACGCCGAAGGGAACTCATAGGTCTTCGATCCCTCCCCGCGGTGACGGACGATGACCTTGGCGACGAAGACCTCGTCCTTCTTGAAGACGCGATCCGGGTCGGTGACGATCTCGAGAATCGGGAGGGCGCTCACTTCGGCCTCGGCGACGTTCGAGAGTCCGGGGCGGATCTGCCCCGAGGCGTTCTGGAGGATGCCGCGGGCGCCGGCGGAGACGGTCACCTCGCCCTCGCCGTCAACGGTGATCGGCCGGGTGAACAAGGCCGAGGCGCCCGGTGCCAGCGTCGCCACCGAGGCCGGAGTGGCCGGCCCGGTGTAGTCGAAGTCGAGCTCGCCCTCGGTGCCGAGATCGATCAGCGGGACGATGCTGGTGGCCGGTTGCGCGGAGGTGTTGGTGATCGTGAGTTCGAGGTTGAAGTCGTCGGTGGTCGCGCCGGGCTTGGCCTCGAGGACCGCCTCCAGCCCGCCGGCGAAGTACTCGCCGGCGGCAACCACGGCGTCCATCACGTCGCCTTCGTCGGGATGATTGAGGATGAAGGCCGCTGCGAACTGATCTCCCTCGGTGGTGATTCCGGGGCCCGGCAGGATTTCCACCGAAACGCTGCGGGTTTCCCCCGGGTTCATGTCGGGGAACAGGACGCCCCCGGCGCGCAGGCCCTCGGTGACATCGAGATCGCCGATGAGATACTTCGGCGCCCAGTCCGACGAGCCCTGCTCCTGCACGGTCAGGACGAAGGACTGGACCGTGTCGCCCTCGTTCTCGATGTCGACGCGATAGCGCGCCGCCGTGGTCGCCGTCGCGGCATTGATGGTCGTCGGGGGACTGTAGGGCGTGTGCACGTCGTCGCCGAGCTTGGAGGGCGGTGGCGGCGGGCCGTTCGGCGGCACGGTGACCACCTCCTGGAAGTCGCGCAGCACCAGGTCCCCGCTCATCACCTCGGCCTCGAACTCGACCTGGATGTAGGGGATCACCAGATTGCCGACGTTGTAGGCGGTGGTCGTCAGCGACTTGGTGTCGCCGAAGTCGGCGCCGTCCGTCTCGAAGAGCACGGCGAACTGGCGACCGAAGAGTTCTTCGATCAGGCCGGTCTGGTAGCCGGGTCCGAACACCTCGGCGGTGATGTTGGCGAAGGGCGGGCCGGGAAAGGCGCCGAAACCGATCGTCCAGCCGGGGTTCGCATCCTGGGCGGCGGTGACGATGAAGTCCTGGGCCCCGGGGCCGAAGTTGACGAGGGTGACGACACGGACCTCGGACCCGCCTTTCGGCACGTAGACTTTTTCGGGTTCGCTCTGCGCCGCGGAGATTCCGGGCAGCAGGCCGGCCAGCACGCCGAGTCGGCGCAGGATTCGGGGAAAGGTCATGCGGGGAGGGGGACGGAGGGGAAAGTCGGCAATACAGCAGCTTTCGCGCCGGACGGCAAGATCGCACCGGTCACGATCGGGTCCCTGCGCGCCGTCCCGGGTTCCCCGCCAGACCTCTGGCCTGCATTTCTCACGGAACGTGGGAAATCCGGGCTAGAGCCTCACCGCCCGGCCTTCGCGGATCGAGCGGTAGATGGCCTCGACGATTTCAAGATCCCGGAGCCCGTCTTCGCCCTCCGGGCCGAACTCCCCACCGTCGAGGATCGCCTTCGAGAAGGCGTCGATCTCGGCGCTGAAGTGGTCGATCTGGGGAAAGGACAGCGGCACGTCCTCGCGCGAAGTCCATCCCTTCAGCCCACCGTAGCTGTAGGCGGGGTCCATGCCGAAGCGGCCCTGGTCGCAGATCGCCTCGAAGCGGTTCATCCCGCCGTAGGCGTACGTTGTCTGACACGAGGCGGTGATGCCGGAGGGGAACTTCATCGACCAGACGATGGTCTCGTCGACCTCCTTGAACTTCTTCGGGTCGGTCTTCGTCTCCTGGGCGATGATCTCGACCGGCTCTTCACCGCTGAGGTAGCGGCAGGCCTGGAGGGCGTAGACGCCGACGTCCATCAGCGCGCCGCCGCCGGCGAGATCCTTCTTCAGGCGCCACTGGTTCGGGTCGCCGATGCGGAAGCCGAAGGCGGCGTTGAGATGGCGAACGGGGCCGAAGACCTTCTCGCGGGCGAAGCGGATCGCCTCACGGTGGTGCGGCTCGAACTGGCAGCGGTAGGCGACGCCGAGACGCTTTCCGGCGTCCTCGCAGGCGGCGATCATCTCCCGGCATTCGGCCGCGGTGTTCGCCATCGGCTTCTCGCAGAACACGTGCTTGCCGGCCTTCGCCGCGCGGATCGTGTATTCGGCGTGCATGCCGTTGGGCAGGACGATGTAGACGACGTCGATCTCGGGGTCGTCGGCGATCCGGTCGAAGCTCTCGTAGTCGTAGATGTGGGCGTCGTCGAGCTGGTGGCGCTTCTTCCAATCCTCGGCCTTCGACGGGGTGCCGGTGACGATGGCGGCCAGCCGGGCGTGTTTCGTCTTCGCCAGCGCCGGGGCGATCTGGTGGGTGCTCAGCGAGCCGAGACCGACCAGCGCCCAGCCGAGCTTTCGTCCTCCGGTGTCGCCCTGTCCGCGGGCGAGGCAGGTGGCCAGGGCGGAGGCGGCGGTGGTGCGGAGGAACGGTCTGCGGGTCATCATGCCTTCAGCATGGATGATCCGGGCGGCGGCCCGCAAGCGGCACCTTCGGGGGAGGTCACCGGGGTCGCGGGGTCAGGGCAAAGGTGGCCACCGGCCTGGCGAATCCCTTCAAGGCGATCGTCGTGCCCGCTCCCACCGTGAATTCGTCCCGCGCGGCATCCGCCACCGTTTGATCGACCACCACCTCGCCGGGGTCGGCGGCGCTGCAGAGTCGGGAGGCGAGGTTCACGCGGTCGCCGAGGACGGTGTAGTTGAGTCGGTCCTGCGACCCCATGCAGCCGGCGACCAGCGGTCCGCAGGCGACCCCGATGCCGATCTCGACCACCCGGCCGGTGGACTCGTCGAGCTTGCGACGCTCCTCAAGCATCGCCATGGCGCAGCGGGCGGCGCGCAGGGCGTCGTCGCCGTGGGACTGCGGCGCGCCGAAGAGGGCCATGACGAGGTCGCCGACGAACTTGTCGACCACGCCGCCGTGCTCGGCGACGACGCCGGTGAGGGCGGTCATGTGTTCGTTGAGTAGGTCGATCACGGCGGCGGGCGGCATGCCGTCGGTCATGGCGGTGAAACCGCGGATGTCGCAGAACAGGACGGCGGCCTCGAGCACTTCGCCGCCGAGCTCGAGCTCGCCTTCCATCAGTCGCCGGGCGACGGCGGGGTCGCTGACTTTTCCGAGCACCTCATGGTAGCGTTCCTTCAGCGCGAGGTCGCGGGTCATCCGGTTGAAGGCTCCGGCGAGGTGGCCGAACTCGTCCTTCGAGCGAACCTCGACTTCTTCGTCGAACTCGCCGCGGCGGATCCGCTCGGTGCCGGCGACGAGCGCCGTGATGGGGCGGTTGAAGCGGGCGGAAAGGAACAGCGCGATGCCGGCCGACGCCAGCGTGGCGAGTCCGGCGATGCCGGCGACCTTCCAGCGGAGTTGTGCCACCGCATCGATGAGCGAGCCGATGGGGAAAAGGGTGACCTGCTCGCCGCGCCCGAGCGGAGAGCCGGGATTCAGCGGCGCGGAAGCGACGTAGTAGCGTTCGCCGTCGAGTTCGACGAGGTCGGGGCGATCATCGCCCCATTCCGTTCCGGCGCGGATCGTGGCGAGCTGTTGTTTTCCCTGCTCGGAAAGTCCGGGCACGAGCCACTCGTCCTCGACCGCCAGACCGGTGCGGGCGTCGCGGCCCGAGATTTCCTCGGCGCGCTGGAAGATCTGCTCGTCGCGGGTGCGGGCGTCGATGCCCATGATGAACCAGCCGAGCATCTCGTCGCCCTCGCGCACCGGGGTGACGACGACCTCCCGGGCGTCGCGCGTCGTCTTGCCGTCGCGTTCGGCTTCCAGGATCACGTAGGCGACCTCCTGCGACGGCTGACGGGCGAGATCGCGGAGTTCCTCCGGCGGCCGGCGTCGCCGCTGACGGAGCGGGGTGGGAAGCGGGCGCCCGAGCGGCAGCAGTTCGCCGTCGAGGGTGACGACACCGGTCAGGATCGATTCGCGGCCCCGTGTCCGGTCGTCGAGGCGTCCGCGGACGGCCTCGAGGCGCTTGGGGAAATCCCGCGCGTCGTGGGTGTCCGGATCGCGGAGTCGGCGGCGGACGGTTTCATCCTCCGCCAGCTTCGCGCAGGCGTCCCGGACCTTGGCGAGGCGTTCGGCACGTTTCGTGAGAAGGCTGTCGATCTGGTCCTTGAAACGCGCGCCGACCTGTTCGCGGGTCGAGGCGCGGAACTCCCGCTCCGCCAGCCCCAGCACCAGCGCACTGACGCCGGCGGTGAGGACGAACAGCGAGAGGAACAGTTTCCAACGGATGCTCACGACGCCTCATCCAACAAGGTTGGGGCGGGCGTGTCGCGTCCATTTCAGGGAATCCTCTGCACATCGAGCCGCATGAAGCGGCGCGTGTTGGCGCTGGTCGGAGTGAGATCGCGCTCGACCACGGTTTCGGTGCCGTCGCCGTTGTCGGTCACGCTCACGGTTTCGGTATGGCTTGCGCCGCTCGACCAGTCGTCCATGTCGGACGAGACTTGGGGCTCGAAGAGCAGGTCCGAGCTACCTGTCTCGCGCACATAGACGAGGGCGAGGTAGTCGCTGGAGCCGTCGGTCAGCAGCACGGTGCTGGTCGGGGCGGAGCTGTCGTTGAGCTTGGGTTCGCGGCCGAAGGCGTATTCGAGGATGTTCACCAGACCGTCGAACTCGGGGTCGGCCTCCTCGCCGCTGATCCCGTCATCGGCGAGTTCGCCGCTGGTGAACTTGCTGAAGCGCCAGTCGTCCATCGGCAGGTCGGCGATGGCGATCGTGTCACTGGAGGCGGCGCCGATCGAGTAGGCGGCGTCGGTCGTCAGGGTGAGGCTCACGGTTTCCATGCCCTCGGCCTCGGTGTCGGCGAGCGGCTGGACGAACACGGTGACGCCGTAGAGTCCCTCCGGGATCTCCACGCTGCCGGCCAGCATCGAGTAGTCGGTGCCGTTGGTGGCGCTGCCGCCGATGGCGTAGTGAACGGTGAGGGCGGTGGAGGCGTCGCCGGCGCGGCTGATGAAGAAGGTGCCGGGCAGGGTGCCGAACTCGAAGCAGTCGGGCTCGGTCGCCTCGACCTCGACGAGCTGGCCGGGATAGCTCAGCGGATCGGTCGGGTCGGTGCCGGCGGTGATCTCGGCGCCGTTGAGCGAGCCGTCGCCGTCGAAGTCGTCGCCGGCAAGCACATGGTCGATGGTGTCGATGGCGTCGGCCGGGTCGTGATCGACGATGCGCAGCTCGTCGAGGTCGGGCAGCGTGTCGGTGTCGCGGTCGCCGGTGAAGGGCGAGCCGTCGCTCACCGGTTCGAAGACCCGCAGCTCGACCTCGCCGTCGGTGTGGCGGTGGAGGGCGAAAAGGCTGCCGGCGTGGGCGCCGGCGTGGGACTGCCAGCTCAGCGACTCGTACTGGCCGAGCGCGCCGTTGAGCGTGAGCGCGTCGCTGGTGGTGACCGTGCCCGCGGTGTCGAGGTAGGCGGTGCGCAGCGACGAGTCGGTGCCGCCGCCGATCCACGAGAGCGAGAGTTTGCTACTAGAAGTATCGTCGGTCACGCCGAGCGCGAGGTCGTCGGCGATTTCGCCGGGGAAGGGCGTGGACAGCGCCGCCCAGCTTCCCGCGGCGGGCTTGGTCCAGAGTCCGATGCCCGAGCCCTCGAGCGCCGAGGCGAGCCAGAAGGTGTCGGCGGGTCCCGCGGCCAGCCGCACCGTGCCGCCGAGCGGTTCGGGGGTGAAGAGGGCGGGCGCCGGCGATGCGGTGCCGTCCCAGGTCGTGGTGTAGAGCAGCCCGTCGGTGCCGAGCAGCGCGACCTGCGCGGGCTCGCTGCCGGTGAAGCCCGGACCGGCGGCATCCCACGAGGCGAGGATGGCGCCGTCGAAGACCGTGGTCGGACCGCTCCAGGTGGCGGCCGAGTATTCGAAGCCGGTCAGATCGACGACTTCCGCGCCGGCCGTCGGATCGGAGGAGACGGTGATCAGTCCGAGGTCGCCGCCGGGCATCGGCAGGAGCTTCATTTCCAGCGCGGCGCCCGGAAGGCTGCCGATCGTGACCGGTGCGGTCCAGGTGAGGCCGTCGGTTGAGGTCGTGGACTTGAGGGTGACCGGCGGGTTGACCTTGGAGGCGTCGGCCGGGGCGATCTCGGCCCACACGACCATCCAGCCGCCGCCGTCGAGCGGGTGCACCGTGGCGGCGGTCATCCCGGTGGTGGTGACGATATCGACCGGAGCGGCCCAGCTGCCGCTGGTGCGCAGCGCGCCGCGCAGCTTGAGGCTGCCGCCGTCGGGATCCATATAGACGAGCAGCGCGTCGTCGCCGCTGCCGGCGGCGGCGAGCTCGAACTGCGCGTTGGTGAACATGCCGCGGATGAGCTGCGGCGAGGTGCCGAGCCAAGTGGCCGAGGGGGCGGTGGCGACCGAGTAGGTGGTTTCCTCGACATCCATCTCGACCAGCAGGAAGACGGCCTCGGTGTTGAACGGGCGGTCGATGTGGAGCAGCGGCCAGGTCCACTTCTTCTCGACCTTGACCAGATAGGCGTCGAGGTAGCCCTTCACCTCGCCGGTCAGGTCGCCGGTGATGCGTTTGATCGGCGGCCAGTCGGCGAAGCGGTTCATCTCGATCTCCAGCGCGCCGATCGAGCCGCCGCCGGGGGCCACCGGCAGGCGGCATTCGTTGCCGGTGACGTTGAGGGTGCCCTGGGCGCCGATGCGGTTGCTGAAGACCTCGAAGCGCAGCCCGGTGGTGAAGCCGAGGCAGAGCGCCCGCTTGGTGTCGAAGTTCACCTCGAAGGGAACCAGTTCCTCACCGAAGAAGGTGCGGCGCTGGGTGAGCGGCTTGTCGTCGGTGTAGTCTTTCGTTTCATAGGTCGCGGTGGTGTCGTCGCCGCTGGCCGGTTCAAGTCGCGGGAAGCGAGTGGTGAGCTTCCGGGTGACCGCGGCGCCGGCCGACGGGGTGACGAGCCCCTTGAGCCGGGCCGCCTTGCTGCGGTTGAGGAAAACGAACACGGGGCCGACGTAGGGCGCCTTCTCGGCGACGCTGGTCAGGTTGACTTCGATCGGCGCGGAAATGCCGGCGGCGGTGGTCATCTCGACGCTGCGCTCGAGGGGCTTGAGCGTGCCGCGCATCGGCGTCGGCGGCTGGAGGCTCTCGAGCGTCTTGATCTTCGCGCTGCCGCCGGCGACGACCTTGGCCTTCACGTCGTTCTTGATCGCCTCGCCGATCTTCTTCGCGACCCGCGGCGGCACGGATTTCGGAACGTAGGCGGCCAGGTCGAGATCGGCCGTCTGGTTGGCACTGACTTCGCCGGAGAAGCTGATGCTCGCGACCTCGCCGGCCTCGGTGTCGGTCCCGGCGCCGTCGATTTCGAGCGTGACCACGC
Source organism: Verrucomicrobiia bacterium (assembly GCA_030431475.1). Lineage (GTDB taxonomy): Bacteria > Verrucomicrobiota > Verrucomicrobiia > Verrucomicrobiales > Akkermansiaceae > Haloferula. Next base: position 15,632 of record JAUIJD010000035.1, on the reverse strand, counting down.
CATCGATGGCCACGCCGGCGAATCCGGATCCGAATTTCAGCAGCCCCGCCGCCGGCACGTCGCCGCCTTCGCGGACGTTGACGCCGAGGCCGTAGGTGTAGGTCAGGAAGCCTTCCGGCGAGACGGTGATGTCGCCGGTGACCGAGGGACGGGGAACGATCAGGTCGGCCGGCACGATGTTCTTCATCTGCAGGCTCACGCCGCCGTTCTGGATCGCGGAAATCGTGCCGAGGTGGTCGGCGAACTGGTTGAGCCACGCCGGCAGGGTGAGGCCGAAGAGGTTCTTGTGGGCGTCGTCGCCGGTGTGCTCGAGGGTGAAGTAGTTGTAGGCGCCGTGTTCGGTTTCGGCGACGACCACCGGCAGGAATCCGCCGGGCGGCAGGCTGGCGAGGTCGATCGATCCGGTGGCCGCGATGTCGCCGGGTTCGCCGGAGGGCTCCCCGGAGGCGTCGCCGAGCATGCTGATGCGGCGGTAGAAGAGGTTGGGCTTCGAGCGGATTTCCTCGAGCCAGGCCGCCATCTCTTCGTTGAAGAGCGCGTCTCCGAGGACCGGCGGCGGCGAAGGGACCGCGTCGTCCTTGAAGGGATCGGTGGCGAAGGAGCGGGGATCGACGATCCAGACGTATTTCACCCGGTCGGTGAGCATCGGCGGCGGCACGGGATCGGGCGACTCGGCGCCGGCCGCGGTGTCGAAGGGCTTGAGGTCGAGCGGGAAGGTCGCCGGGCGGACCCGCACGTCGTAGTCCATGATCACGTCGTCGTCATCGACCAGCGGACCCGCGCTGGCGCTCTTGCGGATACCGGGCAGGAAGGGGCCGCGGCGGTCGAAGCTCTCAAGGGTGCTCAGGAAGCTCGGCGTCGGCAGTTGGACGAGCTTGATCCGGTCCGGCTCGGCGGTGAGGTTGATATCGACCGGGGTTCCGTCGGGTCCGTCGTTGTTCGGCGCGACGCGGACGCGCTTCGGCCGGTAGCCGCGGGCGGCGACGTCGAGGAAGATGACCTCGGCATTCGGCAGCGGCGAGCCGAGTTCGAAGTAGCCCTCCGGGTCCGGCCCCTCGCTGCCGGCGACGGTGACCGCCTCGGCCAGGCGCACGCCGTGGCGGTTGCGGACGACCACTTCGGCGCCCGGGATGCCGCGGGCGGGGAAATCGAGGTCGGTGAGTCGCCCCTTCACCGCCATGCCGCGTTTCATCCGCAGCGTGACGGAGATGACCGGGTCGGCGGGATCGGGATCGATTTCGATGGTGAAACTCGTCGGCGCGCCCGGCGTGCCCGAGGCCGGCAGCCATTTCCCATCCTCGGTGGAGATCGGAACCGAGTCGCCGGTCCAACCCGGCAGTTCCGCCCAGCCAGTCGCGGGGGTCGTGAGTTCCCCGCTGGGATCGACCGGGTCGAAATCCACCCCGATGCCGGGGATCTGAAAGGTCGGATCGGCCTCGCTGACCGCTCTTACACGGAGCTTGTAGGACCGTTCGGGCGGGCGGTCGCCGGCCGCCTCGCTCGTTTCCCATTCGTCGTGGAGGAAGAATGAGACGGTCACAGTCCCGGGTCCCCCATCGGCATAGACGCTCCCTTTGTACCAATCGCCGTCCGCCTCGAACCAAACCGTCCAGCTCCCCTCGGCCATCCGGAACGGTCCGCCGGAGGGAATGGCGAACAGGCGGTCCCCGAGATCGGGTGCCTGCACGAAGGCGGGGATGCTGCGGGTGTAGCGCAGCACCGGAGTGGCGACCTCATCGACGAAGGTGCGGCCGTAGAACTCGGCTTCCAGCTCGGTCTCACCGTCGTAGATCAGCTCGGCCAGGATCGGCGGGGGCAGCAGGAAAGGATCCACACTCCGGTGGAGCGGCAGCGCCGGGATGTCGCCGACCGCTTCGCCCGGGTGCCCGTAGTGCGGCAGCGTGATCGAGCCCGTCGGGCCCGGTGGGGCGGGCGGAGCGCTGAAGCCGGCGGTGTAAACCGGATGCATCAGGCTGAGCGAGTGGGTGCCTGGCGGGACGGTGGACCGGAAGCGCAGGGCGTTGGTCGGCGAGAAGGCCCCGCTCGACGAAAAGGCCCCGGTCAGGAGCGAGAAGGGGGCGGTGCCGCCGCCGTCGAGGGTCATGCTTCCCGAACCGCGCAGGGCGAGGTCGCTGAAGGCGGTCGTGACCAGCGTCGAGCCATCGTCGCTGCGGGCGAGGACGAGGTCGTTGGTCGGCGGGATGCCGCCGGCCGGCACGCTGCCTTCGAGGTAGAAGAGCTGCTTGCGGACGTAGAGGTCCATTTCCAGTTCGTCGCCGGAACTCAGCGGAACGCCGAGACTGCCGAAGGGCGGGATCGGGATGGAGGGGGTGACCGGATAGGGCCAGCCGAGTTCGAAACGCTCGCCGGTGGTCGTGTTGTGGCTGCTGTAGTTCGAGCCCCAGTAGCCGTCCATCGAGGGGATCGCGACGCCGTACGAACTCGGCCGCACGGTGGCGGTGAAGGTGCCGTCGTCGGAGGCGTCGAGGGCGATCACCTCGCTGCCGGGCATCAGCAGGCCGGCGGTGTCCGACTCGGTGAACTCGATGCCGGCCTGGGCGGTCCGCTGGTAGATCGGCCCCTCCCAGAGGTGATGGGCATCCGGGTGGGTGTCGCGGAGGGCGCCGAGCGTGTCGGCTTCCTCGGCGACGTAGAAACGACCGCGGATCCTGGCGGGCACCACTTTTACCGGAAGCACGACATCGCCGGGTACGCCCTGGGCGAGTTCCACGAGCCGTTCGCCCCTGAAGCGCAGGTCGATGGTCGAGAGCGCGTAGTCGGCGACGAGGAAGGGCGACGTGACGTGGTGGGAATCGACGCTCACCCGGTAGCGTCCGGGCAGAAGCGCCGGGATCTCGGCGAGGCTGGCCCCCATCGGAAACTCACCGGAAGGCGGCAGCGGCGAGCTCAGGGTGATGCGTTCGATGCCTTCGGTGTGGGTGCCTTCGATCCCCTGCACCTTCACCTCGAGCATGCCGATGGGCGAGTCGGGTGGCGAGGTGGTGTCGTACTCGTCGTTGATCAGGAAAATGTCCATCGTTCCGGCCGGATCGAGGTCCATGACGTAGGGTTCCGAGGCCGGAAGGCTGCCGCTTTCCGGAAAGACCGCGGGCGTCGGCGGGGCCTCGGGCGGGAGCACGTAGCCGAGCTTCTTCGGCTTCACGAGGTAGGGGATGGTCGGCAGGTCGGTGAAGACGACATCGCCGGATGCGTCGGTGACTCCGGTCCGAGGCGGCAGCAGCATCACCGCCTCCTCGGCGAGGTCGTCGAGGAAGGGGATGAAGCCGATCGGCAGCGGCACGGTGTCGTCGAAGCCGGTCAGCTCGACCAGCACGCCTTCGAGCGGTCCGATGCCCGCCTCGGGATCCGTCGGGTCGGGGCCCTCGATGTGAATGGTGAGCGTGTTGGCGTCGGGCAGCAGCTGGGCGATGGCGGAGTGGTGCTTGTCGAGGAGGACGGGCGTCGGACGGTTGAGGCTGCCCCAGCCGAGCTTCGGCGCTCCGTCGTCGGAGTCGTTGAAGCGGAAGGTGAAGCGCCCGGTCCGGAGTCCGCGGAACTCGACCAGCCCGTCCTCATTGGTCAGCTCGGTGAAGGTCTCCTCAAGCGGATCGCCGGCATCGGCACCGTAGCGCTGGAGCCGGACCGGCACGCCCGAGAGCGCCATGCCGGTCTTGGTGTCGTTGACCTGGGCGTAGATGTCGAAGGTCGCGGTGCCGGGAAAAAGCGGATCGAGCGCGAAGTCGCGGGGGGTCAGAAGTCCGGCGGAGACGACCACCGCGGGATCCGTTTCCGGCACGTATCCGCCGCGGCTGGCGGTGACGCTGTGGCTGCCGGTCGGGACGTCGTCGAGGCGGTAGTAGCCGAAGGCATCGGAGAGCGCGACGAGGTCATCGCCGCCGCCGGCGGGCGTGAGGGTGATCTTGGCCCCGCCGAGCGAGGCGCCGGTGGCCGAATCGGTGATCCGACCGGCGAGCGGCTCGGCCGAAGCGGAGGTGACAAGCGCACCGATCAGGGCGAGGCAGAGGCCGACCCGTAGCAGAAAGGGCTTGGAGAACGGGCCGGAGAGGAGGAGTGGCGACGTGAGGGACATGGGATTCCGAGGTGATGTGCGTATCTGCCACGGCATCAGCAAGTTCTGGAAAAGTCGAGATGTTTCCGGGCAGCGAAGTCCCCAACCGCAGTTCCGCCGGGGGATTCTCAGGATTCCGAATTCCACGCTGCCACCAACGCGAGCCCACCCATGAAAAACGCCGGCTTCCGTGGGGAAGCCGGCGGAGAGAAGCGACCGTGTGGGTGACTCCTTTCCCGTTCTTTCGGTATCGGGCGTCACCGGGGATTCGGAGGCACCCGTGCCCGCTCAGGGCGCGCTCCGGGAGATCCGGTAGAAACGGCGGGTGTCGAGCAGGCCGTCGAGATGGGGAAAGGCGAGCAGCGATCCGGTGCCGGGGAGGAGCGGTCCGAAAGGGGTCCAGTCGTCACCCAGCGTCGTGCTCGTCTCGATCCCGTAGTCGAAGCCGGCCTCGCCGAAGACCGAGATGATGACGTCGGTGCCCGAGAGGATCAGGCGGGGGGGCATGTCGAGACCCGGATCCGGCAGGCCGATCAGGAAGTCGTAGACATGGAGGGGGGTCGGTCCGGAGCTGGTGGACGGGCTGTCTTCCTGAAGGTAGACACTCAGGATGCCGTCCTCGACCAGCCGCGCCTGGTCGAGCAGCGGCTCGCCGGTGAAGCCGGCGGGCGTCTCGACGACCTGCACCACTTCCCAGTCCGTGTACTCCGACGCCTTCGAGGCGCTGGCGATGGCGAGGACTCCGGCATCGTAGCCGGGGTAGACATTGTAGGAGACGTCGTAGGAGACGAAGGCGGCGTAGAGATTGCCGTCGGCATCGTAGCCGAGTTGCGGGCGGGACCCGACCGGGAAGACCTCCGGGGGGATGCGGCGCTGGGTCCATTCCCCGGAAACGGGATCCCGGAAGTAGTGGTAGTACGCGGTGCCGAGGGTCGAGTAGACCCAGTTGGTCACGTTCGGATAGGCGAAGCCGGGATCCTCCCGGCGGTGGAGCATCATCGCGTGCACGCGGCCATCGGGGTCGACGCACTGGGTCTGCTGGTTGATCAGCAGCGAGGTCGGGGCGACCTCCTTGATCACGATGCCGGGGGTGTCGAGCCCGATGGAGCCGCCGCTGCCGGTGTCGGCGATGACCGTGCCGTCGTTGTCGCGCCAGGTGACGCCGTCGTCGGTACTATAGGCGTAGCAGATGTCGTGGTTGGACGAACCCGCGCCCTCGCGCCAGGTCCAGGTGACGTGGATCGAGCCGTCCGGCCCGTAGTCGAGGCCGTTGAGGTAGGCGCAGCGGCTGGTGGATCCCTGGTAGTTGCCGGTGCGGTTGAGGAACATCGTCTCGGGGCTCCAGGTGCCGGTGCCCGGGTCGTAGTGGCTGAAGAGCTGGTCGCCGTTGCCGGAGCTGCCGATCCGCCGGTTCAGGGTCAGGCCTCCGTCCGGGGTGGCGACGAACTGCGGGTAGGTCACGTCCCACGTGGTCGATCCGGAAACGAGCCAGTTCTGCTCGGGGAGCAGCATGCCGGCGCCCCAGGCACCGGGGTTGGTCGTGCACAGTCCCGGCACCGAGCGGCGGTAGCGCAGGGTGTGGTTGTGGTGGTCCCACGCGAGGTGCAGCGTGCCGTCGGTGGGGCAGATGCCGAACGCGATCACGTTGTGCGCGTCCCACGAGTTCTCATCCCCGTTGGTGAACTCGGAGTCGGTCTGGAACACCTCCCACGGTCCGGCGGAAAGCCCGTCGATCGTGCGGCGGGCAACCACCACGCGCTGGGTCGATCCGTTGTTGTCGTACCACGCGGTGTACTGACGGCCGTTGAAGGTGAGGAGGATCTGGTCCTGGAAGGAGAGTCCGTTGATCGCCCGGCCATAGATCGCATTTGAAGGCATGATGCAGGCGTCGGGGGCGACCTCGGTGTCGGCCATGAGGGCCACCGAGGGCGCTTCGAAGGTCGGGAAGGAGGCGGCGTCGAGCGGGCCGGTGCCGCCGACGCGTTCCGCCTGATGGTTGTGGCCGTCGTCGTCCGGATCGTCGTAGGCGTTCTGGTCGAGGGTCGCGAGGTGGACCAGCTCCCAGAGATCGGGGAGGTAGTCGCCGTCCGTGTCCGCCAGCGGGTCCTCGGCGACGACCGGGTTCGTTCCGTAGTCGAGCTCCTGGGCGTTGGTCAGGCCGTCGTCGTCGGGATCCCCCGCGGCGCCCTGGTCGGGGTCGGTCGAGCCGTCGTCGTTCGGGTCGAGGCCGTAGGCGGTTTCCCAGTGATCGGGAAGATCGTCCTCGTCGTCGTCGGTGCCGGGGGTGAGGAGATCCACCCGCACGTTGTCCCAGCGCGCCACCCCCCCGTCGTCGGCACCCGCGAGCACGAAGGCGAGTTCCTTTCCGATCGCGGCGGGATGCTCGGTGGCGTCGATGGCGAAGATTCCGCCGAAATCCCGTCCGATGGCGCCGCCGCCATCCGCGACGAGGACTTCCGAAGCCGGGAGCAGCACGATGTCGCCCGCGTTTCCGGAGCCGGCCGCGTCGTAGGCCAGATGGCCGTAGTGGCTCATGTCGGAAGGGCTGCGGTCCCATTGATAACGGATCACATCACCATCGGAAAGAGTGTGGGAAGTGAGGTTGAAGATGGCGTAGTCCTGCAGGACGAAGCCGAAACGCTCGCCCTCGGTGGCGAAGCCGGCGGACCAGCCGGCCTCGGCGTGTGAGCCGGCATCGTTGATGATGGCGCCGCCGAGATAGGTCCAGTCGTCGACGTCGCCGTTCGGGTCGGTGTCGTAGTCGAAGACGTTCGGCTGCCCGGTCGCGCCGTCGATCAACTCGAAGCTGCCGTTGCGGGTGGAGGCGTCGATGAGCGGGGTGGCGACCGGGACGATGCCGCGACGGGTGGGGTCCGAGCCGATCAGAACCTCCTCGCCGTCGGAGTGGCCGTCGGAGTCCGTGTCCGGGTCGTTCGGATCGGTGATGTAGCCGTCCACTCCGGGGATCACCTCCTCGCCGTCGGTGATGCCGTCGTCGTCGGTATCGAGGCTGCCGGCCGGTCCGGAGAAGATGAAGTCCCACGCCGCACGGGCCGTGGTGCTGATCCGGCCTTCGTCAATGAGCCCCTGGACGCCCTCGCCGTAGCCACCGAAGCGCCGGCTTTCATTCCCGAAGCTCATCGGGCTGTCGGCATTGTCGTCCCATTGCACATCCCCCGGCGGACTGGTGGCGAGGAGGTTGGCTTCGGTCGCGCCGCTGTCGACGCGGGTCCAGTAGAAGCGCACCACCTCGGCGCCCGGGCCCCCGCTGCCGTCGTAGACCACCGCGACGTGGAACCACTCGTCGGGGGCGAAGGCATGGGTGCCGGCGACGGTGGCGAGGTCGTGGGTGAAGCCGCCGCCGTTGCCGGCCTCGATCAGGTCGAAATTGAGCACGCCGCCGTCGTTGATCCGGAACTGGAAGGTGCGGCCCGATTCATCGTCACCGCTCCACAGGTGCATCGGTCCGGCCTGGTCGAGGGAGGGCAGGTTGACCATCGCCTCGAGCGTGAAGGTGGCGGAGGCGTCGCTGCCGAGCTGGGTCATGTCGAAGACGTCGCCGGGTTCGGCATTGAAGGCCCAGGTGCCGCTGCCGTCGAAGTCGATGCCGACGCCGTCGTTCAGGCCGAGCGTGAGCGCGGTGCCGAAACCGGTCGCCGAACTTGCGGGCACGAGGTTCAGGTCGGCGGGGGTGTCGCCGGTGCCGGTGCCCTGGATGCCGTCGAAGCCGTTGCCCGAGCTGTCGGCGACCCCGTTCTGCCCGGCCGCATCGTCGCAGTGGTAGAGGATCAGGGTGGAGGCATCCGGGGTGAGCGGCTGGACCTCGTTGATCGCGAGCCGCGTGAGCGTGCCGTTGCTTTCGTCGAACGCGAAGGCGCCGTCGCCCGAGGTCCACGTGCGCGCCCCGGGAGAGCCGGCGCCCGCCGTGTAACCATCGACCGAGAAGGTCGCGGTGTAGTTGATGTTCGACGCGTCGACCAGCGTCCAACTGCTGCCGCTTGTCGGATCGGCGCTGGTGGTGTCGATGGCGATGATGCCCTCCAGCGAGACGCCGTCGGCCGTGGGGCCGGTGATCGAGTTGCTGACGCCTGTCGCGGCGGGCGCGAACACGAAGCGCCCGCCGTTGGCGAGGGTGAAGTTCCCGTCGACGACGAGGTCGCCGGTGAAGGTGTTGTTTCCGGAGAGAAAGCGGACGAGGTTGTTGGGATTGTTGTCGTCCTGCGGAATGGTGATCGCCGCGGCTCCGCCGAGGTCGGCGAGGATGTCGATGGGGCCCTGTCTGCCCCAGATCCGGGCATCGGCGGCCACGGTGATCGCGCCGTCGAGCTGCCACAGGTCGCCGGGGCCGTTCAGATGAATCAGCTGGCCACCGTCGAGGATGAGATCGTCCACGGTGATCACGCCGCCGGTGCCGGTGCCCTTGTAGGTAAGGCCGGTTTCGGCGTCGTCGGCGCTGTAATTCACCGTGAGGGAGTCGCCGGCGAAGAGGTGGCTGGCGCCGTCGGCCGGGGTGCGCAGGCGGAAGTCGCCGGTGAAGTAGTCGTTGCCGGGAGCCGGTGCGGCGGCGTTGTCCCAGAACCCCGCGGTGTTGAACGAGGAGTCTCCGAAGGCGTCGCTCCCGGTCAGGGAGACGTCGGCCGCATCGAGCGGTGCGAGCGATGCGAGCAGGAGGAGGACCGGTCGATGGATGGGCATGGGGTGAAAATGCAGGCTGGGTGGGTGACGCCGGAAAACCGGGAGCGGGGGAACTCTCGCGCAGGATCGCGACCGGGGCCACTCCTCCTTTCCCCCAAAAATGAGGGATACGGCACCCGACGGGGGCGCGGGCCGGATCGGTGCCGGGGCGCCGGGATTCCCGCGGCGGGATCAGCCCCCGCGGCGTCGCTCCATCGCCATCCGGTAGCGCACGCGGCACTCCTCGAGTTCGCGCCTCAGGCGGAGGCGCTCGGCCGCGTCCGGGGCGTCGTCGAGCGCCGACTCCAGAGTGGCGGCGCGCTTCAGCAGCTCGAGCTCCGGCGGCGTGAAGCCGTGGCCCTTCAGCATCGAGAACCCGGCGCGCCACGCCGAGGGGGTGGCGAAGTAGTTCTCGAGATCGATGTCGGTGCCGGCGGGCGGCGGGGTCAGCTCGCCCGAGGCGATCGCCTCGTCGATCCGTGCTTCTCCGAGCGAGGAAAGGTCCGACATCGGGGAGAGGGCATGCCGCCTCGCAGGGCCGGGGGCAAGCGGTTATCGCACCGGGAGATGCACCGCGTAGCGCTGGCTGCCGATGCGGTGGAAGGGAATCAGAGGAACCTCGCCCCGATCGGAGTCGAGCCGGTAGTCCGCGCCCTCCCGGTGGTGGATCCGGGCGCGCGCCTCGTCGGCCGATCCCGGGACGCCGGGGACGCGATCGAGCGGGAGCCGCTTGCGCCCGAGTTGCTCGAAGTCCTCGTCGCCGCCGGCGACGAGGTCGGCGTCGTCCAGCCCCGCGGTTCCCATCGGCACGGCGAGCAGCAGGGGACCGTGGAAGAACGAACGGAACCGGCCTTCCCCGGGCGTGGAGCGCTGGGTCAGGGTGGCGGGCAGGTGGACTTCCACGAGGTCGCCGTCGCGCCACTCGCGCGGGAGCTCGAGCCGCGGCGCGTCCGGCACCTCGACCTCCTCGCCGTTGACCCGGACCCGGGGGCGAGCCGCCCATTTCGGGAGGCGCAGGCTTAGGGTGAAGGACCGGGGCGACTCGAGATCGAGTCGGAGGCGGTGCAGGTCGGACGCCGGAAAGTCGGAATCCTGGGTGAGGGTGAGCCCACGCTCCGGCCAGCGGGCGGTGGAGGGAATGTAGAGATTCACGAGGAAGCGGCTTTCGTCGCGGGCGTAGAGGTAGCTGCCGTGGCGGGCGTGGTTTTCCATGCCGCTGCCGACGCAGCACCAGAAGGCATCGAAGGGGCGGGAGAAGCGCCGGTAGTGCCCGGGCAGGGTCGGGGTGTAGTAGGCGAAGACGCCATCGCCCTCGCGGTTGATGGTGCCGAGGATGTGGTTGTGGAGGACGTGCTCGAGGTAGTCGAGGTGACGCGGCTCGGGGTCGGCTTCCCACAGCGCCCGGGTGAGCTTGAGCATGTTGTAGCTGTTGCAGGTCTCGGGACCGCAGAGGCGCTGGAGCTGGGCTTCGTGCTCATGGGGCGGGATGAAGCATTCCCAGATGCTTTTGCCGCCGAAGACGAAGGTCTGCCGTCGCGTGACCTCCTGCCAGAAGTTCACGGCGGCCTTGCGCCAGACGGGGTCGCGGTCGAAGCGCGCGATCCGGGGATAGCCGACGACGACGGGGATCTCGGTGTTGGCATGGAGCCCGGTGAGCACCGAGCCGTCGCCGTCGGCGAGCGCATCGCGGGTCGCCGGCCGGTGGAAACGCCGCGCCAGCTCGGCGTAGCGCTTCTCGCCGGTGCGGAGGTGGAGATCGGCGAAGACTTCACCGGGCGCTCCGAACTCGGTTTTCGTCAGCTCGATCCACTGCTCGTCGGTCAAGCGGGAGGTGACCTCCACGCACCAGTCGGCGTAGCGGCGCAGGACCTCGCCGGCCCGGGCGTTGCCGGCGACGAGCCAGGCGTCGCGCAGGCCGGCGAGCGTCTTGTGGCCGGTGTAGAAGGGGACGACGCGGGTGAATCGAGGCTCCCCGCGTTCCAGGGCGGGGAACCACACGCGGCGTTCCCAGGGAGATGAATAGAGGGCGCCGTTGCCGACGGCTTCCTGGCAGGCGTGCATCTCGGCGACGATGGCGTCCACGCGCTGCTTCAGGGTGGCATGGCCGGTGGCCTCGCTCATCCACGAGCAGGCGCTCAGGTAGTGGCCGATCATGCCCGATCCGCGCGTTTCCCATCCGCCGTAGCGGCGGGCCTTGGTCTCCAGCCCCGCGGCTTCCCGCATGGCGGCGAGCAGGCGTGCGGGTTCGAGTTCGAGCAGGTAGTCGAGATCCCGCTGCTGGGCCGCCCGGAACGGTCCGTCCGCGAGGCGCACGTCGCCCGGTGGCAGCATCTCGGCGGCCGGCACCGGGTGGCCGGCCGCGACGGCGAGCAGGAGGGCGGTTTTGAAACGAAGACGCATGGGAGTGCTACGGGGAAGGCACCGGGAATGTTCCGGGGGGAGGGATGCGTGCGGCCCCTCAATCGGGGGTGGGGAGGCATGAAAGGGCGCCGGACGCGGAGGGGTAGGCCGGAAGATGATGAGCTCGATGTTTCCCTGCGTGCTTCTGGCGGTCGTCTCCGTTGCCTCCGCGGCGGTGAAGCCGTGCCGGATCGAAGTGGTCGACAAGGAGAACGGCTGGCCGGTGCCGCTGGTCGAGCTGACCACCACCAGCCGGGTCTCGTTCTGGACCGACAACGCCGGGGTGGTCGCCTTCGACCTGCCGGAGTTCATGGGACGGGAAACGTGGCTGACGGTGTTCTCGCACGGCTACGAGATGCCGAAGGACGGCTTCGGCTACCGCGGGGTGCGCTTCACGCCGGAGCCCGGCGGCACGTTCCGCATCGAGATCGAGCGCAAGCAGATCGCCAAGCGGCTCGGACGCCTGACGGGTGCCGGGCTGTTCGCCGAGGCGCAGCAGTGCGGCGGTTTTCGCGATTGGAAGGAGAGCGGGATCACCGGCTGCGACACCGTGCAGACCGCGCTCTACGGCGGGAAGCTCCACTGGATCTGGGGCGACACCGACCTGCCCGGCTATCCGCTCGGGATCTTCCATACCTCCGCGGCCGTCACCGAGCGCCGGCCGCTTTTGTCGCTGAAACCGCCGACCGCGATCCGCTACGACTACGTCGAGGAAAAGCCCGGCGTGCCGCGGGGCGTGGCGAAGATGCCGGGCGACGGGCCGACCTGGCTGTCGGGCTTCGTCGCCCTGCCGGACCGGAGCGGGAAGGAGCACCTGGTCGCGACCTACGCCAAGATCCGCGGCAAGCTGGCACCCGAGGAGTTCGGCCTCGTCGAGTGGAACGACCGCGCCGAGAACTTCGAGCACGTGCTGACCTTCTGGGAAAAGGAAGGCGACGAGAAGAGGCCTTCCGGTCCCTACCCGGACGGTCATCCGGTGTTCTGGAAGGACGATGCGGGCAAGGAGTGGCTGTACTTCAACGGCCCGCCCAACTTCCGCTGCCCGCCGACCTACGAGGCGTGGAAGGACCGCTCGACCTGGGAGAAGGTCGACAATCCGAGGAGGTTCAAGACGGTCGATGGCGGCGAGGTGGAGGTCGCCTCGGCGGCCGTGGGGTGGAGCGGTCACCGCGAGCGCTTCATCATGATCCTGCAGGAGAAGTTCGGCACCTCGGCCTTCGGCGAGGTGTGGTACCTTGAGGGGGCGACCCCGCAGGGCCCGTGGGGGCCGGCGGTGAAGGTGGCGACCCACGAGAACTACACCTTCTACAACATCCAGATCGACGGCTGGCTGACCAATCCCGACGACCCCGTCCTCCTCTTCGAGGGGACCTACACGCATACCTTCACCGACAATCCGGAGCAGACGCCGCGGCACGACTACAACCAGTTCCTCTACCGCCTCGACCTCGACGATCCAAAGCTGAAGCCGGCCCGGCGGTGATCCCCCGGAGCGGGGATGTCATCGCTCTGCGGGATGGGCTAGGGTGCGGGCATGAAACGACGCCTGCTCCTTGCGCTTCTTCTCTCCCTGGTTCCCGCCCTCGGCGCCGAGGACGACCGTCCGGTGGTCGATGACCGCGGCAAGCCGCGCGAGCGGGCCGATCGCGACGACCTGCCGACGCTTTGGATCGCCGGCGACTCGACGGTGAAATGCCACGGCGACATGCGCGGCTGGGGGCAGGAGCTCGGCGCCTTCTTTGATCCGGAGAAGATCAACATCGTCAACCGGGCGATCGGCGGTCGCTCGTCGCGCACCTTCCACACCGAGGGTCGCTGGCAGGAGATCGTCGACGGCCTGAAGCGGGGCGACTTCGTGATCATCCAGTTCGGGCACAACGATGTCGGGCCGCTTGGTGAGCGCGGCAAGTTCCGTGGGTCGGTGAAGGGGATCGGCGACGAGACCGAGGACGTGGAGAAGCCGGATGGTACGGTGGAGACCGTCCATAGCTACGGCTGGTATCTGCGCCACTTCGCCAGCACCGCGAAGGACAAGGGGGCGACGGTGGTCCTGTGTTCGCCGGTGCCGCACAAGCGCTTCGACGGGGAGGGGGAGTACATCCCCGACTGGGAGGAGTGGAGCGACTGGGTCGAGGCCTGCGCGCGCAAGGAGCGGGTCCACTACGTCGACCTCGCCGGGGCGGTCGGGAAGAAATACGCGAAGCTCGGCCTCGAGAAGGTCGAGCCCCTGTTCGCCGACAAGGGCACCCACACGACGGCGGAGGGCGCGAAACTCAACGCCGAGACCCTGGTCGAGGAACTCGATGACCTCCGCGGGAGGCCGTTCCGGAGCTACCGGAAGTAAGCGGCTTTCGACTTCAGGCCGGAAGGGACGCCGGCAATAGGCTGGATGGCACTTCCGTACGCCACTGCGATCCCTTCCAAGGCCGACTCCGGCATGGCAGGATTGGAGGCAGGCCGCCCCCGGCCTGCCGGCCTTGCGGCGTCGGCGACCACGGAGGGTTGCGGGACGGGGGCGCCCCGCCTCCGATCGCTGCGGCGACGGTGTGGCGCTTTGGGATGTTCCGCGACGGGTCGGCGCAAGGTAGTGCCATTCGGAACAGGCCCCGGAGCTGGGCGAAGGACCCGGGAGACCCGGCCGAGAACGCCCACCGCTCCCAAGAACTGACCCTCGACGACTCGCAAAACCCGGAAGCTCCACGACGTTCCACGGACGGGATAACATTGTTGCCGTCGGCCGGGATCTCCCCTGAAAACCACGACTCGATACAATAGACTGTTAGCGCAAAAAGGCTGCGCAGTAGCGGACCCGGCGGGGCTGCTCCGGTGTTGAAATCCAGTCGAACGGGGCTATCCTGCTCCCATGTCGATCGACCAGCTCAAAGAAGAGATCAAAGCGCTTTCTGGCGAGGAGAGGCACAAGCTCTCCTCGTTTCTCACGGAACTCGAGTTGGAGGAGGACCAAGGTTATTGGGAGCGGGTCCGCCGCCGGGTTTCCGACCAGACGAAGGAGAGTTGGATCAGCGTTGAGGACCTTGCCACGAGCTGATGGCGCGGGACTACCGGGTCTACGTCCATTTTGAGGCGCTTGAGGTCCTTCCCCGAACCGGGAAGCGCCGAACTGCGGTGGTGAGCTTCCTGCAGATCCTTGGCAAGATCGCGCATCTGGGTGGTGACTACAGTCGTACTGATCCGGAGACTGCGAGGCCCTACGAGGTGACCGAGGTCGCGGGATTCGCTGTGACATGGTGGATTGACGCGCCGGCAGACGAGGTGAAGGTGGTCGATATTCACCCGTGCTCCGACCAGCGCTAACAAAGCCGAAGCAGGCGAAACCTCACAGCGGCCTTGTTACGTTTCCGCTCTGGTGATTCAATCCGGCACTGAGAATCGGAGTGCCGCCATGGGGGTCGGTGTCGCCTGTTCTCTGACGTTAGCCGAAGAAATGAAACGGGTATACTTGGGAGACTCCTACGACTGCGTGAAACGTCTCTGGCACCAATTGCTCGAACAATGGGCTCCACTCCGTGCCGACCCGCGCTTTATCCCCGATGACCTCGCCGTTGACTTCACAACTATGACGGGTATTCCCGTTGGATTCGACAATCGCTCTGATCCATTCTCAATTCTAAATGACCCGGACACTGGTATCCGGCTTCCCGGTGAGGACAACCAAGCCGAAGGACGAACGCACGTTACGATTGCCAGGATAATCGATCAGCTCACCGAAGACGCGGTTCATGCAGTGGTAACCTTTGACCAGAGTGACTATCGGCAAATGGACCTTGATAGACGGGGCCAGCGTATGGCGAAGCTTGAGGCACTGCAAGACGCGCAAAAGATTGGATTCTATTACGTCTCGCATGCGCCGTTCCTCTTTGCCTTTACGAAGGAGGCAAGTATGGCTCAGTGCCAGAATCTCCTACTACAAGCCGGGATTCCAGCGAATCGAATCGAAATCGGCTAACGAGACTGTCGGATAACCCCGGGCGCAGAATGAGGAGGGCAGATGAACAGCGTTAAAGGGCCTGAGAATCGAGTATTCTGCTGCGGCTTGCGCGGTCGTGCGCGTCTGGCCGATTCTCAAGCGTTCCAATGGCCTGCTCGGCTTCAGCCGAGGGTTTTCCGACAGCCTCAACGAGACTGTCGGAAAACCTCGGTTGATCCCTGACGGGTCGGGTCGCTGAACGGGGCTGGTTCGGGTCGATGGGTTGGTCGATTTTCGGCTCGAACGCGGCCAAAAGGCGGCTCATGGCCGAGTGGGGGCGTCCTGGGGGCGAGACGGCCGCCGACACGGGCCCCAAGGCCCTCCTTTTACCCTCCTTTTACCCTCCGGCGGCCGCCTTCGTGCCGTATTCGGGCCGTAAGCGCCCAACAGAACCCCTCTGTTCGGATCTCGCATTTCGGCCATAGTCTGCGGAGCTATGGCATCTACGTCTGAATCCACGTCCATCATCAAGAGCGACCGCGCCGGTCGCAGCCGTTACAG
>JAUIJD010000085.1 GCA_030431475.1 Verrucomicrobiia bacterium | reverse complement strand
TGGACGCCCCGGTCAGAAGCTTCCTCGAGAAGTCCGGATCCGGCGCCGTGTTCTCCGACGATGATGCCGACCCGTCGGCCGCCGGCGCCCAGCTCGGCGAGCTGATCAACGACGGTGGCGTGCTGATTTTCATTCACGGCAGAAGCACCGCCCGGGCCTCGACTCCCTGCCACATCGCGGGCCGCACCCTCACCACTCTGGGCCGTTTCGGTCTGCCGGCCCTGCCGATCGCGATCGACTACCCACGCGAGTCCATGCTCAGCGTCGAGCGCGCCGCATCGCTACCCGCCGCCACGATCGCCATCGGGCGCCCGATCGAAGCGGCCCGGTTGTCCGCGGCCACCCTTCAGGAGGGCATCTTCACGGCTGCCGAGGAGGCCTTCGCCACCCGGCCGATCCTGGACTCCTCACTGGCGACCGCACTGCTGGAAGGTTTGAAGCGCCATCGCCGGAGCAAGCTCCACGATGGATCCGACGACTCCGATCTCCGCTTCGATCGATTGCTCGCGGCAGCGCTCGTCTTTTCGAAATACATCCGTGAGGAAACCGACAATCCGCGGGTCGGCATCGTCCTGCCTCCGGGAAAAGCGGGCATGGTCGCCAACCTGGCGGTGATCTTCGCCGGCAAGACGCCGGTGAACCTCAATTTCACCGCCAGCCACGAGGCCGTGCGCTCGGCGATGCGGCAGGCCAAGCTCGACCGCTACATCACCGCCGACCCCTTCGTCCGCAAGGTCGCCTCCTTCCCGTGGCCGCCGAACCGCGACCTGATCCATGTCGAGCGGGTCCTGCCCAAGCTGAAGAAGAAGATCATCACCTGGGCCATCCTTTCGCGCCTGCTGCCGACGGGACTGATCCGCAGCCTGTTCGGCATCGGCAAGCGCAAGGGCGACGACGAGGCGGTGCTGCTCTTCACCTCCGGGTCTTCGGGCGAACCGAAGGGCGTCCCCCTTTCCCACCGCAACGTCCTCGGCAACGTCTGCCAGTTCGCCACCCGGCTTCAGGCTCCCGCGGACTCGAAGATCCTCGGCTGTCTGCCGCTGTTCCACTCCTTCGGCTGCACCGTCACCCTCTGGTATCCGGTGATCGAGGGGCTGGAACTGGTCACCTACCCGAACCCGCTCGACACCAAGCGACTGGGCGAGTTGATCGACGAGCAGGGCGTGACCTTCCTGCTCGCCACCCCGACCTTCCTCCGCGGCTACATGCGACGGGTGAAGCCGGAGCAGCTCAAGTCGTTGCGGCTCGTCGTCACCGGCGCGGAGAAGCTCCCCCGGAATCTCGCCGAGGCGTTCCAGAAGCGGTTCGGACTCGCGCCACAGGAAGGTTACGGGCTCACCGAGACCTCGCCCGCCACCAACGTCAACCTCCCCGACCCGGTGGCGGCCGACGCGGCGGACGTCGTCCCCTCCTCCCGTCCGGGTTCGGTCGGTCACCTGCTTCCGGGGATCGCGGTGAGACTGACCAATCCCGCGACCGACGAACGCTGCCCGCTCGACCAGCAGGGCATCATCTGGCTCAAGGGCGCGAACATCTTTCCCGGCTACCTCGACAATCCGAAAAAGTCCGCTGAGGTCCTCGATGACGACGGCTGGTTCCGCACCGGGGACGTCGGGCGGGTGGATGCCGACGGCTTTCTCTACATCGAGGGGCGCATCTCCCGGTTCTCGAAGATCGGGGGTGAGATGGTGCCCCACGAGACCGTCGAGGCGGCGATCAACCAGGCCCTCGGCCTCGACTCGGAGGCCGAGCGCAAGATCGCCATCGTCGGCATTCCCGATGAGAAGAAGGGCGAGGCCATCCTGCTGCTTTCGACCATCGCCGGCCGGGCCCTCGAGCAGGAGTGCATCGACCTGCGCTACAAGCTGATGGACGCCGGACTGCCCAGCCTCTGGTGCCCGAAGGCCATCATTCCGGTGGCCGAGATTCCGGTTCTCGCCTCCGGCAAGCTCGACCTCAAGGGCTGTCAGGAGCTGGCGGATGCCGAGAGCTGATCCGGTGCGGACGGTCGGGGCGAGGTGAACAAGGCCATCAGGCCGGCGCGTCCCCGGACCCCGAAGCAGCGGATCAAGCCCGTGACGTACTGGTGGACGGTTCCCCGCGAGACGCCGACCCGCTCGGCGATCTCCTTCTCGCTGAGGTCCGTGCAGAGCCATTTGAGGACTTCCCGCTCACGCGGTGCGAGCGGCTTGCGGGCCGGGGCGATGAGCCCTCTTTCCAGGAAAAGCGCCCGTTGAAGTCCGGCCAGGCCCGACAGCGCGAGGACGGCCAGATCGCGCTCCCGTTCGCAGAACGGAGTCGCGCCGACCGGCCGGTCGAACAGGAAGTAGGACTCCATCCCGGGTGCGACCGAGTAGATCGCGTGCATCCGCTCGCCCACCTTCATCACCGGCTTGAGATAATGCTTCACAAGGGGCGATTCGTTCCAGTCCTCGTCGTCGTGCACTTCCGAGCGGAGATGGGCCCGCGTGCGACCGGCATGGGAGGTCACATGCAAGGCCATCGCGTCGTGACCTTCACCGTAGGAGCGGGCGTAATCGAGGTAGGCGGTCTGGATCGCCTGGGGATCGGCACCGGGATTGAAGTTGCGGTAGTCCACCGCCCACCAGTTGTCGAAGACCCTCATCGAGAAGGAGTTCTGGGGAGTTCTCCCGTGGGCGGCGGCGAGCCATTTGCAGTCGGTCGCATCAAGCAGCTCCGCAAGGAGTCCGCAGCAATCGCGCAAGACGTCCTCCGAGGAAACCGGCGAGACCGCGGCTCCCGTTTTCCAGAGGTGTTCAAGTCTCACCAGCGTCTCGGGGAGCAATGTTAGAGCCACGGCCATCGCGACGATGCAATCCATCCGGCGACCGGGAGAAAAGAAGAACCTGCGTGGTCCGGCGAGCCATTTAGTAGTGTTGTTAGGAACACTACCCAACAGCCGGGTGGACCTGCGCCCGGATCCGCCCCTAGTCTTCGCCGGCTTGTCGCTTCCCCCCGCAAATGGCATGCGGACCTCGTCCGCAGGCGGAGGTGCTGCCGATCACGTTCCCCCGATCGGAGCGCCTCCGCTGACCCGCCGGCACCCGTGGGGACGTTCTTCTGATGGCGAAGCCCCTTGCCGTGCCCAATCCGCCCGCTCCGGGGAGGGCACCGCAACCAACAATCGCCCGGATGTCCGTAGATCACTTCTCAAACCGGAAGAAGCTCTTGGAGCGTCGCCCGACCGGCACGAGAGCGTCAGGAGCCCGCTCGATCACCCAATCCGCTGCAAGATCACCGCGCAACTGCCATCGCCCGCTTTCATCCAGGAACGCGGCAGTCTCCCAGCCACTGAGCGTCGCGGACTTCGTGAGGCGCAGTGGGCTTCCCCTCTCCGGGAGCAGGTCGCTGGGAAGCATGATCGCGGTTCGTCCCCCGCGAACGACGAGCCCGGGAGATCCGGGTTCGAACACGCTGGACGCCGGCCGCAGCCCCTCGGGGAACCCGACGATCGAACGGAGTCCCTCAAGCATCCGCAGGTCGATGTAATCAAAGCCCTCGGGCGGGAACCTGGCCGGGTCGGAAAAACCCAGCTGGGTACCGCTGAGGTCGAGGAGAACGGATCCCCGGCCGTTCATCTCGAACCATCCGAGGGCCTTCGGCGGCGCGAGGCCGTCGAGTTCGAAGAACTGGATCCCGTAGCGCCCTCCGATCGCCAGTAGTCGTTCTCCGACGAGTTGGATGTCGCCCATGATCGCCTCGGGATGAAGCTCGGACAGGATCCAGCGGGTCACCCCGGCCTCATCGATGGCGGCCAGTTGCGGGCCTCCGTCCTCGCCATCCATCGAACGGATCAGCAGCAGGTCCTCGGTCGCCGCCATCCAGGCCCCCAGATCGGAGCGACCCACGCCTTCCGCCGTCGACAGCGTCCGCAGGTACTGGCGGGTCGCCCGGTCATACTGGTGAACGAAGGAGGCTCCCGGTTGGTCGCTGTTCGACCAGATCCAGAGGTTCTCGAGATTGGCCGCCATCTGGATCCCGTATTCGAGTTCCATGCCGGCTGGAGACTTGAAGGTTGCGACCTTCCTCCGGCGTTGCAAGTCGTACTCCCAGACTTGGCCTGCCGGCGTTCCATCCTCCGGCGACATCCCGTTGCCTGGGATGCCGATCCAGAGCTGGTCCCCATCCACCAGCAGGGCCTCCCCGAAGCGGTATTTCATCGGCTTCCCGGCAATGCGGAAAAGCAGCTCGGTGGACTCGAGCGGGCGGTAGACATACACCGATGACTTCTTCGGCAGGCCGGGGTCGGGATCCCACGCCCGATGCGTCACCGCCAGCCAGCCGTCATCGGCGCTCATCTGGATCCCGAAGTCTCCCTGACCGGCTCCCGGCTCCGGCGACGGAATCAGGGCCGATCCACCGTCGAACTCCACCTGGATGGAGCTTGTCGCGGAGCCACTCGGCACCACGGCACCGAACCAGACGCCGTCGAAACCGGCGGTTTCCCGGTGGAAGGGCAGGTGGTTGATCGGAACCCCCTCGTCGGTCCAGAGGTCGTCGTCGCGGACCCGCACGGCGGCGCGGCGGTTTTCTGTCCCGCCCGAGCCCTCGATCCGAACCTCGAGCGGGATGAGCCCATCCTGGATCGCCCAGCCGTCGTCCCGGGGAGTCAGCCCGCTGGCGATCCGGGTTTCGCCGGCCGGAAGTGTGACGACCGAGACATCCTGCGACCACTCCTGAGGACGCCCGGCATCGACCGGCCGGATGGTGAGTTTCAGTGGCTCGGTCGCCGCCTCGGTGAACCGGATCACGAGTTCGTCGGTGTCGCCTTCGCGAAGCTCGGGACATGATCGGAAAGCCGGATAGGGAGATTGCAGCCGGGCACGGGAGAGGAAGTCCCCCGCGACCGGGGAGTCGGGATCGGAAAGATAAGTCGCGAAAGTGTGGAGCAAGGTGTCGTTCCCATCCACCGAGAAGCAGCGCGAATAGAATTTCAGGGGCTGTCCCGAGGAATCGGGCACGTCGAAGACCCCCTCGGGTCGCGAGACACGAAAATCCCGGTGCAGCTCGCCGATGCGTACGCGATCCACGGCGTCATACACGTCGACCCACACTCGCTCGTTCATGGAACGGGGAAGAAAGGCCAAGCCCCCGCGAAGTTTGGGACTCCAGATCGAGGCATCCTCCTCACCAAGGTCGAGCAGTTGCGGCGGTTCGCCGCCTGACAGGTCCGCAATGCCCGCACGAATCGGGGACTTCTCCACCATCAGAAGGAAGTCGCCCTCTCCTGAAATCGTGGGAGCATAGCCGAAGAGTCCTTCCGGAAACAACGTCTCCCGCTGGGCGCTGTCATCGATGGACACCGCTTCGAAGTCCTGCTGCCAGCTCCGGACGACCCGATCCCCCGCCAGTGCGATCGGATCGTCGTAGCCCGGCACGGACCACTTCCGAGTCCCCGTGTCGATTTCAAACAGGGAGATGACGCTCGGCTCGGGCCCTTCGGTGGCGAGCTGCTGGTTCTGCAGCGCGAACTGTCCCCGGAGGGAAGCCTGCGTCGGCAGGCGGAACACCACCTCGTCGGCGACGGGATCGTAGACGTGCAGCATCTTGTCCTCGGTGATGAGCGCGAGCCCCGAATCGCTCTGCCGGTATCGATAGTAGGTGCCGATCTCGGGAGGGCGCCGATTCCAGGTGGCGCTCGGCTCCCACGTGCCGCCCCCGAGTGGACGTCTCACCACGGCGGGCACGTCGCGATCCGACGAGTAGTTCAATTGCACCAGCATGCCACCCGTAAGCCCGATGTCCCTTGGCCCGGCATCGGGCCCGGGATCGTAGACCCCTTCCGGCGCGAGCTCGATGAAGGAGGCACCACGGATCACCGCGGCAACCGAAGAGGGGCTCCACAAGACCGTGCCGGAGGAATCCCGAACCTCCACGCGGAACCACTCGTTGGGCTCGACCTCCAGGTCGGCGACCAGGGGCACCTCGATCTCCAACACCTCCGCCCCCGCCGGGTAGATCGCGTGGCCCGGAGGCGATTGGTAGTCTTCGCCTCGAATCGCCGTGCCGTCAGACGCCTCGATGTGCAGCAGCAAATCCCACTCCGGAGGCGGGTCGATTCGGACCTCGCAGACCAAGGCGTCTCGGGCCTCGCAGGAGGGCGTGGCAGATATCGATCCGAATCTCTCGGGCGCGGGAAGCGCGGCCCACCGGGTCCACAGGTCGAAGGCACCGGAGGGCACCTGAACCGGAGGCAGGAACAGGATGCGCTCGTCTGAGCTGTCGGCGACTCCCCATTCCTCGCCGGCTGCCGGCTGGAAGCGAATGCGGCCGCTCGGGACCGGCGAACCGACCGTCCCGGAGATGATCTGCATCCAGGGCCCGGTCTCCATGAGCAGCACCCACCGGCCATCGGCGAAGATCAGCGGCGTCGAGATGGAGGTCGAGGCGTCTGGGTCGTCGACGTCGATCAAAACCAGGGTCGCTCCTGAATCCAGATCGATGATCCGAAGCATGTCTCCCTCCGGCGTCGATTGGACCGCGGCTGCGGCTCCAGCACCCGAGGCCAGATCGCTGTGCGAAACGACCCCTCCCGGGAAGGACACAAACTCCACCGGGCCGCCGGCGAGAGGAATGCGATGGATGCCGTCGATGCCGTCCTTCTCCCCGTATCCCCAGAACCAGCCGTCCGAGAACCCGGCCCGACGGCTGGGCGCGATGTCCAGATCCACATCGACTGGAATCGAAGCGAGTTCCTCGCCGGTTTCGAGGACGAAGCGCCGCAGGCGCGGCGGGGAAGACGAGCGATCGAGCGCGACGCAGAGACCGTCTTGGATATCAAACACCTTCGGATCCGGAGAGAAGCTCTTGAAGTCGAGCACCACCGACCGTGGCTCGCCATCAAGGCGGTGAAAGGACAGCGTCGTGTGCTGCCCGAGATTCGAGCCCGGAGCGCCGATCACGCTGCTCAGGCTACTGGCAAGCCATCCCTCCCCCGCGGCGAGCGCCCCACTCCACGACCAGATGATCCGTGTGCCGCCGGGCACGCCATCGACCGGCGCCAGTCGGATCTCGTCACGGATGCTGCGGACGGTCTCCCCGGTCGCCAGCTCGATCACGCGGATGCCATCGGTCGAGGCCGCGGCGAACCAGTCGGACCCGAGAGCCGGCGGGGACGGATTTGAGAAGAGCGGAGTTTCCCAGTCAGCTCTGGGCTTGGGGATCGCCACCGGCCAGGATTGAGCAGCCCCGCCGCCTCCGAGCGGAAGGAGAAGGAAGACCAGGGACACGAGCTGGGTCCGGACCTTGACATGGCGCCATGCAGGGAACACTGCCGCAGGCAATGGCGCCGGGGAATCGTCGTCAAGGAGAGCCTGTCGGACGGGCAGACTTCGAGAATCGATGCGTGGTCCGGTCAGCAGAGAGGGGCGCGGCGGCTCCGATTCTCCGCGGGGAGATCGGCGAGTGGATCAAATCACCCACCGATGCCGATGTGGCCGGACTCGTGAACCGTCCAGCGCTCGGCCGCTGGCAGCACAATGACCCATGGCTTCAGAAAGCCTGCGTACGGCCGGAAGTCGGAACCTAGCCGTCACTTCACGATCACCCGCCCCTCGGTCTCGCTCCAGATCCAGACCTCCTCGCCACCGCGCGACTTGCGGATCTCCTGGTGGAACCAACCATACTTGGGGCTGTAGTGGAAGTCGTAGCAGCGGACACGGCGGCCGAGCGTGTTGCCTCATTGAAGCGGACACCGAGAGCTGGGTTCAGGGCTGAGCGGTTGGTCCCCATTGCCTCATAAATGAGGACACCATGGCGCGAGCCATGGCGATGAGCGAAGAGAGCACCCTGGAA
>JAUIJD010000034.1 GCA_030431475.1 Verrucomicrobiia bacterium | reverse complement strand
GGAAGGTGACGGTGCCGCTCTTGGCCGAGATGGCGAAGTTGTGGCCGGTGGTGGCGGTGTCTTCGGGAACGAGGAGGGCGAAGATCTCGAACTTGAGCATGTCGCCGCTGGCGAGGTCGCCACTGCCACCGAAGGAGGGGTCGCGGGTGTGGCCTCCCTCGGTGAGGGTGACGCTCTGGTAGGGGGAGAGGTTCGCGGGGTCGGGGATGAATTCGGGCTCTCCGGGTCCGGGGTAGTTGGGGTTGGCGACGAGGGCCTGCGGGTTGGCGCCGAAGCGAACCTCGGTGAGCGGCTGGTTGAGGAAGTTGAAGACGAGAATGAGGTCGTGGTCGTGGTAGTCCTCGTCGTAGGGCGGGGGGCCGACGTCGAGGCGCATGGCGCAGATGACGGGTTCGTCGCCGCCGCTGGGGACGTTGGAGCGGAGGTCGACGCCGTTGACCATGAGGGAATCGGAAAGCTCGGTGAGGAAGCCGAAGGCCTCGGCGCCGTCACGCAGCTCGGAGAGGGTCGGGGTGAGGGGCTTGCCCGCGATGAAGGGGTTCAGGGCCCGGGGGCCGACGCGGGTGGTGGAGGCGGGAATGGTGCCGGTGAGGGCGAGGGTTTCGTTTGCAAGGGTGCTGGTCGTCAGGGAGCCATCGGGGATGGTGTTGGAGCCGATGAAGACGCGGCCGTCTTCTCCCTTCAGGGAAGGGTCGGTGCTTTCTCCGCCCTCGACTTCGAGCGAGCCCAGCCCGGAGGGGTTGAGCAGCGAAGAGGAGGAGAGGATGATGGTTCCCGCCGAGCCGCCCGCGCCGTCGCCCCCCATGAAGCCGGGGGCACCTTTTCCGCCTTCGCCCCCATCGCCCCCGCGGCCGCCGAGGCCGGCGCGGGGGTCTTCGAGCAGGTCGAGGGCGAAGGAAACCGGGCTCAGGGCGGAGGACATGCCGAAGCCATGCAGGCGGGCACTGCCCGAAGTGCCGAGCAGCGGTGAGCTGAAGATGTTGAGGGCGGCCTGGCCGGGGGCTCCTGCCACTCCGTCGGCGCCGTTGGCGGAGATCTTGCCTTCGAGGAAGATCCTGCCCTGGACTTCCAGCAGGAGGGCACCGCCCCCGGCACCGCCGGCGCCGCCGTCGCCCCCACGACCTCCTTGCCCGCCGAAACCACCATCCCCGCCATCGCCCCCGGAGCCTCCCGTGGCGCCGTAGTCGACGACGGGAATCAGGGAGATGTCGAAGTCGCCGTTCTTGATGTAGGCTTGAATGACTTTGCTGATCACTTTTTCGACCCCCGTCTGAAACACGGCATCGTCGATCTGCGCCGCCACGCCGACGGCGGCCTCCAGAATGTCGGTGGTGATGAAGCCCGTGGTGATGGGTTCCGGCCATTCGCCATGGCCCCCGGCACCGCCGCCCCCGCCGCCGCCGCCGGTTCCCCCGGCTCCCCCGGCACCGCCGCCGCCCGAGCCTCCGGAGCTGCCGCCGCTGAGGGTCCAGAGATCCGCCGGCTGGGTGGCGGGCGAGCCATCCTGACCGGGGCCGTCGGTGTGCGCGGCAGAATCCGCGGGGGTGTAGTCCTCGGCATCGTCTCCGCCGATTCCACGGGCGCCATCGTAGTAATTCCCGGTGAAGTCGGCGGCGGTCTGGTCGACAAAGTAGAGATAGGAACGAAGCGCACCGCCCTGAAAGAAAATGGGCGGGGGATAGGCGGCCGCCTGACCGCGCGAGCCGCCGTCGGCATTCTTGGCCATGGCGGGAAACAACTCACCTTCGTCGCCTGCGAGACCGGCGGAGCTCAGGCTGTTGGAGAATCCGGGAGAACCTTTCCGGCCTGGAGACCCGGCTTGCCCGTCTTCACCTTGTTGTCCGTTGCCTCCACCGGTGCCGTCGCCTGCGGGGGAGCCCGGGGTGGTGACGGAAACGGGGCTGCCGGGAGGGGTGTAGTTCAGACCGCCGCTGCCGAGGGTTCCTCCCTCGCCGCCCCGACCGCCCCGGCCTCCTTCGCCGCCCCGGCCGCCGCTGCCGCCGGCTTTCGCCCCGCCTCCGCCGGCGCCGGCGGTGACCGAGATGGCGGAGAAATCGATGTGCGCTCCGGGCGGGATGTAGGCGTCATTTCCCACCCGGATGACGACCGGGTAGTGGCCGACCCCGCGCAGGGTGTCGTCGGAGTTGAGCACCAGGTCGCCCTTGATGGAGATTTCCACCGTGCCGTCATCCAGGCGGCGGATGCCATGAAGCGTGTCCACCGGGACCGGGTCATTGGAGGGAAAGGCAAAGGCGCTCCCGTTGACGGTGATGGTGGGCGGGTCGAAGAGATTCTCCCGTGTGTCGATGAGGATGGTGCGCTGGGCGAAGAGCGCGGGAGCGGCTCCGAGAACGAGGAACAAAAGGAAGGACTTCACTGTTGCAGACGGGATGATGGTTCGGGGATCAAGGGGAACCATGCATCTCCCGGTGATTTTCTGGAGGAAAAAAGCGATCTTTCGATGCTCCGATCATGATCGACCGAGAGAAGGGCGAAGGGATTTCGGCGGTTCCTCGGGAGCCTTGCACCCCTCGATGAAGTCGGCAATCCGCCCGCCGGATCGCATGCTTGGGCTTGAATTCCAGGGCCGACTTCAAGACAAGAGCCGATGAAACGGGGATGCCCCGGAGCAAGGGCAGACCCCGGCAGCAGTGTGAGAATGATGAATCGACGACATTCCGGGAGGGGTTTTTCGGATGACGCTCAAGACGTCGAAGCGAACACGATCGTCATTGGTGGCTCGCCGAGGAGCGGCACCACCTTGATGCATCAGATTCTCTCCGCCTGTGCGGAGACGGCCAGCAACGTCACCGTCTCGGAGGCGAAGTTTCTCGAGCATTACCTCCAAGCCTATCGCCTGGGGAAGAGCTCCTATGCATCCGATCTCGAAGCGTTCTTTGGGGAGAGCCGGGAGTTCGCGAGCCTGAATCGCGAGATTCTGCTGACGCTGCTGCGCGCCGCCCACGACCACCTTGGAGCCCGATGCCTTCTGCTGAAATGGCCCTTCGTGACGCCGTATGGTCCGGAGCTGATGGAGCTGCTGCCGGCGGTGCGGATGATCTTGATGGTCCGGGATCCCAGGGACATCGTCGCCTCCTTGATCAAGGTCGGGCTGCGGATGGAAGCCGGGGGCAAAGAAAATCCCTTCGGCAGAACCAGTCTCGAGAAGACGATCCGCTACTTCCACGACTGCTATCGGCCGGTGTATCCGCTATTGGAGATCCCGGAGAAGAAGCGGCGAATCCACGTCGTCAGGTATGAGGATCTGGTTTCGAACACGGCGGTCGAGCTGAAGAAGATGGAGTCGTTCCTCGGTCTGAGCGTGCAAGCCGGAGGTGAAGGCGGCTCGGATCTGAAATTCGACAAATCGTTGTGGGAGGAGCACAAGGCGGAATGGCTGACCGAGCTGAGCGGCCGAGCGATTTCGACCGCCTCCATCGGCTCCTCTCGGGACACGCTGACCTCCGAAGAGATCGCCGCGATTGAGGACCGGACGCAGACGTTTTTCTCGGCATTCGGCTATCGGAGATCCGAGTAGATCGCCGCCGCCGAAGTCGTCCTCGAAACCAGCATCGCCGTGGTTTAGACGTAGGCGGAAATCGAGCAGCGAGTGGCAGGCTCGCCTCTCGTGAAATAGGAGAGGATCTTCACGATGAACTGCATCAATTGGAACAACCTGGCGGAGGCGCTGAACCACCACACCCGGCGTCACGGATTCACCTATCGAGAGACGCCGTGGTTGGTTGCTCAGGAAACCACGCGGATCACGTTTCCCGAGGGGACGACCAAGTTTGCCACCCCTGTGGGTGACCTCGTGGGGTCCGGGGAACAGTCGTTTCTCGAGATCCGCGAGACCCTCGCCGCGGGAAGATACTGCACGATCACCCCCTGCTTTCGTGAAGAGGAGATTGACGTTTGGCATCAGCACTACTTCATGAAGCTTGAGCTGATCCAGGTCGGGGACGTGACGCGGGAGGCGCTTCGGGAGATGATAGGCGCTGCGAAGCAGGTTTTCGAGAGCATCGCACCCGGAGAAGAGTTTGAAGTGGTCGAAACCGGGGAGGGTTACGACATCGAATACCGTGGGATCGAACTCGGGTCCTACGGCATCCGGGTCCACGATGGCTTCACATGGGTCTATGGAACGGGATTGGCGGAACCACGGTTTTCAAAGGCATTGAGAACCGCCGGGGCCTGATCGGTGGATGGGGAGGAGGCCCCCGTCAGGACTCGCGCCACGCGAGCAGGCGCAGGGTGCCGCGCCAGGTAACGGTTTCCTCGACGCGCCAACCTTCGCCCAGGTCGAGGGACTCCGGCAGCTCTCCGGCCTGGAAGCCGGCGCGGATGCTGGCCATCATGTCGTGCCGGGTGGCTTCGCCCACCAGGGGCAGGAGCCGGGTCGCCATCCAGAGCGTGTCCTCGGTGCGATGCGGGTCGACGACGACCACCGCGTCGAAGCGCTTCGCCGTTTCGCCGAGCTCGGCAAGGCCGGCCGCATCCAGGTGGTGGAGGAAGAGGTTGGCCACGAGGATGCCGCCGTGGATGTCGCCCTGGTGCTGGCGGAGATCGCCTTGCCGCCAGCGCACCGACTCCGGCAGGTCGGGGGGACGGGGGATCAGGTCGAATCCCGTGGCGGGACCGAAGCGGGCCAGGCGCCGCAGCAGGCGTCCGTCGCCGGAGCCCAGCTCCACGATGCCTTCCCGCGCCAGCTCGCGAAATCGCCGCACCCCCCGCAGGATCCACCGCGCGTTTCCCATCAGGAAATTGATCAAGCGCAGGTCCCTGCGGCTGCGGATCGCCGTCGGATGATCCCACGGGATGCTGTCGATGATCTCGGGCTCGAGGATCCGCCGCATACTGGCTCCAGTATCCCTTCGAACGCGGGGCGCGGCAACCGGATTGGCGTCGCGCCGAGCGTCACCTCGTCGGAGCGATGGTGCGCACTCATGGGTTCGGGGGCATCCCTTCGGGCGACGGGGCTCATGATCGTGTCTGTTCATCCTAGCGGGAGCCCGGGAGATCCGATGGCGGATGGGCGTCACCGACT
Source organism: Verrucomicrobiia bacterium (assembly GCA_030431475.1). Lineage (GTDB taxonomy): Bacteria > Verrucomicrobiota > Verrucomicrobiia > Verrucomicrobiales > Akkermansiaceae > Haloferula. The sequence continues at coordinate 42,320 of JAUIJD010000034.1, read as the reverse complement.
CGATTTCGTTTGAACTTTACACCCCTTCCGTCGTTTTCGTGTAACAAGTCCCATCGGCTCATACGGACGCAGAAAAGCCCTCTCTTCATGATCAAAGATGTTCTCATCGTCGGTTCCGGGACCGCCGGCCTGCTCTTCGCCCTGTCTCTGAAGCGCCGGATTTCCGGCCTCAATGTCCGGATGGTCCGCAGCCCGAAGATCGGGGTCATCAGTGTGGGGGAGGCGACCACGCCCAATCTGCCGCCGTTCCTCTTCGAGTATCTGGGGATCAGCCGACGATACTTCTACGAGCGGGTGAGGCCGACCTGGAAGAAGGGGATTCGTTTCCTGTGGGGACCCCGCGGGCGATTCGACTACGGGTTTGCCCAGGCCCTCGACAGCCAACTGTCGGCACTGCCACGGCCGAACGGGTTCTACTGCGACGAGGAGTTCAGTTGCTGCGACGTGCCAACGGCCCTGATGCGGGATGACAAGGCGTTTCCGCGGGCGCCTCATGGAGGCCCCGACATTCATCGCTGGCACGCCTTCCATCTGGACAACGTGCCACTGGTGTCGGCCCTCGAGGAGTTTGCCGTCAATCTGGGCGTCGAGGTGATCGACGGCAAGGTCGTCGATGCCGAGAAGGGACCGGAGGGCATCGCCGCCATCCGGTTGGAAGACGGCCGGCGATTGGAGGCGGACTTCTTCGTGGACTCCAGCGGCTTTCGCAGCGTGCTGCTCGGCGGGGCGCTGGAGGAGCCGTTCGTCAGCTATTCGTCCTCGCTGTTCACCGACCGGGCACTGGTCGGCAGCTGGGAGCGCGGCAGCGACGAGCCGATTCTGCCCTATACCACCGCCGAGACGATGAACTGCGGGTGGGCCTGGCAGATCGAGCATGAGAAGTCCCTGAGCCGGGGCTACGTCTATTCATCGCAGGCCATCAGCGATGATGCGGCGCACGACGAGTTCGTCGCCAGGAACCCGAAGTTGACCGACCAGCGGATCATCCATTTCCGCTCCGGCCGCTACCGGCGTTCCTGGGTCGGGAATGTGGTGGGTGTAGGAAACGCTTCGGGCTTCGTCGAGCCGCTGGAGTCCACGGCCCTGATGATCGTCTGCCAGGAGGCCCAGAATCTCACCAACTTCCTCATTCACAGCGGCCTGGAGCCGACTCCCACCATCCGAACGATGTATAACACGTACTTCGCCGACACCTGGGACGAGATCCGTGATCTGCTATCACTCCACTACCGGCTCAACACCAAGATCGACACGCCGTTCTGGAAGACATGCTGGAATGAAGTTGATATCGCGGGCGCCGCGCCGATCGTGGAGTTCTACCGTGAGAACGGGCCGATTGGATTCGCCCGACACCTCCTGCGCGGCCACGCCGCGAACTTCGGACTGGAGGGCTTCCTCATGATGCTCGTCGGCAACAAGGTGCCTTATGAAAAGCGACACACCCCCACCGATGCCGAGTGGGAGATCTGGAATCGGCACCGGGCGAACAACATCGAGGTGGCCCGGAACGCGATGACCACCGAGGAGGCGCTCAGCTACGTCCATCATCCAAACTGGCGATGGGACGATGAAGGGGCGACCACCCACTGACCCCGGCACTCGGCCCGGGGTCAATTCGTCGGACGGCGGAGGAGCGCGGTCAGGGCGCCGGATCCGCACGGCTTCCCGCCGGGGGGCGGTGACCTGACATCAGTCCTCGATCTCCTCGATCCAGATGTTCCGGAAGCGGACCGGATTGCCGTGATCCTGGAGGGAGATGGGGCCCTTGTCGCCGTGGGCCTGGTATTCGGCGACCGAGTGGGGGCCGCGCCAGTTGGTGCCGCCGGTGAGCTCGACGTCGTCGTGGATGACCACGCCGTTGTGCACCACCGTGAAGCGGGCCTTGCGGGTGACCTTGCCTTCGTCGTCGAAGAGCGGGCGGGTGAAGGTGATGTCGTAGGTCTGCCACTCGCCCGGCGGGCGGCTGGCGTTGACCTTCGGGACGGCGCGGCCGTAGAGCGCGCCACACTGGCCGTCGGGGTAGGTGGTGTTCTCGTAGGAGTCGAGGATCTGGACCTCGTAGATGCCCATCAGAAACACGCCGCTGTTGCCGCGGCCCTGGCCGTCGCCCTTGACGTTCGACGGGGTGGCGAATTCGAGGTGGAGGCGGCACGAGCCGAACTCATCCTTGGTCCGCAGGTAGCCGGCCTTCTTCACCGACTCCATCGCGCCGTCGACGAACTTCCAGGGCTGGCCGTCCTTCTGGACCTGCTCCCAGTTCTTCTCCATCGACTCGGCGGTGCCGTCGAAGAGGACCGTCGCGGATTCCGGAGGCTTGGCCTTGGCGGCGTCGTAGGGAGGCGGCGTGACGACCTTGGGCTGCGGCTGCTTTTCGGGATCGGTCTCGTGCACCTTGATCCCGTCGATGAACATGTATTCGACCTCCTTGTCATTCTCGATCCGGATCTCCTTGCGGATTTCGGGTTCGGCGAGGGCCTGGCTGAAAAGGAGGGAGCCACCCAGGAGGAGGGCTGATTGGCGAATGGTCATGGCGGAAGGTCGCCGAAGGCGATGAGGGGATCAAGCATGGAGAAACCGGAGGTTCGGGCGGCGCGGGACCCGGACCCGTCGCCGCCCTGCGATCGCGGCAGAAGCCCGTGCTTTTCCGCGGGATGAACTCCGGGAGCCAGAACCCGCGCCGGCATGGGGTCCGCCGGTCGGTGCTTTTCTTCGGGTTTTTCCGATGCGAGGCTGCGCCCATCGCATGATCGCCGCACGAAACCACCGCCTCGCCTGGACCCTCGCCTGCCTGTTGGGCCTTGGCGCCCTGACCGCCGGGGAGTCGCGTCAGTGGACGTCCAACGACGGGCGCACGCTGGAGGGTGAGTTCGTGCGGGTGGACCGCAGTTCGGTGGTGATCCGTCGCGCCAACGGTCAACTGGTCCACGTCCCGGCGAAGGATCTGGCGGACGAGGATGTTCTCTACGTGACGCGGTTGGTCGAGAAGCAGGAGGCGGCCGAGGCCGCGGAGCGCGAAGAGGAGGAGCGCCAGGAGCGTGCCGAGAAGCTGCTCGAGGGGCCGGTCACCTACGTGCTGACGGACGGCTCGGAGAACTGGCCGGAGGATCGGCGGCGACGCATCGTCGAGGCCATGGATTCCGCGGTTTCCTTCCTCAACGAGCACGCCAAGTTCAAGAAGCACCTGTGGGCGAACAACAGTCCGGGGACGCCCACCGCGGATGCCAACTACGAGGGCTGGATCAACTGGGGGGGATCGATCAATCGCCGGGTCGCGCTGCACGAGATCAGCCACACGCTGGGCATCGGGACGCATCCCGACTGGCAGAAATTCATCAAGGACGGGAAGTGGACCGGGAAGCATGCGGTTGCGCAACTGGAGGCGTTCGACGGGCCCGATGCCGTGCTCCACGCCGACCGGCAGCACTTCTGGCCGTATGGCTTGAACTTCGACAAGGAGTCGAACGCGGAAGCCGACCTGCGCTTCATCAAGATGGTCGAGGCCTTTCGCAAGGATCTCGGGATCCGCTGAGCGGGTGCGGCCCTCTCGCAGCTTCGGGATACTCCGGAACGCCGGTTTGGTCCGGCCTTTGGCCAGATGCCTCCCTCATTCGTGAGAAAAGCGGACTAAAGAAGCGCGTCGACCGCGCGGGCGAAGGCGCTGGCAGGGGCGCCTCCGGGCACGACCGTGTCGGCCGCCCGGCGGGCGCCGGGGGTGCCGTGGGGCATGGCGAACGAGGCGCCGGCCCAGTGGAACATCGGGATGTCGTTGTCCGCATCACCAAAGGCCACCACCTCTGCCGGTTCAATCCCGAGCCGCCGGGCAAGCGCCGCGACACCGCTTCCCTTGGTCACATCGGGTGGGAGAAACTCATACATGCCGGGCAGCGACTGGACCTGATAGAGCGACAGCTCCCGGAGCTCGGGATGGTCGGGCAGGGCGGCAACGGCGGACTCCCCTCCGATCCACACCACCTTGTGCGCCCGGACGGCGTCCAGTTCCGACGCGTCGAGAAGGGCGGGCATCCCGCCGACGATGCGGGCGTAGCTTCGGGTTCCGGCATCGTGCTCGACGGCTTTCACGTCGGTGGCATCGTAGAGCAGGGGCGAGAAGCCGAGTTGCCGGCCGAGTGACATCAGCAACCGGGTCTCTTCCGCGTCGAGGTAGATCGCATCGACCATCTCGCCGGCGTCGAGGTCGAGCACCGCCGCACCCTGGGAGGTGACGGCCCAACGGGTGTGGGGCAGATGGTCGAGCGCCCCCTGGATGCGGGAGCGATGGCGTCCGGTCGCGATCACCACCTCGACTCCCGCGGCCTCAAGGCGGCGGAGCGCGGACAGGTTCTCCGGGGAGACCGTCTTGTCGTGGTCGAATAGGGTGCCGTCGAGGTCGATCGCGGCGAGCTTGAAGGGGCAAGCCATGCTGGGCCGAACTATGGGCAAGCCGGCTCCCCGTCAAAGGCGGAAGGTCGACATGGGGGCCCGCTGACTTCTGGCGCGGTTGACGAGCTGCCGGGGGATCCCGAGTCTCCAGGTATGGTTGGAAAGATCGGGCTGGTGCTGTCGGGCGGGGTTCTCCTGGGTTGCTGGATCGGGACGCTGTACGGGAACGCGCCCTTTCGCGGCGGATTCTACATCGACGTCGAGACGGAGGCGCTTTTCATCGGACTCAGCATCCTTCTTGGTGCCGTGCTGCTGGCGCTGGTGATGGCGTTCCGCTCCGGCGGTGACGACGATCGCGTCGCGGCGGACTACGTGGCCTTCTGCGAAGGACTCGCCGAGGGCGAGATGTCGCGCGAGGACCTGGAAGCCGCCGTCGGCCGGACCTTCAAGCAGACCCTCGGTCCCGGGGGCGAGTACGAGAGCGTCAACCGGCTGACCCGGGGGCAGGCGCGCTCGCTCGACCGTCTGGTGTACGAAGGGAGGATCCTCCAGCAGGGGGATCGCTACCGCCTTCCTTGAGGCGGACTGCACTAGTTGAAGGGGCGGCCCTGCGGGTGCTCCGGTTCGCGCTGCGGGCGCATCGGGACGCGGGCCTCCTCGGCGAGCCGGGCCAGGGCCTCGACCCGGTCGGGATGCTCCGCGGCGAGATCGGTGGTTTCTCCGAGGTCTTTCGACAGGTCGTAGAGTTCCCACGGCTGATCGTTGCGGTTGCGGGCGAGCTTCCACTTTCCACGCCGCAGGCTCTGCATCAGCCCGCCCTCGACGAGTTCCTTTTTGCCCCAGTTCCACTGGGCCCACTCCCAGTAGTGGAAGTCGTGGGCTTTCGCCGGGGTCTTGCCGAAGAGGACGGGCGCGTAGGAAAGGCCGGTGACGTCGCCGGGGACGTGGTCGGTGGCGTCGGCGAGTTCGGCGAGCGTGGGCAGGGCGTCGTGGGCGGAGGCGATGAAGTCGCGGTTGCGGGCCGGGGAAATACGGCCTTTCCAGTAGGCGATCAGCGGGGCGCGGATGCCGCCTTCGTAGGCCGAGCGTTTGCTGCCGCGGAACCCACCGGATGAACCGAGGTGCCGGTCGTCCTTCGGGCCGATGGCGGAGCCGTTGTCGGAGTGAAAGAAGATCACCGTGTTGTCGGCGATGCCGAGCTCCTCGGTGAGGGTGACGAGTTCGCCGATGTGGCGGTCGACCAGTCCGACCATCGCGGCGTGGCCCTTCTCCTTGCCGGACCAGCCCTTGCGGTCGCCGTAGCGTTTCCAGGCGGGGTCCTCCTTCGGAAAGCGGTAGTTGCCGTGTGGCGGCGTCCACGGTCCGTAGGCGAAGAACGGCCGGCCGGCTTCCGCCTGCTCGCGGATGAACCGCTTCATCTCGGCGAGGATGAGCTCGGGGGCGTAGCCGGTGCGGGTGTTCGGCCTGGAAGGTTGGATCGTTTCCTTGGCGCCATTGCGGACGAGGAAGGCCGGGTAGTGGTTGTGGGCGTGGATCTGGTGGTAGTAACCGTAGAACCGGTCGAAGCCTTGCTTCTCGGGCACGCCCGAGGTCCCGATGTCGCCGACGCCCCACTTGCCGAAGCCGCCGGTGGCGTAGCCGGCCTTCTTCAGCACCTCGGCGAGGGTCACGTCCTCGTCGAGCAGCGGCACGCCGCCGGTGTTGAGCCGGACGGAGGTGCGGCCCATGTGCTTGCCGGTGAGCAGGACCGAGCGGCACGGCGCGCAGACGGTGCAGCCCGAGTAGTGGTTGTCGAGCAGCAGGCCACCGGCGGCGAGGCGGTCGAGGTTCGGCGTGACGATCGCCTCGCTGCCGAGCACTCCGAGGTCGTTCGGCCCCATGTCGTCGACCATCACGTAGATGATGTTGGGCTTCTCCGCGGCGGCGAGGGGCAGAAGGAGGGCCAAGAGGGCCGGAAGGATGCGCATGGCGTTGTCTACGCGTCGGAGCGACCGGACTATCGCCCATTGAAGGCGCCGGCCCGTGGTTTCCGGTTCTCCGCCCGCGGATCGGAACCCGTGTCGGCATTTTCCGCCACGCGGGGCTTGCCGGGGCGGAGAAGCTCTGCTGTCTTGGCGCGCCAAAAATCATTCTAACACCTTGAAATGCAAGGTGATGCGATATTCAATCACGCCGTTTAGTCCAGACCTCTGTTGCAAAAGACAACTCGTTGCCGACCCAGTGCGTGGCGTGCCGTGCTGGGATTTTTCCTTTCCGTGCCTTGCATGGCGGGCGCCCTCGAGCCCGATCAGGTGCTGGTGATCTACAACTCGCAGCACGCCGACAGCACGGCGGTGTGGGAGCACTACCGGGCCAGCCGGCCGGGAGTGCACGGCTGCGACTTGAACGACCCGGACCTGCAGCCCGGCACCGTCTCCTATGCCGACTTCATCGCCCGGGTGAGGGACCCGGTGCGCGGGCACCTGTCGGTGTCGGGCCTGGCCGAGCAAGTGGTGGTGCTGGTGCTGACGAAGGGGCTGCCGCATCGGATCCTCGACCTCGGTGCGGGGGATGTCGGGGATCATCCCGGGCCGGCCGGCGACCGGATTGCGGGGGGCGACGCGAGCTATGCCTCGGTCGATTCCGAACTGACGCTGCTGTGGCAGGACCTCGAGGCGGGCGAGAGCGGAGGCGGGATGGATTGTGCGGCGGACAACCGGGTCGAGAATCCCTACTTCAACGGGGCGCAACCCGTTTCGAACTACGACCGCAGCGGGATCCGCTCGGCGCGGTATTTCCACGATCCGGGCACCGGCCGCTGGCAGATGCGGACCCGGCGCAACGGGGCGGCCTGCACCCCGGGCGACCTCTATCTGGTGTCGCGGCTCGACGGCAGTTCACTGCCGGCGGTGAAGGGGATGATCGACCGCGGCAAGTCGCCCTGGTACGACTCCGGGGAGGATCAGCTGATCCTGGACAAGAGTGCGGGGGGCACCATCGATGGCGGGGACTACAACCTGACCCGGCTGCTGGTGGCGGGTTCGTGGCCGCGCTTCGTGCTCGAGGAGAGCAACCTGTTCCTGATCGGTCAGAACGGCGACCTGCCCGGGGGCAACACCAGCACGTCCCGGGTGACGGGGCGGGTGGCGGCGTTGACCGGCTACGGCGGCAACCACGACGGCTACAACCGGAGCGGCTTCATCTCGACCTACGCCGGCCAGCTTTCGGCCGGCGCCGTCTACAGCGGCTACGAGAGCTACAACGGGCGGAAGTTCGGAGGAGTCGGTGGGTTCGGTGACCACGGCCAGCTTTCGGACTGGGTCGAGGCGGGGGGGACCTTCGGTATTGGCAACGCCTGGGAGCCGCTGGCGAGCGGAGCTTCGAAGAACTATGTCCTGCTCAAGCGCTACTTCGTCGATGGCATGAGCTGGGTCGAATCGGCCTGGGCCTCGGTTTCCTATCTGTCGTGGCAGACGGTGGTGATCGGCGACCCGCTGGCGGTCGCCTCGTTCGGCGATCCTCCCCCGTCGGACCCGATCGCCTCGATGCGGGTGGAAGGAAATCTCGACGAGGAAGCGGGAGGGGTCGCCACCGTGGTGGTCGAATTGTCGGCGCCGGCGCGCGCGAACACGGCGGTGCGGGTGGCATTCTCGGGGGCCGACGAGGGTGCCGACTTCTCGGTGGCCGGCGTGGTGGACGGGGAGGTCATGGTGGCAGCCGATGCCACAAGCGCGAGTTTCGAGGTGGTGGCACTCCGTGACCAGGAGGCGGAGGGCGTCGAAGTGCTCGGGATCCAGGTGGAACCCGGGAGCGGTTATCAGGCATCGGGTGAGGGCGTGACGGTGCCGATCGCCGACACCTCCTTCGGCGACTGGGTGGCCTCGACGATGGGTCCCGGCGGTGACGATCTTCACGCCCGGGCCGAGCAGGATTCCGACGGCGACGGGCTGCCGAGCATCGTCGAGTTTGTAATGGGGCTCGACCCCTGGGTCGGAAACGAGCCGTTGCAGCCTGCGGTCACGGTGGAGTCGACCGTCGCGGGGAAGGAGGTGGTCTATCGCTTTCCCGTCCTGCCTTCGGCCACCGGGGTGATCTGGCAGGTGGAGCGGTCCGAGGACCTGTCGGAGTGGGAGATCGCCGAGGCGCTCGACGTCGGTTCCGAGGGCGTGCGCGACCTGATGGAGGTGCGGACTCCCGCCGACGCGGGGCGGGCGGCCTACTTTCGTTTCCGCGCCACCCTTGCTCCCTAGCCCGGGTTTCTCACTCGCGAGAAATGCAGGCCAGGGGGGTGATCGTGAGATACCTGCACCGGGCTGCTTCACCGGTTGCGGCGGCGGAGCAGCAGGATGGTGCCCAACAGGGTGAGAAGCGCGGTGCCGGGCTCGGGAATACGGGGGTCCTTGGGGGTGACGTTGAGGTAGCTGTCGCTTTCCTCGGCGCCCGGATCCAATCCCTGCATGTGGAGTGCCACGCGCAGATCGCCGGCCACAAGGGCCTGTTCGACGTTGCCGAAGCTCATGCCCGGGGCGTAGATCGCGAGGAAGCTGGCACCCTCATCGGGATCGATGCCGTAGGTGGGTGCCGGGTTCACGGCTCCGAAGCCATGGTCGGCAACGAAAGGGTTCACCCCGGGCGGCGAGGAGGGGGAGGTCGGCGTCACGTAGTCCACCGCGGTGACCGGGGAGGGGGAGAGGGTGTTCTCGAAGGTCATGCCGTCGAATACGGAAGCCAGGTCTTCGAAGTAGATCTGGTTGATGAATCCATCGGGGGAGGTGGGGCCCAGGCTGACGGTGAACAGGGCGCCCGTTCCGAAGTCGAGCACGTCGGCGGACAGGTAGGGCGAGTAGTCCGTCGGCGAGTTCGAGGTGATCTGTTCAAACAACAGCGTGACGGCGTCAGCGCGGGGGGATCCGGCCAGCAGGATGCCGGCGAGCGCGCTGATGAAGCCAAGACCACGGCGGGGGGCGCGGGGGGATGCGGTTTTCATGGCATCGCACAGTTCGCCATGAATTTCGTCCCCTGACCATCGAGCAAAGCCTGCAAAAACGATGGAGAAGAAAGGACCACGGGCGTTCGCGAAAAATGCGTACAACGCTCGGGGAACGGGGAATGCCCATTGGGACGGATGGTCAGACGAACCGAACGACTCAGAGGTTCACTCCGGCCTCCTTCAGGGCCATCCACTGGCTGGCGAAGGAAATCAGGCCCAGACCATGGGAGAGATCGAGTTTCTCCCGGATGCGCGACCGGTGGGTGTCGACCGTCCGTTCGCTGATGCCGAGTGCTTCCGCAATCCCTTTGGTTTTCAAGCCTTCCCCGATCATCTGGAGAACCTCCATCTCGCGGTTGGTGAGACTCGGGAGTGAGTCCGAGCCAAGGGTCGACGAGCCATGGGGTGTGAGGGTCTGGAGGGCGATCTCGGTCATTTCCGGACTGAGCGAAATGCGCCCCGCGAGCACGGTGTCGATGGCGGCAAGCAGGTCGTCGGTGCTGCCCAGCTTGGATTGGTAGCCCCGTCCTCCGGAGTGCAGGATTCGTGGAGCCAGCAGACGTTCATCGACGCAGGAGTAGGTCAGGACGGGGATGTCGAGCTTGCCGGCATGCAGGTCCGCGAGCAGCGAAAGCACCGATTGTCCACCGGGAAAGACCGCCTCGGAGATGATGAGTTCGACGGGGCGCTCCGCCAGGAGGTCGGGAAGGCCGGCCGGGCTCGACTGGCTCCATGCAATCCCGAAGCGGCCGCTTTCACACAACAAGGACTCGAGACCCAAGCGGAAGACCGGGAGGGGGTCGATGATGCCGATGGAACGAAAGCTCACGCAGGTTGAGGCGCAGAGGGGTGATGCGCCGAGAGGGCAGGATCAGCCCTAGCTGAAAAGATAGCGGAAATCGGGGTGGCGAGTCAATGCAATCCGCCCGGTCCGACCGGCGGTGCGTCACCCGGGAACGACTCAGGATCAACGCGTTGGCGAGGTGCCGACGGCGACTGCCGAAAAGCGGGCTTCGGTCCAGCCTCAAGGGCGGTGAAGGGCCCCGCCGTCGAGCCGCACCCGGTCGTCGCCGGCGGCATTGAAAAGATCGGTGCTGATCCATTGGGCTCCGGATTCGAAGGCCTTCTTCCGACGTTCGGGGTCGGCCTTGCCGGCATCGGCGCGGGTGCGGACGAGGAAGCCGGCGTCGACGAGCTGGCGGATGCGGTCGAAGTGGCGGACCGGGTCGTTGATCTTGAACCAGGCCGCGGCGGGGTGGTCGGAGGCGGGGGCGCTGACGAAGAAGAGGCGACCCTCGAGCGCCGGGTTGCCCTCGAGGTAGGCGTCGCGGTGCGATCCGGTGTTGTCGAGGCAGAGGAGGAAACGGCCGCGAAGTTCGTCAATCGTCGGCCAACCATCGGCCTTGATCGCCGCCGGGAGTGTCGGGTGCGATCCGCGGAGCTGGTCCGGCGTGAAAAGGCGCTTCGCCGACAGCTTCGCGACGATGGCCTCTTCCAGCTTGAGCAGTTGATCGCGGTCGAAGGCGACCGGCCGGGTCGGCAGCGGCGGATGCGGCTGGTCCTTGCACTCGAGCAGGAGCATCACCGGCAGGTGGTCCGGGTGCGCCTGCGACCACGCGAGCAGCTCGTCGAGCGCGAGGTCGAGGGTGGGCACGTGGCTCCAGCAGTCGATGTCGGGGACGTGGAGGATCTTGAAGCCGGGCTTGGCGAGGTGACCGTCGGGGTCGAAGGGCGGAAGCTTTTTGCGCCCGAGGGCGGCGAGTTTCAATGCGAGGGGCTTGGCGAAGAGTCCGCCTTCGGGGTCGGCGTAGAGGTCGAGCTCGAACTGCCGGATGCCAAGGTCGAGCTGTTCGGTGAGGGTCGGATGGGAGTACTCCCACTGGCGCGCCTCGTCGTTGAAGCGGACGATGGTCTCCATGATCTCGGCGGGCGGCGCGAGGTGGTAGGAGTTGTGCGAGCCGATGAAGCGGGCCTCGTCGAGCGGTGGAGAGGCGTGGAGGACGGTGGCGGAGAGCAGGGAAAGAAGCAGGCGCACTCCGGAGGCATCGCACGAAATCCTCCGCCCGGAAAGCAGCGAGGCCGCCGGAGTCCCACGTCCGGCGGCCTCAAGTTTGTCAAGATCCCACACCCATGGGAAATCGACTGTGCTGTTTACCCTTACTTGAACCCGCTTGCGCGGTGTTCAGTGGGATAGACCCTTCACCTTTATGAACGTTCAAAGAATTGAGGTATTTTTTGAGAATTATTTTCAAATCCTTATAAAATAAGGGATTTCCAGCCCTCGGAAACTCAGGCTTTTTTGCCGGGCACTTCGAGAATGCGGTCGCGAAGGGGCACGAAAACGCGATCGCCGGGCACCCTCTTGACCGGATGGGTGCCGGTGAAGGAGCCGAAGCCGGGCAGGGCGAGCAGGTCCCGCTGAAGATGGAAGCAGGGGACGCGGGTGCTCCGCCGCGGGCTCTCGGGAAGCCGGATCGAGGGGTGGAGGTGGCCGCAGATGGCCGGGCCGGGCTCGGAGAGGTCGGCGGGGTCGTGGATGAGGGTCACGCCGTCGAGGTCGAGCGTGCGGTGAATTTCCAGGGGCAGGTCGAGGCGCCGCAGGCCGGCGGCCCGGTCGTGGTTGCCCTCGATCAGGGTGACCGGGGCGGGGTTGTTTTCCAGAAAGCGGCGGAGGCGCTCGACGACGCCGGGCACCAATCCGTCGGCGGCATGGACGAGGTCGCCGAGGATCAGGACCCGTTCGGGGTCGGTGCGCTCGACGAGTGCCTCGAGCCGGGCGAGATCGGCGTGGGTCTCGCCTTCGGGGACGGGGATGCCGCGGGCGCGGAAGGTGGCGGACTTGCCGAGGTGAAGGTCGGTGACCAGCAGGGCTCGATGGGCCGGCAGCCAGGCCGCCATTTCCGGCAGCAGGGTGATGTCGAGGTCGGCGAGGCGGAAGGTCATCCCGCCGGGGACATGAACCATTCGTCGATCTCCGACCAGTCCACATCGTCGAGGTTGCGGCTCGCTCTGCTCGAGCGATGCAGTTTCGTGACGTCTGGATGCGATTGTGGTTAACTTTTCCGACTCGTCCGGCGTGGAATGGCAGCACGGCCGCGGCCCGCATGCTCATGAGCCACTCCCTTCACGCCCTTCCTGACGACGGATCTCCGGATCCTTCGGAGGAGTTCGTGGCGCTGCTCACCCAGCACCAGCGGGTCCTGCTGGCCTTCCTGCTCGGGCTGGTGCCGAAGCGCGAGGATGCCGAGGAAATCCGCCAGCGGACCAATGTGGTGCTCTGGCGGAAGCGGGAGGATTTCACCCTGGGCACTAGCTTCCGTTCCTGGGCCTTCACGGTGGCGCGCTGGGAGGCCCGCGGATTTCTCCGCGAGAAAGGACGCAAGTCGTGGCTGGTCTATGACGACGAGGTCGCGGGTCTGTTGGCGGACCGGCTTGCTTCGCTGCCGGTGCCGGCGATCGGCGACCGCGCGATCGCGCTGCGCAAGTGCCTCGGGGGTCTCAGCAAGGACCACCGGAAGCTGCTGGTGGCGCGCTACGACGAGGGTTTGAGTTTCCAGGAGTGCGCCGAACGCTTCGGACGCTCCGAGGGTGGCCTTCGGGTCACGCTGCATCGGTTGAAGATCGCCCTGCGTCGCTGCGTGGTGAAACGGATGGGAGGCGGCTCATGAGCATGGATGCGGAAAAGCTCGACCGGACGGTGGTCCGCTACCTCGAGGGCACGGCCAGCGACGAGGAGTCGGCCTGGTTGGCTGCGCGGCTCGGCGAGTCGTCGTCGGACCTCGACATCATGGTCGAGACCCTGCTGGTCGAGGCCGAGCTGATCCACCTCGCCGACGAGGGGGACCTTTGTGCGGTGGAGCTTCAGAGTCCCCGCTGGTGGCGGAAACCGGGCGTCGTCTCGCTGACCGCCGCGGCCGCGGTGATCGCACTGACCGCCCTCGTCCTGTCGTGGATTGCCGCCCCCCCGGCCGATGCCTTTGCCCGATGGACGCCGTCACCCGGCGGGGTGGTGTCGGTCGCCGGATCCGAGGGCGAGGCGGGACAGGAGCTGTCGATCGGATCGACGCTCCGGGTTTCCCAGGGCTGTGCCGAGGTCACGCTCGCGGAAGGGGTGCGGTGCCTGGTTCAGGCTCCGGCAAGTCTCCGTCTGGAAGCGGAGGGCCGGGTTCACCTTGAGGATGGCGTGGGGTGGTTCCGCGTCGAGGAGCAGGCCCGGGGCTTCGAAGTCACGACGGAGGAGCTGCGGGTGGTGGATCTCGGCACGGAATTCGGCGTGGATACGCGCGGCGACGGCCGGGCCGAAGTCCACGTCATGTCGGGGACGGTCGAAGTTCAGGCCCTGGCGGCATTGCGCGAGGTCAGCCGTCTCGAAGCCGGGGCTGCCGTGGCGCTCGGGGCCGCCGGTAAACTGGAGAGCACGTTGTTCCGGCCCGAGTTGTTTGTCTCCCGTCTGCCGAGCGGGATCCCGGCCCTGCACTTCGACTTCGATGAGTCGCGGGACGGTGTGTTCGAAGCCGAGGGCAGCATCGCCCGTCGGGAGGATGTGCGGATCCGGATCGGGGCCAGGGAGTCCGCCCGGGTCGGCAAGGGACATCAGGGCGGGGCACTTCATTTCCACGGCGACCGCTACGCGGTGTCGAACTGGCCGGGTATCGGTGGCACGAGTCCGAGGACGGTGGCGTTCTGGATCCGCCTGAGCCAGGCGAGGAAGGCGGCTCCCATCGTTGGCTGGGGCCGCTTCGATGATCCCACGAAGATGGCGGAGTTCGGAATCCGCACGGTCGGAAAGTCGGGACAGCTCCGGTTGGTGTCCGGTCGTCGCTGGCTGGAGAGCGAGCGGTCGATTGCCGACGGGAAATGGCATCACGTGCTGGTGATGCTCGGGAGCCACCGCAAGGGCTCGTGGCCCGAGGTGCAGCTTTTCATCGATGGCGAGGAGGATGTGCTGATGCCCGGGGAGCCATGGAAGCATCTCAAGGCCCCCCTCGACACTTTCTGGACGGACATTCATCACGCGTGGTCTCAGCCGGTGACTCTCGGGCGTTTCGTCGCCGAGGGACCGCAGTACTTCGCCGGGCTCGATGGCGCGCTTGACGAACTGATCATCGCCGAAGGCGTGCTCACCGGCGACCAGGTGCGGGCGCTCTACGAGGGGCGTCTCGAGGAAAGCGGTCTGGCGCTGGGCGAATAGCCCGTTTTTTTTCTCCCGCACGTTAACAATCCGGGGGGCGGTGACCGTGGATGGTCAGCGGTTCGCGCCACGATGGTTTTGGCGGCCGCTTGTTTTAAAGGAACCGACCCATGAGAAAGACCCTTCCCTCCCTGTTTGTGTTCGCGGCGACTTCGTCTCTGGTAGCCGAGGCCGCCACTCTTGCGGCCGGCGACGGCAGCGATCTGACCGGCACGCTCTTCGTCGATCTGGTCGCCACCGGCGGCAACGACCTTCAGTGGGACAATGGAAACGGCTCGAGCCATGCCTGGGAGATTCCGAGCGGAGGAAGCTGGGCGTCGGACGGTTCCCAGACGGTGAGCCTCACCGGCATCGCCATCCCGATCTGGGCCAACAGCACGCCGGACGACACCACCAACAACACGCAGAACGGCACGCTGACCTTCACCTTCTACTCCCTCGGGGCGGATGGTGATGTGGGAGCGGGCTACAGCGGCGACACCCTGATCGGTACCGCCACGGCGGCCTTCAACAGCTCCGGCGACGGGGTGGGCAACTACTTCGTCAACTTCGACACGCCGGTGGTGTGGGTCGCGGCGGACTCGACGGCGTTCTCCGTCTCCGTCAGCAGTGACGCCGCGCTCCGGTTGAAGACGGGGCCGGTGGCGACCGGGGTCGAGGCCGAGAACACCGGAAATGGCAATACCCGGACAGGCTACCTGATGAGCCTCAGCGTGGCCGGCACGGTGGCGCCGGTTCCCGAGCCCTCGGTGGCCCTGCTCGGATCTCTCGCCCTGTTCGGTCTGCTTCGTCGCCGCCGCTGAGGCGGACAGCCCCGTAGAAATCCATGAAACCCGCCCTCTCAGTCTTCGGACTGACTCTCGCCGTGTGCCCGGTCGGCGCCGCCGACATCACCGAGGCGCCGACCTCCTCGCTCGGCACCGACTTCCTCATCGACGAGGCGGCCACCGGCGGCAGCGACGTCGATAGCTTCGGAACGCCGGAGCGTTTGAACCTCGACCGCGACCTGGGCCCTCTGGTCCCGGGAGCCGGGGGCGTGGACGTCTCCATCACCGGCCTTGCCTTCGGGATGCCGGCGGCCGGCAACACCGACGGCAACTTGATCACCGCCACCATCACCTACCTCGGGGCCGACGGAGCCGATGGCGGCGGCGACGACGTCGAGCTGGGAGCCCGCAGCGACACGCTGGTCTACACGACCGGGGCGGGGGTCTACAGCTGGGCCTTCGACACCCCGGTGACCGGCACGATCGACGGTGCCAACAGCCGGTTCCGGATCCGCCTGGAGTCCGACCCGGCGCTGAACGGGGGCAGCACCTACAACATCCGCCTCAAGACGACCGGCGGCGCGGAGGGCGCCAAGCTCAGTGTCGCCGGAACCGCAACGCCGAACGGGGCCCTGAGCGGCGGCGACGGCGTTCTTTACGACGGCTACGTGATCGGGAGTGACTCCCTCACCCCGAACGGCGAGCAGCTGTTCTCGGACCGCTGCGAACTGGGGGCCCAGGATTCGACGACCTTTGCAACCGGGGCGGTGCCCTTCGCGCTCCAGTATGCCGGGATCTTCAACATCGGGGCCGAGGTCACCCTGACCGGCATGGCGCTGCCACTGCGGACGCCAACCGGGGCGGGCACGCTGACCTTCGACTTCTACGATCCGGGGAGTGACGGGACCTTTTCAGGCACCGGCAGCGAGACCTTCCTCGGGAGCGCGACCGGCAGCCTGGCCGCGGACCTCGCCGCCGCCGGGGCTTACCACGTCAACTTCGCCGCTCCGGTGAGCTTCACCTCGCTGGGCACCGGGGTCGTCGTTCACGTCCAGAGTGATGCCTCGATCCGTTTCAAGATCGCGACCGAGGCGCAGGCGGCGACCGGAACCGGGGCCCAGGCCTACCGGGTCAATGCCGCGAACGGCGCCGGCTACGCCACCGATCCGGTGGTGAAGACCAGCTTGGCGGGCACCGCGACCGGCGGGGTGGCGCCGGCGATCCAGACCGCCTCGGGGGACGGCTTCTGGGATGCGCTGGCCTGGGACACCGCCGGCGGGGGCACGGTCAGTGGCGATCTGGCCGAAGTCGACACCGCCGAGATCGGGTCCTACCGCGAGGTCACCTACCGCGGCATCCCCGCCGACGAAACCGTGGCCGCGCTGCAGCTTGGCGAGAGCGGATCGAGCGGTCAGGGCACCCTGCGGGTGGCATCGGGACACCTTTCCACCACCGGCGACCTTCGGGCCGGCCTCGGATCCGGGGCCAACGACGCCTTCGTGCACGCCGACGGCGGCACGCTGAGCATCGGGGGCAATGCCCTTTTCGGGCGCTTCTCGGAGGCGGTCGACGGCTCGCTGGTCGTCGCCGGCGGCTCGGTCGAGGTCGGCGGCAACCTCGAGCTGGGAGGCTACGAACTGGGCGGTGCGATGCTGCGATTCCACAACCCGGGCAGCGCCGCGCCGGTCGACGTCGGCGGCACCCTGGTGCTCGGTCGCTGTGCGCTCGACCTGACCTTCGACGCCGGCTACGCCCACGTGCCGGGGCAGACGATCACGTTGGTCGAGTACACGGCCCGCGACGGCCAGTTCGCGAACTTCCGCCGGGGGGAGGAATTCAACTGCGGGCCGAACCGCTTCCGCATCGACTACGACGTGCCCGGCGGTGGCAAGTCGGCGATCCGGCTCACCGCGCTGGAGAACTGGTCGACCGCCGCCACCCCGCCGAACATCGTCTTCATCTTCTCGGACGACCAGGGCTACACCGATCTCTCGCTCAACGGCCACCCCGATTTCGCCGACAAGTACCCGATGCCCGAGCTCGACGCGATCGCCTCCGCCGGCGTGCGCTTCACCGACGCCTACGTGACCGGCGGGGTCTGCCATCCCTCGCGCTGCGGGATCCTCAGCGGGCGCAATCAGCAGCGCTTCGGCACCGACAACAACCTTTCCGGGCCGAGCTACAACGGCCTGCCGCCGTCCCAGCGCACCGTGCCGCGGCGGCTGCAGGGGCTGGGCTACCGGACCTACGGCGTCGGGAAATGGCATCTCGGCGACACCGTCGAGCACCACCCGAACGTCCGCGGCTTCGACCGCTGGTACGGGATGTGGGGCGGCTCGCGCTCGTACTACGACGCGCCGGACGAGATCCGGGTCTTCCAGGACCAGATGACGCCCGACTTTGCCGCCGAGAATACCGATTACCTGACCGACCGGATCGGCGACGCGACCGTCGACTTCATCGACGAGCACGTGGCGAACCACGCCGGCCAGCCCTTCTACATCTACATGTCCTTCACCGCGGTCCACGGGCCGATGGACATCAAGGCGATGGACGCCCGCTTCAACCGCCTCCAGAGCGAGTTCGGGCTGACGGCGTCCGACTACGACAACTCGCCCATCGTCTTCAACGGATCAAGCCAGGCGACGGTCGACGCCAACCGCTACGAGCTCGCGGCGATGACCCTGGCGCTGGACGAGAACATCGGCAAGGTGGTCGACAAGGTCGACAGCCTCGGCCTCACCGACAACACCCTCTTCGTCTACATGACCGACAACGGCGGTGCCGGTTGGTCCTCGGGCTTCGGCGGCAACTACTCGTACAACCTGCCGCTGCGCGGCTACAAGGGTGGCAGCATGACCGACGGCTCGATCCGCGTGCCGTGCGCCATGAAGTGGGAGGGCACCGTGCCCGCCGGGCAGGTGGTGTCCGATCCGGTGGTGTCCCTCGACTTCATGGCGAGCTTCGTCAACGCCGGCGGGGCCCCGGCCGCGGCCCGCAACGGGCTCGAGGGGATCGACCTGCTGCCGCGGGTAATCGACGGCACGCCGCTGCCCGCGGAGCGCGCGCTCACCTGGCGGGCCGGCGGCGTGAGCGGTGGCGGATCGGCGATCCGCGTCGGCGACTGGAAGCTGCTCATCGACGACCCGGAGAACACCAGGGCCCTGTATCACCTGCCCACCGACTCCGACGAGAACGACAACCAGGCCGGCGCCCAGCCGGGGCTGGCCGAGGCGCTGCGCGAGCGTTTCGAGGCGTGGGAGGCGTCGACGCTGCCGCCTCTCTACGGGACCTCCAGTACCGTGGTGGATGCCGGGCTGGAGCGGCACGCTCTGGCCGGTGGCTACCGCCTGCGCCATGGCGGCGCGGCGCTGGCGTGGCTCTCCGCTCCCTTCCGCAGTCCGGTCCCGGTCGGGGAGGACTTTCATTTCCGCTTCCTCGCCCGATCGACCGAGGCGTCCGACGGTCCCGATGCCGAGGTCGCCTGCGGTCTCGGCGATTCCGCGACCCGGGGCGACTTCGTGCGGGCGGTGATCGACCATGGCACCTCCGAGATTCGACTCGAGAATGGTCGCTCGGGAGGTTCCGCCAGCGCGGCGGTCGCGGCCATGCCCGTGGACTTCTCGGAGGCGGCGCTCGACTACGATGCGACGAGCCAGCAACTCACCTTCCGCTTCGCCGGCGCCGTGGTCTCGTTGGTGCTCGACGGCGGCTATGGCGACCTGACCCACTACGCCGTCGGGGTCGCCGGCATGGAGGCCGAGATCACGACCCTCGTTCCCACCGGAGGTGGCGGGATCACCGAGGGGATGCCGCTCGAATCCCGCTGGATCGGAGGCGACACCCTCGAGCTGACCTATCGTTTTTCCGGCCAGCCGCCGTTTGCGCCGGTCGCCGAGCGGGCGGACGACCTGTCGGGCTTCAGTGCCGACGACGAGGCCCTGATCGAATGCCTCGGCGGAGGGCTCTATCGCGCCCGTTTTGCGGCCCAACCCGGTGCCTCGAGCGAGTTCTTCCGACTGCGCCTCGACGCGTTGCGGTGAGGCTCCGGGATCGCCGGGATTTCGGTGAACAAACCGTGGGCCTGCCGCTGTCGGGGGGTGAGGGCGGTCCGCGTCCTCCCAAACCCAAACCCTCTGCCCAAACCATGAAATCCCGATCCGTGGGCGTGACGGCCCGAGCCGTGTCCGCCCTGTCCCTCCTCGTCCCCGGTTTCGCTTGGTCGCAGGTCACCGAAGACGCCGCTTCCGAGCTGGTGGCCGCCTTCGACAGCGCGGCCGACAATCTTTGGCGCGACACCGGACCCGCCGGCCGGAGCTATGTGCATCGCCAGGGTTTCGACGCGAACGGCATCGGCTTCAACCAGGTCGCGGTGCCGGTGGGGGGCGTGACGATTGCCGGGCAGTGCTGCGGCTGACCCAGTGGCACGACCTTGAGGTGGTCGGGGTCGATCCGGAGCCGATCACCGGGATCATCCGGGTGGTCGATGCGGCCGGGACGACCGAACTGGCCGAGCTCGCCCGGGTCACCGGCTCGAGCATCGGCTGGGGAGTGGGAGTCTACGAGCTGCCGGCCGACGTCCTCGGACAGTCGGTGCGGTTCGAGTTCGAGCTGGTATCCGACGCCGCCGCCGTGACCGACTTCGCCGGGTGGTATCTCCAGCGGGTGGAGGTCGAGGTGCTGCCGACCGCCCCTTGACGCTGCCTGCCGCCACCGCGGGAAGGAGGATCGAATCATGAAACCGGAACACAGCGAGATGAAGCGTCGGGACGCCCTGGTCCTCGGGGCGAAGGTGGGGCTCGGCGGGCTGCTGCCCGGGCTGGCGGGGTGCTCGCGCGACAAGGCCCCGGAAACGGCGGCGCCTGTTGAGGAGGTGCCCGTGGTCGTGCCCGAGGCAATCGGCAAGAAGGGCCTGTGCCTGACGACCAAGCAGCAAGGGTGGGACGGGAAGCTCGCGTCGCTGGACTGTGAGTGGTTCTACAGCTGGGGGTCGGCGATCCCGCCGGAGACGCCCGAGGGGGTTGCCTTCACGCCGATGATCTGGGGCTACTGGGGCAGGGATGAGAAGATCGCCGAAGCCGGGCAGCGGGCGAAGAAGGCGGGCATCCGCGAGTTGCTCGGCTTCAACGAACCGGATCAGCACGACCAGTCGAACCTGAGCGTCGAGCGGGCGCTCGAGGCGTGGCCGGCGCTCGAGGCGACCGGCCTGCGGCTGGGCAGTCCGGGCTGCGTGCACCCGGACCGCGAGTGGATGATCGCCTTCATGGAGCGGGCGAAGCGGCAGGGCCGACGCGTCGATTTCGTCTGCATGCACTCGTACGGCGGGCGGAGCGTCGAGGCTCTGGTCAAGCGGCTGGAGAAGGTCCACCGGATGTTCGGCAAGCCGATCTGGATCACCGAGTTCGCGGTCGGCGACTGGGAGGCGGAGTCGGTGGACCGGAACCACCACCGGCCGGCCGCCGTGCTGAAGTTCATGGAGCAGGCGCTGCCGGCGCTCGAGAAGCTCGATTTCGTCGAGCGCTACGCGTGGTATCCCGCGAAGCCCGACAACCGGCACCTCGGGACCTGTGCGCTGTTCGATGCGGACGGCGGGTTGACCCCGCTCGGCGAGTTCTACCGCGACTTCCGGGCTTAGGCGTCAATTTTCTGCCGAGTTTGCCATCAGCTCGGCTTGAGCGATTACCAGTTGCGTAGCGGCTTCTTGGGCGTCCGGGGGGTAACCGTGTTTCGCGAGCAACCGCCGCACGGTCCGCCGCATGTCCGCTCGGACGCTTTCACGTTGGGTCCAGTCGATTGATGCCTTCTCTTTGATGCGGTCGCTTAATTCTCGGGCGATCGAGCGCAGCGTGTCGTCCGCCATGACTTCGCGCGCCGAAGCATTGTCGGAAAGGGCGTCGTAGAAGGCCACCTCATCCTCGTTCAAGCCGGACTCCTCGCCGCGCTCGACGGCGTCGATGATGTGGCGGGCGAGCCCCAGCAGTTCCTCGATCACCTGCGCGGTGGTGATGGCGCGGTTGTTGTAGCGGCGCAGGGATTCCTCGAGCGACTCGCGGAACCCGCGGGATTGGACGAGGTTGACCCGCTCGCGGCCGCGGATCTGGTCGTTGAGCAGTCGGCGCAGCGCTTCGAGCGCGAGGTTTCGATGCGGCAGGGCGGCGAGGCGATCGAGGAAATCGGGGGTCAGAACGCCGACATTCGGGTCCGGCAGGCCTGCGGCTTGGAAAAGGTCGATGACGCCATCCGAGGCCAGCGCCCCGGAAATGACCTGCCGCACCGCGGCCTCGGTGTCGCGCGGGGGCGGCGGGGCGTCGGCGGCGAGGCGCTTGCGGATCGCGGCGCGAATGGCCTGATAGAAGGCGAGGTCGTCGCGCACCGCCTCGGTCTCCGGGCGCGGGACGGAGAGCGCGAAGGCCCGGGACAGCGCGGCGACCAGATCGAGGAAGCGCCGTCGTCCGTCGTCGCGGGCGAGGACGAAATCGACGCCTTCGACGATGGTCCGCATCTGCGCGGTCTCGCTGCCGCCGGTGAAACCGCTGGCGTCGAAGCCATCGAAGAAATCTCGCAGCGCCTCGTGTTCGCGCTGCATCACCGGGATGGCCTGACTCTGGATCTCCTCGACCGGATTCCCTTCGCCGCCGGCCTGGGTGTAGGTCTGCACCGCGTCGCGGAGCTGGTCGGCAATGCCGAGAAAATCAACGACCACCCCGCCCGGCTTGTCGCCGAAGACGCGGTTCACCCGCGCGATGGCCTGCATCAGGTTGTGGCCCGCCAGCGGCTTGTCGAGGTAGAGGGTGTGCAGCGGCGGGCAGTCGAAGCCGGTGAGCCACATGTCGCAGACGATCACCAGCCGCAGGTCGTCCTCGGGATCCTTGAAGCGCCGGGCCAGCGCCTCGCGCCGGGCCTTGGTGCGACCGTGGGTGCGCAGCGGCTCGACCAGCGGTTCGATGCGGAGGCGGTAGTCGGCATCGCTCTCGCCGCGGCGCTGCGGCGGCAGGCCTTCGGTCATGACGACCTTGAGGAATCCGGCCTCGTCCTCGTCGGCGTGCCAATCGGGGCGCAGCGCAACGATCTCGTCGTGGAGCTTCAGGCAGATCTCGCGGCTCATCGCGACGATCATCCCCTTGCCCTCGATCGCCTCGCGGCGCTTCTCGAAATGCTCGACGACCTTGGCCGCGATCTCCCGTAGCCGCGGCTCGGCCCCGGCGAGGGCTTCGAGCGCGACCCGGTGGTAGAGCGGGGCTTCCTCGCCCTCCGCATCGGCGGCAAGCACCCGCTCCAGTTCGTCCTCGGCCTCTCGGACCCCGGACTCGTCCGGCCGCAGCGAGACGAGCTGCATTTCGTAGTAGATCGGCACGGTGGCCTCGTCGGTGACGGCCTGCTCGATGTCGTAGATGTCGGCGTAACCGCCGAAGACCGCCTCGGTGTTGCGGTCGTCGCGTTCCAGCGGGGTGCCGGTGAAGCCGACGAAGGTCGCCTCGGGCAGCATCTCGCGCATCCAGCGCGCGCCGCCGTCGAGGAAGCCGTACTGGCTGCGGTGGGCCTCGTCGGCGAGCACCACGATGTTCGCCCGCTCGCTGACCGCGCCGTTTCCTTCCGCGAATTTCTGGATGGTGGTGAAGATCACGCCGCCCGAGGCGCGGTTCAGCCGCTCGGCGAGGTCGTCGCGGCTCTCGGCCTGCTCGGGCGGCTGGCGCAGCAGGTCGCGGCCCGCCGCGAAGGTGTCGAAGAGCTGGCCGTCGAGGTCGTTGCGGTCGGTCACCACCACCACGGTCGGATTCTCCAGCTCCGGATCGGAAACCAGCGCGCCGGCGAGCATCAACATCGTCAGGCTCTTGCCCGAGCCCTGGGTGTGCCAGACCACCCCGCCGCGACCGTCGCCGCCGGCGGTCCTGAGCGCGGTCTTCACCGATTCGCGAACGTTGCGCATCGCGCGGAACTGGTGGTAGGCGGCGACCTTCTTGCCGATCTCGCCCGAGCGCGGGTCCTCCTCGTAGGTGATGCCGTGGCGCAGGTAGTCGAGCAGCCGCTGCGGCGCGAAGAGGCCCTTGATGCAGTTCTCGACCGGGGTGCCGTTCGGCTCGCGGTAGTCCTCGATGGCCCGCCACGGCGCGAAGCGGTCGCGCCCGGCGGTCAGCGAGCCGACGCGGGTGCCGTCGCCGTCGCTGACCACCAGCAGCTCGTTGTAGGCGAAGAGCGCCGGGAGCGCCGTCTTGTAGCCCTGGAGCTGGGAAAAGGCGCGCCACAGGTCGGCCGACGCGTCGGTGGGATCCTTCAGCTCGATCACCGCGACCGGCAGGCCGTTGAGGAAGACGACCAGGTCGGGCCGCCGCGTCGCGGGGCCGTGCTTCACGGTGAACTGGTTGACGACCAGGAAATCGTTCCGCGACGGGTCGGCGAAATCGACGATCCGCGCCTTGCCGCCGCGCGTCTCGCCGTCGGCGGCGCGGTATTCGACATCGATGCCCTCGACGAGCAGGCGGTGGAACCAGCGGTTGCTGGCCTCCAGTGTCGGCTCCGGCGGTCGGGTGACCACGCGGAAGGCCTGCTCGAGGGCGGCCTCGGGGAGATCGGGATTGAGCCTGCGCAGGCTGGCGCGCAGGCGCGGGGCGAGGACGACCTCCTCGTAGGTGTCGCGCTCGGGGCTGCTGCCGTTGGGCGAGAGGTCGGCACCGCGAGCGGTGGTCCAATCCGCGATTTCGAACCACGCCAGTGAGGCGGTCTCGACGACGGATTCGTTCATGACGCGGCGGCAAGGTCCGCGGCCGCCGGAACGGTCAGCTCGCCGGAGATGAGTTTCGGCAGGAGGACGTCGCGGGTGGCGGCGAGGTCGCGGTTCTCGTTCATGTTGGCGGCGATCCTCGCGAAGAGAGATTCCGTGATCTTGGCAAATGTCTCCGCCACAGCTTCACACGGTCCTGCCATTCGAAAGTTCTGCAAGACGGAGGCCGGAACCCGCTGGCGACCGCTCGTGCCGGTCATGTTTGAAATTGCGAATTCACGGAAGCGCGGGGACCGGGCCAGACAATACGCGAACGCCGGCGAGTGTGGCGGTCTCGCACTCATCACGATGTATTCGGTGGATCCCCACGCGACGATTTCATCGGGAAGGAAATCGACCAAAGCCGTTTTTCCGTTCTCGAGACACGGTGTGATCCGCGCCACCAAGGTGTCGCCGTTCTTAAATCGCATCCCAGACCCAAACTCGCGATATTCCCAGTCTTCCGGAGCGTGACCAGCCGTCGGCATGTTCTGCATCGAAAGGTAGGGCGCGAGCTCTCCTTTCTTCATGACCCGCTTCGGATTGATCTCAACGAGTTGATCGAGCGGCTTCACCTCCCACCCCTCCGGGATCTCGCCGAGTTCGGAGGGGGCGAGGCGGTTGGGGAGTTGGTCGAAGGTTTCCTGCGGCATCCCGGGGAAGCTGGAGGCGCCGGCGGCCTTGGCCTTGACCGGTTCGAAATCGACGAACCACGCCCGGAAGATCGCCCTCGCCATCTCCTCCAGCACCGCGTTCATCCGCCGGTTGGTCTCGATCTTGTCGTCGAGGCCTTTGAGGACACGAGCGATCGCCTTCTGTTCGTGTGGCTCAGGGAGGAGGACGTGAAAGCGATTGAGCATCTCCTCATTAAGGCTGGCCCTTGTAGAAAGAGACGACATGGCCGCAACTTGAATTCGAAATGCACGACCGCGAAAGAAGTACCCGGCATACTCAGGAATAATGCGATTGTCGGAACGAGGACGGAGTCTCTTCGAAAAGCCGTTGAACGTTGCGCGTGGGTAGTCCTTTAAAGCCACAGTGCTCATTCCGAGATCTCCCTGAGTTTCGCTCGTGCGCGTTAGGAAGACGTCGCCTCTTTTAATATCGCAAGAGATCCTTTCCTTTTCTGTTGATTCTACGAGGTCGCCCAATTCGTCAGGCACGAAGAAGTTGTAGAAAACATCTTTAAAGGTGAGGAACGGATCTCCGCTCCCGAATGCTGATCGCGGTTTTGAGAGTCCAGAACGAAATTCATAGAGTTCTGCGAGCGGGACTTTTGCTGGTGGCTGCTGGCTCATTCCTGCTCCTCCTTCCCCTCAATCCGCTTCGTTTCTTCCACAAACCGGTCGAAGTCACTCGACGGTTCGCTCGCCTCAATCTTCCGCCGTTGTTCCTCGTACGACGCGAACTGTTCCAGCGCCAGCCGGTCGGCGACCTTCTTTTCCACCGATCCGGCGTTTTTGAGCACCTCGCGGCCGTTGAATTCGAGGAAGGCGTCGAGGCGTTCGGCCCACTGGGTCATGGTCATGGGGTTGCGCCGCTCGGCCTGGTCCTCGGCGAAGTCGAGGTACATGGTGACGATGCGGTTGAGGTCGCGCAGCTCGCCCTCGTCGAGGTAGTTCTTGGCCACGATCACGTCGGTGCGGCGGATCTTGCCCTCGGGCGCCCGTTTCCAGGTGCGCAGGCCCATGTTCGGCTGGCCGGCGTCGGCGCGGTCGCGGATCAGCTCGGCGGCGGTGCTGCCGGTGATCGCCCACTCGAGCTTGTTCTGGACGGTGGCGAAGAACTCGCGGGTGACGGGGGCCTTCGAATCGTAGTCGACGGCGGTGGCGTAGATGTCGGTGATCTTCTGGTAGAAGCGCCGCTCCGAGGCCCGGATGTCGCGGATGCGCTCGAGCAGCTCGTCGAAGTAGTCCTCCCCGAAGGTGGTCTCGGCGGCCTTGAGGCGCTCGGCGTCGAGGACGAAGCCCTTGAGGAGGTATTCGCGCAGCGTCTCGGTGGCCCAGCGCCGGAACTGCGTGCCGCGCGGGCTGCGGACGCGGTAGCCGATGGCCAGGAGCATCTCGAGGTTGTAGTGGAGCGTGCGGTAGCGCTTGCCGTCGGCGGCAGTGATCAAGTAATACTTGATAACTGAATCCTTCTCCAACTCGCTCTCTTCCAGGATGTTGAGAATATGGCGGTTGATGTTCTGGACGCTGGTGTCGAACAGCTCGGCGATGGCCTTCTGGGGCATCCAAACGGTGCGTTCCTCGACCCGCAGGCGGACGCGGGTGGCGCCGTCCTCGGTGGCGTAGAAGAGGAAGTCGCCCTCCGGCGGCTCGGCGTTGGAGAGTTCGCCGCTCATTCCGTCTCGGGCACGGGGTAGCCAATGGCGGCGAGGTTGTCGCGGATGGCGGATTCGAGGCGGGCGGACTCGGCGAAGTGGCTGGCGAGTTCGCCGGTGAGACGGGTCATTTTCTCGTCGAAGGGCTCGCCGTCGTCCTCGATCTCGGCGGCGCCGACGTAGCGGCCGGGGGTGAGGACGAAGGAGTGCTTCTCAATGTCGGCGAGGGTGGCGGACTTGCAGAAGCCGGGGACGTCCTCGTAGTCGCCGGCGTCGGCTTCCCCACGCCAGGCGTGGTAGGTGCGCGTGATGCGGCCGATGTCGGAGTCGGGGTCGGGCGGATACTGGTCGCGGCCGGAGAGCACCCGCAGCGTGCGGGTTTCCATGGAGCCCATCTCGCGGGCGTCGATGAAGAGCGTTTCGCCGCGGCGGTCGCGTCCGCCACCCTTGAGATTCCGGCCTTCCTTGTCGCGGCTGAGGAACCACAGGCAGACGGGGATGCCGGTGGTGAGGAAGAGCTGGCTGGGCATGGCGACGATGCAATCGACGAGGTCGTCCTCGACGATCTTGCGGCGGATCTCGCCCTCGGAGCCGGAGGTCGAGGACAGCGAGCCATTGGCCATGACGAAGCCGGCGACGCCGCCGCCGCGGCCGTTCGGCGGGGCGAGGTGGTGGATGAAGTGCTGGATCCAGGCGTAGTTGGCGTTGCCGGCGGGCGGCACGCCGTAGGTCCAGCGCGGGTCTTTCTTGAGCAACTCGGCCGACCAGTCGGAGATGTTGAAGGGGGGATTGGCGAGGATGAAGTCGGCCTTGAGGTCGGGGTGAAGGTCGCGGACGAAGGAGTCGGCCGGCTGCTCGCCGAGGTTCGCCTCGATGCCGCGGATGGCGAGGTTCATGTGGGCGAGGCGCCAGGTGGTGGGGTTCGACTCCTGGCCGAAGACCGAGATGTCGCGGCGGGTGCCGCCGTGGGCCTCGGCAAAGCGCTCGGACTGGACGAACATCCCGCCAGAGCCGCAGGCGGGGTCATAGACGCGTCCTTCGTAGGGCTCGACCATTTCGACCAGCAGCCGGACCACCGAGCTGGGGGTGAAGAACTCGCCGCCGAGCTTGCCCTCGGCGGCGGCGAACTTGCCGAGGAAGTATTCATAGACGCGGCCGAGCACGTCCTTCGCGCGGGCCTGGTCGGTGCCGATGGCGATCTTCGCGATCTGGTCGATGAGACCACCGAGCCTCTCGGCGGGGATGCCGCGGCGGGCGTAGTCGCGGGGGAGCTTGCCCTTGAGCTTCTTGTTGTCGCGCTCGATGGCGTGCATCGCGTCGTCAAGGATGACGGCGATGTTCGGCTCCTTGCCCTGGTTCTGGATGTTCTCCCAGCGGGCCTCGGGCGGCACCCAGAAAACGTTTTCGGCGGTGTATTCGTCGCGGCTCTCGAGCAGCCCGTCGAGGGCCTGGCCGCTGATGCCGTCGGCTTCGAGTTCCTGGCGTAGCGTCTCGCGTCGGGCGGCGAAGGCGTCGGAGATGTACTTGAGGAAGATCAGCCCGAGGACGACGTGCTTGTATTCGGCGGCATCGACCGAGCCGCGGAGCTTGTCGGCGGTCTGCCAGAGTTCTTCGGGGTTGATGCCGAGTTCGTTTTCGGTGGCGGACGGTTCTTCCGGGGTGTCGGGCATGACGAGAGCGGGCGGACTTTTCTGCAAAAGAGCCTAACGGGCTGAGGCGGAGGGACGATGAAATTTTGGTGGGAATGAGGGCTGCGGATGCGTGGAGGCTGGAGGGGTGCTGGTTTCATAACCGGCGCTCCAATTCGGCGAGCATCGCCTCGAGCCGGGTGGTGGCGTCGCCGGCGGGGAGGTGGGCGGAAAGCCGGTCGGCCCACAGCGGGAAGGCCATCGGGGTGAGGCGCTCGGTTTCGACGAGCCGGAAGGGGCGGCCCGCCAGGTCGTCGAGGGTTGCCTTGAGGCGGGTCCACTCGAGCTGGCGCTGGAGGATCTCGCGGCGCGCCTGGTCGAGCAGCAGGTTGGCGGGGTCGTACTTCGAGAAAACCTCGAACAGCAGCGAGGAGGAAACCTGCAGGTCGCGGGTCGGGCGGCGTTTGCCGGGGAAGTCGGGCATGAGCAGGCCGGAGACTCGGGCGATCTCGCGGAACTGCCGACGGGCCATCTCGGCGGTGTTCATGCTGGCGAGGAGATCTTCTACGAGATTCGTCGTAGAAAGTGCGTCGCGGAGCAGGCTCTCGTCGAGTCTGAGGCCGCGGCGGGCGATCAGCGAGAACCCGTAGTCGTTCTGGGTCAGGTCGATCGACTCGCCGATCCTGGTGGAAATCCGGTAGGCGGCGAGGGCGGCGAGACCCTCGTGGACGAGTCGTCCGGCGAAGGGGTAGAGAAAGAGATGCTCGCCCTCGCGGGTGCGGGTGAACTCGACCACCAGCTCACGGGTGCCGGGGACGGCCGACCATTGCCGCTGGATGGCGAGGAGCGGCCGCACGGCACGGTGCTCGGGAGCGGGCGCGGGACGCCCGTGGAGACGGCCGGCGACGGCGCTGGCGAGCTCGGTGGAGAGCGGCATCTTGCCGCCGTTCCAGACCGGCACCTGGCCCCGGTGCCTGCGGGTCGAGGCGCGGACGGTGGCGGTGAGCTTGTGGAAGCGGATCAACTCGAGCTGGCGCCCGCCGAAGATGAAGGTCTGGCCGGGCTTGAGACGGGTGATGAAGCTCTCCTCGACCGTCCCGAGCGTCCTGCCGGAGGCGAAGCGGACGGCGATGGCGGAGTCGCTCGTGATCGTGCCGATGCCGAGTCGGTGGAGCTGCGCGGCACGGGCGTCGTCGAAGTGGAGGCGGCCGTCGCGCAGGGTCGCCTTGCGATACTGCGGGTAGGCCTTGAGCGCGTCGCCGCCCTCGGTGATGAAGCCGACCACCCAGCGCCATTCATCGTCCTCCAGGTCGCGGTAGGCGAGGGTGCTGCGAAACTCGTCGAGCAGGGCATCGGGCCGGTCGGGCTGACCGAGGACGCAGGTGAGCGTGTGCTGGACGAGCAGGTCGAGCGGCTGGTGAAGCGGACGGCGCGACTCGATGTGCCGCGCCTTCCACGCGTCGCGGGCGGCGGCGAACTCGAGCAGCTCGAAGGCATGGGTCGGGACGCCGACGATGCGGCTGGTCTGCCCCGGCCGGTGACCCGAGCGCCCGGCGCGCTGGGCGAGGCGGGCGATGCCCTTGGGGCTGCCGACCTGGATGACCTGGTCCACCGGCGAAAAATCGACGCCGAGGTCGAGCGAGGAGGTGCAGACGACGCAGCGCAATGATCCGTCCTTGAGGCCGGCTTCGACGGAGGCGCGTTCCTTTCTCGCCAGCGACCCGTGGTGCATGGCGATGGCGTCGCGCAGGGAGGGCAAGGCCTGCTGAAGCTCCTGGAACCAGATCTCGGTCTGCGACCGGGTGTTGGTGAAGAGCAGGGTCGATCCGGCGGCATCGACGCGCTTCGCGACCGCGCCGATCATCCGCGTGCCGAGGTGGCCGGCCCAGGGGAAGCGGTCGATCTCGTCGGGGATGAGCGTCTCGATCTCGAGCGGCTTGCGGGCCTTCGCGGAAACCGTGGTGGCGCGGGGGTGGTTGGGGCCGAGCAGGGCGTCGCGGGCTTCGTCGAGGTTGCCGAGCGTCGCGGAAAGTCCCCAGATCCGCACATCGGGGCGCCAGCGGCGGAGTCGGGCGAGGCCGAGCTCGGTCTGCACGCCGCGCTTGGTGCCGAGCAGCTCGTGCCATTCATCGACGATCACCGTGTCGAGGTGGGCCAGCTTTTCCCGGAAGTCCGGGTAGGTGAGCATCAGCGAGAGGCTCTCCGGGGTGGTGACGAGGGCGAAGGGCAGGCGCTGACGCAGCTTGGCACGACGATACGACGAGGTGTCGCCGGTCCGGGCCTCGACCTCCCAGGCGGGGGCGACGGCTTCGACCGGCTCGCGCAACGACTTGAGGGTGTCGGCGGCGAGGGCCCGCAGCGGCGTGATCCACAGGACGGAGCAGGGCGCGGGTTTGGCGGTCGGGTGTTTCTCAAGTGCCCCGGCGAGCGGCGGCAGCCAGGCGGCGAGCGTCTTGCCGAAGCCGGTGGGTGCGTGGAGCAGGCCCGAGCGGCCACCGGCGTGGTGTTTCCAGAGCTGCTTCTGAAAGGGCAGCGGCTCCCCCTTTTCCGTGCGGAACCAGTCGAGAAGCGGTGGAGAGAGCATGGGGAGCGGGTCGGCGGAGGGGCTGCCGTATCAAGGGCGGGAATGGAGTCGGGTCAAGGCGGGGTGTCACCGACATGGGTTGGCAGAACGAATCGGCGTGACCGAGAGGCAAGGGGCCGTGGCCGGGCCTTCCAGGCCCGGTGTCCCTGGTCGACCTTCGTTCCACCGGGCCTGGGAGGCCCGGCCACCTCCGGCTGGCCACCACGATCCGTGACACCCGGATCATGGCGATTCCGCCGGACTCCCGAGGTGGCGGTCAACTGGTCGAGTGAAGAGACCGGAAACCGTGTGCAATTCGGCGCCTTCGCACGCGTATTCCACGGCCATGATGCGGATCTCCTTGACGCTGGCGGCGTGGGTCGCCGTTTTCGATTCGAGTGTTGCCGCCGACGGCGTCGGCTGGAACCAGGACAACAAGGTCTTCAAGCCCGCCTCGGCCCATGAAGGGGAACTCTCGGCCTTTCTCGGGGAGCCCGACATGTCGATGACCTCGGTCTTCGCCGGGGGGCGCTTTCCCAACGTCGCGGTGGCGGCGGATGGGTCGGTGCTCGCGGTTTTCGGTGAGGTCGAGGTGCGTCGGAGCACCGATGGCGGTGAGTCCTGGGGCGAGCCGGTCACGATCGCGAAGGGCTTCATGGGCGGGGGCGTGACGGTCGATGAGGTATCGGGCGAGGTCTTTGCCTTCGTCGAGGACGGTCATCCGCCGTCGCCGCTCGCGGTGCATGTGTCGAAGGACCACGGCGTGAGCTGGGAAGAGCGCGAGGTGGTCATCCACCCGAACTCGATGGGCCACGGGCCGTCGATGCACATGAACGAGCACGGCATTTGTCTCCGCCACGGGCAATACAAGGGGCGATTGATCCGGCCGACGCGCTGGTATGGCCGCAGCAACTATCCCCGCGAGGTCTTCCACACCCACTACACCAACGCGATGTTCAGCGACGATGGCGGACGCAGCTGGAAGGCGTCGGAGCCGGTGCCGGTGATGGGGACGGGTGAGGCCTGCATCGTCGAGCGCTCCGATGGCACGCTCTACTACAACACGCGTCGGCACTGGGCGCCGACCTCGGAGGAATCGCTGTGGCGCTGGAGCGCGGTGAGCCGCGATGGCGGCCAGACCTGGGAGGATCCCAAGCGCTCGGAGGTTCTGCCCGATGGCAACACCGACAGCACCTACGGCCTGATGGGCGGGCTGGTGCGGCTGCCGGTGCTGGGGCGCGACGTGCTGGTCTTCAGCAACGTCGTCAGCGAGAAGGGGCGGCGCAACGGTCACGTCTGGGCGAGCTTCGATGGTGGCGAAACCTGGCCGCTTCGGCGTCAGGTGTTCGACGGGAATTTCGCCTACTCGTCGATGGATGCCGGGCGCCCGGGCACGGCCTCGGAGGGGTGGATCTACCTGTTGTTCGAGGGAGGGCCCGGGGGAGCTGGAACGATGGCACGCTTCAACCTGTCGTGGATTCTCGGCGGCGAGAAGACCGGCGACGGCGAGGTGCCGGGGTGGGTGGAGTAGGAGTGGCGCTCGCTGAGCGCCATGAGGGGGCGGAGCGGCTTTCAGCCGCTGGGTGAGAGGGTTTCGACGGATCCCTTTGCGCAGTGCCCTCCTCGCGGTCGGAGACCGCCGTGCCCCGGTATGGCGCTTGGAAAGCGCCACTCCGGAGCTGGCCACGAAACCGGTGATGGGTCAGGATCCGCCGGGATGGATCGTTCGTTTCTGGCCCGGAGCGCCGATGGCTCGGAGAAAGCGGAGCGGGTGGCGGTGGAGGAGCCGCTGCAGGTGACGCTGGACGGGCATCCGCTGGCGGTGGTGATGCGGACGCCGGGGGATGACGAGGACCTGGTGCGGGGCTTTCTCGTTTCCGAGGGGATTCTGCCGGATCCGCGCGGGGTGCGTCGGATGGAGATCGAGGAGAACCATGCGAGGGTGTTTCTCCACGATGAGTCGGACTTCGATCCTGCGAGTTTGCGGCGGAATCTGTTCAGTGCGTCGTCCTGCGGGATCTGCGGCAAGGCGAGCATCGAGTCGGTGTTCACGCACTTCGAACCGCTGGGTGAGCCGGTGCGTTTCTCGGCGGAGGCCTTGCTCGGCGCGCCGGAGCGCTTGAGGGAAAGGCAGCGGACCTTTGACCGGACCGGCGGTCTGCACGCGGCCGGGTTCTTCGACAAGGCGGGGGAATTGCGGATGGTGCGCGAGGACGTCGGGCGCCACAACGCGGTCGACAAGGTGATCGGCCACGCTCTGGAGGGAGGCGTGGATCTCGCGTCCGGCTTCCTTCTGGTGTCCGGAAGAGTGTCCTTCGAGATCATGCAGAAGGCGCTCGGCGCGCGCCTGCCGCTGGTGGCGGCGATCTCGGCGCCGTCGTCGCTGGCGATCGAGTTCGCCGAACGCTCGGGGCAGACGCTGGTCGGCTTCCTGCGGCCGCCGAGGTTCAATGTGTATGCGGGCGCGGTGGAGAGCGGGAAGTAGGGTTGAAAGGACCGCGCGAGCCCACTCGCGCAGATCCGGTCCGATGCATGCGCGAGTGGGCTCGCGCGGTCCGAGAGGCTACGGAGCAATGTCGATCGCGATGCTCTTGCTGGTCGGCGTGCCGCTGCCTTCGGCGACGCTGCCGACGGGAACCAGCTCGTTGGCCTCGGGGAAGTAGGCGGCGGCCATGCCGCGCGGCATGTCGTAGGGGACGGCGAGGAACCCCTCGACGGTCCGGGTACGGTCCTCGGCGTAGCTGGTGATCCGGGTCGGCTCGAGCGGGCCGATGCCGCGTTCCTTGAGGTCGTCGGGGTTGGCGAAGATGATGCGGCGGCCGTTGGCGATGCCGCGGTAGCGGTCGTGGTTGCCATAGACGGTCGTGTTGAACTGGTCGTGGCTGCGCAGGGTCTGGAGGATGAGGCGGCCTTCGCCGGGGTCGAAGGCATCGAGATCATCGCAGCCGAACTCGGCCTTGCCGGATTCGGTCTGCCAGACGCGCTCCTTCGCGGCGTTCGGCAGGTAGAATCCTCCGGGCTGGCGGGCCCGGCGGTTGTAGGCGTCGAAGCCGGGAACCACCGCCTCGATCCAGTCGCGGATCCGGTCGTAGTCCTCGGCCAGCCAGCGCCAGCGGACCTTGCCGGTGTCGCCGACGACGGCCTCGGCGAGTCCGGCGATGATCTCCGGCTCGGAGAGGAGTTGGTCGGAGCACGGTTTCAGCGTGCCGCGGGACATCTGGACGACGCCCATCGAGTTCTCGCAGGTGACGAAGCGTCCGGCGTCGTCCTCGCTGCGGCCGAGGCAGGGGAGGATGAGCGCGCGGCGGCCATGGACGAGGTGGCTGCGGTTGAGCTTGGTCGAGACGTGGCAGGTGAGCCGGCAGCGGCGCAGCGCCTCGGCGGTGAAGGAGGTGTCGGGGCAGGCCTGGGCGAAGTTGCCGCCGAGCGCGAAGAAGACCTTCGCCTCGCCGCGGTGCATGGCGAGGATGGAGGCGACGGTGTCGTGGCCGTGCCGGCGGGGGGAGGTGATGCCGGCCTGCGCGTCGAGCGCGGCGAGGAAGCTCTCGGGCATCTTTTCCCAGATGCCGACGGTGCGGTCGCCCTGGACATTGCTGTGGCCGCGGACCGGGCACAGACCGGCGCCGGGGCGACCGATCGCTCCGAGCAGCAGGTGGACATTGGCGATCTCGCGGAGGGTGGCGACGGCGTTGCGGTGCTGGGTGAGGCCCATGGCCCAGCAGGTGATGACCCGCTTTTCGCCGGACGCGAGGAGCCCGGCGAGGGACTCGATCTCGCTGCGGGAAATGCCGGACAGTGCCTCGATGCGGTCCCAGGGGGTCGCGTCGAGCGTGCGACGGTAGGCATCGTGGCCGGTGGTGTGTGCGGCGATGAAGGGCTCGTCGGCCGTGAGGCATTTCGCGATGCCGCGGAAGAGCGCCTGGTCACCGTTGACGCGGACCTGGAGGTAGGTCGAGGCGAGGGAGGTCGCCTTGCCGAGCATGCCGGAGACCTTCTGCGGGTGGGCGAAGCCCGTCAGGCCGGCCTCCTTGAGCGGGTTGATCGCGACGACCTTCGCACCACCCTTCACCGCCTGCTCGAGGGTGGTGAGCATGCGCGGGTGGTTGGTGCCGGGGTTCTGGCCGACGCAGAGGATCACCTCGGCCTCGAGGAAGTCGTCGAGCGTGACGGTGCCCTTGCCGACGCCGATCGATTGCTTGAGGGCGGTGCCGCTGGACTCGTGGCACATGTTCGAGCAGTCGGGCAGGTTGTTGGTGCCGAAGGCGCGGGCGAAGAGCTGGTAGAGGAAGGCCGCTTCGTTGCTGGCGCGGCCGGAGGTGTAGAAAACGGCCTCGTCGGGGGACTCGAGGCCGTTCAGCTCGGAGGCGAGGAGTTGGAAGGCCTCGTCCCACGAGATCGGCTCGTAGTGGGTGGCGCCCTCGCGCAGGACCATGGGCTCGGCGATGCGGCCCTGTCGGTCGTGCCAGGCGTCGTCGCGGGCGAGGAGGTCGTCGATGGAGTGCCGTGCGAAGAAGTCGCGATCGACGTGCGCCGGCATCGCCTCGGAGGCGACCGCCTTGGCGCCGTTCTCGCAGAATTCGGCGACCGAGCGTTCGTCGTCGGGGTCGGGCCAGGCGCAGCTCGGGCAGTCGAAGCCGCCGATCTGGTTGAGCTCGAGCAGCGCCCTGGGGCCACGAAGCGGGCCGTCCCTGCCGATGACGTGTTTCATCGACGAGGCCACGGCGGGGGCGCCGCCGGCCCAGGTCTTGGGTTTCTTGAGGTCGGGTTTTTCCATGGGAAACGGGGAGGGCCGGGGCACCTGGAAGGAGCCTCTCCTTGGTGGGGGCACCTTGAAGGAGCCCCTCCTTGCTATTCGAGGGTGAGGGTGCGGGAACCCTTTTCGGGGTGGCTGATGAACAGGGCGAGGCGGCCGGTGGGGGGCGGGGTGCCGTCGGTGAGGGTGCGGAGCGTTTCGAGGCCGTCGGAGGAGACCGGGTCGCGGCGGCGGCTGGTGGCGGCCTGCCAGTCGTCGGCGACGCGCTGGAAGGCGTCGGTCTTGCCGCGGAGCTGGTGGTGGAGCGCGTGGTGGAAGAACCAGTCGCGGGTGCCGGGGACGAGCTCGGCGAGGGCGGCGTCGCGGGTGGCGGGATCGGCGAACTTTTCCTCGAAGTCGAGCTCGGTGGCGAAGGTGAGCAGCGGGAGGGTGGCCAGCAGGGCGATGAGGCTGGGTTTCATGCTCGCAGGGTGGGGGAAGCCGGACGGCGGGGGAAGGAGAATGGGGTGACGGGATGGCGTGGGGGGAAGTGGGAAGTGGGAAGTGAGAAGTGAGAAGTGGCTGGGGTTGTGGGGTGGTTTACAGAAGGACGCGAAGGAAGCGAAGGGGCTGGGGTTGCGGCTGGGGTTGCGGCTGGGGTTGTGTGGCTGGGGTTGTGTGGCTGGGGTTGTGGGGGGCGCGACTGGGGTCGCGCGGTCCGCCGGGGCTTCGGGCGGCTGAAGCAGGAGGACCTTGTTTGGGGCGTGGCATGGGGAGGTCGTTCGGGTAGATCGTGGGCATGGCGGATGATGTGACGATCCTGGGTGCGGGGCTGGCGGGGTGCTGCCTGGCCTGGCAGCTGAAGGCACGCGGGGCGGCGGTGCGGCTGGTGAGTGAGCGAAGGAGCGGGGAGGCGTCGCGGGTGGCGGCAGGGCTGGTGAATCCGGTGACGGGGAAGAACTACCAGCCGAGCTGGCGGATCGCGGAGTTCCTGCCGGAGTCGACAGCCTTCTTCGAGCGGGCCGGGCGGGAGATTGGCACGACGCTCTGGTTTCCGCATCCGGTGGTGCGGCTGGTCGCGGAGAAGGAGTGGCCGAAGGTGGCGCGCAAGCTGGAGCGGCCGGACGTGGCGCGGTGGGTGGAGCGGGTGGAGGAGGACGCGGACGGCTGGAGGGCGAGGGTGATCTTGAAGGGCGGAGGCCGGGTGGATGCGCGGGCCTTCTGCGAGGCAACGGAGAAGAAGTGGGGAGCGGAAGGCGGGGAGCGCGGAGGAGGGCGGGTGGTGAGGTGTGGCGGGGCGTTTGATCTGATGGACCGGAAGCTCGGCGAGCATCGCTGCGCGAAGGGGGAGATCCTGACGCTGAGGATTCCGGAGGCGGACGGGTCGCGGATTCTGGTCGGTGGCGGCGGCTGGCTGGTGCCGGTGGGCGACGGGCTGTTCAAGGCGGGGGCGACCTATGAGTGGGATGAGCTCGATGGGACGCCGACGGCGGCCGGGCGGGCGCGGGTGGAGGGGATTCTCAAGGCCCTCGGGATCCGGGGTTTCGAGGTGGTGGCCCACGAGGCCGGGGTGCGGCCGATCATCCGGCGGAGCATGCCGTTGATCGGAGAAACGGGGGGAGAGGTGGTGTTCAACGGGCTGGGGTCGAAGGGCTCGCTGTATGCCCCCGGGGTGGCCCGGCGGCTGGCCGAGTGGCTGGTGGATGGGGCGGAGATCGAGGAGGAGCTGGAGGTGGGGCGGTGGTTGGAGTGCGGGTGACGGCGGGCCGCCGTCGCCACGGCCTGCCGCGGGCCGCGGCAGCTACTGCACGCGTTGCGCCTTGCCAAGCGGGGTGTTTGGGCCCATAGGGCCGCGGCATTTCCGCCGACCATCCGTCCGCCATGTCCCTGAATATCCGCAATCTCGCCATCATCGCCCACGTCGACCACGGGAAGACCACGCTCGTGGACCAGCTGCTGCAGGCCGGCGGCACCTACCGCGAAAACCAGGAGCGGCAGGAGCGGGCGATGGATTCCATGGACCTCGAGAAGGAGAAGGGGATCACGATCAAGGCCAAGAACACCTCCATCCACTGGGAGGGCAACACGATCAACATCATCGACACCCCCGGCCACGCCGACTTTGGCGCGGAGGTGGAGCGGGTGATGAAAATGGTCGACGGCGTGCTGCTGGTGGTCGATGCGACCGGCGGCCCGCAGGCGCAGACCCGCTTCGTGCTGCGCAAGGCGCTGCAGGAAGGCCTGAAGCCCATCGTGGTGGTGAACAAGATCGACCGCGAGCTGGCAACGCCGCTCAAGGTGCACGACCAGGTCCTTGAGCTCTTCCTCGACCTCGACGCGACCGAGGATCAGTTCGAGGCGCCCTTCCTCTACGGCTCGGCGCGCGACGGCTACTTCATGGAGTCGCCCGACGACGAGCGGGTCGACTGCACGCCGCTGCTGAAGAAGATCGTCGAGTACATCCCCGAGCCGGACGCCAAAGAGGACGCGCCGTTCTCGATGCTGGTGTCGAACATCGACTGGGACGACTACGTCGGCCGGGTGGCGGTCGGCAAGGTGCTCGGCGGCAGCGTGAAGAAGGGCGACAACGTCTGGCTGCTGCGCAAGGACGGCACCAAGCAGCGCTCGAAGGTGCTGAAGACTTTCTCCTACTCGGGCCTGGCGACGCACGACTCCGAAGGCGGCAGCGCCGGCGGGATCGTCGGCATCGCCGCGGGCATCGACGACATCGACATCGGCGACACGCTGGCCGCCAGCGAGGATGCCGAGCAACTGCCCTTCGTCGCGATCGATCCGCCGACGGTGCAGATGGAGTTCTCGATCAACGATGGTCCGCTGGCCGGCAAGGACGGCAAGCACGTCACCTCGCGGGCCATCCTCGACCGCCTGATGCGCGAGGTGAAGACGAACATTTCCATCCACGTCGAGGAGACCGACCAGGCCGGTGTGTTCAAGGTCTCGGCGCGCGGCGCGATGCAGATCGCGGTGCTGGTCGAAACCATGCGCCGCGAAGGCTACGAGGTGCTGGTGTCGCGCCCCACGGTGATCTACCGCCGCGACGAGGGCGGGCAGCTGCTCGAACCCTTCGAAACGCTCTACGTCGAGGCGCCCGACGAGTACTCGCAGGGCATCCTCAAGGTGCTGAACAACCGCAAGGGCGTGCTCGAGAACATGGAGGTCGAGGCCAGCGGCCGGACGCTGATCCAGGCAAAGATCCCGACGCGTGGGGTGATCGGCTTCGAGAGCGAGCTGGTGAACCTGACCTCGGGTCACGGCATCATGAGCCACCTCTTCGACGAGTATGCGCCGCACGCCGGTGAGATCACGACCCGCATCACCGGCACGCTGGTGTCGATGGAGAAGGGCCAGTCGACGACCTACTCGCTGCAGGCGCTCGAGGAGCGGGGGATCCTGTTCATCGGTCCCGGCGAGGAGGTCTACACCGGCATGCTGGTCGGCGAGAACCCGCGGGCCGACGACCTGCCGGTGAACCCGGTGAAGGAGAAGCACCTCGACAACATGCGCTCGGCCGGCAAGGACAAGACTTCCAAGCTGAGCCCGCCGAAGCGGTTCTCGCTGGAGCGGGCGATCGAGTACATCGAGCAGGACGAGCTGGTGGAGGCGACCCCGAGCCACCTGCGCCTCAGGAAGCGCATCCTCGATCCGCACGAGCGCAAGCGGATGGCGAAGGCGGCGAAGGCGTGAATTTCGCCTCGCGGCGAGCCGCCGCGACCACGGCCTGCCCCGGGCCGGGGCAGCTACCCCCACCGCCAGGCTTCGGGCCACCAGCGGTAGCCGGGGCCGTCGGCGAGGATGTGGCCGAGGCCGGGCCACGGAAGGTGGAACCCGTAGCAGCGGGTCCGCTTGGCGGCGGCTTCGGACCAGAACTTCTTCCGCGTGACCACCGACTGCGCCGGGTCGTGGTCGAAGGCGATGGTCCACGCCGGGTCGGCGAACATCAGCAGGTGATGGTGGGCGAGGTCCATCAGGTGGAGCAGCTCGTCGTCGCCGGAGCGGATCCGGAAGCAGGCGTGGCCGGCGGTGTGGCCGGGCGCGGCGTGGACGGTGACGAGTCCGCCGAAGAGCTGGTCGCCGTCCTTCACGGGGGCGGTGACGGGTTCGAGGATGTCGAAGTTCCTGCGCACCTCGCGGATCATGCCGGGGAGTTGCTGCCGGTTGCGCTTCGACCGGGAAAAGTCGGGGTCCTTGCCGCGCCAGAAGTCGAGTTCCTCGGGCAGCAGGTGGAAGGCGGCATTGGGAAAGGCGGGTTGGCCGTCGGCGACGAAGCCGTTGAGGTGGTCGGCGTGGGCGTGGCTGAGGAAT
Organism: Verrucomicrobiia bacterium; assembly: GCA_030431475.1. GTDB lineage: Bacteria > Verrucomicrobiota > Verrucomicrobiia > Verrucomicrobiales > Akkermansiaceae > Haloferula. Next base: position 2,686 of record JAUIJD010000034.1, on the reverse strand, counting down.
CCGGCGGTGACCTGGTCGGGGGTGATCCCGATGGCGGCGAGGCCGTCGGCGAGCCAGCCGAGGCGCGGGCGGACCGGACCGCCGAAGCCGGCGTCGAAGAGGATGACCTCCTTGCCGTGGCGGAGGACCAGCACGTTGACGTAGAGCGGCAGCGGGCCGCCGGGTTCGCCGTGGGCCTGCATGACCTCGGTCATGTGCGGGTGCTCCTCGCGTGGCCACATCAGGTCGAGGCCCTCGTTGAGCATCAGGTTGGCATCGGAGATCGACCAGGCCTCCACCTCACCGATGCGGAAGGGGTAGATGAAGGGGGTGCGCAACCCGGGGGCTTCCGGGGCTTCGGCGGCGGAGACGCGGGTGCCGAAGGCGGCGGCGAGGCCGGCGGCGGAGGTGCCGAGGAAGAGGCGACGGGAGGGAGAAGTCATGATGGAGAGAACGGGAAGGCGGCGGGCCGCCGCTTCCACGGCCTGCGGCGAGCCGCCGCAGCCACCGTGCTATTTGGCGACGTAGTCGAAGACGAAGGCGTCGTCGAGGTGCTTGCCGAGGCCCTTGACGAAGGCCTGGTGGTCGGGGTGGGGGAGATAGGTCTCGAGGCCGGCCTTGTCCTTGAAGGTGACGAGGAAGGCGTGGGTGAAGCCCTTGGCCTTGTTTTCGGGGCTGACGTTGGTGCCCCACTCGAAGCCGGTGATGGTGTCGATCTTGTCGGCCAGGGCGATGAACTCTTTCTCGATGCGCTCGATTTCGGCTTTCGGCGTCTCCTTCTTGAACTTGAAGCAGACGAGGTGGCGGTATTCGCCGTCGGCGAGGGCGGAGGTGGCAAGGGTCATGAGGGCGAGAATGGGAATCAGGAGTCGCATGCGCGATAAAACTCCGGTTCCGCGTGGTTTCTGTCAACCGGCCCGCCCGGGGGTTCCAAACCGTGTCGGGGATTCCCATGGAGTCGTGCGCGTTCCCCGTCATGCTGGGGCCATGACGAACACCCCTCCCACCCACAGCAAGGCGATCGGCTACCTGCTCTGGATCTTCGGCTTCACCGGGTCGCACCGTTTCTATTTCGGCAAGCCGATCAGTGGCACGATCTGGTTCTTCACCGGCGGGCTGTTCCTGGTCGGCTGGCTGGTCGACGTGTTCCTGATCCCGGGCATGGAGCGCTCGGCTGCCCGTCGCTACGCCTCCGGCCCCTACGACTACTCGGTGGCGTGGCTGTGCCAGACCTTCATCGGGCCGCTCGGCGTGCATCGATTCTACCTGGGCAAGATCGGCACGGGGATTCTGTGGCTGCTCACGGGAGGACTGTTCCTCATCGGCTACCTCTACGATTTCCTGACCCTCAATGGTCAGATCGACGAGAGGAACCGGGGTGAGGGGTAAGGCGTCACGAGCGCCGGCTTGCGCTTGCCGCGGGGCGTGCGTGAATGGCGAGGTGAAACCGTTGATTGCCCTGTGTGCCGCCTTCCTGACTGCTCCCTTGACCGCCGAGCCCGCGAAGCGGTCCGAGCCGGTCGAGCTGATGGCTTTCGGGTCCTGCTACAAGGAGGTCCTGCCGGCCCCGTCGCTCCACACGATCGCCGATCTGGGGCCGGACGTCTTCGTGTGGATGGGCGACAACGTCTATGGCGACACCGAGGACATGGAGGTGTTGCGGGCGAAGTATCGAGTCGCCAGGGAGCATCCCGGCTACGCCCGGATCCGGACCACCGCGAGAGTGACCGGGACCTGGGACGACCACGACTACGGCGCGAACGACGCCGGCAAGGAGTATGCGATGAAGGCGGAATCGCAGCAGGTCTTGCTCGATTTCCTCGACGTCCCGGACGACAGCCCGAGGCGGAAGCGGGAGGGCGTGTATGCGGTGGAGGATTTCGGGCCTCCGGGGAAGATGACCCGGGTGATCCTGCTGGATACCCGCTACTTCCGGGATCCGGTCGGGTCGGACGGGGAGATGCTCGGCGAGGCCCAGTGGCGGTGGCTGGAGAAGATGCTGACCGGCAGCGAGGCGCAGGTGAACGTGCTGGTGTCGTCGATCCAGGTGCTGGCCAGCGAACACCGCTGGGAGAAGTGGGCGAACTTTCCGAAGGAGAAGCAGCGCCTGATGGAATTGCTGGCGCGCGAGGACGTGCCGCCGGTGGTGATCCTGAGCGGCGATCGCCACGTCGGGGAGATCTCGGTCGACCGGGAAACGGTCGGCTATCCGCTTTACGACATCACCTCCAGCAGCTTGAACCTGCCGCTGGGCGACGGCGACGAGCCGAACCGGCATCGGCTCGGGCGGATGTTCCGCGGCGCGAACTTCGGCAGCCTGAGCATCGACTGGAGTCGAGAGACGCCGGTCGTCACCGGCTGCGTGATGGACGAGCGAGGTCGCCCGCAGCGGGCGGTGAGCTTCGAGCTGGTGAGGTAGGGACAAGCGCCCTCGCTTGTCCTGAGGTCGGCGGAGGCGTCCGACCCTACCGTGAGAGCGAGGTGGGGCCAACCGCCACGGTCGTCCGGGCGGCAAGGTAGGGACAAGCGCCCCCGCTTGTCCTGAGGTCGGCCGAGGCGTCCGACCCTACCGTGAGAGCGGGTACCGTCCCGAAAGTTCTGCAAAAATGGCGGGCGGGTCGTCTGTCGAGGAGCTGGACTTGAGGTGAAATGAAAAACAAGGACAGCAGACAGACGGGCCCGACCGCCGTTGGGCATGGTAACGAAG